>NZ_LMOY01000008.1:0-349782 GCF_001423685.1 Brevundimonas sp. Leaf168 | reverse complement strand
GTTGCAGAGACCACCAGCGCCACCGTTAGGCGCACGCACTGTGCCGATGTCGCCCGAGCGATAGCCACCTTCCAATTCAACCCGCCAGCTGGGGTTGAAACGGTAGCCCAGACGAGCAAATGCCGCCCAACCTTGCTCAGCTTCGTAAACATGGTTGAAGCCAGTCGAAGCGGCCTCCATGTTAATATCGTCCATGACGCGATAGCCGGCGTCGATGGCGCCGTACCAGCCATTGGGTTCTGCCGATGCGGCGCCAGCTGCGAACAGCCCGGCTGCGGCGACAGAGGCGAGAAGTTTAAGCTTCATAGCTTCCTCACTGTGTGAATTGCGCGAAGCTGCGCACTGGCACAGCGTTCCCGAGCCGAACGGCGTGGCTGGCGCGCGGTTCCGCTCCGGGATTAGGATTGTGTCGACTGTGGCGCCGTTTCAACACATTGGGCGCCTGCGACAGGAGACGGATTATGGCGATGCGGTTTGACGGACAGGTGGCGATCGTAACGGGGGCCGGTGGCGGCTTGGGGCGCGAACACGCGCTCGCTCTGGCGGCGCGCGGGGCCAAGGTGGTGGTCAACGATCTGGGCGGAGCGCGCGACGGTTCCGGCGGGTCGGCGACAGCGGCGGAATTGGTCGTCGCCGAAATCGTGGCGGCCGGCGGCGAGGCCGTGGCCAATGCGGCCTCGGTGACGGACTTCGCCGCAGTCCAGGCCATGGTCGATCAGGCCATGGCGAAATGGGGCCGGATCGACATCCTGGTGAACAACGCCGGCGTCCTGCGCGACAAGACCTTCGCCAAGATGGAGATCGAGGACTTCCGCTTCGTCGTCGACGTCCACCTGATGGGCGCGGTCAACTGCACCAAGGCCGTGTGGGAAATCATGCGCGGGCAGAACTACGGCCGGATCGTGATGACGACCTCGTCGTCTGGCCTGTACGGCAACTTCGGCCAGTCGAACTACGGCGCGGCCAAGATGGCCCTTGTCGGTCTGATGCAGACCCTGTCGATCGAGGGGGCCAAGAACGACATCCGCGTCAACTGTCTGGCGCCCACCGCCCACACCCGCATGACCGAGGATCTGGGCGCCGCCCTGCCGCTGGAGGCGTTGGCCCCGGCTCTGGTCACGCCCGGCCTGCTTTACCTGGTCAGCCAGGAGGCGCCGAGCCGCGCCATCCTGGCCGCCGGCGCCGGCGGGTTCGAACGCGCCTATGTCACCCTGACGCAAGGCGACTTCATCACCGGCGACGATGCGCCCGAACAGGTCGCCGCCCGCTTCGACGCCATTTCGGACCGCGCGGGCGAGATCGTGCCGGACATGGGCGCCGCCCAGGGTATGATCGAACTGACCAAGGCGCAGAAGGCGCACGGCGGCTGACCAAACAAGGCGTCTTGCGTTGACGCAACGTGAGGCGCCTAACTTTGCGTCAGAGGAAACCGGCCTCAAGCAGCGCGAACGCGCGTAGGCCAAACAGGAACGGCCTCAAGCAGCGCCAAGCGCGATAGGCCAAACAAGAATGGGCTCAAGTAGCCCGAAGGGCGATAGCCCCAGGAGGAAAGCCCATGCGCGAAGCCGTCATCGTCTCCACCGCCCGTACGCCCATCGGGCGCGCCTATCGCGGTGCCTTCAACGACACCCAGGCGCAGCAACTCGGCGCCCATGCGGTCAAGCACGCGGTCCAGCGCGCCGGCGTCGATCCGGCCGAGATCGAGGATGTCATCATGGGCGCGGCCCTGCAGCAGGGTTCGACCGGCACCAACGTCGCGCGCCAGATCGCGCTCGCCGCCGGCCTGCCCTCTTCCGTTCCGGGCATGAGCCTGGATCGTCAGTGCGCGTCGGGCCTGATGGGCATCGCCACGGCGGCGAAACAGGTCGTCTTCGATCAGCAGAAGATGGCGGTCGGCGGCGGGCTGGAAAGCATCTCCCTGGTGCAGAACCAGAATATGAACCTGTACAGGATGAAGGACGAGGCGCTGCTGAAGCTGTCGCCCCACATCTATATGTCGATGCTGGAGACGGCCGAGGTGGTGTCGCGCCGCTACAGCGTCAGCCGCGACCGCCAGGACGAATATGCGCTGAAATCCCAGCAGCGCACCGCCGCCGCCCAGGACGCCGGCCGCTTCGACGCCGAGATCGTGCCCATGACCACCACCATGCTGGTCATGGACAAGGCCACCGGCCAGACCTCATCGAAAGAGGTCACCCTGTCCAAGGACGAGGGCAACCGTCCCGATACGACGCTGGAAGGGCTGAAGGCTTTGAAGCCCGTCTTCGGCGGCGGCGAGGAGATCCAGACGGGCGAGTTCATCACCGCCGGCAACGCCTCGCAACTGTCGGACGGCGCCTCAGCCTGTGTCGTCATGGAGGCCGGCGAGGCGGTGAAGCGCAATCTGCAACCGCTCGGCGCCTATCGCGGCATGGCGGTCGCCGGCTGCGAGCCGGACGAAATGGGCATCGGCCCGGTCTATGCCGTGCCCAAACTGCTGAAGCGCCACGGTCTGACCATCGACGACATCGGGATCTGGGAGCTGAACGAGGCCTTCGCCGCCCAGGTTCTGTATTGCCAGGACACGCTGGGCATTCCCGACGATCGGCTGAACGTCTCGGGCGGCGCCATCTCCATCGGCCACCCCTACGGCATGTCCGGCGCCCGCATGACCGGCCACGTCCTGATCGAGGGCAAGCGTCGCGGCGCCAAATACGGCGTCGTCACCATGTGCATCGGCGGCGGCATGGGGGCTGCGGGATTGTTCGAGATCTATTGAGAGAAACCAATTGTCTCCTCCCCATTTCATGGGGAGGTGGCTCGTAGCGAAGCGGAGAGACGGAGGGGCTCTTCGCCGCATCGCAAACGTCTATGGGACTTCAAGAGCCCCTCCACCGCTTCGCGGTCCCCCTCCCCACAGGTGGGGAGGAGACGCGTCAGACCCGCTCGCTGATCTTGATCGCCGCCTTGCAGCCCACCTTGATCACGCCGGACAGAAGCCGATAGGCGGGCGCTTCGCGGCTGCCGTGTTCTATGGCGTGGTCGTGGTGGGCCAGTTCCTCGTCGCGGAACTGCTTCAGCTCGGCGGCCAGGGCCGGGTCGCGATCGCCGATCTCGGCGATCTGGTCGGCATAGTGTTTCTCGATCACGCTTTCGACCGCCTCGGTGCAGGCGTGCGCCGCCTTTTCACCCATCAGGGCCGTGCCGGCGCCCAGGGCCGAGGCGGCGATGCGCCACAACGGCGTCATGACCGTTGGCCGCACCCGCCGCTCGTTCAGCAGCCGCTCGAAGCGCGCCAGGTGGACCGCCTCCTGGTCCTGCATCTCCGACAGATCGTGGGCGATGCCGTCACGCCCCTTGCGCCCTTCGAACACCGCCTTCTGGGCGCGATAGATCAGGACGGCCGCATATTCCCCGGCGTGATCAACGCGCAGGATCTCGTCCATCCGCGCCTTGTCGGCGCCTTGGCCAGGACGAGGGAGAGGAATGGAATGGCTCATCGCATCAGGCCTTTTCGATCCGGGGCGCGCGGGCGTCCTTGGGACGTTTCGCCGCCAACAGGCTGAACACCGCAAGCGCCGAGGCGATGATCGCGTTCCATCCTGCCATCGACAGACCCAGCCAGCTCCAGGCCACATCGCCGCAGCCGATCACCTTGGTCACCGGCCCCGTGCCCATGGCGAGCGCCGTCAGGCTGTCCATATCGACCGAACCGCCGACGGACGAACAGGTCGCAGGCAGCGCCCACCATTTGTATTCGCCGCCCATGTGGAAAATGGCCGTGATGGCGCCTGTGGCGAACACAGCCGCCAGCAGGAAGGCCGCGATGCGCGGCGTGCCCCGGCGTCCGCCGCTGAACAGGGTCCAGCCCGTGGCCAGCACCGCGACGACCACCGCGCCCCAATAGACCTCGCGCTGCTTCAGACACAGGTTGCAGGGCGCAAGGCCTCCGAACCGTTCGAACGCATGGGCCGCGCCCAGCATGGCCAGCGACGCCGCCAGGGCGAAGGCGGTCCACCAACGGGTCAGAAGGCGATAGACATCGATCATCTTGAAACGGTCTTACCCCGCCCCGAACGCGGCGTCGACTTGGAGCTTGCGCCTGATTCACGGCATCGCCGAAATCGCCAAGCGATTTCGCCTCAACCGATCAGGCGCTACATAAGCTTCAGGACGACGATCAACGCGACCAGCGCGACCAGGCCGATCACGCTCCACATCGCCAGCCGCTTTTCCACCTGCGCCAGCATGGCCGGCCCCCAGCGCTTCAGGATCCACGCTTCCAGGAAGAACCGCCCGCCCCGCGTCACGACCGACGCGGCCATGAAGACCGGAAAGCTGAACGCCGCCAGACCCGAAGCGATGGTCACCAGCTTGTAGGGGATGGGTGTCAGCCCCTTGATCAGTATGACCCACAGGCCCCACTGATCGAACCAGGCGCGGAACTGCTCCAGCCCGTCCGAATGGCCCAGCACCCGCATGATCGCCAGACCCAGATCGGTCAGGAAATAGCCGATCGCATAACCGAGAATCCCGCCCAGCACCGACGCCACGGTGCAGACGGCGGCGTAGAAATACGCCTTCTGCGGCCGCGCCAGGATCATGGGCGCCAGCATGACGTCGGGCGGGATTGGAAAGAACGAACTCTCGGCGAAGGAGACGACCGCCAGGGCCTTAGTCGCATGGCGGCTGCGCGCCAGGTCGAAGACGCGGTCATAGAGTTTGCGCAGCATGGCGATCCTTAAGGCGGCACGGCGCGTTAGCACCCCTGCGGCGTTGCGTCATCCTCGGCCGTCACGTCCACCTGCTAGAGCGCCTGAATGACGACCCCCGCCTCTTCCCCGTCCACGGTCCAGCAGGACGACGTCAGCCATAACGTCACCCGACTGCTGCGGCGGCTGGCCGACGACGGCGGCGACGCAGGCCTGACCCTGCATGAGATCCGCGACCGGCTGGACGAGCGCGCCTACGGCCTGTTGATCCTGCTGCTCTCCATCCCTTGTCTGGTGCCGGGCCTTTACGGCGTGCCGCAGGTGGTCGGGCTGATCGTCATCCTGCTGGCCGGCCAGATGCTGGTCGGGCGTGAGGAGCCGTGGCTGCCGCGCTGGTTTCTGCACCTGCGGTGCAAAGGATCTTGGCTGAAGGCCATGGCCGATTTCGCCGAGACCAAACTGGGCTGGATCGACCGGCTGTCGCGCCCCCGCCTGCGCCGCTTCGCCGATGGCCCGGGCGAAAAGCTGGCCGCCGTCTTCATGATCCTGGCGACCGTGACAATCGTTATGCCCCTGACCAACACCATCCCGTCGATCGCCCTGGCCCTGCTGTCGGTCGGCCTGATCCAGCGCGACGGCCTGTTCGTCCTTGCCGGCTGCGCCGTCACGACCGTCTGGCTGACTATCCTGGGCGCGCTCGGGACAGGCCTTCTGATGGGCGCCGAATGGGCCACGCGCTGGTTGCCGGGCTGACGCCGACATCGGTTCCAGCCCTGCAAGCGTAGCCTTAGATGTCCAAGAATTAACGGGCGCCCGGGCGGTGATCCGTGGAAGGTGGCATGACCGACTGACGGTCGATCCTTCTCAAATTCCTTTCACGGCGTGTCATGGCTCTGCCTCTTCGTATCTCCCGCATCCTGTTCGTCGCCGTCGGCGCGCTGCTGGCCGTCGCCCTGCCCGCAACCGCCCAAGACTACCACCAGCCTTTCCATCCCGATCAGCTGAAGGGACCGCCAGCCGGCGCGCTGAACGAGGTTCTGGTCTTGGGCACGCCGCACCTGTCGAACATGGGCGACGGCTTCAAGGTCGAAAGCCTGTCGCCGCTGCTGGATCGGTTGGCGGCGTGGAAGCCGACCGCCATCGCGACGGAGGACCTGTCCGGCCTGCAATGCGACAGCCTGCGTCGCTATCCGTCGCGCTATGCCGAGACGGTCGAGACCTATTGCTGGGATCCCGCCCCCGCCGCCCTGGCGAGCGGCCTTGACGTACCCGCCGCCAACGCCGAGGCCGAGCGACTGCTGGCCGCATGGCCCGCCAACCCAACGGCCGCCCAGCGGCGTCATCTGGCGGCGGTCTTCCTGGCGGCCGGCGAGCGCGGATCGGCCTTGGTCCAGTGGCTTCGCCTGCCCGCCCAGGACCGCATCGCCGGGGACGGCCTGAACGACGCCTTGGTCGGCGTGCTGAACCAGATCGAGGAACAGGCCAACGAGACCTTCCTGATCTCCGCCCCCCTGGCCGCGCGCCTGGGACTGGAGCGGCTGTGGAGCGTCGACGACCACTCCGCCGATTCGCCCGACCCTGCCGACCCCGGGAAGAAGAAGGCATCCCAGGACGCCATCATGGCCGCCTGGGACAATCCCGCCAGCACGGCCCGTCGGGCGGAAGACGAACGTCTGAGCGCCGCCCTGAATCAGCCGGACGGCCTTCTTCAGATGTACCGCGCCTACAATGCGCCGACCGTCCCGGCCATGGCCTATCAGTCCGATTTCGGCGCAAATCTGGTCGAGCCGTCGCCGCAGGCCTTCGGCCGCCGCTACCTCGGCTTTTGGGAGACCCGCAACCTGCGCATGGTCGCCAATATGCGCGATGTCCTGGGCCTCTATCCAGGCACGCGGATGCTGACCATCGTCGGCGCCTCGCACAAGGGCTACTACGAGGCCTATCTGGACCAGATGCACGACGTCCGGCTGGTCGATCCCGAGCCCGTTCTGCGCTGAGCGGAACGCGCTGGGGGCCGCCCCTCATCACGACCCCGTGGCTTCGTCTTGGCTCCGTCGTCTTCTGTGACTAGGTTCCGCGCCAATCGGCGGCCGGACCGCCCTCAAGATCACGCGGGAGACGCGCCATGAACGACATGACCCAGGCCCAAGATCAGGCCACGGCGGAACAGATCGACCTCGAAAACCCCCTCGGCGTCGACGGGTTCGAGTTCGTCGAATTCACCGGCCCCGAGCCCGAGGCGATGATTTCGCGCCTGGAGCTGATGGGCTTCAGCCAGACGCACGTGAACCCCAAGACCGACGTGGTGCGCCTGAAGCAGGGCGATATCAGCTTCCTGGTGCAACGCTCGCCCAAGGGTCAGGCCGCCGACTTCGCCAAGGATCACGGCCCGTCCGCCAACGGCATGGCTTTCCGCACCACCGACGCCAAGGCCGCCTATGAGGGCGCCCTGGCTCGCGGCGCCGTCGCCGCGACGGACGCCGCCGGCGGGGCTTTGGGCGACGACTATCCCTACATCCTGCAAGGCATCGGCGGATCGCTGCTGTATGTCATCGATCAGTACGGCGACTCCGGCTCGCTCTATGACGCGTGGGACGAGATCGAGGGCTGGGAAGAGGCCGAGCGCAAGAACTCGATGGGCCTGGAGATCCTGGACCACCTGACCCACAACGTCCGTCGCGGCCAGATGCGCACATGGTCGGGCTTCTACAACTCGATCTTCAACTTCGAAGAGCAGAAGTATTTCGACATCAAGGGCAAGGCGACGGGCCTGTTCTCCCAGGCCATGATCGCGCCCGACCGCGCCATCCGCATCCCGCTGAACGAAAGCCAGGACGAAAACTCCCAGATCGAGGAGTTCATCCGTCGCTACAACGGCGAAGGCATCCAGCACATCGCCCTGACGACCGAGAACATCTTCGAGACGGTCGAGGCGATGAAGGAACGCGGCGTCGCCTTCCAGGACACCATCGAGACCTATTTCGAACTGATCGACAAACGCCTGCCCAACCATGGCGAGGACGTGGAGCGGATGCGCAAGAACCGCATCCTGATCGACGGCTCGGACGAGGAAGGCCTACTGCTGCAAATCTTCACCCAGGACACCTTTGGCCCGATCTTCTTCGAGATCATCCAGCGCAAGGGCAACGAAGGCTTCGGCAACGGCAACTTTCAGGCCCTGTTCGACTCCATCGAGCTGGACCAGATCCGTCGCGGCGTCATCAAGGTCGACGCCTGAATGACGATGCGGCCGCCGACCTGGCTGCCCTGGCTCGGCCCGGTCCTGGCGGCCGGCGCCGGTGCTTTGGCCGGCGAATACTGGCTGGGCGGCGGTTTCTGGATGGTCCTGATCGCCGCCCTCCTCTGCGGCTTCGCCCCCATCATCGGCTATCAGGTGTGGAAGCGGCTGCACCACAGGGGGTGAGGCGGGCCAGACATCGGCCCTCTACGGGGAGGGAGTTTTACTCCGATTGGACAGGCCTTTTGGTGGACAACTTCAAGAAAGTTTGGTCAGACTTCAGGCGCAACCTTGGATAGCCTCAGATGACCCGCGATCCAGTCCTACTTGTCGCCTACGCCACCCTTTCGCTCTGGATGCTGGCGACAATCATCGTCGCCTTGCTCGTCCATTATGGGAGCAGCGGCGAACAGTATCAGCCGTGGATTGTGCCAATGTGCTTGCTGACGTCTAGCGGAGCGATGCTGGTGGACCGCTTGAAAAAGACGCGCAGCCGCCGCTGAGTGCCTCGGCCGATGAGGCCCGAGCTTGGTTGATTAGCGCCCCATCCGTTTGGCCGAAAGCGGCCCTGCGGCGCAGCAAGGCTCCGTCCCTCATCTGCAAACATCCTATCGCCGCGGACCAATCCTCTGATCTTTCGGCCTTTCCGATTTTCTTCGGCCAATCGACCTGACACGCCCGAACGCGGCGTTACACTGCGATCGACCGGCGTCCTTGGGGTAGAGTGCACCGATTGCACTGTGTTTTCGGCGCGGAGGAGGTTCACGATGCGCATCGCCTGTTCGGGAATGATTGCACTCTTTGCACTGTATTTTTCCTCGGCGTACGCCGAGGACGCCGCGCCGCAATGGTCGCTGGCGATCCACGGCGGGGCCGGCGTGATCGAGCGGGCCAGCCTGACGCCCGAGCAGGACGCAGCCTATCGCGCGGCGCTGAAAGGCGCGCTGGACGCCGGTTCGGCCGTGCTGAACAGCGGCGGCACCGCGCTGGATGCGGTCCAGGCCGCCGTTCAGGTCATGGAGGACGATCCTCTGTTTAACGCCGGGCGCGGGGCGGTCTTCACTGCGGCCGGCCGTAACGAGCTGGACGCCGCCATCATGAACGGATCGGACCTGACCGCCGGGTCCGTCGCCGGCCTGACCACCACCCGTCATCCCGTCGCCGCCGCCCGCGCGGTGATGGAGCGGTCGCCCCACGTCATGCTGATCGGACCCGGCGCCGACGCCTTCGCCGCCTCGGTCGGGCTGGAGCAGGTCGATCCGGCCTTCTTCTTCACCGAGCGCCGGTGGCAGGGACTGGTTAAAGCCCTGACCGAGGCCGGACAGCCGATCCCCGAGCGACCCATCGGCGCGCCTCTACCGGGCGCCCAAGCCGAAATCGCCCCGCCCCTGAACGAGAAGAAGTTCGGCACGGTCGGCGCCGTGGCGCTGGACAGCCAGGGTCGTCTCGCCGCCGCCACCTCGACCGGCGGCATGACCGCCAAACGCTGGGGCCGGGTCGGGGACGTGCCGATCATCGGCGCCGGCACCTATGCCTCCAACGCCGACGGCTGCGCGGTGTCCGCCACCGGCGACGGCGAATATTTCATCCGCGCTACCGTCGCCCGCGACATCTGCGCGCGGATTGCAGGAGGGGCGGCGACGCAGGCCGCCGGTCAGGCGGAGATCGCTGACGCCGAAAGGCTGGGCGGCAAGGGCGGCGTCATCGTCATGGGAATGGATGGCCGCCCCGCCTTCGCCATGTCCACCTCGGGCATGTATCGCGGTGCGGCCTCATCGACCAACCGCGCCCGCGTCGCCATCTACGCCGACGAACCCTGAGCACCCGTTCAGACCAATTAGACGAATTAGACTCTTTTTTCCTAGACCGAGACCCATGCCTGCATCCGATGACGAACTGACCGTGATGGCCAACGAGGAGTTGGACGCCGCCTGCGCCATGCCCTTCGTCGAGGTCAGCAAGATCACCCCCTGGGGCGACAGTTACGAAGGCTTCGCCCCTTCCGGCCGCACGGTCGAGGTCGAGCGTCGCTACCTGTGGGCCGTCGAGCCTGAGGGCGGCGTCATCGTCGAGGTCGAGGTCCGCGACCGCGCCGCCCGCACCGGCGCCGAGGCCCGCGCCCTGCTGACCGCCACCGACTGATTCCGTCGTTCCCAATATCGCAAATCCGGTCTAGGCCTTGGTCATGAAACTCGCCTCGCTCAAGCACGGCCGCGACGGCCGCCTCGTTGTCGTCTCCCAGGACCTGAACTGGTTCACCGACGCCTTCCTGATCGCCCCGACGCTGCAGGCGGCGCTGGATGACTGGGACCGTTGCGGGCCCCGCCTCGAGGCCTTAGCCGAAAGCCTGGAGCATGGGGCCGTGCCGCGCGGCCGCTTCCATGAGCGCGACGCCGCCTCCCCCCTGCCCCGCGCCTATCAGTGGGCGGACGGCTCGGCCTATGTGAACCACGTCGAACTGGTGCGTAAGGCGCGCGGCGCCGACATGCCCGAGAGCTTCTGGACCGACCCGCTGATGTACCAGGGCGGCTCCGACAGCTTCCTGTCGCCGCGCGATCCGATCCCGCTGGCCGACGAGGCCTGGGGCTGCGACCTGGAGGCCGAGATCGTCGTGATCGTCGGCGACGTGCCTCAGGGCGCGACGCGCGAACAGGCGCTCGACGCCATTCGCCTGGTCGGCCTGGTCAACGACGTGAGCCTGCGCAACCTGATCCCTGCCGAACTGGCCAAGGGTTTCGGCTTCGTCCAGTCCAAGCCCGCCAGCGCCCTGTCGCCCGTTCTGGTCACGCCCGAGGCGCTGGGCGACCGATGGAAGGACGGTAAGCTGCACGGCGCCCTGAACGTTCAGCTGAATGGCCAGGACTTCGGCAAGGCCGACGCCGGCGTCGACATGACATTCGATTTCGGTACCCTGATCGCCCATCTGGCCAAGACCCGGTCGCTGGGCGCTGGCACCATCATCGGCTCGGGCACGGTGTCGAATAAGGACGCCGACGGCGGCCCCGGCAAGCCGGTCTCGGAAGGCGGCCTGGGCTACTCCTGCATCGCCGAGGTCCGCACGGTCGAGACGATCCTGCGCGGCGCGGCCGAGACGCCCTTCCTGAAACACGGCGACACGGTGCGGATCGAAATGCTGGACGCGCGTCATCATTCGATCTTCGGCGCCATCGAACAGACGGTCGCGCCGCTATCCAGCGCGGATTGACGCCGCTAGGGTGCTGACAGCGGTCTCGGGGGAGTCCGCATCCGGTCTTTGGGGAGAGACGACGTGCCGCCTGAAAAACTGATCCCACTGCTCATGATCCCGATCATGCTGGTGGTCGTGCTGCTGAAGAACCGCAGGAAGCGTGTGCTGAAGCCGCACCTGCTGTGGGTTATGCCGGCCATCGTCCTGCCGTTGATCGGCCTGGGCATCTGGGGGTCGGCGCAGAACCCGAACATGGCCCCTGCGCCGTTCGGCCCCGACGCCTGGGCGGTTCTGGCCATCGGCGGGATCCTGGGCGGCGTCGCCGGTTGGTATCGCGGCAAGACCGTCACCATCGAAAAGGAGCCGGACGGCTCCCTGATGGCCCAGGCCTCGCCTCTGGGGCTGATCCTGCTGGTCGTGCTGTTCGCCGGCCGGTCGTTGCTGCGCGACCTGATCGAAAGCCACGCCGCCGCCTGGCATCTGAACGCCCTGGCCGTCACCGACGCCTTCCTGGTCTTCGCCATGGGCCTGATCGTGATGCAGCGCATCGAAATGTACATCCGCGCCCGCCGCATCCAGTCCGGCGGCATGGATAGCCATGTGGAGGTCGTCGCATGAAGAGCACCGTAGTCGCTCTCGCTGTCGCCTTGTCGGCCGGCTCAGCCGTCTCGCAGGATGCGCCGAACACCGGCGAAGACTGGGATCTGGTCAAGGACGCCCGAAAGAAATCGACAATCGCTTACGTCACGACCACGCCGGGCCTGTCGATCGCGACTCGCTGCATGGACGGCGCCTATTCGGCGCTGCTGTTCGGGTTGCCGGAGGTGGCGCGCCGGACGAAAACGCGCCCGATCACAATCATCTTTCGAGACGAAGAAGCCAAGGAATGGCGCTGGAACGTCACGACCGATCGTGCGGGCGCCGTCGCCGATTTTCCAGCCCCCTTTGCCCGCGAACTTCGCCAAGGCGGACGCATTCAGATCATCGTGCCCGATGGCGGCGGCGCGGGTCGAAACCTCCGCTATGATCTGGAACTCCCTGCGTCCGGTTCGGCGATCGACGAAACCCTGACGGCCTGCGGCCGCCCGCTTGTTGACCCTCGCGACCAGGAACTCGACGCCATCTCCGAGGAAGGTCTGCAGGTTGGAATGCGATGGGCGCGTCAGATTCGTCCGCGCTATCCCGCCACCAACTATTCGGAGGGTTTCGCCGTCGCCACATGCGTCGCCCAGCCTGACGGTCGCTTGCGCGACTGCGTCATCGAAACCGAACATCCCGCCGATGGTCGCTTCGGCGAAGCGGTGCTTAAGGCGGCCCGCGACGCCACCGTCGCCTATGACGGCGACCAACCGACCGCGCCGCGCATGATGGCCTTCCGCGTCAACTTCATCATGCAGTGACACAAAGGCTGGACCCGCCTCATCCCTCTGTGGCATGAGGCGGTCCTTCCGCTGCGGGCGTGGTGGAATTGGTAGACGCGCTGGACTCAAAATCCAGTTCCGAAAGGAGTGCCGGTTCGACCCCGGCCGCCCGCACCACTCTTCGTCGGTTCAGCCCAGCTGCCGGTGGAAGAACCCCGTCACATCGGCCAGCACCGTCGCCTTCTTGCGGAACAGGGGCGAGAAGGTCGCGATCAGGTCGGCGTGGTCCAGACCCGGATAGAGCTTGGCTTCCGAGCGCCCGCCCACCGCGCGCATCCGATCATCCAGAATGACCGTGTCCTCGTCGTGGACCACTGTGTCGGCCGTGCCGTGGCCCAGCCAGATCGGCGGGGCGTCGGCGCGCACGAAGGTGACGGGCTGGGTCAGGGTCGGATCCGGCGCGCGCCCAAAGGCGTTCTGCGACGCCGCCACGTCGAATGGCAGGAAGTCGTAGGGGCCCGCGAGACCTGCCGCCGCCTTGATCAGGTCAGGCCGACCGACAGCGGCCATATAGCGTCGATCCAGGGCGATCATCATCGCCAGATGCGCGCCCGCCGAATGGCCCAGCACGCCAAGCCGCGCCGGATCGCCGCCGTATTGCCCAACCACCTCGGCCGCCTTGGCCGTGGCGGCGGCCGCGTCCTCGATGAAAGCCGGGAAGACGACCTGGGGCACGACGCGGTAGTCCGGCAGGGCGACCACGAATCCGCGCGCCGCCAAGGCTTGCGCCGCCCAGCCATACTGGCCGCGCGAGCCTGAATCCCAGCCGCCGCCATAGAAGAAGACCAGCGTTGGATAGGGGCCAGGCGCGGTTGGCGCATAGACATCCATCTGCTGGCGCGGATCGTCGCCATAGGGAATGTCGCGCGCGACGCGTCGCACGCCGCCGTCTCTCGGTCCCAAGGTGTTCAGCAGGCTCAGCGGCGAGCATGCGGCGGCGAGAAGCCCAAGGGCAGGTGCGAACAGTCCACGGCGTGTCATGCGAAAGGCTCCATCACCCACAATACGCTTGGATCGCCGGATCGGTCGTCGTCATCAACGATCAGCGGGCGTTGGCGATCAGCCGGCCGCAGTCGGCGTCCTCGGCCAGGCCCGGATCGACGAAGGCGAACAGGGCCGTCACCGGCGCCACCACCGCGCCCAGCAGGCCCGCCAGACCGCCCTGCGACACCACCGAACCGACATCGACCCCGACCTTGGGCGCGGTCAGGGGGCCCGAGACTGTGATCGGCGCCCAAAGGCGCAACAGTCGCGGCTTCTTGGATTCGCCCTCGATCCGCAGGTTCATCGTCTCGGCGCCCAGATTGATGCTGCCCTTGCCCTGGGCCAGCACCACATCGGTATCGATGACGAAGGTGCGGGCGGTCGCCATGCCGCCGCTGACGTTGAAATCGGCGACGGCGCAACGAATTTGGCTTTCCGACTGGTCGCCGCTCAACAGCTTCAGCAGACCCGCGCTGGCGTTGATGCCCAGCAGTTCGGCGAAGGCTGCGCGCATCTTGCCGTTCGGCACCACCAGGCTGAGCGAGCCTTTCGACGCGGCGGCGAAATCATGGATGGAGGCGCCCGGGCCCTCCAGCTTCGCCCGGCCCAGCGCCCTGCCGGTGACGGGCGCCGAGCCGTTGCGCGCCGGGATGATGGACTCCAGTGGATAGCCGGCTAGACGCAGATCGACCGTGCTGTAGGGGGCGTCCTTCGTCGCATCGATCCGCGCCGTGCCGTTCAGCGCGCCGCGATTGAAGTCGAAGCTGATCGGATCCAGCTTCAGGATGCCGTCCTTCAGGTCGGCGCCCAGGTTCACCTGACGCACGTCGAAGGCGTTCGCCTTCACCGATCCGGCCCGATAGGACAGGGTCCCATCCATGGTCTGCAGCCGTTCGGTCTGCAGCTTGGCGTCGGGCAGCAGCTTGCCGCCGACCACAACCGGCGCCTCGGTGTCGGTGCCCGCCGCATTGGTCCGGGTCCGCGCGCCCAAGACGGCGGCGAGATCGTCGATGTCCAGACGGCGCGAGGTCAGGTCGGCGTCGACGCGCAGCCGCTGGCCCGACTGGACCTTCACCTCGCCCGACAGATCGGACGCGCCGACGCGTCCGTCGAAATCCTTGAAGGTCCAGACCCGCCGATCGCGGTTCAGCGCCCCCGATAGCCGATACGGCGGCGTATTGGGCAGGGCGACGCCGGTCAGCAGATAGAGGTCCGACATGTTGCGGCCCTGGATCGTCATGGTCGCATCGAACCGCCCCAGATCGAACGGTCGAGTGATCGCCCCCTTGGCGACCAGGGACGAATCCGCGCCGGTCACATCCGCCTCGAACCGATAGGGACGGTCGCGTCGGATGTTGATGAAGGGACCGCCCTCGATCCTGACGGTCATGGGTGCGCCGCGCACATCGCCGCGCCCGTCCAGCACGAAGCCGGCCTGGCCGCTGGACGCCTCACGCGCATTGACCGCCGCCTCCAGCGTCAGTCCGCGCCGCTGTTCCTCAAAGTTCAGCTGGCCGTCCTTGATGACCAGTTGCTGGATGACCGGCAGGTTCAGCCCCTCGCCGTCATCGGGCTTGTTGGGATTCAACTGCCAGCTCTTGCGGCCGTCCTTGGTGGAGATCAGCACGACCCGGGGCCGGGTGAAGCTCAGCAGGGGCATCTCCACCTGACCGGCCAGCAGCTTTCTCAGCCGAACCGAGGCCTGGACCTCATCGACGTCTGCCGTGTTGCGATCGCGCGCCCAGTCGGGGCCGCCGATTTTCAACCCCCGCACCACGGCGGACGGCGTCCAGCTGAACAGATTGACGTCCAGATCGCCGGTCAGGGCGATTTCGCGATCGTATTTGACCGAGGCCCAGCGGCCGATGGGCCCGCGCAGCATGTTCCAGTCGAACAGGGCCAGGAAAAGAATCACGGCCGCCACGAGAACCAGCACCATGCCCGCCGCCCATTTTTCTGCAGCCCCCGGCCGCCGAGCCGCCGCATAGACGGGATCGTTGTCGCGCACCCAGTCGCGCCAGGTGCGCAAACGCGCCCCGGCCGGTGCCCATGCCCGCCGGTTCAGGTCGGCTCGAAAAGTGCGCCAATTCCATGGGTTCGACAATCGCTCGTCTCCGTCAGCCAGAGGAAACGCACCAGCTTCAGTTTGGCGCCGCAGGGTCAGCTTGTCGTCGATTTGACGCGAAGTTGTCGCATAATCTTTACAAATCTCAGGATCGGCGCATAATTCATCAGAGTCCTGATCTTAATTCAGGCCGTGGAGGATTGCCGATGACCCGTTTTCTGACCCCCGCCCTGATCGCCGCCGCCCTGGCGGCCACAACGACGCCGGCGCTGGCGCAAAGTCCGCGCCCCGCCGAGCGCGCGGCCGTGCTGCAAGCCGTCAAGGTTTGCGGAACCGACGTGGCCTCACGCACAGCCTATCAACGCGACCATGGCGCAACGCCCACCTTCGTCACGGCTCAACAGGCGGTCGCCGCCTATCAGTCGGGCCAGCGGTGGGCCGCGCCGCGCTGCATGACCGCGCATCAGTATGACCGCCTGGCCGGGGCGCCGATGCAGCGCGCCGCGCTCTGACCCCGACCAAACGCGCATGAAGAAGGGGCGCGGTCGTCGGACCGCGCCCTTTTTTTGTCTTCCGGACGGACGCCTGTTACTGCGTCGGCGTCAGATATTTGTTCAGCCAGCCGAACACCTCATTGTGCCATTGCAGGCTGTTGACCGGCTTCAGCACCCAGTGGTTTTCGTTGGGGAAGACGATCAGGCGGCTGTCGATGCCGCGCCGTTGCAGGGCGGTGAAGGTCGACAGGCCTTGGGCGGTCGGGATGCGGAAGTCGCGGTCGCCCTGAACCACCAGCATCGGCGTCTTCCAGTTATCGACGTGGTTGGCCGGGTTGAACTTCTGATAGCCCTCCGGCTTGTCCCAGGGCGTGCCGCCGTATTCCCATTCGGTGAACCACAACTCTTCGGTCGAATAGCCCATGCCGAAGGTGTCGAAGACGCCGTCGTGATTGACCAGGCACTTGAATTCGTTCGACCAGTTGCCGGCGATCCAGTTGATCATATAGCCGCCGTAGGAGGCGCCCAGCGCACAGGCGTTGTCGCCGTCCAGGAAGCTGTATTTCGCCTGAGCCGCCGCCCAGCCCTTCTGCAGGTCTTCCAGCGGGCGGTCGCCCCAGTGCTGGCTGATCGCGTCGGTGAAGGCCTGGCCGTAGCCGGTCGAGCCGTGGAAATCGATCATCACCACCGCATAGCCCGCGCCCGCATAGGTCTCGGGGTTCCAGCGATAGGACCAGCCGTCCCCGAACGAACCTTGCGGCCCGCCGTGGATCAGGAAGGCGACCGGATATTTGCGGCCCTCCACGTATCCAGCCGGCTTGATGACATAGCCGTGGACTGTCTCGTTGTTCCAGCCGGCGAAGCTGAACTGCTCATACTCACCAAATTGCTTGGCGGCGAAGGCGGGGTTGGACTGCGTCAGACGACGCGGCATTTCGCGACCCAGATAGGTCTTGAAATACAGGTCGCCCGGCTCGCGCAGGCTGTCCTGGGCGAAGACGAAGCCCGACGGCGTCTGCTGGAAGGCCGAGACGTGGCCCGCGCCCGTGATCGGCGTGACCACGCCGTTGCGCGTATCCACCGAAAACAGCTTGGTCGAGCCGACGTCGCCTGCCGTCGTGTACAGCGTCTGCCCATCGCGCGACCATTGCAGCGTGTCGGCCGAGCGATCCCAGTTCGAGGCGATCTCGCGCTTCTGGCCCGTTTCGACGTCCATCAGCACGATCTGATAGCGATCGGCCTCGAAGCCCGGCCGCGCCATGGCGCGATAGGCCAGGGTCCGTCCGTCCGGCGAGAAGACCGGGCCGGTGTCCCAGGCGTCGTTGCCGTCGGTCAGGTTGGTGAAGGTGCCGTCGCCCGACAGGCCGTTGGTCTTCCACAGGTCGAAGTTGGTGCTCCACGGCTCGGTCTGACCGGCGAGACGCGCGGAGAAGACCACGGCGTCGCCCGCCGGCGTGAAGACGAACTCGCTTTCGTCGCCGAAGGGTTTGGAGGGCGTGTCGCCGTCAAAGCCCTTGGTGATCCAGGTCGGCGTGCCCGTAGCCTTGCCGTCGCGGCCGATCGACTGGACGAACAGGTGGTTCTGGGTGTGGTCGTTCCAGGTGTCCCAGTGACGCACGAACATGCGGTCATAGACCTGGCCCGTCGTTTTCTGCTCGGCGATGGCCTTGCCCTGTTGGACCGAGGCGTTCAGGTCGGCCGCGTTCGGATAGACGGCCAGCGACACCGCCACCTTGTCGCCCGAAGGGCTGATCCGATAGGCGTTCACGTCGGTGGGCAGGTTCGTCACCTGAACCGGCGCCGACGTGGGCGAGGCCACCCGCCAGACCTGGCTCGCGCCCGACTTGCCCGACAGGAAATACAGATTGCCGTCCCCGCCCCAGCGCGCGGTGTTGGCGCCCTGATCCGAGATGGCCAGGCGGCGCGGCGCCGTGTCCGGTGCGTTCAGGTCCAGGATCCACAGGCTGCCGGCGCGGCTGTTGGCCTGAACATCGGTGGTCGTGACCGAATAGACGACATAGCGGCCGTCCGGCGACACCTGCGGATCGCCCAGCCGATTGGCCGAGATCATGTCCTGATAGGTGAAGGCGTCAGGCGTCGCGGGCGCGGCCGGAACCGGCGCGGGCGGCACCTGGGCCAGGGCAGGCGCGGCGCTCATCAGCGCAACAGCCGCGCAGGCGGCGGACAGAAGGGAACGGTGACGCATCAAGATCTTCCTCGCGAAGCTTTCTGGCCGCGAGGCGTAGCACCCTGCCAAGGCGCGTCAATGGGTCGCTCAGCCCGCCGGCGCCGTATAGCGACCGACCCAATCCAGGATTTCCTGCTGCCAGTCGACCCAGGTCCGGGGTTTCAGCACCCAGTGGTTCTCGTCCGGCACATGGACGAAGCGGCTGGGCACGCCCTGACGCTGAAGCGCCGAGAAGGTCGCCAGCCCCTGCTCCATCGGCACGCGGAAGTCCTTGGAGCCATGCAGCACCAGCATCGGCTTGTTCCAGTCGCCGGCATAGGTTTCAGGGTTGAAGGCGTCATAGACGGCCTTGCGCTCCCAGCTCGGACCGCCGAACTCCCAGATGAAGTTGCCGATATCCATGGCGTTCATCAGCTGGGGTACGTCGAACACCCCGGCGTGGTTGACCAGGCAGCGCCACGGCCCATTCCACTTTCCGGCGATCATATTGACCATATAGCCGCCGTAGGAGGCGCCCAGCGCACAGGCTCGGTCGCCGTCGATCCACGGATTGTTCGACAGCGCCGCCGCCCAGCCCTTCTCCAGGTCCTCCAGCGGCCGGTCGCCCCAATGGTCGTTGATCGCGTCGGTGAAGGCCTGGCCGTAACCGGGCGAGCCGTGGAAGTTGATCATCACCACAGCATAGCCCGCCGCAGTATAGACCTGCGGATTCCAGCGATAGGACCAGTTTTCGGTCCAGGGCGATTTCGGCCCGCCGTGGATCAGATAGACCGCCGGGTAGCGCCGGCCCTCGACCGCGCCCGCCGGTTTGAACACCCAGCCCTGCACCGGCTCATTGTTCCAGCCGGCGAAGGTGAAGGCCTCGCCCTTGGGCAGGTCCATCTGCGCCAGCACCTCGGCGTTCTGGCGGCTGATCTGGCGGGGTTCGCCGCGCGTCTGAACAAAGATCTGGGTCGGGGCGACGAAGCTTTCGTGGGCATAGGCCAGGACCCCGGCCTTCTCCTCATAGGCGCCAACCGTGCCGTTTCCGGTCAGGAGCGTGATCCGGCCGGTGCGGGCGTCGACCGAGAACAGCCGGTTCTGGCCCTCGTCCGCCGCCGAGACCAGCAGCGACCGGCCATCGGTGCGCCATTGCAGGCCGCCCGCGCCGCGATCCCAGTCGGTCAGCTTCCTCGCGCCGGAGCCATCGGCGTCCGCTACCCAGACCGCCGCCTGATCCCCGCCGACGTTCTCTCGCGGCGCCGACAGCCAGGCCAGTTGGCGACCGTTCGGAGAGAAGACCGGATTGCCGTCCGATCCCTTGTTGCCTTCCGTCAGATTGACCGGCGTCCCGCCATCTAACGCCACGCGGAAGACGTCGCTGTTGCTAGTGAAGGGTTCGCCCGCCCCTTGCGTCTGCGTGCCGTAAACAAGGGTTCGGCCGTCCGGCGAAATGTCGAAACTGGAATCGCCGGCCGAGACATCGGCATCGAGACCCGCCAACAGGTCGCGCGGTTCGCCGCCACTCAAACCAGACCCGTTCAGCGGCTGGACGAACAGATGGGTGCGGCGCGTATCGACCCAGTGGTCGAAGTCGCGCAGCGGCAGACGGTCATAGGACTGGATCGTCGATTTGCCCCGGGCATCCAACCGCGTCTTGGTGCAGGCCAGGGTGTCGCAATCGACGAAGACCGAGACGGCCAAGACCAGCGACCTGCCATCCGGCGCGATGCGGAAGCCCGACACGTCGAAAGGCAGGGTCGTCACCTGGGCCGCCGCCATCCCGGCCGCATCCGTGCGCCAGACCTGGTTCGATCCGCCCCGCGACGACAGGAAATAGATCGCCCCGCCGTCCGGCGCCCAGCGCGCGCCCGAGGCGCCGCCTTCCGAGATCGCCAACTTGCGCGGCTCGCCGGACTGTTGACCGGGGGCGACGTCGGCCAGCCACAGGCCGTTGACGCCCTTGTTGCCGTCCCAGTCGGTGGTGCGCACGGCATAGAGGATCTGGCGGCCGTCCGGCGAGACGCGCGGCTCGCTGACCCGCTCCATCATCGCCAAATCTTTCAGCGACAGGCCGCGCGATGCGGGCGCTTGGACGGCGGGGGCGGCGGCCGGCGCCGGCGAGGCCTGCTGCGCCAGGCTCGGCGCAGCGGCCAGGATCAGGCTTCCAAAGGCGACCGCCGCCATCCAGCGTGTACGCGTCATGTCTTCATCCCCCACAGCTTTTCGACAGTGATAGGGGCCGCCCGTCCGATCGCCAAGCGTCCACGACGCCGCGCATCTTGCCCCCTCCGACCGAACCGGCGACAAGCGATCTTTCATGACCGCCGCCACCCTTCCCGCCCGCCGTCAGCCCCACATCGTCGATGTGCTGATCGCCGAACGCGCCCCGCGCCTGACCGCCTCGCCGTTGTGGCCGGTCGTGCGGCCGGCGCTCTACGGCGTGCTGGGCTATGGGGCGGCGGTGCGGATGGCCGACGCCATACGCGACCTGTCGGGGACCGAGACCTTCGACTACGTCTCGGACCTGCTGAGGCTGAAGGTGACGACGACGAACCTGGACCGTCTGCCGGCGAGCGGCCGTTGCGTCGTCGTCTGCAACCACCCCACCGGCATAGCCGACGGGGTCGCCGTGTTCGACGCGATCAAGCAGCGGCGCAGCGACATGATCTTCTTCGCCAACGCCGACGCCATCCGCGTCTCGCCGCGATTGGACGAGACCATCATCCCCGTCGAATGGGTCCACGACAAACGCACCCGCGAAAAGACCCGCGCCACACTGAACGCCGCCAGGGAGGCGTTCGAGGCTGAACGCTGCGTCGTCATGTTCCCCGCCGGCCGTCTGGCGCGCGAGAAGAACGGCGTCCTGACCGATCCCGGATGGGCCCCGACCGCCGCTTCGATGGCGCGCAAATACGATGCGCCGGTCGTACCCATGCACGTCACCGGCCCGTACAGCCGGCTGTTTCACCTGTTCGACAAGGTCTCGCAGGAGCTGCGCGACGTGACCCTGTTCCACGAGTTGCTGAACAAGGAAGGCAAGCCGTTCGGCGTCGATGTCGGCCTGCCCATTCCCGCCGATCGGCTGGACGTGGACGCTGGCAAGGCCACCGAGGCGTTGAAGACCTTCACCGAGCGGACCCTGGCCGCCGACCACGACGCGGTGTTTCCATGAAGATCGCCCTGACCGACGCCGAGGCCACCACCGCCTTGGGCCAGGCCATCGCCCCCCTGCTGGCGGCGGGCGACAGTCTGCTGCTCTACGGTCCGCTGGGCATGGGCAAGTCGACCCTGGCGCGCGGCCTGATCCGCGCCCTGACCACGCCGGATGAGGACGTGCCCAGCCCGACCTTCACCCTGGTTCAGTTCTACGAAAGCGACCCGCCCGTCGCCCATTTCGACCTCTACCGCCTGACCCGGCCGGAAGAGGCGTTCGAGATCGGGCTGGACGAGGCGCTGGATGAGGGATGCGCCGTGATCGAATGGCCCGAGCGTCTGGGCGACGATCCTGGCCGATTCTTAGGAGCGGACCAGCTGATTATCGAAATCTCCGAACAGGGCGACGGCCGCCTTGCGACCGTTTCCGGCGTAGGCCGATGGGAGACGAGGCTGAAGGATCTGCATGTCTGACCGCGAAACCCTCCGTCTCGACTTCCTGAAGGCCGCCGGCCTGGCCGACGCCGCGCGCGCCCCCCTTCCCGGCGACGCCTCGACGCGGCGTTATGAGCGGCTGACGCCTGAGACTGGCCCGACCCTGATGCTTATGGATCAGGCGCCCGCCGCCGAAAGCCAGCCGTGCGATCCAGGCTGGACGCCCGAGCAGCGCCACGCCGCAGGCTGGAACGCCGTCGCCCGCCTATCCGCTGGCCGGATCGAGGCCTTCGCCGCCGTCGCCGCCCATCTGAAATCTCTGGGCCTGTCCGCCCCCGAAATCCCGGCCTTGGACGCCGCCAACGGCCTGGCCGTGCTGGAGGATTTCGGCGACGACCTTTTCGCCCGCGTGATCGAGAGCGGCGCCGACGAGACGCCGCTTTATCTGGCCGCCATCGAGGCCCTAGCCGTTCTGCACGAGGCCGGCGCTCCGCCCGAAACCCTGCACGGCCCCGGCGGCGACTGGCCATTGCTGACCTATGACGAGACGGCGCTTCAGGGTGGGGCCGACCTGTTCGTCGAATGGTTGCCGAAGCTCGACGACCGCGTTCGCTTCGACGCCGCCGCCGTCGCCGACTGGCGCGCCGCCTGGGCGCCAATCGTCGCCTCCGGCGCGGCTGGGGCCTCGGTCATGGCCCACCGGGACTATCACGCGGAGAACCTGATCTGGCTGCCAGAGCGCGACGGCCCGGCCCGCGTCGGCATGATCGACTTCCAGGACGCAGTGCGCGCCCACCCGTCGTGGGACCTTCACTCCCTGCTGCAGGACGCCCGCCGCGACGTGTCGCCGGCGCTGGAGGCCGAGGCCCTGGACCGCTATTTCGCCTTGCGCCCCGGCGTCGACCGCGCCGCCTTCATGGCCGACTACTCAGGCCTCGCCGCCCTGAACGAGGCGCGGATCATCGGCATCTTCGCCCGCCTGATCGCGCGCGACGGCAAACCGCGATACCGCCAGTTCCTGCCGCGCATGTGGCGCCATCTGAACGCCAATCTGGAACAGCCGGCCCTGGCGCCCGTCGCCGGCTGGTTCGACCGTCACGTTCCTGCCGAGGTGCGCGCATGACCGCTCCGAAGACCGCAATGGTCCTCGCCGCCGGCCTGGGCACCCGCATGCGCCCTCTGACCGACGACCGACCCAAGGCGCTGGTCGAGGTCGAGGGCCGCGCCCTGATCGACCATGTGCTGGACCGTCTGGCGGACGCCGGCGTCGAAAAGGCCGTGGTCAATGTTCACTGGTTCGCCGACCGACTGGAAGCGCATCTGGCGGCGCGCGGCCAAAATCTTAAAAATCGGGGCCCTGAAATCGTGATTTCCGACGAACGCGCCGAACTGCTGGAGACCGGCGGCGGGCTGAAGAAGGCCCACGCCCTGCTGGGCGACGATCCCGTCTTCGTCGCCAATATCGACAGCGTCTGGATCGACCGAGGCGACGCCCTCACTGATCTGATCCGCCTGTGGAACCCTGAGACGATGGACGCCGCCTTGCTGCTGGCCCGCCGCGAAGGCTCCATCGGCTTTGAGGGCGACGGCGATTTCTTCATGGCCGACGATGGAAAGCTGACCTTCCGTGGCGACGCCCCGTCCGCGCCGTTCGCCTATATGGGCGTCCACATCACCCGGCCGGGCTATGCAGATCGCGGCCCCGACGGCCCCTTCTCCCTCAGCCCCCTTTGGCGCAAGTCCGCCGCTGAGGGACGTCTGTTCGGCTGTGTCCTGGACGGAGACTGGATGCACGTCGGCGACCCGCAGGCGCGGGATGAAGCCGAGGCGAAACTGGCGGGAGAGGCGTGAGCGTCTTCGATCCCTTCCTCGGCGACACGCCGCGCTGGTACGCCATCCCCGCGCACCGGCCGTTCCTTGAAGACCTGGCCGCCGGCGTCCTGGCCTGGCTGGGCGATCTGCCGCCCGAAACCCTGTCGGACGCCACCATCCTGTTGCCCAACCGCCGGGCCGCGCGCGCCTTCACCGGCGCCCTGTCCAAGCTGTCGCAGGGTCGCCCCATCCTGCTGCCTCAGGTGCGGCCGCTAGGCGATCTGGAGGAGGACGAGCCGCCGTTTACGCCCGGCGCCCTGGGTCTGGACCTGCCGCCCGCCATCCCCGCCCTGACCCGCCGGTTCGAGATGGCGCGGATGATCGTCGAACAGTTCGATGCGTCCCTGAGCCCGATGCGCGCGCTGGACCTCGCCGATGCGCTCGGCGGCTTCCTCGATTCCTGCCAACTGGAAGAGGTTCAGAACCCGGAGCGGATCGCGACCCTGGTCGACGGCGAAATGGCCGAACACTGGGAACGGTCGGCCGAGTTCCTGGGCTTGGCGGTCGAGGCCTGGCCGAAGCGTCTGGCCGAACTGGGTCTGGTCGATCCGGCCTGGCGTCGCGCGACCCTGCTGCGCCGCCTCGCCGACCTGTGGGACCGCGAGCCGCCGCGCCAGCCCGTCATCGCCGCCGGTTCGACCGGCACCGTCCCCGCCGCCGGCGACGTCCTGAAGGCCGTGGCGAGGGCGCCGCTGGGCTGCGTCGTCTTGCCCGGCCTCGACCTCGATCTAGACGCCGGCGTCTGGGACCGGCTGGACGAACAGCATCCGCAAAGTGCGATGAAGCGGCTGCTGGACCGCTGCGAGATCGCGCGCGAAACCGTCCGCCCCTGGTTCCGTCCCGCCGTTCCTGCGGCCGTCGAGGCGCGCGGCCTGGCCCGCCAGCGACTGGTCAACGAGGCCCTGCGTCCCGCCGAGGCTACCGACGACTGGCGCCGCGCCATCCGCGACATCCGCTCAGCCGCCGCCGCGCGCAGCGAGGCGCGCGACCCCATCGCCGAAGGGCTTCAGGGCCTGTCCCTATTGACCGTCCGCGCCGAGGAAGAGGCCGCCGCCGCCATCGCCCTGATGATGCGCGAGACGTTGGAAACGCCGGGCAAGACCTGCGCCTTGGTCACGCCAGATCAGGCCCTGGGCCGTCGCGTTACCGCCCGGCTGGAGCGCTGGGGCGTCATCCCCGATTCGTCCGCCGGCGCCCCTCTGTCGCGCCTGCCCGCCGGCGCCCTGGTCGATCTGTGCGCCCGCTGGATCGCCGATCCGGTCCAGCCGCATCTGCTGCTGGCCGTCGTCAAACATCCGCTGGTCCGGTTCGACCTGGGCGACGCCTCTCAAGCGGCAGCCGTCGCCGCGTTGGAGGAACACGCCCTGCGCGGCCCCCGTCCACGCGACTTCGCCGCCATCCATCGCCGTCTGCTGGAAGCGGTGCAGCCCGACCGGCGCGGCAAGGCGCCGCCGGAATGGAAACAGGTCCGGCTGTCGGCCGCGACCCGCCTGGTCGATCAGCTTCAGGCCGCCGTCGAGGCCGCGACCGCCGTGTTCACCCCCGATGCGGGTCTGAACGTCGCCGCCTCGGCCCTGACCCGGCTGATCGAAACCCTGGCCGGCCAGAACGCCTGGGCCGGCCCCGACGGTGAGGCGGCCGCCGCCCTGTTGTCCGGCCTGATCGACGGCGGGGCGTCGCTCGGCCTCATCCGCCGCGGGGAACTGGCCGAACTGGTCACGTCCCTGGTCAAGGAAAACGTCGTGCGCACCGGCGGCGCCACCCATCCGTCGCTGCGTATTCTCGGGGCCATCGAGGCGCGTCTGGTCAGGGCGGACCGGATGATCCTTGCCGGGCTGGAGGAAGGCGTCTGGCCCCAGGCAGCCCCGACCGATCCCTTCCTGTCGCGCCCGATGCGCAAGGCTCTGGGCCTGCCCCCGCCCGAACGCCGCCTGGGCCAGACGGCGCAGGACTTTGTCCAGGCCGCCTGCGCCGATGAAGTCATCCTGATCCACAGCGAGCGGCGCGGCGGCCAGCCCGCCGTCCGCTCGCGCTGGTTGTGGCGACTGGAGATGCTGACGCGCGGCGCGAACGCTGTCGAAACGCCCGTCGCCATCGCCCGCCCGGCCGCCGTCATCGACTGGGCCCGCGCCCTGGATGCGCCGCCGCCCGGCCCGCCGCAGTTCGCCAAACGCCCAGAGCCGCGCCCGCCCGTGCATCGCCGTCCGCGCAGCCTGTACGTCACCCGTATCGAACGCTGGGTGCGCGATCCCTACGCCATCTACACCCTGTGGGTGCTGGGGCTGGAGGCGATGGAGCGGCCCGGCGCGTCTGCCGAAGCGCTCGCTCGGGGCAACGCCGTCCACGCCGCCATCGAGCGGCTGACGCTGGACTGGCCGAACGACCTGCCCGACGACTGCGAGGCCATCCTGCACGACCATCTGCTGCGCGAACTGGGCGCGCGCGGGTTCGAGGATGCGGCCATGGCGCGTGAGGCGCCGCTGGCCCGCAACTGCGCCCGCTGGCTGACCGAGTTCGAGCGCCGGCGTCGGGCGCGCGGCGTCGATATCCTGGTGGAACAGCAGGGGACGATGACCTTCGACGCCCCCGCTGGCCCCTTCACGGTCAAGGCCTTCGCCGACCGGATCGAGCTGGCGTCCGACGGGGCGGCGGTCATGGACTTCAAGACCGGGGCGGCGCCGTCCGCCAAACAGGTCAAGTCCGGCTTCGCGCCGCAACTGACCCTGACCGCCGCCATCCTGGCCGACGGCGGCTTCAAGGACACCAACGGCCCGGTCACGCCCGACGAACTGACCTATGTCCGCGTGGTCGGGCGAAAGACGGCGGGCGAAGTCGTCACCCGCGCCTCGGGCCTTGAGGCCGCCGACCTGGCGCAGGCTGCGCTGGACGGGCTGAAGCGTTGCGTCGAACGGTTCGACGACGAGAACACGCCTTACGTCTCCTGGGCCGCGCCCCAGTTCATGGGCAACCACGGCGGCAACTACGATCATCTGGCCCGTGTCTGGGAATGGTCTGTGATCGGCGACGGGGACGAAGAATGAGCATCCCCCCTCAGATCGTCGCCGCCGATCCGCGCCTGACCGTCTTCGTCACCGCCAACGCCGGTTCGGGCAAGACAACCACCCTGGTCAACCGGGTGGCGCGGCTGCTGCTGGATCAGGTCGATCCCGGCGCCATCCTGTGCGTCACCTACACCAAGGCCGCCGCCGCCGAGATGCAGGCCCGGCTGTTCGACCAGCTCGGCGGCTGGGCCGTGCTGGACGACGCCGCACTGTCGCGCGAACTGGCCCGGCTGGACGACGGCGACCCGCAGGCGATGGATCACGCCGCGCTCTCCCGCGCGCGCAAGCTGTTCGCCCGCGCGCTGGAGACGCCGGGCGGGCTGAAGATCCAGACCATCCACGCCTTCTGCGAAAAGCTGCTGCGGCGATTCCCGCTGGAGGCCGGGGTCTCGCCCCGCTTCACTGTGCTGGAAGACCAGGCCGCGACCGCCCTCAGCCACGCGGCGCGTGAAGATCTGGCCCGCGCCGCCGTCGCCGATCCGGACGGCCCCATCGGCCAAGCCTACAGCCATTTCGCCGTCGAGCTGGACTGGCAGCGGTTCCAGGCCCTGCTGTCGATGATCGAGGCCAAGCGCGCCGATCTGCTGGACTATATCGACCGTGCCGAGGCCGGGACCGCGCCCGATCCCTGGTCCTTGACCGGCGCCGAACGCGACCGCAGCCCGGAGGATTTGGAGCGCGATTTCGTCGCCTTCATCGATCCCGGCGAGTGGAACCGCATGGCCGAGGCCATGGAAACCGGCTCGGCCAACGACAAGAAGATCGCCGACGCCATGAGCATCGCCGCCCCGCCCCATGCCGGGTTCGCGGCCCTGGCCGGGGTCTTCTGCACCCTGGCGGGCGAACCGCGAAAGAGCATGGGCACAAAGTCGGCGCCGCAAGGCGCGGTCGGCTGGCTGCTGGACCTTCAGACCAAGTTCCTCGCCACGCGCGAGGCTCTGCGCAAGGCCAAGGTCGCCGACGATACGGTCAAGGTCCTGACCCTGGCCCGCGCCCACGCCGCCTTTTACGAAGCCGCCAAGGCCCAGCGTGGGGCGCTCGACTTCCCCGACCTGGTCGCGCGCGCCGCCGCCCTGCTGACCCAAAACGGGGCCGCCGCCTGGGTGCTGTACAAGCTGGACGGCGGGGTCGATCACGTCCTGATCGACGAGGCCCAGGACACCGCCCCCGAACAATGGGCCATCGTCCGCGCCCTGACCGGCGAGTTCTACTCCGGCGAAAAGTCCGGCCGCACCGTCTTCGCCGTCGGCGACGAGAAACAGTCGATCTACTCCTTCCAGGGCGCCCGGCCGGAGCGGCTGCGTCAGGAACGCGGCGCCTTCCTTGCCCTGGCCGAGGGCGCCGGCGAGCCCTTCGCCGGGCCGGAGTTGAACACCTCCTACCGCTCGACCGAAGAGGTGCTGGCCTTCGTCGACGCCGTCTTCGCCGATCCCGACCGCACCCGCGCCCTGACCGGCCCCCAGGGCGACATCGCCCGCCACATCCCCGCGCGGGTAGGCCAGCACGGCGCCATCGACCTGTGGCCCCTGTTCCTGGACGAGCCCGCGCCCGAAAACGACGCCTGGGACGATCCGGTCGATCAGGAAAGCGCCGGCAGCGCCCGAAAACGCCTGGCCCGCGATCTGGCCCGCGAAATCCGCCGCCAGGTCGAAAGCGGCCTCGCCGTCTTCGATCGCAGCACCCGCGACCTGCGCCCCGCCGGCTATGGCGACTACATCATCCTGGTCCGACGTCGCGACGCGACCTTCGAGGAGATCATTCGGGCGCTGAAGACCGAAGGCGTGCCCGTCGCCGGCGCGGACCGGCTGAAACTGTCCAGCCATATCGTCTTCGACGACCTGATCTCGCTGGCGCGTTTCGCCCTCTTCCCCGACGACGACCTGTCCCTGGCCGAGGTGCTGCGCAGCCCGCTGTGCGATGTGGACGAGGACGGCCTCTACGCGCTGGCCGGGCGCGAGAACCGCAAGGCCGGCCAGCTGTGGCGCGACCTGCGCGACCGGGCGCACGAACGCCCCGAATGGGCCCGCGCCCGCGATGCGTTGCAGGCCGCTATAAATGCACGCGGCGGCGACCCCTTCGCCTTCTTTTCCCAGGCCCTGAACCGGGTGGACGACACGGGACAGTCCGGCCGCGCCCGCATCCTGGCCCGGCTGGGGCGCGAGGCGGAAGAAGCCATCGACGAGACCCTGAACCAGGTGCTGGCCGCCGAGAACCGTGGCGCGATCGATCTGGAGACCTGCCTGGCCCAGTTGGAGGCCGCCGACGTCGAGGTGAAGCGCGAACTGGAGGGCGCGCGCGGCGAGGTCCGCGTGATGACTGTCCACGGCGCCAAGGGTCTGGAGGCGCCCATCGTCATCCTGCCCGACACCACCATGAAAGCGAAGGCGCAAGGTCCGTCCCTGATGCCCGCGGTTACGCCAGAGGGCGAAGGCGAGGCCTGGCTGATGGCGCCCGGCTCGGCGAAGGACGACTGCCCGGCCTCGGCCGACGCCCGCGCCGCGCGCCAGGGCCGCACCGACGACGAGACCCTGCGCCTGCTCTATGTCGCCCTGACGCGCGCCCGGGATCGCGTCATCGTCATGGGCCGCGCCTCAAGCCGAGGCGCCGAGGCCGGCAGCTGGTGGTCGATCCTCGAGGAAACCTTCGACCGCTTGGGCGATCAGGTGCGCGAGATCGACAACGGCGTGCGTCGCTATGGCGTTGATCCCGAGCGTCGCCCGGTCGCCGCCGATAACGTCCGGTGCGCTGCCGCCCTGCCCGCCTGGGCCGCCTCGCCGCCGCCGGCCGACGCCGCCGCCCGCTTCGCCTCGCCTTCGCGGATGGAGGGCGGCGCGATCCGCATCCCCGCCCCCTCGCCCCTGGCCCGCAGCGCGGCGGGCGGGGCATCGCTGGGGCGGTTCCGGCGCGGAGACCTGATCCACCGGCTGCTGGAACGCCTGCCCGAGATCGCGCCCGCCGACCGCCCCGACGCCGCCCGTCGCCTGCTGGCCCGCGAGACCGATCTGGACGAGGTCCAGCGCGCCGAGATGATCGCCGCTGCCTTTTCTGTGCTAGACGACGCCCGTTTCGCCCCGGTCTTCGGTTCCGGCTCCCGCGCCGAGGTCGCCCTGACGGGATCTGCGCCCGACCTGCCGCCCGGCGTCGCCATCAACGGCCGCATCGACCGGCTGGTGGTCACGCCTGAGAAGGTTCTGGTCGTCGATTACAAGACCAACCGCCCTGCGCCAGACGCCGTCGAGGCGGTCGATCCCGCCTATGTGCTGCAGGCCGCCGTCTATGTCGCCGTGCTGAAGCGCCTCTATCCCGATCGCCCGGTCGAGGCCGCCCTGGTCTGGACCGACGGGCCCAAGCTGATGCCCATTCCCGAAACCCTGCTGGCGGCGGCGCTCGCGGGCAGTTGAATTGCCCGCGATTCGCTCCCACATCTGCGACCGAACCCGGACGCTCCGGCCAACATCAACCTGCGCTCAAGCAGCGAGGCGCCGCGCGCCGAGCGATAGCGCCCAAGGAGCCATTCATGGCGACAGTGAAAGTCACGGACGAAAGCTTTGACGCCGACGTCCTGAAATCCTCGACCCCGGTCCTGGTCGATTTCTGGGCCGAATGGTGCGGCCCCTGCAAACAGATCGGCCCAGCGCTGGAACAGATCGCCGACGAACTGGGCGGTCAGGTCACCGTGGCCAAGATCAACATCGACGACAGCCCCATGACCCCGTCGAAGCTGGGCGTGAAGGGCATTCCGACGCTGATGCTGTTCAAGGACGGCCAGATGGCCTCGATGAAGGTCGGCGCCATGCCCAAGGGCAAGATCGTCGAATGGCTGGCCGAGGCCGGCGTCAAGGCCTGAGCCTTTTCGACCCTGTCAGATCAAGCGCCCGCCGGTCCGACCGGCGGGCGTTTTTCATGCTAGGATGACGCCATGAGCGACGAAGACACCCCGAACCCGGCTGACGACATCCCCGGCGAGACCCCGGTCCAGAAGGCCCTGCGGCTGAAGACCGCCAAGCTGGATGCGCGCGCCAAGCCGCCGCGCGGCGGTCGCTTCCAGCGCGAACAGGCCGCCCGCATCGCCGCCGGCAAGTCCAAGCCCTGGATGACGCGCTAGACCGGCCAAGTCTCCTCGCTGGCGCCCAGGACCTCGCCGGCCAGATACAGCGATCCGCAGATGGCGATCCGGCCTGCGCCCAGGCGCAGCGCCAGGTCCAGCGCCTCGGAAACCGAACCCGCCGGGGTCGCCGCCAGCCCATGCCCGCGGGCCACGGCCGCCAGGGCCGTCGGCTCGGCCGCCGCCCCGTCGAAGCCGACCGTGAAGACGGTGGCCTGGCTGTCCTTCAGCGCGGCGAAGAAACCGCCCGCATCCTTGTTGTTCAACATGCCGCAGATCAGGGCCAGGGGACGCGGCGCCCGCGCCTGACGCTCGGCCAGAAACGCCGCCAGCGCCCGTGCTGCATGGGGATTGTGCCCCCCGTCCAGCCACAGCTCCGCCTCCGCCGCCTTGGCCGCAGCGCCGTATGGCCCCGCCGAAATCCTCTGCAGCCGTGCGGGCCAGCGCACGCGCTTCAGCCCCTCGGCGATCGCAGCCTCGGGCAGGTCCAGTTCGACCGCCGCCGCCACGGCCAGGGCCGCATTGTCGATCTGGTGCGCGCCTGCCAGGGCCGGCGCGGGCAGGTCCATAAACAGTTCGGCCGTCTGGAACGCCAGACCGCCCCGCTCGGCCCAGGCGTCGAAATCGACCCCCAGCACGGTCAGCCGTGCATGGACGTCCGTCGCCCGCCGCTCGATGGCGGCCATCGCCTCTTCCCTCTGTCGCGCGATCACGGCCGGCGCTCCGGCCTTCAGCACCCCGGCCTTTTCCGAGGCGATGGCGGCCAGATCCGTGCCCAGGAACTCCGCATGGTCGTAGTCGACCGGAGCGATGACGCTGAGCAGCGGCCGTTCGATGACGTTTGTGGCGTCCAGCACCCCGCCCAAGCCCACCTCGATGATGGCCAGATCGGCGGGCGTCTCGGACATGGCCAGGAAGGCGGCGGCGGTGGTGCTTTCGAACACCGTGGCCTCGCTGTCCGTCTCGGCCATGACCGCCTCGATCCGGTCCAGGATCGCGTTCAGATGGTCGTCCTCGATCAGTTTGCCGGCCAGCCGGATTCGCTCATTGAACCGGACCAGATGCGGCGAGGTATAGGCGTGCACCTTCAGCCCCGCCGCCTCGGCGATGGCGCGGATCAGGGCGACGGTCGATCCCTTGCCGTTGGTGCCCGCCACATGGATCACCGGCGGAAGCTTGTGCTGTGGATCGCCAAGGGCCGCGCACAGAACGCGCATTCTTTCCAGCGAAAGGTCGATCCGCTGGGGGTGGCGCGCGCGTAGTCGTTCGGAGACGGGATCCATCCGCCTCCTTTACCCCCTGATTTCGAGAACCGCGACATGACTTCCAGGCCGCAGATCAGAACCGCAGCGCGCCTCGTCCTCGCGGCCGTATTTTTGGGCGCAGGCGTGCTGCATCTGACGGTCCCCGGCCCCTTCGTGCGGATTACGCCGGCGTGGGTTCCGCAGCCGGCCCTGGTCGTGGCCCTGACGGGGATCGCCGAACTGCTGGGCGCGGCGGGTTTGCTGATCCCGGGCCTGCGGGTCGCCGCCGGATGGGCGCTGGCCACCTACGCCGTCTGCGTCTATCCGGCCAACATCCAGCATGCGCTCAATTTTATGACGTCGGGCGCAGGGTTCGGCTGGGCCTATCACGGCCCGCGCCTGCTGTTTCAGCCGGTCATCGTCTGGTGGTGCCTGTGGGCCTCGACCGCGATCGACTGGCCCTTCAGACGGTCTCAGGCGGCGGCGCGGGTTCCGCCCATCAGCATGGACAGGATCTGACCCAGGGTGCGCGGCAGGTCGGCGCGGGTCACGACCCTGTCCACCATTCCCTTTTCCTGCAGATATTCGGCGCGCTGGAAGCCGGGCGGCAGCTTCTCGCGGATGGTCGCCTCGATCACGCGCGGTCCGGCGAAACCGATCAGGGCACCCGGTTCGGCCAGATGCACATCGCCCAGCATGGCGTAGGAGGCCGTCACCCCGCCCGTCGTCGGATCCGTCAGGACCACGGCGTAGGGCAGTCTGGCGTCTTTCAGCTCTTCGATCGCCAGAGTGGTGCGCGCCATCTGCATCAGCGACAGGGCGCCCTCCTGCATCCGCGCGCCGCCGGCGGCGGTGAAACAGACCAGCGGAACCTTGCGGCTCACCGCCTCGCGCGCCGCCTTGATGAAGGCTTCGCCCGCCGCCATGCCCAGCGACCCGCCCATGAAGGTGAAATCCTGAACAATCACGACCGCGTTCTGACCGCCGACCGAACCATAGCCGATGGCCATCGCATCCTTGCGGCCCGCGGCCTTGCGCGCGGCGTTCAGGCGATCCTTGTAGGATTTGCCGTCCGAGAATTTCAGCGGATCTTCCGGCACGTCCGGCGTGTCGATGGCCTGGAAGACGCCGCCGTCGAAGGTGGCCTTCAGGCGGGTCGGCGCATCGATGCGCATATGCCGGCCCGACGGCGTCACCCAAAGGGCGGCCTCTAGGTCCGAGCGATACAGCATCTCGCCGCTGTCGGGATCCTTGACCCAGAGATTGTCCGGGGTGTCGCGGCGCGACACGATCTTGCGGACGCCGGGCGCAAAGCGGCTCAGCCAGCCGCCGCGCTTTTCCTGAGGCTTGGTCTTGTCGTTCATCCGCGCGCTCTTAGACGGTTTCCGCCACGGAAGCACTAGCGGCGACGGATCGAACCGCATCGCCCAGCGCCTTCACCCGGGCCAGAACGCGCGGCGCGACGGGTGCGTTCGCCTCCAGCGCCGCCGCCACCTCGTCCACCAGGGCCGAGCCCACGACCACCGCATCGGCGACGCGCGCGATCTCGGCGGCCCGTTCCGGCGTCTTGACCCCGAAGCCGACCGCGACCGGCAGGCCCGAGGCCTTGCGCACCCGCTCCACGGCCGGCGCCACGACATCCGCGTTCGCTTCCTTGACGCCCGTCACGCCCGCGACGGCGACATAATAGACAAAGCCCGAGGTGCCCTGGACAACGATCTTCAGCCGGTCGTCATCCGAGGTCGGCGTCGCCAGGCGGATCAGCGAGATCGACACCTTGTCCAGCGCCTCGATCAGTGGCCCGGCCTCTTCCGGCGGACAGTCCACCACGATCAGCCCGTCGATGCCGCAGTCGGCGGCATAGGCGGCGAAGGCGTCATAGCCCAAGCTCTCGATCGGGTTCAGATAGCCCATCAGCACGATGGGCGTGGCGTCGTCGCCCTTACGGAATTCCTTGGCCAGATCCATGGTCGAGCGCAGGCCGAAGCCCGCCGCCATGCCCCGGATCGCCGCCCGCTGGATCGGCGGCCCCTCGGCCATCGGATCGCTGAACGGAAAGCCCAGTTCGATGATGTCCGCGCCCGCAGCCGGCAGGCCGTTCAGGATCGCCAGCGCCTCTTCGCGCGACGGATCGCCGCCCATGACGTAAGGAATGAAGGCCGCACGGCCCTCGGCCTTCAGCGCCTTGAAGCGCGCGTCGATACGGGCGGTGGTCATTGTTGCGGAGATCCGGCGGCGGCAGGCGGTGTCGCGGCCGCGGCAGCCGCGCACACGTCGCCCGGAATGGTGGCGAAGCCCAGATAGCCAGGCAGTTCGGCGACGGCGGTCTTGGTGGTGTCGTAGAAGGCGACCATCTGCATGCCGTCGCAGCCGCCGGCCTCGCGGCGCTTGATGAAGACGACGCGGTTGTCGTCGCCGCCGGCGGCCAGCCAGTTCTTGGTTTCCAGATCGGCGATATAGGCGTCGGCCAGAGCGCCGATCTGGCCCAGCTGTGCGGTCACGCAATAGGCCCGCCCCGTCAGATTGTTCAGCCCTCCGCAATCGGGCGACAGCTCCGCGCCGGGCAGCAGGCCGACGTCGGCCGGACCGCCTTGCGGCGCAGCGGGGGCCGGCGTCGGGGTAGGCGTCTGGGCCTGCGCAGCGGCGGCGGACAGGCTCAGGACGGCGGTCGCCGCAAGAAGGGTACGGATCACAGGTTCACTCCCAGATGTTTGGCGACCTGGAAGATGTCCTTGTCGCCGCGCCCCGACATCAGCAGGACGACGTCGCCGCCCTTGCCGACTTCGCGCGCCACTTCCCCTGTCCGCGCCAGGGCGTGGGCCGGCTCCAGCGCCGGAATGATGCCTTCCAGCTTCGAGCACAGCTGGAACGCCTCCAGCGCCTCGTTGTCCGTCGCCGAACGATATTCCGCCCGGCCGATGTCGTGCAGCCAGGCATGTTCCGGACCGATGCCCGGATAGTCCAGCCCGGCCGAGATCGAATGGCCCTCGACGATGTTGCCGTCTTCGTCCTGCAGCAAATAGGTCCGGTTGCCGTGCAGCACGCCCGACCGCCCGCCCTTCAGCGAGGCCGCGTGATCCGGCGTATCCAGACCATGGCCGGCCGCTTCGACGCCGATCAGCCGCACGCCCTCGTCCTCGATGAAGGGGTGGAAGGCGCCGATGGCGTTCGACCCGCCGCCAATGCAGGCGACCACCGCTTCGGGCAGCTTGCCCATCCGGGCCATCGACTGGCTCTTGATCTCCTTGCCGATCACCGACTGGAAATCGCGCACCATGGCCGGATAGGGGTGCGGACCCGCCGCCGTTCCGATGATGTAATAGGTGTCCGAGACGTTGGTGACCCAGTCGCGCATCGCCTCGTTCATCGCGTCCTTCAGGGTCGCGGCGCCGGCCGTGACCGAGAAGACTTCCGAACCCAGCAGACGCATGCGGAACACGTTCGGCTGCTGCCGCTCCACGTCCACCGCGCCCATATAGACTGTGCAGGGCAGGCCAAAGCGCGCCGACACGGTCGCCGAGGCGACGCCGTGCTGCCCCGCGCCGGTCTCGGCGATGATGCGCGTCTTGCCCATGCGGCGGGCCAGCAGGATTTGGCCCATGCAGTTGTTGATCTTGTGCGCGCCCGTGTGGTTCAGGTCCTCGCGCTTCAGCCAGATGTTGGCCCCGCCGAAATGTTCGGTCAGGCGCTCGGCGAAATACAGCGGGCTCTCGCGACCGACGTAATGCTCCAGATAACCGTCAAGCTCGGCCTGGAAACTGGGGTCCGCCTTGGCCGCCTTGTAGGCCGCGTCCAGCTCGTGGATCAGCGGCATCAGGGTCTCGGCCACGAACTGACCGCCATACGGACCGAAGCGACCCTGCGCGTCCGGCCAGGCGTAGGCGTTCGACAGCGGCTGGGTGGAAGCGGCGGCTTGAATGGGGGTCTGGGCGTTCACGGTTTCGACTTTCACGCGGAGAGGCGTCGCAATTACGACCGGCTCGCGTTTTGGATGAAGGTCGCGATCCAGTCGGCGTCCTTAACACCCGGCGCGCTTTCCACGCCAGAGGACACATCGACCATGGGCGCGCCCGTAATCCTCAGCGCCTCGGCCACATTGTCCGAGTTCAGACCGCCCGCCAGGAACCACGGATGGCGAAAGGCGCGACCAGCCAGCAGGGTCCAGTCGAAGCTGTGTCCCACCCCGCCGGGCAGCGCCGACCCCTCCGGCGGCTTGGCGTCGAACATAAGATGATCAGCATGATCATCCCACGCATCGGCGGCGGCGAAGTCGTCCGCCTGCCGGATCGGCAGGGCCTTGATCACACCCGCCCCCGTCAGCGCCCGCACGCGCTCGGCCCGTGCCGGCGCCTCAGACCCATGCAACTGGATGAAGTCGGGCCTCAGCGTCCGGGCGATCTGTTGCAGCAGGGCGTCGTCGGGATCGACCGTCACCGCCACGATCTTCGCCCGCCCCCGCGCCCGCTCGAACAGGGCGGCGGCGGCTTCGGGCGCCAGATGGCGTGGACTTTTGGGAAACACCACCGCCCCCACGAAATCCGCCCCAGCATCCAGCGCGGCATCCAGCGTGTCCGGCGTGGTCAGGCCGCAAATCTTGATCTTGGTGGTCATGCCTCGACCTGCGCGTCCGATCCCGCAGGCGTCAAGAGCCTCAACCCAGGCTCTCGGGCGCCGTGAAGATCGAAGCGACCTCGTCCGCCGTCGCGAGGCGCCACTGACCAGGCGCCAGGTCGGGTGGCAAGACCAGCCCGCCCAGCCGTTCGCGATGCAGGGTCTCGACATGGTTGCCGGCGGCCGCAAACATCCGGCGCACCTGATGATAGCGCCCCTCAGTCACCGTCAGCAGGGCCTCGGTCGGCGACACCACCTCCAGCACCGCCGGCGCAAGCGGTTTGTCCTCGCCCTCCAGGACCAGCTCGCCCGAGGCGAACAGCGCGCCTTCCGTGCCCGTCAGAGGCCGCGCCAGACCCGCCCGGTAAACCTTGGCCACATGGCGTTTGGGACTGATCACCCGGTGCAGCAGATCGCCGTCGTCGGTCAGCAGAAGCAGGCCCGTCGTCTGCTTGTCCAGCCGTCCGATGGTCGAGATGGCGGGATCGCGCGCCCGCCACCGTCCCGGCAGGATGTCATAGACCAGCGCCCCCTCTTCCTTGTGTGAGCAGGTCATGCCCAGCGGCTTGTTCAGCAGGATCACCAGCCCCTGCACGGGGTCCAGCGGCTCGCCGTCGATCTCCATTCGCGTGGGCAGGTCCGGCGTCACCGCAATGCGTTTGGACACGTCCGTCAGGTCCGCCCCGTCCAGCACGATGCCGCCCGCCTTGGCCATCCGCGCCATTTCGGCGCGTGATCCATAGCCCATCGAGCCCAGCAGACGATCGACCCTCGACGTCGGGGTTTTCTTCATGCGCTACCGCCCTTCGGACTGCTTGAGCGCGGTCACTTCACCGCCTCGAACAGCTTGTAGCCGCCCGCCTCGGCGACCAGCCGCACCCGTTTGAACGCCGCGTTCAGCTCGGCCTCATAGGGCAGGTGCCGGTTGGCGACGACCCAGGCGACGCCGCCCTTCTTCAGAAGTTCCGCCGCCTTCCGGATAAAGGCCTGACCCAGCCGCCGGTCCTCGGCCCCGCCGTCGTGAAAGGGCGGATTGCTGACCACGAAATCCTTGTCGCCCTTGGCCTCCAGGGTGCGGGCGTCCAACCACCAGACCTTGGCGCGGTCGTCCTCGATATTGCGTCGTGCGGCCTGGATGGCGCGGCGGTCCAGGTCGACCATCTTCAGCTTGGTCACGGCAGGCGAGCGCAGCACCACGATCGACAGCGCGCCATAGCCGCAGCCCAGATCGACCCCCTCGCCCTTCATCGCCGGCAGATGTTCGGCCAGCAGCGCCGAACCCGGATCGATCCGGTCCCAGGCGAACACGCCGGGCTGCGACCAGGCTTCCAGTCCTGGCACGATCTGCGGCCCGCCCGCCGCAATGGCCTCGCCCTGCCCCTCGACCGTTTCGGGTCGAATGACGATGCAGCGGCGATGGTGCGCCTTGGCGGTCTCGGCGACCTCGAGGCCGAACGTCTTCAGTTCCTTGCCCAGGCGCGAGCCGCCCTTGTCCTTGGGCGCCATGACGTCCAGCCGTCCGCCGACCTTCAGCGCCTTCAACGCCAGGGCCAGCACATAGCGCCGCTCCAGCACGCCGGGCGGGGCGTAGATCGTGACGCTGTCGGCCGAGCCAGGGTCCTGCGCCTCCAGCGCAGCCGAGTCCGGGATCAGAGGCGAGGTCTGGATCGCATCGCCGGGCGGATCGAAGACGACCGGCGGCCGGCCATACAGAAGCGTGGTCATGGTCTCAGAACCCCGCCTGCAACAGCGCCAACCCTACGACCCCGACCACGATCCGCCACCAGGCGAAGATGCCGAAGCCGCGCTTGGACACGAAATCCAGCAGGAACCGCACCACCGCCAGGGCCGAGATGAAGGCCACGACGAAGCCCACGACAATCAGGCCGATGTCGCTGAAATCCAGCGTCTTGTGGTTCTTCAGCAGGTCATAGGCCACCGCCGCCCCCATGGTGGGCAAGGCCAGAAAGAAGCTGAACTCAGCCGCCGACCGCTTGTCGGTCTTCAGCAGCAGTCCGCCCGCGATGGTGGCGCCGGACCGCGACACGCCGGGGATCATGGCCAGGCACTGGAACAGGCCGATCAGAAAATAGATGCGCATCGGATAGGCCTCGGCGTCCAGCCATTTGGGCGTCTTGTCCATCCGGTCAAGCAGCAGCAGGATCACGCCGCCGACGATCAGGGCGATGCACACCACCTGCGGCGTCTCGAACAGCACCGTCTTGATGAAGTCATAGGCCAGGAAACCGATCACGACAGCCGGCGCGAAGGCGACCAGCAGCCCGATCAGGAACCGGCGCGCCTCGGCGTCGAAGGGCCAGCGCGTCGCCAGGATCCACAGCTTTTTGAAATAGACGCTGACGATGGCCAGCAATGCGCCCAGCTGGATCACGATCTCGAAGGTCTTGCCCGCGCTTTCGAAGCCCATGAAGTGGCCCAGCAGCAGCATATGGCCGGTCGACGAGACCGGAATGAACTCGGTCAGCCCCTCGACCAGACCCAGAATAATGGCGGCAAGCCAGTCCGACATGAGACCCTCGAAAACCAATGCGCCCGGAACGCGCCGCGCCCGGATGCCTTCCCCCTAGAGCATGATCGTTTCTGACGGAACGACCCGTTTGGGCCAGCGGTTGGCTTTCAGCCACGATTGCGCGAGAAGAAGCCGACAATGACGACGCCCGCCCCCGCTCCCGCCTCGCTTGACGACGCCCATCTGGCCACGCGCCGCATCACCCGACTGTCGGTCGGGGTCGCGGTGGTGCTGATCGCGATGAAGGCCTTTGCGCTGGGCGCCTCAGGATCGGTCTCCATCCTGGCGACCCTGGCGGATTCTGTTCTGGATCTGGCGGCGTCCCTGACCACCTTCTTCGCCGTGCGCTGGGCCGCCGCGCCGGCTGACGAGGACCATCGCTATGGCCATGGCAAGGGCGAGGCCCTGTCGGCATTGGTCCAGGCCGGGCTGGTTTTCGCCTCGGCCATTTTCATCGCCTGGGAGGGCGTGCAGCGCATCTTCGATCCTCGCCCCGTGACCGCTGGTCTGTGGGCGAGCGGGATCGTGGTCGCCACCATCGTCATCACGGCCTGGCTGGTGTGGATGCAGACCCAGACGCTGAAGAAGACCGGCTCTGTCGCCGTCGCCGGCGACCGCGCCCACTATGCGGCGGACCTCGCTGCCAACGTCGTGGTGCTGATCGGCGTGATTTCGGGCGCCTTCCTGGGTGCGCCGGGACTGGATGCGGCCGCAGGCATCGTCGTCGCCGTCTGGCTGTTCTGGGGCGCGACCGGCATGTTGAAGGCCGCCGCCGATCACCTGCTGGACCGCGCCGTGCCCGAGGCCGACCGCGCCGCCATCACCAAGGCCGTCCTCGCCGACTCCCAGGTCTTCGGCGTGCACCAGTTGCGCACCCGCATGTCCGGTCAGGTGATGATGATCCAGATGCATGTCGACCTGGACGCGCACCAGACCCTGGACGCCGCCCACGCCATCGTCGTCGCCGCCGAGAACCGGGTGCTGGCTCAATATCCCGCCGCCGACATCCTGATCCACGCCGACCCGCGCGGCCACGCCCGTCCGCAGCCCGTGATCCCCGCCGCTGCACCCGCCGACCCGCAAGCCACGCCCGCCCCGACCGGCCCCGCGCCCAAGGGGCCGTGGTCCTGATGCGGTAAACGCCGATTTAACGGGTCCGGGCGCATCACCCTTAGATGGCCGACCCTTGCGTTCTTTTCCACTTCGCCTTCCAGCCCGCCTCGCGCGCCGCGCGACTGGCCCTGGGAGAGGCGCGGATCGAATGGACCGACACCCCGGTCCGTCCGTGGGAGGACGATTGCCCGGTCAATGACTTCAATCCGTCCGGCCTGCCGCCGGTGATCCAGACAATGGATCGCGGCCGTCCGCTGGTGCTGTGCGAACTGCCCGCCATCCTGGGCTGGATCGAGGATCAGCAGAAGGGGCCGCTGCTGCTGCCCGCCGACCTCGCCGAACGGGCCGAGGCGCGCCGCCTGACCGGCTGGTTCGAGCGCCGCTTCATGGACGAGGTCGACGCCGTCCTGCTGCACGAGCGGATGGAAAAGCCGCTGCTCAAGCTGGGCCCGCCCGAAGCCCGCGCCCTGCGCGACGGCCGCGACGCCCTGAAATCACATCTCGCCATGCTGGAGGACCTGGTCGCCGCGCGCGACTGGCTGGCCGGCCGCCGCCTGTCCCAGGCCGACCTGATCGCCGCCGCCCACCTGTCGGTGCTGGACTATTTCGGCGAAATCCAGTGGAAAACCTGGCCCGGTCTGAAGACCTGGTACTCCAAGCTCAAATCCCGCCCCTGCTTCCGCCCCCTCCTCGCCGACCGCTTCGTCGGCGTGCCGCCTTCGGCATGGTATGCGGATCTGGATTTCTAAAGCGCCTCCGCGCTCAACCGGGCGATCCACAGCTTGGCGCGACTGACCAGTTCGTCCTTGCGCCTCAGATCCGAGATGTCTTCCGGCAGACGGTCAAGCTGTTCGAAGCGGAAATCTTCGGGCGTGTGCGCCGTCCACGCCGCCTGAAGCGACCGATACGGACTGCCGCCGTGGCGCAGCGCGAACCACAGGCCGTTCTGCTCGGTGTCGATGTGGCGGCTCTTGCCGACCCAGGCCTGACCCGTCGCGCTGCAGATCACGGCATAGACCCCGGCGATGGTCGCGCGCTCCTTATATTCGGCGATCAGGCTCTTGCGATTTGTCGGGGTCATGGCGTTCTCTTATTTATCTGGGTAGAAACATGACAGATAATTTCATCCGGGTAAATACATGAGCGACGAAGATCGTGATCTGGTCCTGTTCGACGGCCCCCGACGCATCGCAAGAGGCTCGGACGCCGCCGTGGCGGCCGCCTTTCGCAAAACCCTGGCGGCCTCGCCTCAAGCTGCGCTGCGCGTGTTCGATCTGGCGACCGGTCGCCTGGTCGATCTGGATCTTCGGGAACAAGAACCGGCTTTGGCCCAAACTCCCAGGCGCGGCCGTCCGCGCCTGGGAGTCGCCGCGCGCGAGGTCACGCTTTTGCCTCGCCACTGGGACTGGCTGGCGACCCAGCCGGGCGGCGCCTCGGCCGCCCTGCGCCGTCTGGTGGAACAGGCCCGCAAGACCGGCGCCGGAAACGATGCACGCCGCCGTCGCACTGACGCCGCCTACGGGTTCATGGTCGAGATGGCCGGCGACGCCCCCGACTTCGAAGAGGCCAGCCGCGCCCTGTTCGCGGGCGATCGCGATCGTCTGACGGCCCTGATCGCCCCCTGGCCCACTGACGCTCGGGCCCAAATTCTCGAACTGTTCGACGGCGAGCCTGCATCGCGCGAATGACGACGTCGTCCCCTCCCCACTTGTGGGGAGGGGGACCGCGTAGCGGTGGAAGGGCTCTTGAAGTCCCACAGACGCCAGTGATGCGCTGAAGAACCCCTCCGTCACGACGCGAAGACGCGCCGCGCCACCTCCCCGCTCCGCAGGGAGGCGACTTCATGCTATCCCCCGCCCCGTGTCCGACCGCCTGAAAACCTTCATCCGCCAGCGCGCGGCCGAGCTGGGCTTCGATGTCTGCCGTTTCGCCTCGGCGGCCGACGCTTGGCCGGCGGGCGAGCGGCTGCGGCGTTTCGTGGACGAGGGCCGGCATGGCGACATGGAATGGATGGAAACGACGCTGGATCGCCGCCAGCACCCCACCGCCATGTGGGACGAGGCCAGGACCGCCATCGTCCTGGGCATGAACTACGGCCCCGAGGAGAACCCGCTGGACCAGTTGGCCGACCGTTCGGCCGGATACATCTCGGTCTATGCGCGCGGCGACGACTATCACGAGGTCATCAAGGGCCGGCTGAAACAGCTGGCCGGCCAGATCGCCGCCCGCAATGGCGCGGACATCAAGGTCTTCGTCGACACCGCCCCCCTGATGGAAAAGCCGTTGGCCCAGCGCGCCGGCCTGGGTTGGCAGGGCAAGCACACCAATCTGCTCAGCCGCACCCACGGCAACTGGCTGTTCCTCGGGACCATCCTGACCGCCGCCGAGATCGCGCCGGACGCGGCCGAGAGCGAACACTGCGGCCGCTGCACCGCCTGTCTAGACGCCTGCCCGACGAACGCCTTCCCCGCCCCGTTCCAGCTCGACGCCCGGCGCTGCCTGTCCTACCTGACCATCGAGTTCGCCGGTCCCTGGCCGGTCGAGTTCCGCACCCTGACCGGGTCACGCATCTATGGCTGCGACGACTGTCTGGCGGTCTGCCCGTGGAACAAGTTCGCCCAGGAAGCCCGCGAGATCCGGCTGGCGCCCCGCCCGGCCTTTGAAAGCCCGCGCCTGCATGACCTGCTGGCGCTTGACGACGCCGCCTTCCGCGCCCTTTTCACCAAGAGCCCGGTCAAGCGGATCGGCCGCGACCGCTTCCTCAGAAACGTCCTCTACGCCGTCGGCAACTCGGACGACGCGACCCTGATCGCCCCGACGAAAGCCCTGCTGGCCGACCCCTCGCCCCTGGTGCGCGGCGCGGCGGTTTGGGCCCTGTCGCAACTGACGCCGCCCGACGACTTCGCGGCCCTGGCCAAGGCGACGACCGAGACCGAGCCTCAGGTTCTAGGCGAATGGCGGCGCGCTTGAGGTCTAGGTCCCGCTTCGCAGCGAGTCGACGAATTGCGTGAGGGTCACCCCATCGCCGTGCCGACGCCCGATCCGCCGCCGGGCACCTTGGCCACGTCGAGCAGCTTCAGGCGGAAGATCAGCACCGAGTTGGCGGGGATCTTGGGATTGCCCTGCTCGCCATAACCCAGCTCGGGCGGGACATAGAGCAGCCATTCGTCGCCGACGCGCATCTTCTGCAGCGCCTCGGTCCAGCCCTTGACCACCTCCTCGGGCGTGAACACCGCCGGCGCCCCGCGCGCGAAGGAACTGTCGAACACGCTGTTGTCGACCAGCTTGCCCTCGTAGTCGACCTTGACCAGGTCATTGCGGTCCGGGCTGACGCCGCCGGCCGGTCCCGCCTGCACCACCTTGTATTGCAGGCCGCTGGGCAGGGTCTGGACGCCCTCTTCCTTGGCGTTCTTGGCCATGAAGGCGGCCGCCTCGGCCTTGCCCGCGTTCGGATCGACCGGCTCGGCCTGGCCGCAGCCCGACAGCAAGAAGGCCGCGACGATTGCCGCCTTACCCCATCCGAAGTTCATAGCCGCGTTCCTTCAAGGCCTCGCCGATCTCGTCAGCGTGGGCGCTATCGCGCGTTTCGACCATGATGTCGAACTCGGCGCCCTTGGCCGGCACGTCCAGCGCCAGGCGGTTGTGGACCACGTCGATGATGTTGCCGCCCAGGCCGCCGATCACCGCCGCCATGGCCGACAACATGCCCGGCCGGTCGTCGCCCAGGATGCGATAGACGATCAATCTGCGCTCACGGACCATTTCGCGGTTCAGGACGACCGCCAGCATGCGCGCATCGATGTTTCCGCCGCACAACTCCAGCCCGACCTTCATCCCCTTGAACCGGTCGGGATAGGCAAGAAGCGCCGCCAGACCGCCGGCGCCCGCGCCTTCGGACACCGTCTTCTCATAGGTGACATAGGTGGCGACGGCCCGTTCGAAGTCGGCTTCCTGGCAGACGAAGACCTCGTCCACCAGCGGGTCGGCCAGGGCGAAGGGAATGTCGCCCACGGCTTTGATGGCGATGCCCTCGGCGATGGTCTGGCCGGTGCAGACCGGCGGCTTGCCCGCCCGTTTGGCGGTGAAGGACGGATAGCGGGCGGCCTCGACGCCGAAGACCTTGATGTCCGGCTTCATCGCCTTGGCCGCGATGGCGCAGCCCGCGATCAGCCCGCCGCCGCCGATGGGGATGATCAGGGCCTCGACCTCGGGCGCATCCTCCAGAAGCTCGATCGCGCAGACGCCTTGGCCCGCCACGATGCCTTCGTCGTCGAAGGCCGAGACGAAGACATAGCCCTTTTCCGCTTCCAGCCGCTTGGCCGCTTCGGTCGAGCCGGTGAAGTCCAGCCCCTCGATCACCACGGTCGCGCCGTGCGAGCGGGTGCCGTTGATCTTGGCGAAGGGCGTGCCCTCGGGCATGACGATGGTCACCGGCACGCCCAGCCGTCCGCCGTGATAGGCCAGGGCCTGGGCGTGGTTGCCGGCGCTGGCGGCCACCACGCCGCGCTTCATCTCCTCGGGGCTCAGCATCAGCAGCCGGTTCAGGGCCCCGCGCTCCTTGAAGCTGCCGGTGAATTGCAGATTGTCGAACTTCACCCAGACCTCGGCTCCGGTCAGCTGCGACAGCTTTCTGGAATAGCGGGTCGGGGTGCGGTCGACCGCGCCGGCGATCCGGGTGCGCGCGGCTTGGATATCGGCGAAGGTGACGGTCATACGGGGCGTTTCCGAGCTGTCGCGCCTCGACGACTGGGCGCGTTGTCGGGCCTGTTTCGCGCGTTGTCGGGTCCGGGTCCAGAGGGGGAATCTTGGGCGTGGAAGTCGCCCGGCCTGTCGTGCGATAGTGAGGCCCGTCGTCCCCCACGACCCCGAAATCCCGGAGGAAGCCCCATGTCGATCCGTTCGTTCGCCGCCCCTGGCCTGGCTCTCGCCCTGACCGCCGCAGCCCTCTCCGCCTGTGCGCCGACCGCCGGCGGCGGCCTGCCTAACGGGGGCCCCGCCGCCTTCAACGAGGCCGATTTCGGCTGGTCCCAAATGCCCGGCCGCAACAGCATTCAGGGCCAGATCGCCTTCGCCCGGGACGGCAAGGCCTTCGACTGCGTCGCCAGCGTCGGCCTGACGCCGGACACCCCCTACACCCGCGCCCGCATTCGCACCCTTTATGGTTCGACCCAGCGCGCAGCCGTGCCTGCCGCCGTCGTCCGCGCCCGCACCGTCGCCGACGCCAACGCCGACTATCGCAACTATGTCCGCTCCGAGCGGTGCGAGAACGGCCGTTTCCGCTTCGACGGCCTGCCGGACGGCGGCTGGTTCCTGATCGTGCCGGTCACCTCGGGCGACGCGCCCCTGGTGCTGATGCAGTCGGTGCAGACGCGCGGCGGCCGGGTCGTCTCCGTCACCCTGTGACCCGCGTGCCCCTTCTCACGAAGATGCGACCCCGGTAACGCGGATCGCCATCTTCTGACCACGAGCGCCCCGGACTGATCGCTGCTTCTGTGCGAGAGTTCGGGGAGCTTTTTTCTTGTCCCAACACAATATCATAGGATCCGAGGCCTTTACGCGAGGGCCTTCGGTCATCATCCGCAAATACAAGGCGGGCGGCATGCGGCGTCGCCGGTCCAAGACCATCGCCACCTTCATCGCCGGCGCGGGCGCCATGCTGGTGGTGGGCGCCGTCGCCGTCGCGGCCGTCTATGGCCCCGCCCTGGCGGGCGGCTGACATTGCGGGCTGGCCGTCAGGCCAGCCACACCATCATGCGCGTATCGGCCTCGGCCCGACGCGCCCGGCTCCATGCCCGGCGCGTCTCGCCGGTGTAGAGGAAGCCCGCCTTTTCCAACACGCGGCCAGAGGCCGGATTATCGGCGAAATGCCCGGCGACCAGCGCCCGGCGCTTCCACTTGCGGCTGGCCCAGACCAGGGCGGCGTCCAGCGCCTCGGTGGCGAAGCCCCGACCCCAGTATTCACGCCCGATCCAGTAGCCGGTTTCCGGCACCCGGTCCTCGCCCTCGAACAGGCCGATGACGCCGATAGGCCCCACGTCCTCATGGTCGATGACGAAGGTGTTGGCTCGCCTGGGATCCTGGGAGGCCACCTGCAGCACGAAGTCGTCGGCGTCGCGCATCTGGAACGGATGCGGCATCCGCTTGGTCATGCGCGCGATGTCCAGGTCGTTGGCCAGGGCGGCGATGCGCGGCGCATCCTGGGGCGCGGGCGCGCGCAGGATCAGGCGCCGGGTCTCGACGACAGGAGAGGTTTCGATGACGCACATGGGCGTTGCCTCGGATTGTCGACCATCTCCTTGAAGGGCTCGGACGGTCTTCGAGGCGGGGAAACGCAAACGGGGAGCCTGGTGATCCAGACTCCCCGCGGATTATCATCCCTGGTCCGGATCGGCTGCTGGCAGGAGCAACGCGATCCGGGAAGGTCCAGACTGCGTTACTCGGCGGCCATCGCCTGAGCGGCGTCGTCATTGGCCGCGAGGATCGACACGTAACAACGGCCGCCACGTTTGGTGGTGAATTTCACAGCGCCGTTCGTCAGGGCGAACAGGGTGTGGTCGCGGCCCATGCCCATGTTCTCACCGGCGTGGAAGGTGGTGCCGCGTTGGCGCACGATGATGTTGCCGGCCAGCACGCGCTCGCCGCCATACTTCTTCACGCCAAGGCGCTTCGACTCGGAGTCGCGACCGTTACGCGACGAACCACCGGATTTCTTGTGAGCCATCTTGCCGCTCCGTACTTTCTTGGTGCGCTACCGGCCTTTCGGCCTACTTGAGCGCGTCCGTAACTTAGGTCTGGCGCCGAGGCGCCGGTGAATGTCTTAGGCTTCGTCGCCGGCGGCTTCAGCCTTGGGCGCGGCCTTCTTCTTGGCCGGAGCCTTCTTGGCGGGAGCCGAGCTCTCGACCACGACGCCCTTGACCTCGGCGCCGTCCACGTCGGTCACGACCGTCTCGGTCGAACCCAGCGAGGAGGTGGCGTCACGAGCGGCCAGGTTGCGAGCGCGCAGGTTGATCTCGGCCTTGGTCGTCAGATCGACCTTGCCGTCCCACTTGGCGGTCTCGCCGGCGCCTTCGATGCCGGTGATGCGCAGGACCGATTCCATCTGGCGATGGCCGTTCGTGCGGCGATAGCCCTGGCGACGGGTCTTCTTGAAGATCTTGATCTTCTCACCCTTGCGGGTCTCGACCAGGGTCGCGCCGACGAAGGCGCCGTCGATCAGGGGGGCGCCCAGGGTCACGCCCTTGTCGCCGCCCAGCATCAGGACGCTGTCGAACTTCAGCTCAGCGCCGGCGTCGCCGTCGAGCTTTTCGACGACGATGGTGTCGCCCGGTTGGACCCGGTACTGCTTGCCGCCGGTCTTGATCACCGCGTACATGTTGAAGCCTCAGCGCAAACGCAAAAAAAGATACGCCCCCGGAGAGGGCCCCGGCGGCGAAGAGCGGCGACATATACGGAAGGGTGTCGGAGAGTCAACGCCGAACCGGGCGGAAATTCAGCCCCGGACGGATTATCCCCGCTGTCGCCGCGTCTGAAACTCAGTCCAGGGCGCAGATGTCCGGCAGGCCCCTCAGCGTGCCGGCGTGGTCCAGGCCATAACCGACCAGGAAGCGGTTCGGCGCCTCCCAACCGACGAAGTCCGGCTCGGGCGCGCGGGGCTTGGGCCAGGGCTTCCTGGCGAACACGCAGGTCAGGACTTCGGACGCGCCGGCGTCCTTGGCGATGCGCACGGCCTCCGCCAGCGACAGGCCGGTATCGAACACGTCGTCCAGTATCAGGACGCGGCGGCCCGCGATCGGGCGCTGGAACGGCGCATAGACGTCGATCCGGCCTCGGCTGGTCTGCTCGTCGCCATAGGAGGCCAGCCACAGGGCGTCGAAACGGACGTTGCGGCCGACGCGCGACAGGGCGCGGGTCAGGTCGGCGGCGAACCACAGGCCGCCGGTCAGCAGCACGGCGGCGACCGTGTCGTCGTCGATGACGGGCGCGATGCGCTGGGCCAGGTCGGCGACGATGCGCGCCACCTCGGCCTCGGACAGAAGAACGGTCGGCGTCGGGGAGGGATCAGCCATGATGCGAGGCCGATACCGCCTCACCATGCCCCTTGTCCACAGCCCCGACCGGTCGCGCGTCGATCGGCGCGGCCGTGTTCGGCGCCTCGGCGCCGGGCGCCGTCGCCGAGCGCAGTCCCTGCGAGGTTTCGGCGGCGGGCTGCGCTGCGTGCGCGGGCGCGGCCTTCGCATCCTGTCCGCCGTGTTCAGCTGGGGGTTTGGCAGGCGCCGGGCTGGCCGGCGCGAAGTCGACGCCGATCCCCGCCCCGTGGCCGCCCGGATCGGGGATCAGGGCGGCGAAGCCTTGGACCTTGCCCGGCAGGACCGGCGCCGCGTCGATCTTTACGATCTTGAACCCGACCTCGGCGCCGGCAGCGTCCAGCAGAGCCACGCGAATCGGCGGCGAGACGATCTCGACGTCGCGCACATTGCGGATGGCGCCGGACACCACGACCATGCCGGGATGGTTCGGCGCAGCCTTGGCCGTCAGCGCCTCGAAGTCCAGCCCGACCGGATTGACCGGCGCGCCGAAGAATTTGTAGGCCGAAGCGGCTCGGGGGAAGGCCTGAACGATCTCGACGCGGAACAGGAAGGCCGAAACGATCAGGCCGATGAAGACGCTGGCCAGACCCGCCCAGATCACGCCCTGGGTGGCGGCGCGGCGCAGCTTCTTCTGGCGATCGGCGCGGGCGCGGAACGCGCGAGGCAGCTCCGGCGCCGGCGTTTCGGCCAGGCTGGCGGCGGTCGGTGCGGGATCGGGTTCGGGCGAGGTTGCAGGCGTGGCGGCGGCTGCGACCGCCGGGTCGGGCGTCAAGGTCAGTTCCAGCGGCTCGTCAGGGGTCGCGCGCCAGACTTCGCCGCACGATTGGCAGCGCACCTTACGGCCTTCGGGCCCTATGGCTTCGTCACGAATGAAATAGCTGGTGGCGCAGGCGGGGCAGGTCAGTATCATGTGGCTGACTGCGAGGCTGTCGCCCCCTCCCGTAAGGCGCGACGCCGCGCCCTGTTCCTGAAACACATACCATGCCGTCCTCGCCCGCCGAACCCGCCGCTATGACCGAGACCGTTCGCCTGTCCGGCGTCGGCTTCGGCTATGTCGGCGCGCCCGACGTGCTGCGGGACGTTAACCTCATTTTGCCGCGCGGCTCTTTCCACTTTCTTACCGGGCCGTCCGGGGCCGGAAAGTCCTCGTTGCTGCGTCTGCTGACGCTGGCGGACCAACCCCGGACGGGAACCCTCCGCCTGTTCGGATCGGATGTCACGCGCATCGATCGTCGCGACATCCCGGCCTTTCGGCGGCGGATGGGCGTGGTGTTCCAGGATTTTCGCCTGCTGGATCATCTGTCGGCCTTCGACAATGTCGCCCTGCCCTTGCGTCTCGCGAGCGGATCCGAGGCCGAGTACGCCGACGACGTGCGCGAGATGCTGAAATGGGTGGGCCTGGGTCGCCGGATGGAGGCCCGTCCCCCCGCCCTGTCCGGCGGTGAGAAGCAGCGGCTGGCCATCGCCCGCGCCGTCATCACCCGCCCCGGCCTGATCGTGGCCGACGAACCGACCGGCAGCGTGGACGCCGTGATGGCCGACAAGCTGCTGCGGCTGTTCCAGTCGCTGAACAAGCTGGGGGCCACCGTCCTGATCGCCAGCCATGACGAGGCCCTGGCCCAGCGGTCGGGCGCGCGCGTCTTGAGGCTGGAGGCCGGACGGCTCAGCGAACCCTCGCGGGTCGCCGCATGATCCGTCTGTCCGACTTTAGTCTCTCCAGCCGCCGGCCCGGCCTGCTGCCGCCCGCCGCAGCCGGCGAGCCGTGGCTGATGACCGTCATCGCCGTCCTGTGCTTTTTGGCCTGCCTCGCCGCCGTCGCCGCCTCGGCCGCCGACCGCGCCGCGCACGGCTGGGCCCGACAGCTGGGCGCGGAGGCCACCGTGCAGGTCCGTCCCCGCGTCGGCGAAACCGGCGACACCGCCGCCGCCCGCGCGGCCGAGACCCTATCCGGCGTGGATGGGGTGGAAGAGGCCGCCGCCCTGAGCCGCAAGGCGGCCGAGGATCTGCTGCGCCCCTGGCTGGGCGACGCGGTCCTGCCCGATCTGCCCCTGCCCCATCTGGTGACGGTGCGGCTGAACGCCCAGGCGCCGGCCAGCGCCGTCACCCTGAGCCGCGCCCTGGCCGAGGCCGGGCTGGACGCCACGGTGGACGATCACAGCCTGTGGCGCGGCGAGGTCGAGCGGTCCGCCGGCATGATCACTGTCCTGGCCGGCGCCGCCTTCCTGGCCGTCGCCTTCGCTGCGGCCGCCGCCATCGCCTATGCGACCCGGGCTGGGTTGGCGGCGGGTCAAGGCGTGATCGAGACCCTGAGCCTGAACGGCGCGACCGACGGCGCCATCGCCTGGCTGTTCCAGCGGCGGTTCGGCCTTATGGCGGCCGGCGCGGGCGCGATCGGCGCCGGACTGGCGGCGGTCCTTCTGATCCTCCTGCGGTTCATCGGCGGATCGGGCGGCCTGACGGCGGCCCTGCCGATCAGCTGGAGCGACCTGGCGTTGCTCTCGCCTTGCCCGCTGCTCGCGGCTACGGTTGCGGTTCTCGCGGCGAGATTCGCCGCCATGCGAATGCTGGCTTCAGGACGGCCGAAAGAGGGAGGGGGCGCATGAGACTGTTGAGCGTAATCTTCATCGCCGGTCTGATCTGGCTGGTCGGCCTGTTCGCCTTCGCCCACCGGGTGCGCGAACTGACGCCGGCCGACGACCCTGCCCGCGCCGACGCCATCGTGGCCCTGACCGGTCCGTCGTCCGAACGGGTCAACACCGCCATCCGCCTGTTGGAACAGGGCAAGGGCGAGCGGGTGCTGATCTCCGGCGTCAATCGCGAGGTGCGCCGTCAGGAGCTGCGTGAGCTGACCCCCGGCTCCAGCCGCCTGTTCAACTGCTGCGTCGATCTGGGCTTCGAGGCCGAGGACACCGTCGGCAACGCCCAGGAGATCGCCGCCTGGAGCCGCGCCAAGGGCTATCGCAGCCTGATCGTCGTGACCTCCGACTATCATATGCCGCGTTCGCTGGTCGAGATTCGGGGCCAGCTGCCGGGCGTGAAACTGACGCCCTACGCCATCTCCACCCCCTCGCTGGACAATGCGCGCTGGTGGCGGGCGGCGGTGACCGCGCGTCGGATGACGCTGGAATATATGAAATACCTCGCCGTCCTGGGCCGTGAGGGCGTGCGCCGCATCACCCGCGACCGGCCCGCCGCCGTACAAGCCGAGAGCGAAACCGCCCCTGACGAAAAGGCCGCGTCCTAAGTGAACACCCTGCGTTCCCTGATCTTCACCGCCTGGCTCTATTTGTCGATGCCGATCATCGCCATCGGCCTGTCGCCGGTCCTGCTGCTGCCGCACCGCTATGTGCAGGGCGTGTGCAAGCTGTGGGCGAAGATCGTCCTGTTCGGCCTGCGCTGGATCGTGGGGGTCAAGGTCGAGGTGCGCGGTCTGGAGCACGCCCCGTCCGGCGCCGCCCTGATCGCGTCTAAACACCAGGGGATGCTGGACATCGTGGCCCTGCTGGCCGTCCTGCCCGACGCCTGTTTCGTGATGAAGAAGGAGCTGATGCCCCTGCCCTTCTTCGGCTGGTTCGCCTGGAAGGCCAAGATGATCGCCGTGGATCGCGCGGGCCACGCCAAGGCGCTGAAGGACATGACGCGACAGGCGCGCGACCGCCTGTCCGAAGGCCGCCAGATCGTCATCTTCCCCGAGGGCACTCGCAACAGTCCGGGCGTGCCCGGCGACTACAAGCCCGGCGTCGCCGCCATCTATCGCGATCTGGAAGGCCCCTGCTGGCCCGTCGCCACCAACTCCGGCGTCCACTGGCCGGCTCATGGTTTCCGCCGGTATCCCGGCACGGTCGTTTTCGAATTCCTTGAGCCGATTCCGGCCCTGCTGAAGCGCGGCGCGATGATGGCGTTGCTGGAAAGTCGCATAGAGACGGCGTCGTTGGCGCTACTGGAGCCAAAGGCCCAGCTTGCGCATTCTGAACCGGCCTGACCTCCCCGTTCGGGCGCGTTCAATGGAAATCGTCCGATGCTTCGTTCCCTTCTGCTCTCCGTCGCCTTCGCCGCCGTCGCCGGCTCCGCCCTGGCCCAGTCGCAACCGTATGAGCAGGTCCGGCCTACTCCCCAGAACTGGACCGTCGATCTCGGCGCGGGCGTCCTTTATCGCAACGACTCCAACGGCGACACGGGCTCCAAGACGACGGTCGCCCCGTGGGTTTCGGCCAATTATCGCGACCTGGTCTATCTGAACCCGATCGACGGCCTGGGCTGGAACGCGATCAAGACCGATGAATTCCGTGCCGGCCTGCAACTGCGCCCGCGCTTTTCGGCCGATGATATCGAAGGCCTGACGCTGGATCGTCCGGGCTTCGGCGCCGACTTGGCCGCCTACGCCTACAAGCGTTTGCCCGGCAATGTGGTGGTCGGCGGTCGGATCAGCCGCGACGTGTCCGACGTCAGCGAGGGCACGGAATACTATGCCTCCGTCGGTCATCAGCGCGTGACGTCGGTCGGCCTGCTGAACGCCTCGGTTTATGTGCGCGGCGGCGATTCCAAACTGGCCGATGCCTACTATGGCGTCAGCACCGCCGAGGCGGCCGCAAATGGCATCAGCGCCTATTCCCCCGGCGGCGGTCTGCAGGGCGCGGGCGCCAGCCTGGTCCTGCTGGTCCCAATCGGCGACAAATGGGGCGCGGGGGCCTTGCTCAACTACGAACGCCGCCTGGGCGACGTGGCCGACAGCCCCCTGTCGCAAAGCGACGACGCCGTCCGCACCGGCGTCTTCATCGCCCGTCGCTTCGGCGGCTGATAGCAAGGCGGCGGCTGCGGATGCGGCCGCCGCTTCTTGCCCTTTGATCAGGTGGCCGCGAACTCACTCAGCGCGTCGATGACGGCGCGGTTCTGGTCTTCGGTGCCGATGGTGATGCGCAGGGCCTGAGGCAGGCCATAACCGCCGACAGGGCGGACGATGATGCCCTTGGTGTTCAGATAGTCGTTGGCGGCGGCGGCGCGGTCGGCGCTATCGAACAGCACCAGCACGAAGTTGCCGGCGCTGGGCAGGACGTTCAGCCCAAAGCCGCGCAGGGCCTGGGTCAGGCGCGGCTTCCAGTTCGAGATCAGATCGCGCGACGCCGTCTGGTGCGCCTCATCCGACAGCGCGGCCGTTGCGGCCTCAAGCCCCGGCACAGAGACGTTGAACGGCAGGCGGATGCGGTCGATGGCCTCGGCGACCTTTAGCGGCGCATATCCGAAACCGATGCGCAAACCGCCCAGGCCGTGGATCTTGGAGAAGGTGCGGGTGACGACGATGTTCCCGGCGTCCTTGGCCAGCGGGAAGGCGGTTTCCCAGTCGGCCTCGGTCACATATTCCGCATAGGCCTCGTCCACGACCAGGATGATGTGGGCCGGCAGGGCGGCGTGCAGGCGGCGGATTTCCTCGCCCGTGTTGTAGCTGCCGGTCGGGTTGGACGGATTGGAGACATAGACGATCTTGGTGCGGTCATCGACCTGGGCCAGGAGCGCATCGACCTCGGCCTTGAAGTTCGGCTCGGGCGCCAGCTTGACCTGGGCTTCGCAGCCCAGGGCGCTGATGCGGTAGGCGAGGAAACCGTACTGGCCGCAGACGATGTTGTCGCCCGCCGTCAGATAGGTCTGGTTCAACAGGGCGAAGACCTCGTCCGAGCCGTTGCCGAAGATCAGCCTGTCAGGCTCCAGCCCGTGCAGTTCCGATACCGCGTTCCGCAGCTTGGTCGCCCGGCCGTCGGGATAGATGTGGATATTCTTGACTGCCGTCTCATAGGCCGCACGCGCCTTTTCGCCCGCGCCCAGCATGTTCTCGTTGGACGACAGCTTCATCGGCTCGGCGACGCCGGCGATGGACGACTTGCCGCCGACATAGGGGGCGATGTCGAGGATGCCGGGCTTGGGGGCAGGGCCGTGTGGCGCGGTCGCGTCGGTCATGGAAAGCCTTGATCTCAGAAGATGGGGGCGGCGCCGATCACGCCGCTCATTCGTCCGGGCGCGCTCTTCAGCCGCCCGTCGTCGACCTGCACATAGCCCGTCAGCATGAACAGCTTCAACCCGCCCGCCGCCGCCAGCGGATCTGCGACCAGTCCCGCGTCACCCAGGGCGTCCACGATCTTGGTCTCGGACCAGCCGCTGTCGGTGACCCAGAAGCTGCGGTCGTCGCCCGTGGGGCCGGACATCTCCTTGGACACGACGAAGGCCTGGGGCCGGCCGCGCCGGTCGTCCGGCAGGGCGGCGACGATCTTCAGTTCGGGCCGCGCCAGCAGGCGGCCCCACCACGGCCGGTCGGGCGACAGGTCGATCACGGCGCGCGAGCCGGCCTCTGCCGCCTTCAACGCCTCGTCGGCGGACATAGGCCGCGACCGCAGGCCATAGCGGTCCGTGGCCAGGGCCTGGGCCACGCCGCCACAGACGACCAGCGCGGGTCCGGTCGCTACCTCGATCCGGCCCCACACCGCCTTGACCGCCGCACCCTCATCGGGCGAGGCGCCGTCTAACAGTTGACGCAGGGCGATGGCCGAGGCGTCGGCTCGGTCGCGCGGACCGGCGGCGACCCGCGCCCGCACCGCCTCGACCAGGGCGCGATCCAGCGCCAGCAGGACGTCGTCGGCTTCGGGCTCGTCCAGCAGGGCCATTAGAACAGCTTCGGCGCCGGGGCCAGCGGGAAGGGGCCGAGCCAGGTGCGGCCGTCGCGGAAGACCAGCGTCAGCGGCAGCTGCTCCTTACCCGTCGCCTCGGCGGCGCCCGCTGCGGCGGCGGCCCCTGCCGCACCGATGCGATTCACCGGCCCCTGACGCGTCGCCATCAGGCCGGCCAGGGCGGGCAAAGGCTTCTGCGCCTGAAGCTGGACCTGGCCGGTCAGCCGGCCGTTCGCATCGGCTCGCAACACGTCGCTCGAGAGGGTCGCGCGGCTGTCGCCGGCCTGCAGATCGCCGCGCACATTGCGGAATGTCCCGCCCGCCTTCGTCCAGGCGGAGAAGACGCCCGCCGCATCGCCGCCGGTCTTCAGCAGGCTGGCCTGGCCGATCTCGGCCTCCAGCTGCGTCGTCAGGCGGCCGTCTTGGGCGAAGCCTTCGACGGGGCCGTCCGCCCGCCCCTGCCCATCCACCAGACGGAACATGACGTCGACGTCGTCGGTCGGCGCGGTCGAGCCCTCCAGATGCGGCCGGGCGTAGAATTCGATCCGCGCTGCGCGGGCGATGGGGAAGGGTTCGGCGCCGGTCTGGGCCGTGAAGACCGGATTGACCATCTCAAGCGCCAAGTTTGGCCAGCGTTGATGGATGCCGCTGGCGCTCATGCGGATGGCGTCGCCCTTGACCGCGACCTCGCCCTTGCCGGCGCGGGTCAGCATCAGGCCTTGCGGAGCCACCACGACCCATTTGGTCGGCTGATAGGCGTTGGCCTCTGCGGTCAGTTCGATCGCCTTGATCGCATGGCCCGACGGCGCCTGAACGATCAGGTTCGTCAAGGCCACATGGGTGCGAAACGGCCAGCCGTTGATGGTCTTGTCGGCGAAGCGGATGTCCCAGCCGTCCTGACGCAGGGTCTGGACCTGGGCCTCCAGCCGCGTGTCGATCTGGCGCGTCAGGAAGATCCACCATCCGGTCCAGGCCGCCAGCGCGATCAGCACCAGGATGAAGGGCGCATACAGGCCTTTGCGGCTGTGTCGCTTGGTCGTCGAGGCGTCGGTCATGCCGGACCTATAGCGCGCCGCACCTCGCCCTTCTAGGCGGTCAGATCGGCCAGCACCGCCTTGGCCGCCCGACGCACATCCTCCGGCGCCAGGCCCAGCAGCAGCCCCCGCTGACCGCCGTTGATCAGGACCTGATCGAACAGGATGGCGGTTTCGTCCATCGCAGTGGGCACGGCCTTTCGCTGGCCGAACGGGCTGACCCCGCCGACCTTGTATCCGGTCAGACGTTCGGCGTCGGCCGGCTTCATCATCTGGGCCGACTTGCCGCCCAGCACCGCCGCCAGCTTCTTCATGCTGACCTCGCAGTCGGACGGCACGATGACGCAGGCCGGAGCGCCGTCGATCAGGACCATGAGGGTCTTGAACACCTGCTCTGGCGCCACGCCCAACGCCTCGGCGGCCTGCAATCCCACGCGCGGCGCGTCGGGATCATAGTCGTAGGGAAACAGATCGAAGGCGACGCCGGCCTTGGTCAGGGCGACGGTGGCAGGCGTGGTCTTGGACATCCTACGTCGTCTCGGGGTTCAGGAAAGTGCGGGTCAGTTCGACCGCATCGGCCAGGCCCATGCGCTGGACCTCGGTCCCGGGCGGCAGGCTGGCGAACAGGCGGGTGGGAGTGGCGGCGTCCAGCATCAGGAACACCCCCTTGTCGTCGCCGCGCCGGATCAGCCGGCCAAACGCCTGGGCGATGCGAGCGCGGGCCAGGGCATCGTCATAGCCCTTGCCTCCCAACCGTTCGCGCCGCGCCTTGTGCAGCAAATCCGGGCGCGGCCACGGCACACGGTCGAAGGCGAGCACCCGCAGCGACCGTCCCGGCACGTCAACCCCGTCGCGCACGGCGTCGGTGCCCAAAAGGCAGGAATTCTCCTCGACCCGGAACATGTCCACCAGCGCCCCGACCTCCAGCGGATCGACGTGCTGGGCATACAGAGGCACGCCCGACTTCGCCAGATCCGGCCCCAGCCGCTCATAGACCGCCTTCAATCGGCGAATGGCGGTGAACAGGCCCAGCCCCCCGCCGCCCGCCGCCAGGAACAGTTCGCGCATCGCCGCCGCCGTCTGGCGCGGATCGTCCTTGACCAGATCGTTGACGACGATGACCCGGCTGTTGGCCGCATAGTCGAACGGGCTCTCGACCTTCAGGGTGCGAGGCGGCTCGATCAAACGCGCCGAGCCGGTCCGCATCCGCGCCAGATCGAACGGGTCTTCCTGCAAGGGATCGGACAGGGTGGCCGACGTCACCAGCACCCCGTGCGACGGCACGATCACGGCGGCCTCCAGCGGAACCGTCGGGTCGATCCAGTGGCGACGCAGCGCCACGTCGTGGATACGGCCGAACGCCGTCTCGGCCGACAGCCAATCGACGAAATCAGGATCGGGCTGATCGCCCCCGTCCTCCAGCGCCGCCAGCATCGACCGCCACCCCGGCAGGGTCATGCGCGCGCGCCGATCCAGTCCGCGCAGCGCCCCTTCGATCCGCGACCGTTGCGACCCGTCCAGCTCGGCCGCCTCGTCGTCCAGAATGTCTTCCAGATGTCGCGACAGGGCCAGCAACGGCGCCTCGATGGCGGCCAGGGCCTGGGCCGCCGCACGCGCCGTTTCGGCGACGGGATCGGTCACCGGCTTCAGCGCGCACTCCATGCCGAACTCGGGCCCGCCCCCGAATCCGCCATTGCTGTTGGTCTCGGCGGTGCGCGCCCGAAGCTGGTCCAGGGCGGCGGCCAGGAACGCCTCGATCGGGCCGATCGGATTGACCTCGCCGGAGGCTGGCGCAACGCGGCCCGATACGCCTTCCCCCGGCAGGGCGGCCGAGGCGCGGATGGCGTCCTGCAGCGCCTTCATCGCCGCCTCATTGTCGTTGACCATGTCGCCCAGCCGCTGTTCCAGCCCGCGACCGCGACGCCCCCGCCCCTCCGGCCCCCGAATCCAGCGGCGCAGCTCGGCCGCCTCCTGCCCCGAGAGGCAGGCGGAAAAGGCGCTGTCGGCGGCGTCGAACAGGTGGTGGCCCTCGTCGAAGACGATCCGCTTCAGCGCCGCCGTCTCACCGTCAGACTTCTGGCCCCGCGCCGACCGCGCGCCGTCGAACGCCGCCTGAGTCAGGACCAGGGCGTGGTTGGCGATGACCAGATCCGCGCGGCGGCTGGCGCGAATGGTCTTCTCCACGAAACAGGTGCGGTAGTGCGGACAGGCCGCGTGGACGCACTCGCCGCGCCGATCCACCAGATTAGCCGCTCCCGCCGCATGGGCGGCCGGCATGGCGAACAGGCCAGGCAGCCAGCCGGGAAAATCCCCGCCCGTCATATCGCCGTCGCGCGTATGCAGCGCCCAGCGCCCGGCCAGCGCCAGGCCGATCAGGTCGCCATTCCCCAGCTGGGCCGCCTGCACCATGTCCTGCAGATTAAGGACGCACAGATAGTTCTCGCGCCCCTTGCGGATCACCGCCTTCTTCTTGCGCTCGGCCGGATCGAGCCACAGCGAATGGCTTTCACGGTCGATCTGGCGTTGCAGCGCGCGGGTGTAGGTCGAGATCCAGGCCGCTCCCTGGTTCCGCTCGGCCCACAGGGAGGCGGGCGCCAGATAGCCCAGGGTCTTGCCCGTGCCGGTCCCCGCCTCGGCCAGCAGCATGCGGGGCCGCCCCTCTTCGTTCCTCGGCGAAAAGGCGAAGGCGGCTTCGGCGGCGTAGTCCGACTGGGTCGGCCGCGTCTCGTCCAGACCCGAGGCCTGAAGCAGCTTCTCCAGCCGAATGCGGGCGCTCTCGCTGTCGACCGGCGCCGATCCCGCCTCGCCGCGCGGCGCCTCGTCCTCCCATTCGGTCAGGCGCGACCAGACATCCATCCCCGACCCGCGATGCTGGCGCGCCCGCACGCCACCGGCCTCCAGCGCCTGAACGACACGTTCGCCCCAGGCCCAGCCCGCCCGCTGCATCGTCAGCGCCAGGACATAGGCCGCCTCGCGCTCGACATAGGCCGGATCAGCCAGTTCGCGCAGCAGCAGCCCCGCCGCCTCACGCAGGGCCGCCGCCTGTTCCTCCGCCGACTTCGGCTCGGCCAGCCCCAGCGACAGCGCCAGCCCCGTCGGCGACGGCGCACAGAACCGCGCCGGCCGCACGAAGGCGTAAAGTTCCAGCACATCCATCAGATCAGCTGATCGCGGCGGCGGCGTCAGCCCCAGCCGGCGCGCCGTCAGCGAGGCATGCGCCACCATCACCGGCCCGGTGCTGAAGAACCCCTCGGCCGCCCCGCGCCCGATCTTCCTGGCCCCCGCCTCGTCGCATACCGCACCTGCGCCCGGCGGCGTGGCGAGCGCTGGCGGCAAGTCCGCCCACGGCTGGGCGCCGGTCAGGCGGGTTTCGGAAAGGACGGATTCGTCGAACACTTCCGATAGATAGCGAGCCTGGGGCTGAAACGGAACGGGAACATGCTATATCCCGTCCGTGACGACCGCCGCCGCTCCCGCAACGCTTCCGCCTCTGTTCGCCGACTGGTTCGCGTCGCGCGGCTGGTCGCCCCGGCGGCATCAGCTGGAGATGGTCGCGGCGGGGGCGGCCGGCAGCCACGCCCTGCTGGTCGCGCCGACCGGCGGGGGCAAGACGCTGGCGGGGTTTCTGCCCAGCCTGATCGACCTGGCCGAGCGCGGACCGAAGCCGGCAACCGGACCGGGGTCAGGCGTGCATACGCTTTATCTGTCGCCGCTGAAGGCCCTGACGACGGACGTCGAGCGCAATCTGATGACCCCTATCCGCGAGATCGGGCTGAACATCCACGTCGAGACGCGCACCGGCGACACCAAACAGTCCAAACGCCAGCGACAGCGTGATTTTCCGCCCGACATCCTGCTGACCACGCCCGAGCAGTTGGCGCTGTTCTGCGCCTGGGAAGGCGCCCGGTCCTATTTCGCCGATCTGAAGTGCGTGGTGCTGGACGAGGTGCACGCGATCTGGAGTGGCAAGCGGGGGGACCTGCTGTCGCTGGGTCTGGGACGATTGCAAAGCTTCGCACCCGATATGCGCCGGGTGGGGCTGAGCGCGACCATCGAGGATCCCAATCTGATCCGGGGATGGTTGGCGCCGGGCGATGCGGAGACGAAGAACCCCTCCACCGCTTCGCGGTCCCCCTCCCCGCAAAGCGGTGAGGAGACGCAAGCCGACTTGTCTCCTCCCCATGCCATGGGGAGGGGGACCGCTGAAGGCGGTGGAGGGGCTCTTGACGCGGTGACCCTCGTCCGCGGCGACCCCGGCGCGCCTGCGGTTATCGACGTGCTGATTTCAGAGGGCAAGGTGCCCTGGGCCGGCCACACGGGCCAGCACGCCATTCCGGAGGTATACGCCGCCATCCAGCGTTCGACCCTGGCGCTGATCTTCGTCAACACCCGCTGGCAGTCGGAGTTTGTGTTCCAGCAGCTGTGGGCCATCAACGACGAAAATCTGCCCATCGGCCTGCACCACGGCTCGCTCGCCGCCGAACAACGGCGCAAGATCGAGGCCGCCATGGCGCGCGGCGACCTCAGGGCCGTGGTCTGCACCTCGACGCTGGATCTGGGCATCGACTGGGGCGATGTGGATCTGGTGATCCAGATGGCGGCGCCAAAGGGCTCCAGCCGCCTGGTCCAGCGGATCGGCCGCGCCAACCACCGGCTGGACGAGCCGTCGCGTGCGCTTCTGGTGCCCGCCAGCCGGTTCGAGATGCTGGAGTGCCAGGCGGCGCGCGAGGCCGTCGCCGACAACGCCTTCGACTGGGAGCCGGTCCACATCGGCACGCTCGACACCCTGGCCCAGCACGTCATGGGCGTCGCCTGTTCCGAGCCGTTCGACATGCAGGTCCTGTATGACGAGATCACCGGCTGCGGCCCCTATCGCGCCCTGACGTGGGAGCAGTTCGAGGAGGTGGTCGACTTCGTCGCCACCGGCGGCTATGCGCTGCGCACCTACGACCGGTTCGCCCGGATCGTGCGCACGCCGGATGGACGCTGGAAGGTCAGAAACCAGCATATCGCCCAGCGCCACCGCATGAACGTCGGCGCCATCGTCTCAGCCGGCACGCTGAACGTCCGCGTCGCCAGCCGTCGCGGCGGCGCCTCGCGCCAGCTGATCGGCGGCCGCAAGGTGGGCGAGGCCGAGGAGTGGTATTTCGAACAGCTGACACCCGGCGACACCTTCCAGTTCGCCGGCCAGACCTGGGCGTTTCAGGGCATCACCGGCACCGACGCCCTGGTCACCCACGCCAATGACAGCGACCCCAAGATTCCGTCGTGGGGCGGATCGAAGTTCCCGCTGTCGACCTCGTTGGCGGACCGGGTGCGGACGATGATCCACGACCGCGACCACTGGCGTGTCCTGCCGCCCGACGTGCAGGAATGGCTGGAGTTGCAGGAAACCCGCTCGGTCATTCCCGACGCCGAATCCATGCTGGTCGAAACCTTTCCGCGCGGCAGCCGGCATTTCCTGGTGGCCTATCCGTTCGAGGGCAATCTGGCCCACACCACCCTGTGCATGCTGCTGACCAGGCGGCTGGACCGGATGGGCGTCGGGCCGCTGGGCTTTGTCGTGACCGACTATTCGCTGGCGATCTGGTCGATCAAGCCGATGGACACGATCGATCTGGACGCCCTGTTCCAGCCGGACATGCTGGGCGACGATCTGGAAGCCTGGCTGGAGGAAAGCTTCATGATGAAGCGATCCTTCCGCAATTGCGCCCTGATCTCGGGCTTGATCGAACGTCGCCAGCCCGGCGCCGAAAAGACCGGCCGGCAGGTGACCTTCTCCACCGACCTGATCTACGACGTGCTGCGCCGCCACCAACCTGACCATCTGCTGCTCAAGACCGCCCGCGCCGACGCCGCATCCGGCCTGCTGGACGTGGCGCGCCTGGGCCAGATGCTGACCCGCATCGAGGGACGCATCCGCCACCAACCCCTGAACCGCGCCTCGCCCTTCTGCGTGCCCGTGCTGGTCCAGATCGGACGCGAGCGGGTCAGCGGAGACGCCGCCGAAATGATCCTGGACGAAAGCGCCGACCTGCTGATCGCCGAGGTCATGGACGACGCCGAGCCGCCCAGCCAGTCTGGGGCCGCCGCATGAACGCCGCCCTGCGCCAGACCCTGTCCCCGGCCCGCAAGATCTGCGGTTCGCTGAGCGTGCGGATCGCGGGCGAGGCCTGCGTGCTGCGCTGTTCCGGCGCGATGTGGGTTCCGGCACACCGCACCCTGATCGTCGCAGACCTGCATCTGGAAAAGGGCTCTGCCTTCGCGGTGCGCGGCCAACTTCTGCCGCCCTATGACAGCCGCGCCACGCTGGACAGGCTGGAAGCCGAGATCGTCGAACTGAACCCGGCCGTGGTCGTGCTGCTGGGCGACAGCTTCCATGACACCAAGGCCATTCCCCGCATGGCGGCCGACGACCGGGCGCGGCTGGACCGGCTGGCGGCCGGGCGCGACTGGCTGTGGCTGGAAGGCAATCACGACCGCGAGGCCCTGAATCGCAGCATGGCTCGCGATGCGGACACGGCGTCCCGCCTGCCCGGCCGGATCGTCGGCGATATGATCCTCGGCGCGTTGCGCCTGACCCACGAGCCGGAGGCGCTGACGGCCGGCGAGGACCGGCGCGGCGAGGTCGCGGGCCACCTGCATCCCGCCGCCAAGATCGCCGCCTATGGGCGCGGCGTGCGCCGTCCTTGCTTCGTCACGGACGGATCGCGGATCGTCCTGCCGGCCTTCGGGGCCTTCACCGGCGGGCTGAACGTGCTCGATCCCGCCATCGCCGACCTGTTCGCCGCCCCTCCTATGGCCGCCGCCCTGGGACGAGACCGTGTCCACGCTCTGGATTGGGCGATCCTGCGATAAGTTGTTCGTAAAGCGTTCAGCACGTCGCTTCACCGCATCTTGGCGGACGGCGATGCAGGATGACGGCGGATCAAGGTTACGGACACCCGCCTCATGCTCACGCCCCGCCGCATCGTCATGGCCGCCCGCCTCGGCTTCGCCCTGGCGGCGCTGGGCATGGCCGTCCTGATGCTGGGACCGTTCCAGGGTCTGGAACAGGTCTTCGGGCTGAACGACAAGGCCGCCCACGTCATCGCCTTCTATGGCGTGGCCAGCGGCCTGTTTCTGATCGCGCCGAACCAGCGCCGCGACGACCTGGCCCTCTATGTCATCGCCGCCGCTTTCGGCGCCGAACTGCTTCAGGCTCTGACCGGCCGAAGCGTCTCCGTCATCGATTTCCTGGCGGGCGCGGCCGGCGTCGCCGCCGCTTGGGCGCCCGGCCGGATCGAACAGTTGCGCCAGGCCTTCCGCCGCCATCCGGACATGACTCTGGCCGAGATCGATCGTCTGGATCGCCGGCTGCGCCGTCGCCGCGTCGAAACCAGCCGCCCGGGCGTCGCAGTCCTGCGGCCCTAGGGCCTGATCGGCTGAGGAGAAATCGCTTCGCGATTCCGCTGATGCCGTGAGTCAGGCTCCAGATTCATGCTGGAGCGAAATCTGAGCCGAGTTGGACTGGGTCCAACTCAACCGATTTCGCTCTAGGGCTCCAGCTCGATGTCCCAATAGAGATAGTCCAGCCAGCTCTGGTGCAGATAGTGCGGCGGGAAGCGTCGGCCGGCGTCCTGAAGCTGCCAGGCGTTGGGGCGATAGGGTTCGCGGCGGATCGGCATCATGGCCTGGCGCGGCGTTCGTCCGCCCTTCGCCAGATTGCAGGGGCTGCAGGCCGCGACGATATTGTCCCAGGTCGTGCGTCCGCCCTGTGAGCGCGGGATGACGTGGTCGAAGGTCAGTTCAGCCGACTGACCGCAGTACTGACAGGCGAAGCCGTCGCGCAGAAAGACGTTGAAGCGGGTGAAGGCGGGGCTGCGGTCCTGATCCACATAGCTGCGCAGCGCAATCACGCTGGGAAGCTGCATCTCCATCGACGGCGAGCGGACGACCTTGTCATACAGGGACACCACGTCCACGCGGTCCTGATAGACCGCCTTGACCGCCTCCTCCCACGGCCACAGCGACAGCGGATAGTAGGACAGCGGCCGGAAGTCGGCGTTCAACACCAACGCGGGGAAGCCGGAAGGCGGTCGATGGAGAACCTGCATCAGGCCCTCCCGCGCGGACGGGGGGATTTTGAGGCGACAGAGGTGAGGACACGTCTCCTTCCCTAGTCTTGTGAGATCAGCCTACCCCTGATTCCCGCTCATCGCCATGACCAGTGTGCAGCGTTTTCGTGACGTCCTGCCTCAGACCCGGCGCGCGTGGGTCGGGAACCCCGGCAGGGTCCAGCCCCAGCGCAAGGCGGCCGCGCGCAGCAGGAAGCCCGACAGCGCCGCGACGATGGCGGCGGGCCAGACGCCGACGCCTGGCCCCCGCAGCACCATATAGACCGTCGCCGCCAGGATCGCGGCCGTGACGTTGATCTCTCGCCGCAGCAGGATCGACGGCTGGCCCGCCAGGGTGTCGCGCACCACCCCGCCGAAACAGGCCGTCAGCGTGCCCATGACGATGCAGATCAGGGCCGGCGCCCCGGCCGCCTCGGCTTTTGCCGCCCCCATCACGCCATAGGCCGCAAGACCCACGGCATCGAGCCACAGCAGGGCGCGAAACCGCCAGTCGCGCTGCCCCACCAGCCACAGGGCCGTCGAGGCGAACAGGCAGACCGCCAGATAGCGCCAGTCCTGCACCCAGAAGACCGGAAGGCCCAGCAACAGGTCACGCAGCGTCCCGCCGCCCACGCCGGTGATGGCGCCGAAGAAGGCGAAGGTGACGACGTCGTGCTTCTCCCGCGCGGCGGCCAGGGCGCCGGTGGCGGCGAACACCGCCACGCCGGCGAAATCCAGCGCGGTCAGCACGGTCTGCGGATTGCGCAGCGGTTCGGTCAGAGCGGGATCGAGCGGGGTCATACCGGCGCATCCAGCGCGATCTCGCCGCGCTTCACGCCCGTGTACCACGCCCACAGCAGATGAGTGGCGACCGCACGATAGGGCCGCCAGATCTCGGCGCGGGCATAGGCGCCCTTTTGATCGGGCCGCACCTCTGCGCCGTCCGCCCAGCGGATCGCCTCCTGCAAGGCCACGTCGCCGCCGGGAAAGACATCCAGCCGCCCCTCGCACATCATCAGATAGGCCTCGGCCGTCCACAGGCCCACGCCCTTCAGCGCCGTCAGGGACGCGATCGCCGCCTCGTCATCGAGGTTGGCCAGATGCTCCAGATCGATCTCGCCCGCGATCTGCGCCCGCGCGATGCCCTGTCCATAGGTCGCTTTTTGTCGCGACAGGCCCATGCCGCGCAGTTGATCCAGATCGTGCGCCAGCAATCGCTCGGGCGTGATGCCGCCCATGCCTTCGCGCAGCCGCGCCCAGACTGAAGCGGCCGAGGCCACCGAGACCTGCTGCTCCACGATCATGCGGAACAAGCCTTCGAACCCGCCCACTCTCAACCGCCATTCCAGCGGCGGCGTCTGGGCGTCCACGCGCGCGAGCGCCGGATCGGCGGCGACCAGCGCCTGGCGCGCAGCGGCGATGTCATCGGGCGTGGGTGCGAACGGCATTCGCCATGCTTACGGCCCGTCGCGCTTGTCGGAAAGAGCGGGGGCGCCGTTGAGGGCCGCAAACCGCTAAGGAGCGTCGTGATGTTCGCCACCCGCTTCGCTCCATCGCCTACCGGCCGCCTTCACAAGGGCCACGCTTTTTCGGCCCTGACCGCCTGGACGGCGGCGAAGGCGGCGGGCGGGCGGTTCGTGCTGCGCATCGAGGATATCGATCCGACACGATGCCGGCCGCAATACGAGGCGGGCATTCTGGAGGACTTGGTCTGGCTGGGTCTGGATTGGGAGACGCCGGTCCGGCGCCAGTCCGATCATCTGGCCGAGTATGCCGCCGCGATCGAGATTCTGCGGGCGCGCGGCCTGCTCTATCGGTGTTTCCGCACGCGCAAGGAGATCCTGAGCGCCATCGGCGAGGCGCCGCACGGGACGATGGAGGCAGCGAGACCCGGTCCGCATTCAGCGGACGAGGAGGCGCACCTGCTGGCCTCGGGTGCGCCATTCGCCTGGCGGCTGTCGCTGGATCGGGCGCGAGAGGCCTTGGGCGAGGCGACCTGGAACGGCCTGAGTTTCGTCGAGGAGGGCGAGGGTCCGAACGGCGAAACCGGCGTCATCGCCGTCGATCCGCAGGCGGCGGGCGATGTCGTCCTGGCGCGCAAGGACACGGGCGTCGCCTATCATCTGGCCGTGACCCATGACGACGCCCTGCAGGGGATCACCCATGTGATCCGCGGCCAGGACCTGTTTCAGGCCACGCATGTGCAGCGGCTGATCCAGACCCTGATGGGGTGGCCGGCGCCGACCTATCGCCATCATGCCTTGCTGATAGGGCCGGACGGACGGCGCTACGCCAAGCGGGATCGTTCCATCACCCTGGCCGAGCTGAGGGCCGACGGATTGACGGCCGAGGGCCTGCGCGCCGAGCTGGGCTTCAGCTCCGCCGGCTGAAGATGCGCGAGGCGCCGTAGCCTGTGAGCGCGGCCAGCACGACGCACAGCACGCCGTACAGCCACGGCCGACGGTGGGCGAACTCATAGATGTCGCGCTCCAGCCCGACCTTCTCGACCGTCAGGGTCAGGTTCGACACCGACTGCGGCTCGCCGTCCTGAAACAGCCAGACCTCGGCGTAGTATTTTCCGGTGGGCGCGACGGTCGGCAGTTTGACCTCGGCGCGGAACAGGCCCCGGTCGACGAACTCGACCCCTTCGGAATCGGTATCGTAAAGGGCGGCGGCTTCCTTCAGCCGGATCACCGCGCGACGCCAGTCCAGATAGTCGTCGCCGAGACGGCTGACGACCACGTCACGCACGCCGTAGCGGGTGACGGTGCGGCTTTCCTCGGGCGCGTCGATGCGCAGGTGATCGACGCCGACGCCGAGGCGGCGCAGCTGGCCGAAGTCGGCGATGTCGCTGAGCGGGCGCGTCGAGGCGGTCATGTAGAAGCCGGGCGCGCCCTCGAACAGCACGGGCCGGCTGTTCAGCCAGACACCCGAGGTGCGCGTCTTCTTGACCAGGCGGATCGGCGCGTCCGGCCCCCGCACCACCACCACCACGTCGGCCGGTTCAGGCGTCGGATTGAACACCGCGCCGTAGAGGACAATGGACGCGCCCCGGAAACTGCTGTCGACCCGAACCTGGGCGTCGGTCAGGGCGGCGGCGACGCGCAGCTCTCCGGTCGTCGCTTCGGACCGATCAAGCGGCGGGGCCGCGACGGGGGGCGGAGGGGGAGGAAGCGCCTGCATCAGTCGGCGATCCCCGGCGCGATCATGAAGATGTCGTTGGGCCGCACGAACAGATCCAGCCCCATCTGGATCCCGACCAGCAGCACGATCAGGCCCAGCGCCGCGCGGAGTTCCTCGGCGCGGAACCGCCCGGCGAAGCGCGCGCCGATCTGGGCGCCGACGACGCCGCCCAGCAGCAGGATTGTGGACAGGACGATGTCGACCGTCTGGTTACGCCCGGCCTGAAGAATGGTGGTGATGGCGGTGGTGATGATGATCTGGAACAGGCTGGTGCCCACCACCGCGCCCGCCCGCATGCGCAGGATATAGAGCATGGCCGGCACCAAGATGAACCCGCCGCCCACCCCCATGATGGCCGACAGGACGCCTGCGAAGACCCCCAGGCCGAACGGCGGCAGGGCGCTGATATAGAGACCTGACTTCGGGAACTTCATCTTCAGCGGCAGGCCATACAGCCACATCGGCCGCCGACGCTGCTTGTGCGGCGCGGGCAGCCCCCGGCGACGGCGCAGGATCTCGGTCAGGCTCTCGTTGAGCATCAGAATGCCGATCGCGCCCAGGAAGACGAGATAGGACAGGGCCACGACCAGGTCGGCCTGGCCCAGAAGGCGCAGGTAGCGAAACAGTTCGACCCCCGCCAGGGCGCCGGCCGCGCCGCCGGCTGCCATCACCGACCCCATCTTGAAATCGACCGAACCCGCCCCGGCATAGCGGATGACGCCCGAGGTCGAGGAGGCCACGACATGGCTGGCCTGGCTGGCGACAGCGACGGTCGGTGGAATGCCCAGGAAGACTAGGATCGGCGCCATCAGGAAGCCGCCGCCGATGCCGAACAGGCCGGACACGAATCCGACCACCGCCCCCAGGATCACTAGGGTCGGCCAGTTCACCGAAACCTCGGCGATCGGCAGATAGATGTCCAAAGGACGCGCCTTCGGCTGGAGCGGACACAAGAATCGCCGTCAGGCGGGCGAGGTCGGGGACGACCGGGCGACCGATAGCCGCCCGGCGCCTGGGAATCTAGCCTGTCGCCTGGGCTTGGGCCTGCGATTGACCCTGCGACTGAGCCACGAAGGCGTCGGCGGCGGTGCGGGCCGCGCGCTGGGCCGTGGCGCTGGCCGTCGGGCGCAGACGCGTCACGGCGGCCTGGGCCTCCGCATCCCCGCCGCGCGCGGCGATCATGTACCACTTCAGCGCTTCGGTCGGATTCTTGGCCACGCCGTCGGCGCCGGTCTCATAGATGCGCGCGACATTGTACTGGCTGTCCGGCAGGCCGCGCTCGGCCGCGTTCAGCAGCCAGGTCAGGGCCTCGGCCTGATTGGTCGCGCCGCCGTCGCCTTCATAGAGCTGCATCCCATACAGATGCATCCCGCGCGGATCGCCGCCCTCGGCCGCGCGACGGCCCCACTGACGGCTTTGGACCGGATCGGCGGGCACGCCGTTGGCGCCATCTAGATACAGCTGACCCAGATAGGTCTGGGCGGGGGCGTAGCCCAGGTTGGCGGCGCGCTTCATGCCGTCCAGGCCCGAGTTGTCGCCGGCCTCAAGCTTGCCGATCGCAGCCTCATAGTCCGCAGCGCCAGGGCCGCCGATGTCGAAGGTCGCTTTCGGGCCGGTCGGCGTCACCGCCGACGCGGCCAGAGGCACGGCGCCGTTCGTCGTCGAGCCGCCGCCGAAGCTGGGCATCTCGAAGTCCGGGGCGCCGCCGTCGGTCAGGGACAGATAGCCATAGACGCCCCCGGTCAGGGCGACCGCAGTGACCGAAGCCAGAAAGGTCTTCTTGACCGTCGAGCCGTCTTTTGACGCCTGCCGGTCCAGCCGTTCCTGCAGCTTGGACTTACCGCCGCGCTTCAGGCCGAAGCCCGAGCGGGGCGCAGGTTCCGGCTCGGCCGGCGCGGTGATCGCAGCACGGGCGGCGTCGATGGTGCTGCGGGTCGAGGCGGCGCGGCCGGCGGCGGCGGCGGCTTCCATGCTGGAGCGCAGCCGGCGCGGATCCACGAACTCGGTCTCACCGCCGAAATCGTCGTCGTCCGCATCCAGGACGGCGGCGTTGCGCTTTTCGGCCGGTGCGGTCGAGAAGCCCGGCGACGTCGCCTCCAGCGCGTCCTCGACGTCGGCGCCGCCGAAACCGCTGAAGGGCTGGATGATGGGTTCGACGCCGTCGGGATCGACCTGGCGCATCGGCATGTCGTCAGCCAGCGCCTCGGCGGGCTCGGCCTCGGTCTGGGCGACGGGCGACGAGGGGAAGGGCGCGGCGGTCGCGACTTCGGGCGTTACCGGATCGCTGGACCAGGCGTCCTGGTCGGTGAAGGTCTCATCGGGGAAGGCGGCGGCGCGCCAGTCGCCTTCGATGGATGCGGACTGGATCGGCGCCTGTATCGTCGCCGAGCCGGCGCGTTCCAGCACCTGTCGCGCCGGCGTCCACGCCGGCTCATTGTCCAGCGGCTTGTCACGGATCGGCGTGGGCGCGCGGGCGTCGATGCTTTCGCGGGCCTCGGCCAGCAGACGGGCGGTGCGCTCTTCGCTGAGACGCATCCGCTCGGCCAGTTCGCCGGAGGCGCGGTCGTAGCGCTGCTCGATCTTGTCCGAGCTTTCCGACAGGCGTCGGCCGATGTCTTCCAGCGCCTGCTGCGAGCGGCGCTCGGACTGGGCGATGCGATCGCTCAGCTGGTCCGAGATGCGGGTGATCTCGCCGCCCAGCTTCTCCAGGGCGATGGCGTGGCGATCGTCGCTGGCGGTCAGGCGTTGGTCGACGCGGTCGACGTGGCGGGCGAACTCCTGGTCCAGACGCGCGGCGCGGCGCGCGACCTCGGTTTCGATGGTCTGGCTGACGACGTCGGCGGCGGCGCGGGCGACCGCGTCGGTGCGACCGTCGTTGTCCGTCTCGACCTTCTTGACCCGCGCATTCAGGTTGCGGGCGATGCGCAGGACCTCGCGGCCCATGGCCTCAAGGCCGATGGCGCCCTTCTCTTCGGACGCCTTCAACTGATCGCCGACGGCCTGGACGGCGCGTTCGATACGGTCGATGCGCGCGCCGGTTTCGGCGGCGTCGAGACGCTGCATCATCTCGGCGCGATTGTTGTCGATCTGACGCGACAGGCTTTCGGCCAGTTTCTCGAAACGGGCCAGGTCGCGCGCGCCTTCCGGCTCGACGCGGCTTTCGGCCGTCCGCATCCGCTGGTCCAAGGCGGCGAACGAGCGTTCCAGCGTCTTCAGGGCTTCGGTCGTGCGGTTCTGGGCCTCGTCCAGACGCGCGCTGACCTGGGCCAGCATTTCCGTGCCGACGCCGGGGCCGGCGGCCTTCTCGACCGCCTCCATCCGCTCGCGCAGATCACTGACGCCCAGACGCTGGCGTTCCTCGATATCGTACAGACGCCCGGTCAGCGCGCCCAGGGAGGTCTCGATCTTGCCGAAGGCTTCCTGGGTCGACGGGCCGGTGTCGCGTTCGAAGGCGCGCAGGCGGCGATGCCCTTCGCGCAACTCCTCGGCGATGTCGTCGATGCGGCGTGCGGCGCCCTGGGCCTCGGCCTCCTGACCGTCCAGCCGGCGCATCAGGCCCGCAACGGCCTGATCCACGCCCTGAATGGCGACGGTCGAGCGGCGTTCGGCGGCTTCCAGCCGCGCGGCGATCACATCGATGGAGGCGCTGATCCGCTGCTGGCTGTCTTCGACCTCATAGGCGTCGTCCAGACGGCGGCTGCGGTTGCGGCGTTCGTAATCGGCGGCTTGGGAGCGACGCGGCAGGGTGGCGTAGCCCTCCTCCTCGTCTTCCATGATCATGGAGTTGAGCCATTCGCCCAGCGTCATGCCGGACCGGCGCGCCAAATCCTTGGCGACCTCGCGTGCTTTGGGATCGATTCCCTTAACGCTCCACGGCGCTGCAGCGCTCACTGATTCGTCTCCCAGCCCATGCGACGAAGGCTATACCGTCAATATCGAGGGTGTAAACTGATGGTTAACCGCAATATCTAGCAGCGATATCCCAATCCTGTGGACATCGCGCCAGACAGCCGGATTTGTGAATCATCTCGGTTAACGCGGCATGAAGATTAACCTCCCGGCAAGGGTTCGCTTGCCAAGCGCCGCGGCTTTCGCCACCTGCGGCGCATGAGCCTGACCACCACCCTCGTCCTGCTGGGCGTTACCCTCATCGTCATGGTCTTCTGCGGATGGCGCGGCGCGCGGCCGCCGGATCCGTTCAAGGGACCGCGCCTGATGCCGTGGCGGTTCCTGATGGTCGGCGCGGCGGCGATCGCCATGCTGCTGCTGATCCATCTGGCGACGCTGTTCGGCGCCGAGCGTGCGCCCTGGATACCCGGCGCCTAGAGACGGGAACCTGATTACGGCCGGTCGGTTGAACCTTGCGAACCACTCAAGGAGAGACCGCGTGTCCGACAAACTGACCCCCGCCGAGGCCGAGAAGGAATTCTGGAAAAGCCTGAAGGAGTCCAACACCGGCATGCTGGGCATCGATCGCCCCGGCTATCACCACCAGCCCATGACCGGTTTCGGCGAGGACGAGACGGGGACCATCTGGTTCTTCACCCGCGACGACACCGACTTCGCCCGTGACGTCGCCGGCGGCGGCCAGAACGGCATGTTCTGCTACCAAGCCAAGGACGGCAAGGTTCAGGCCTGCATTCACGGCCGACTGGCGATCGATCAGGACCGCAGCCGCATCGAGAAATACTGGAACCCCGTCGTCGCCGCCTGGTATCCGGACGGCAAGGACGATCCCCACCTGACTCTGATCCGCTTCGACGCCGACGACGGTCGCGTCTGGGTCTCCGACAAGGGCGCGCTGGGCTTCGGCTACGAAGTCCTCAAGGCCAACCTGACCAAGAGCGTCCCGGATGTCGGCGGCGTGTCGGACGTGAAGCTGTAGGCTTCGACGCTTCAGAAACCAGAAAGGGCGGACCCGATCGGGTCCGCCCTTTTTCGTTCAGCCACCGAAGCACCAGGCCAGGACGGCCTTCTGGGCGTGGATGCGGTTTTCGGCCTCGTCCCAGACCAGCGAGCGCGGCCCGTCGATGACGGCGTCGGTGACTTCCTCGCCACGGTGGGCGGGAAGGCAATGCAGGAAGACCGCTTCGGGATCGGCGAGATCCATCAGGGCTTCGTCGACGCCGTAATGTTCGAAGGCCGCCAGCCGCGCCTCATAATCCTGATCCCCCATGGAGACCCAGGTGTCGGTGACGATGACGTCGGCGCCCTTGACCGCCTCGCGCGGATCGCTGGTCAGGGTGACGGCGTCGCCGCCCTTGGCCAGGTCGCGAAGGTCCGGGTGGTATTCCGCCGGGCAGGCGACGTTCAGATGGAAGCCGAACTTGGGCGCCGCGTGCATGAAGCTGTGGCAGACGTTGTTGCCGTCGCCGATCCAGGCGATTGTCTTGCCGGCGATCGGGCCACGATGCTCCTCGATCGTCTGCAGGTCCGCCAGGATTTGGCACGGGTGCGACCGGTCGGTCAGGCCGTTGACCACCGGCACGGTGGAGACGCGGGCGAACCGCTCGACATCCTCGTGATCGTTGGCGCGGATCATCACCGCATCGACCATGCGCGACAGGACCCGGGCGGTGTCCTCCACCGGCTCGCCGCGCCCCAGCTGCATGTCCGAGGCCGTGGCGATGATGGACGAGCCGCCCAACTGGCGGATCGCCGCGTCGAAGCTGAACCGCGTGCGGGTCGAGTTCTTCTCGAAGATCATCGCCAGAACGCGGTCCTTGCCCGGCGCATCGGCGTCGGCGCGCCCCTGGGGCCAGCCCTTGCGGGCGGCCTTGCGGGCATGGGCGTCGTCCAGGATGGCGCGCAGATCCGCCGCGTCCAGCCGGTGGATGTCGAGAAAGTGCCGGACCATATGTCTAGCTCCGCTCATCCCCGCGAAGGCGGGGACCTAGTGCTGTGGGCGACAGCCGCCCGTCGGGTGTTTCATCCGCCGACCCCGCGTTCTCGAAAGAAGTGGGTCCCCGCTTTCGCGGTGATGAGCGGATGTCGGGCTCAGGCCGCCAGCTTTTCGCGGGCGACCTCGCAAGCCGCTTCGAAACGGGCCACGGCTTCGCGGGCTTCGTCCAGCGTCAGGTTCAACGGCGGCAGCAGGCGCACGCAGTTGTCGCCGCCGCCGGCGATCAGCAGCCGCTGCGTGTCGCGCGCCAGGGCCATGAACTCGCGATTGTTCGGCACCATCTTGATGCCGATCAGCAGACCCTTGCCGCGGACGTCGGCGATCACATCGGGGAAGCGTTCCTGAAGGCCGGCGAACTGCTGCTTCAGATAGCCGGCGACCTCGTTGACGTTGTTCAGCGTCTCGGGGCTGTTGATCAGGCTCAGCGCCTTCTGGCCGACGGCCATGGCCAGGGGGTTGCCGCCGAAGGTCGAGCCGTGAACGCCGACCGTCATCCCCTTGGCCGCCTTGGCCGAGGCTAGGCAGGCGCCGATGGGGAAGCCCCCGCCCAGGGCCTTGGCCACCGCCATGATGTCCGGCGCCATGCCCGCCCATTCGTGGGCCCACAGCTTGCCGGTCCGGCCCATGCCGCACTGGACCTCGTCGAAGATGATCAGGACGCCGTGTTCGTCGCACAGGTCGCGCAGCCCCCGCAGGCACTGTTCGGGCATGGCGCGGCAGCCGCCCTCGCCCTGCACGGGCTCGACGATGATGGCGGCGGTCGTGGGGTTGGCGATGGCGGCCTTGATCGCCTCATGGTCGCCCCACTTCAGCTGGTGGAAGCCCTGCATCGGCGGGCCGAAGCCCTCGGTATAGCTGGGGTTGGCGGCGGCGTTGATCGCGCCATAGGTCCGACCGTGGAACGAGCCGTCGAAGCCGTAGATGTCGATCCGCTCAGGCGCGCCGTTGGCCGAGTGGTATTTGCGCGCCGTCTTCAGCGCGCATTCGACGGCTTCGGTGCCCGAGTTGGTGAAGAACACCACGTCGGCGAAGCTGGATTCGCACAGGGCGACAGCCAGCGCTTCCTGACCCGGAATGCGGAAGATATTAGAGACGTGCCACAGCTTCTCGGCCTGGTCCTTGACCGCCTGGACCAGTTCGGGGTGGGCGTGGCCCAGGCCGTTGGTTGAGATGCCGGCGACGCAGTCGAGATATTCGGTCCCGTCGGTCGCCCACAGACGCGCGCCTCGGCCGCGTTCCACTTCCAGCGGCGCGCGATTGTAGACACCCATCAGATGTTCAGTGGACACGGGACCAAGACCTCCAAAAGCGAGACGGCCCCGGCGCGAGCGCGACGGAGCCGGATCAATACGGTCAGGCGTTGTCGGACGCGCGAGGGTCTTAGTCAACACCGGCGCCAAGGACGCCCCGCGCTCGCACATCGCCGACCAAGATACGCAGCGCCTGCAGTTGATCCGTCTCCAGCACGCGCTGGGGCAGGATGAAGTTGGTGTTGGGCGAGGCCGCGAAGATCAGGCGATCCTTGTCCTCCACCACCGCGACCAGATTGCGCCAGCCGATGCGGGTTTCGAAATCCGCCCCCGACAGCGCCAGACCCCTGTCATCGATGCGCCAGTCGGTTGGCTTCTGCGCGATCGGCGACCGGCGCGCCGCCGCCATGACCCTGTAATGCGCCAGGACCGAAAGCCCGATAAAGCCATACAGCCCGACCATCTGCAGGCCAACGATCCAGCCGATCCGCTCCAAAGGCAGGCCGAGGCAGACGGCAATGGTCGCCAGCATGGCGCCGCCCAGAAACAACACGGGCAGGTTCGCCCAGCGCCGGACGACGGGCCACGCCTTGACGGCCGCCCGACCTTCCTTCGGCGTCGGCTGGACGCCGCGAACCTCGATGACTGTCGTCACTCGCCGCCGGGCGTCGTGGCCGGGGCCGCCGGTGCGGTTTCGGCGGCGACCGCTGCGTCCTTGGCCTGGATTTCAACCAGCTTCTTGTCCAGGGCCAGGCCGAGATCGGCAATGAACAGGCCGAAGCGGGCGACGTCGACGCCCTTCAGATACGACAGCTTGTCCTCGGTCGAGTGGATGCGCTGGAAGACGGGCGGGACGAAGCCTTCCTTCAGGCCGGTGTCCTTGCCGCCGTTGAAGGCCAGCCACATCTGGTGGGCGCCGACCGCATCCTGAGTGCCCATCGACACCACCGGCACGCCGGCGGCCGAGAAGGCGCGGTCGTCGCTGGGCGGATAGGTCGGATAGGGCATGCAGTCGAAGCCGCGTTCGGCGCACAGGCCGCGCAGCGTCTCCAGCACGAAGGCCGATTGCGGCCCATTGTTCTCGCCGTACATGACCGTCTGGCCATAGGCGGCGACATCGGCATTGATGACGGCGGCGATCCGGTCCTTGCCGTGTTTCTCAAGGAAGGCCTTGGCGCCCAGAAGGCCCAGCTCTTCCTGGTCGGTGAAGACGAAGACGAAGCGGTGGGCGACCGGCTGGCCTTCCAGCGCCATGTCCAGCGTCTTGGCCGCCTCCATCATCGCCATGACCGAGCCGACGTTGTCGACGATGCCCTGCGACAGCGTTCCATCGCGCAGCTTCACCGCGTCATAGTGGGCGGTCAGGACGATATCCTTGTCGCCCTGCCCCACCGTGACGACGACATTGGCGCCTTCCATCGGGCCGGTGGCCTGGTTGCCGCCTTCGAAGGTCTGGATTTCTGGCGTGAAGCCCAGCGTCGTCAGAAAACCGACCAGAACCTGGGTCCGCTCGGCGTTGGTGGGCTTGATGAACTGGGCGGCGCCGGCGGGGATGTCTGGGCGATCGCCGGCCTGGGGCGTCGCCTCCTGAGCGAAGGCGGGAACCGCGGCGAACAGGGCCGTGGCGGCGACGAGCGAACGAAACAGCATGAAGCGGACCTCTCGGGGGAGCGATCCGCAACAGGTAGCGATCTAGCTCTTAAGACGCCAGCCCGAGCGGAACACCAGCCAGCAGACAACGCCCATGACGGCCATCAGCACGGCCGACCCTATGACGCCGACCGTCAGATTGCTCTCGGCATGGCCGATGAAGCCGTAGCGGAAGCCGTCGATCAGATAGAAGAAGGGGTTGTAGCGGCTCAGCGCCCGGAACGGCTCAGGCAGGTTCTCGACGAGATAGAAGGTCCCCGACAGGAAGGTCATCGGCATGACGATGAAGTTTTGGACCGCCGACAGGTGGTCGAACTTCTCGCTCCACAGCCCCGCCAGCACCCCGGTCATGCCCATGATGAAACAGGCGGCCAGGGCGAACCAGACGATGGCGAGGATGTTGGCGATCCCCAGCGGCGCGAACGGCAGCACGCAGATCGCCGTCACCAGACCGACCGCCAGGCCGCGCGTCGCGGCGCCCAGCGTAAAGCCCAGCGTCAGCTCAAGCGGGCTGAGCGGCGGGGTCAGGAAGTCGGTCGCGGTACCCATGATCTTGGCCTGGATCAGGCTGGACGAGGCGTTGGCGAAGGCATTGTTCAACATGGCCATCATGATCAGGCCGGGCGCGACGAACAGGGCGAACGGCGTGCCGTGCAGCGGCGGCCGCGCGTTCTGAAGCGCCACCACGAACACCAGCATATACAGCAGCGTCGTGACCACCGGCGCCGCCACTGTCTGCGCGCCCACCTTCCAGAAGCGCCGCACCTCGCGCAGATACAGGGTCTGCACCCCGATCCAGTTGATCCCCGGATAGCGACGCGGCTGCGGCAGGCCGGCAGGCCGGGTGGAGATCAGATCGGGCATATCGGTCATGGCCCGCCAGATGCGCTTTGAAGCCTTGCTGCGCAAGGCCGGGTGACTGGTGAATGGTGAATCGTGACTTCCGAAGGGCGCAGCCGTGTTCCACGACCCAACTCGCCACGCCACTCACCCACTAACCATTCACCGCTCACCAATCCGCCTTAACCTTAACGATGATTCAATATCTGGTTTCTGTGGACAGGATGATTCGCACATCTTGCGTCTCTTAACGGCTGGTTTACGATTAGTTGTAGGTCAAGACCCCGGAGGGGGAGCCTGGACCTAGATATTGAATCCAAACTCGCTGGAGGGTGGCATGACCGCAGGCTGGACCGACGACCGCGTAGGCGCGCTAAAGAAGCTCTGGCTTGAGGGCCAGTCCGCGAGCCAGATCGCCAAACAACTGGGCGGCGGGGTCACCCGCAACGCCGTGATCGGCAAGGTGCACCGTCTGGGCCTGTCGGGCCGGGCCGCCCCGTCGCAACCGGCGCGCACTGTCGCCGCGACCTTCCGCACCGCGCGTCCGCGTCCGGCGCCGGCCGCTCCGGCGCAGCAACCTTCGGCCCCGCGCCGCCTCGAAGCCGTCCAGCCCAAGCCGGTCGAACCCGCCGCGCCCGTCCTCGCCCCGATCCCGGACCTGCCGGGCACGGCGACCGTGATGACGCTAGGCGCCCACATGTGCAAATGGCCGATCGGCGATCCGTCGTCGCGCGAGTTCAGCTTCTGCGGCCGCCGCTCGTCGGAAGGCGTCTATTGCGTCGAACACGCCCGTGTCGCCTACCAACCGCAAGTCCGTCGCGGCTCCAAGGAAAGCGGTTCCGACCTGGCCCGCAGCCTGCGTCGTTACATCTAAAGAGCGCTATCGCGCTTCGCGCGACTTGAGCGCGGCGTTTCGCGAAGGGCGCATGACTGCGCTCAAGTCGCGACGTAGCGCCAAAAGATGCTCCTTAGGGAGCCGACCTCCCCCTCGCCGGTTCGCGCAAGCGGCCGGCGAGACTTCAGGGGCGGGGCTGCGGTTCATCCGGGTTGACGCAGCCCCATCCGCCCTTCGATCAGTTCAACACCCGCCGCGCATCCGGCGTATCCAGCGAGAACGCCGGAATCTGCGCCTCGAAACTGCGCCCGTCCGCATCCGTCATATAATAGGCGCCCACCATCGAACCGCTGTCGGTGCCCAGCGGACAGCCCGAGGCGTAGGCGTAGCTGCCGCCCGGTTCTATCACCGGCTGTTCGCCGACGACGCCCGGCCCGCGCACCTCTTCCACATGGCCGTGGCCGTCGGTGATGGTCCAGCGACGCGCCATTAGTTGCACCGTCGAGCCCGTCAGGTTCACGATCTCGATCTGGTAGGCCCAGACCCAGCGGCCTTCGTCGGGATCGGACTGGCCCGCCAGATAGCTGGGGCGCACCCGGATCAGGATGCCGTTCGTCTCGGCGGTATAGGCAGGACCATCGTGCATGGGCTATATGCTCGCCCCGCCGCGCGCGGGCTGCAAGCGCGACTTGGAGACAAGTCGTGAAAACCGTGTGAGACAGACGCCATGAGCTCCTTCCAAGCGCCCCGTCCCGGCATCCTGCCCGCCCAGTCCATCGAGACGTTGATCGCCGCCGGCGCCGTCACCTCCGACACGCCCTTCGACCACGACCAGGTCCAGCCGGCCAGCCTGGATCTGCGGCTGTCGGATCAGGCCTGGCGCGTGCGCGCCTCCTTCCTGCCCGGCCGGCGCAAGGTCGAGGACCGCATCGCCGACGTGGCGATGCACGCCATCGAGATCACCGAGGCCGGCGTCGTGCTGGAAAAGGGCTGCGTCTATATCGTGCGCCTTCAGGAGCGGCTGAAACTGCCCCAAGGCCTGATCGCCCGCGCCAATCCGAAAAGCTCGACCGGCCGCGTCGATGTCTTCGTGCGCCTGCTGACCGATCAGGGCGCCAGCTTCGATGACGTCGCCGAAGGCTATGACGGCCCCCTCTATATGGAGGTCGCGCCCCAGACCTTCTCCATCCTGGTCCGTCCCGGCACGCGCCTGAACCAGCTGCGGCTCAAAGCCGGCGATCCGCCCAAGCTGGAGACCCGCTCGGTCGGCGTCGATCTGCAGGGCGGCGACATCGTCGGCTTCCGCGGGCGTCGCCATGCGGGCGTGGTCGATCTGGACCACATCGACGGCCACGATCCGCGCGACTTCTGGGAGCCGCTGAGCCTGCGCCGTGGCGAACTGCTGCTGGATCCGGGCGAGTTCTACATCCTGGCCTCGTCCGACGACGTCGAAATCCCGGTCGACCAGGCCGCCGAGATGACTCCGATCGATCCGTCGGTCGGCGAGTTCCGCGTCCACTACGCCGGCTTCTTCGATCCCGGCTTCGGCACCGACGAGGCGCACGGCGCGGGCTCTAAAGGCGTGCTGGAAGTCCGCACCCACGATACGCCGTTCCTGTTGGAACACGGCCAGATCGTCGCCCGCTTGGTCTATGAACCCCTGACCGAACGCCCCAGCCGCCTGTATGGCGAAAGCGGCAGCCACTATCAGAACCAGGGCCTGAAACTGTCGAAGCATTTCAAGGCGTGGTGAGTCGGCTCTGACCGTCTCCTCCCCATCTGATGGGGAGGTGGCTCGTAGCGCAGCGGAGAGACGGAGGGGCTTTTTACCGCATCGCTAGAGCCTGCGGGACTTTAAGAGCCCCTCCACCGCTGCGCCGCCCCCTCCCCATTTTGTGGGGAGGAGACGCGATCGTCACGTCAGCTTGTCCGCCTTTCTCAGCCCCGGGAACATCGTCGCCCAGGCCCCGGTCGCGGCCAGGGCGCCGAATCCGCCGAACACCGCCGCGCCGACCGCGCCCAGCAGCCGGACCATGACGCCGGAATAGGCCTCGCCCAGTTCATTCGAGGCGCCGATGAACAGCATGGACACCGACGACACCCGGCCGCGCATGTGATCGGGCGTGGCCAGCTGGATCAGGGTCTGGCGCACATTGACGCTGATCATGTCCGCCGCCCCGCCAATGAACAGGGCCAGGCCCGACAGCCAGACGATGCGCGACAGGCCGAAGGTGATGGTGCACAGGCCGAACACCGCCACCGCCGCGAACATCCAGCGCCCGCCGTTCTGACGGATCGGATAGCGGCTCAGATAGATGGCCATGACCATGGCCCCCACGCCGAACGACGCACGCAACAGGCCGAACCCTTGCGGTCCGACATGCAGGATGTCGCGCGCGAAGATCGGCGTCAGCAGGGCCACGCCCGCCAGCAGCACCACGACCAAGTCCAGTGAAATGGCGCCCAGCACGATCTTGGTCTTCCACACATAGGCCAACCCTTCTTTCACCGAGTCGACCGGCGACAGCGGATTGGCCTGGGGCGCAGGTCTCCCGCTGGTGCGGATCAGGATGAAGGCGGCGACGGCCAGCAGGAACATGCCCAGCGACACCGCATAGGCCAGGGGCACGTTCACCCCCACGATCACCCCGCCCAGGGCCGGGCCGGCGATGGCCCCGGTCTGAAACGCGATGGACTGGGCTGCGATGGCGGGCGGCAGCGCCTTGCGTCCCACCACCATCGGCAGAAACGCCTGGCTGGCCGGCGCCAAGAACGCCCGCGCCGCGCCGAACAGGGCCGCGACGGCCAGCAACCCCCACAGCGGCGGGTTTCCATGCAGGGCCATAGCCAGGAACGATCCCGCGCAGGCCGCCTCGACCAGGATCGAGATCCACACCGTGCGCTTGCGATCGCGCCGATCCGCCATCGCTCCGGCCGGCAGGGTGAAGGCCAGCAACGGCAGGAACTGACACAGCCCCACCAGCCCCAGATACAGGCTGGCCTCCTCGATCGGATGATCGCGCCGGGCGATCTCATAGACCTGCCACAACAGGGCTGACGACTGGATTTGGATCGCCAGCACCGCCACCACGCGGCCGAACCACAACAGGCGGAAGTCGCGAATGCCCCAGGGGCTGGACGGGCCTTCTGGCGGTGAGGGCGGGGCGGCGGGGCCGGCAGCGATGGATTCTGTGGTCACGTTCTTCTTGGGTATTTCGGATAGGGCGAGCCGTCGCGGTGGAAATAGCCGTCGACGCCGGCGTGCAGCACCATGTCGATGTCGGGATAGTCGGCGGGGGTGATGGTCGGGCTGCGTGTGCCGACTTCCAGCAGAACCGCCTCACGGCCGGATCGGTTCTCCAGCCGATGGCCGTTCGGCACGCCGGCCTTGAACCCGGCGCAGTCGCCGGCGCGCAGAACCGTTTCGCTATCGTCCTCGATCAGCACCACCTCCCCCTCGAGCACCATGACGAACTCGTCCTCTTCGGCGTGCCAGTGGCGCTGGCTGGACCAGGCGCCGTCGGGCAGCCGCAGCAGGTTGACGCCGAACTGGCTCAACCCCGCCGCATCGCCCAGCCGCCAGCGGCGGCGCGGCTTGCACGGGCCGGCGTATTCCTCGGGATAGGTGGTGCCGTTCGTCGTCGGCGCATTGTCGATGTCGATCTTGGGCATGGGCCTTCTCGCCTCCGCACGATTTCCCTAAAGCATAGCCGCATGAGCCGCGCATCAACTCCCGTTATCGATCCTGTCGAACTGACCCGCGACCTGATCCGCATCCCCTCCGTCACGCCCGCCGACGAAGGGGCGATGGATGTGCTGGAGCGGCACCTGACGGCGCTGGGCTTCACCTGCCGCCGCCTGGCCTTCGAGGGACCAGGCGGGCAAGGCGTCCATGCGCGGATCGAGAACCTGTACGCCCGCCGCGGGACCGCCTCGCCCAACCTCTGTTTCGCCGGCCATACGGATGTGGTCCCGACCGGCCCGTCGGATCAGTGGTCGTCGCAACCCTTCAACGCCGAGGTCAAGGACGGCGTCCTGTACGGTCGCGGCGCGGTGGACATGAAGGGCGGGATCGCCGCCTGGGTCGCCGCCGTGTCCCAGATCATCGCGGACGGTGAACCCGCCGGCTCCCTCTCCTTCCTGATCACCGGCGACGAGGAAGGCCCCGCCCTGCACGGCACCAAGCGCGTGGTCGAGGCCCTGGCCGCCGAGGGCGAGGTCATCGACGCCTGCGTCGTCGGCGAACCCTCGTCGTCACAGCAGCTGGGCGACATGATCAAGGTCGGGCGGCGCGGCTCGCTGAACACCTGGATCACCGTTCACGGCAAACAAGGCCACGTCGCCTATCCCGAGCGCGCCGCCAACCCGGCCCCGGTGATCGCGAAGCTGATGGCCCGCCTGAACGACCACGTCCTGGACCAAGGCTACGAGAACTTCCCCCCGTCCAACCTCGAAATCACCACCATCGACATCGGCAATCCGGCGACCAACATCATCCCGGCCCAGGCGACGGCGCGGCTGAACATCCGCTTCAACCCCACCCATACCGGCGACGCCCTGATCGACTGGCTGAACCGCGAGGCCGGGGCCATGCAGGCCGAGACCGGACTTCAGATCACCCTGGAGCACCTGTGCTCGGGCGAGGCCTTCCTGACCGAGCCGGGCGCCTTCGTGGAGGCGGTTCAGGACGCGGTCGAGGCCGTGGCAGGCCGCCGCCCCGAGGCCTCCACCACCGGCGGCACCTCCGACGCCCGCTTCATCCGCGCCCTGTGCCCAGTCCTGGAACTGGGCCTGGTCGGCCAGACCATGCACCAGATCGACGAACGCGTGCCGATGTCGGAGCTGGAGACGCTGACGGCCGTCTATCGCCGGGTGATCAAGACGGTGTTCGAGCGGCTTTAGGCCGGCTTTCGATGATCGTGTTAGGCTAGAAGGTCACTGTACTCGGTGCGCTCTAAACGCGACATCCCTAGAGTCCGATGAGAGTGGCTATCAGACATCGCCGCAGCCAACCGCCGCTCACCGCAAAAGTGCGAAGGTTCTGTCGGGCGGCGGCTAGATCGGCCGCGTTCGCGATCTCTCGCCCTTCAACTGGCCTAAACCATCGCCATCAATAGCCGGTCGCGCTCGGCGCGGATCCCATTCAGATGCTCTTCTGTGTCGTCCATGTCGTTGACGATGGCGAAGAAACCGAGCCCCCAGAGGTGGGCGTTGACCGTGTTCATGAGCGCGAACCGGATGCCGTCTTCATCTGGGCCGATATTGAAACCAAGAAGGCCATCTTCGTTGACCTTTATGAACCTGTCCAAAGACGAAATCGAAGGGTGCGCCGACACTGCACAAAGGGTCCGATAGTAGACGTGTTGGTCGGCAAGATTGGCGCGTTCGGCCAGCTCTTTGATCCGGATTTTGTTCGGTCCCTTCGCATAAGCCGCGTCGGCTTCGGCCGCGATCTTACGAAGCGCGCCGCCGCCTCGGGTTCCATGAGCTTGGCCAGCATCTTGGCGCGCTCGGAACTCGACTTGTGTTCTTCGGCCATGAACAGCGCCGCTGCTTCTCCCGGTTTCTTCGCGAGGTAGCCAAGCCAGAATGTGATCTCTAGGCACGTCCGCGCCAGCGTTTCGGCTTCGGCTGTCATTCCGCGTTGGGAGAGCAAGACGGCGCCTTGGAACGACTGGTTGCTTTTCAACATAAGCCGGACCGAAATTGGCTTCGGATCGTCGCGCTTCCCATCGATGATGGCGTTGTTGACGATCTTCTGCGCCAGCCGGTTCAATCGGTCACATAGGGCGAACCACTCAGCGTTGTTTGGGACTAGATGATTGATCAACACCGTGGACATCGGGGAGAGAAACCCCTCTTCCAAGAACCCACGATCGACCGTCTTGTTGGCGATGTCCTGCGCCACGTCGGGCGGAAGCATATGGAGGATGCTTTCGAAGTCATCGGTCATGGCGAAGCTCCCTCAGTTATCGATGGTGTGGTTGGACGTCAGGACCATCGCCTCACGCGCCATCGTTCGCCTCTTCTAACTCCGCTCCAAGAACCGCAGCGCCGTCAGCACATGCGTCTTCACGCCCAACGGCAAGACCTTCTCGTTCGGTGAAAATTCCGGCGAATGGTTGGGGGCTGAGGTCGCGGGGTCCACGCCGTCGGGACTGGCGCCCAGGTGGTAGAAGACGCCGGGGACGGCCTGCTGGAAATAGCTGAAGTCCTCGGCCACCGTGGTTGGGGGCGTGGCGGCGTTGACGTTCCCCTCGCCCGCCGCCTCGGTCAGGACCGGGGCCAGCCAGGCGGACAGGCCGGGGTCGTTGAATACCAAAGCCGCGTTCTGTTTGACGCCGAACTCGGCGGTGGCGCCGTAGGCCTCGGCGACATGGTCGATGGCGGTCTCGGCGCGGGCGACCAAGGCGTCGCGCTGGGCCGTATCGAAGGTGCGCAGCGTGCCCGACAGCGTCGCGCTGTCGGGGATGATGTTGTAGCGGACGCCGGCGTTGATCGTGGCGATGGTGAAGACGGTCGGGGTCGTGGTCGGATCGACCGTGCGCGCGGTCAGGGTGTTGACTGTCTCGACCACCTGGCCCGCCACAGCGATCACATCGACCCCGCGCCAGGGCCAGGCGCCGTGCGTCTGCTTGCCCTTCAGGCGGATATCCACGCGGTCCGAGGCCGCCATGAAGCCCTCGGGCCGATAGAAGACGCTGCCCGGACGGCCCGGCACGACGTGCAGGCCGAAGATGGCCTCGGGCTTGGGATCGTTCAGCCCCCCTTCGGCGATCATCAGGGCCGCCCCGCCCTTGGGCTCTCCCGGAGGCGCGCCCTCCTCGGCCGGCTGGAAGACGAAGACCACCGTGCCGGCGATCCGGTCCTTCATCCCCGCCAGCACCTCGGCCGCGCCCATCAGCATGGCCATATGCATGTCGTGGCCGCAGGCGTGGGCCACCGGCACCGTATTGCCCATATAGCTTCCGGTCGCGCTCGAGGCGAAGTCGAGGCCCGTCGCCTCCTGCACCGGCAGGGCGTCCATATCGGCGCGCAGGGCCACCGTCCGGCCCGGCCGTGCGCCGCGCAGCACGCCGATCACCCCGGTTTTGCCGACCCCGGTGCGGACCTCCAGCCCCAGCGATCGCAGATGGTCGGCGATCACGCCGGCCGAGCGAGTCTCGGCGAAGCCCAGTTCAGGATGCTGATGGAAGTCGCGCCGCCATGCGACGACATCTGGCATGACGCGCTGCACGGCGGCGTCCACGCTGGCCGTATCGACCTGAGCCTGAGCGGCGCCGGCGGCGAGCAGCAGCGCCATTGTGGAGGCGACGAACAATCGACGCATGTGAAAGTCCCGTGAAATTTTCAGCCCGACGACAGGTGACGGCGCCGCACCCGCTTGTGCAAGCAGTCGCGAACGGCGATTTCTGTCCGCATGGGTGAGAAGGCCTTCAAGAGCGCAAAGACCGAATGGCGCGACGTCGTTCTGGTCTGTCGCAAATGTTCCAAAAAGCTGGACGGCGGCTTCGGCCCCGGCGGCGATCTGACGCTGAAGAAGGCGCTGCGAAAATATCTGCACCTGAAGAAGGGCAAACAGGGTCGCAAGGGCGAGCTGACGGTCGTCGGCGCCGACTGTTTCGACATCTGCCCCAAGGGCGCCGTCGTCGCGGTCAACACGGCCCAACCCAAGAAGCTGCTGATCATTCCGGCCGGCGCCGATCTGTTCGAGGTCAAGACGCGGCTGGGGCTGGATGACGGACGGCGGCTGAAGCGGGTCGACGCCGCCGACTGAGGCTCGGCGCCTTTCTTCCGGCGGCCAGCCGTGTCAGAGCGAAACCATGGATGACACTCGCATCGAAAAACGCGTCGGCGTTCAGGCGACCTCGGACCGCATCTGGGACCTGGTCGCGGACCTGCCCGGCTGGGGCGCCTGGAACCCGATCGACAAGGACGTCGAGGGCGCCATCGCCTATGGCGGCCGTCTGACCATGACCGAGGCGTGGCCCGACATGGCCGAACGCCAGTCGGCGGCCCAAGTGGTGGAATGGCAGCCGCGCGCGCGGCTGGTCTGGGCCGAGCGGCGCGGCTTCCTGTTCCAGAGCCTGCGCTACATCCAGATCGAGGAGCTGGCGCCCGGCAACTGCATCGTCGCCATCGGCATCCGTTTTTCGGGCATTCGCGGCGAGCTGTTCCATGACAAGCATCGCACGGCGATCAAGGCGGCGTTCGAAAGCGCCGCCCATGGGCTGAAGGCGGCGGCGGAGCGCGCCTAGCGCCCGTCCTTCATCATGTCGATGACGTTCAGGATGGCCGGACCCAGGATGACGATGAACAGGACCGGCAGGAAGAACAGGATCATCGGCACGGTCAGTTTGGCCGGCAGGGCCGAGGCCTTTTTCTCTGCGGCGGACATCCGCAAATCGCGATTTTCCTTCGCCATGACGCGCAAAGCGGTGGCCAGCGGCGTGCCATAGGTCTCAGCCTGCGTCATGGCGGTCGCGACCGACTTCACACCGGGGTGGTTGGTGCGCTTGCCCAGGTTTTCGTAGGCCATGCGGCGATCAGGCAGATAGCTCAACTCCGCCGACAGCAACGACAGTTCCTCGGCCAGATCGATCGACGACGGGCCCATTTCCTGGCTGACCTTGGCGATCGCCGCCTCGATCGACATGCCCGCCTCGACACAGATCAGCAGAAGGTCCAGCGCGTCAGGGAACGCCTGCATGATCGAGGCGCGGCGCTTGTCGATCCGATTTTTTAAATAGATGTTCGGCGCATAGAAGCCGGCGACCGCCGCCGCCATCGTCGCGGTCACCTTGTTCATCGTGGGCCAGTCCACGACCTTGATCACGAACAGATAGAAGGCCGCCACGATCATGAAGATGAAGGGCGAGGTGAAGCGGAAGAAGTAGAAGGTCGTCAGCGGACGCGGCCCGCGATAACCGGCCTGCACCATCTGACCCGCGACCTTGGGATCTTCCAGAAGCTTGGACAGATTCAGCCGATCCACAATCCGCTTCTTGAACCCGTCGTCGGTGTGACGCAGCGCCCCCTGACCGCCGGCCATGTTCGCGCGTGACCGGCGTTTCAGGTCGTCGCGCCGTTCCGCAACCGCCTTCATGCGCTTGTCCAGCGCAACCCCGCCCGTCATCGACGACAACAGGGTGACGACCGTGGCGAAGACCAGCACACCGACGCCGATGCTAAGCAGGTTCTGCGGGTCGGTGATGAAACGGATGAAGCTTTCCATGATCCCGGCCTCAGAACTTGAACGAGATCATGCGTTTCATCACGAAGATGCCGGTCGCCATCAGCAGCGCCGCCATCAGCAGCATGAAGTTGCCGCGGAAATCGGTGAACAGCGGCATCATGTAAGAGGGCGTCGTGAACATGACCATCGTCATGACCGCAGGCGGCAGAGAGGCGATGATGCCCGCCGAGGCCAGCGCCTCGGACGACAACGCCTTGATCTTCTCGCCCATCATCCGACGGGCGCGCAGCACGGCCGACAGATTGCCCAGCGCCTCGGCCAGGTTGCCGCCGGTCTTCTGCTGGATGGCGATGACGATGGTGAAGAAGCGCAGTTCGGAGGTCGGCATCCGGCCATACATCTTCTCCAACGCCTGCTCCAGGGTCAGGCCGACGCCCAGGCCCTCGACCAGCGTCTGAAACTCCGGCCCCAGCGGCGCCGGGCTCTCGCGGGCGATGATCTTGAAACATTCGTGGACCGGCAGGCCCGACTTGATGCCGCGCACGATCACGTCGACGGCGTTGGGGAACTCCAGCGAGAACTTCTTCATCCGCGACTTGCCGAGGAAGCCCACGATCCAGCGCGGCAGTCCCAGACCGAAGATCAGGGCGATGCCGATGCCCACCAGGATCGGCAATCCGAAGATCAGCGTGCCTAGGCCAGTCACCAGCCCGACCACAGCCGAGATGATGTAGAAGGTGCGGACGCTCAAACTCAGGCCGGCCTGTTTCAAGCGGGCCGCCATGGTTGTGCGCGCCTTGCGCTCGCGCCTGTCGGCGTCCTGCAACTGAACCAGAATCTGCTTGCGGCGCGCCTCTGGCGTATTGGCGGCGGCCGCCTTGCGGGCGAGAGCAGCGCTTTTCTTGGGTTCGCCCAGACTTTGGGCGCGCTTGACGGCCTGAGCCGAGGAATCGTCGCCCCCGACGAAGACCCAGCCCAGTCCGCCGATGGTGATGAAAGCCAGAACGGCGGCGAGAATCGGAAGCATCGTCCTACTCCGCCGCGTCCAGGGCGTCGGCCAGCTCGCGCTCCAGCCCGTAGTATCGGGCGCGGTCCCAGAAGCGGGGACGGGCGATGCCGGTCGAGCGATGACGGCCGATGATCTTGCCGTTCTCGTCCTCGCCAGTGATGTCGTAGACGAACAGGTCCTGCGTCACGATCACATCGCCTTCCAGGCCCACGACCTCGGTGATGTGAGTGATGCGGCGCGAACCGTCGCGCAAACGGGCGGCCTGGATAATGACGTCAACCGAGCCGACGATCATTTCGCGGATCGTCTTGGACGGCAGGCCGTAGCCGCCCATGGTGATCATGGACTCCATCCGGCTGATGGCTTCGCGCGGGCTGTTGGCGTGCAGCGTGCCCATGGACCCGTCGTGGCCCGTGTTCATGGCCTGCAACAGGTCGAACGCCTCGGGTCCGCGCACCTCGCCGACGATGATCCGCTCGGGACGCATCCGCAGACAGTTCTTGACCAGATCCCGCATCGTGATCGTGCCCTGGCCTTCCAGGTTCGGCGGGCGGGTTTCCAGACGGACGACGTGCGGCTGCTGCAGTTGCAGTTCGGCGGCGTCCTCGCAGGTGATGACGCGCTCGGTCGGGTCGATGAAGGCCGTCAGGGTGTTCAGCAGCGTCGTCTTGCCCGAACCGGTGCCGCCCGAGATGACCAGATTGCATCGTGACGCGCCGATGACGCCAAGGACGCGCGCGCCCTCGGGACTGATGGAGGCGTACTCCACCAGATTCTTCATCGTCAGCTTGTCCTTCTTAAACTTCCGGATCGTCAGCGTCGGACCGTCGATGGCCAGCGGCGGAGCGATGACGTTGACGCGCGAACCGTCCGGCAGACGGGCGTCGCAGATGGGGCTGCTTTCGTCCACGCGGCGGCCGACCTGGCTCACGATCCGCTGGCAGATATTCATCAGCTGAGTGTTGTCGCGGAACCGGACATTGGTCAGCTGGACCTTGCCCGCGACCTCGATGAAGACGCGGCCTGCGCCATTGACCATGATGTCGGCGATGTCGTCGCGGCTCAGCAGCGGCTCAAGCGGACCATAGCCCAGAACGTCGTTGACGATGTCCTGGACCAGATGCTCCTGCTCGGCGACCGACATGGAGACGTTCTTGATCGCCACCAGTTCGGCGACGATGTCGCGGATCTCTTCCGACGCCGCCTTCTGGTCCAGATGCGCCAGCTGGGCCAGGTCGATGGTGTTCATCAACGCGTTGAAGATCGTCGTCTTCGTAGCGTGATAGTAGTCGCTCTGTTCGCGGACGATCTCGGCGACCGCCTGAGCCTTTTTCAGCTGTTCAAGACCCGCCGTGGCCTTCGGACCCGTGCCGGCGACATTGCCGGTGGGACGCGGAGCCTCAGGGGCAGGCTTGGGCTTGGGACGCGAAGCCAGGGCGTCCAGACGATCGGCCGGCGCGGGCTGGGTCGGGGCAGACGCTCGGTCGAAGGCGTCGGCCGCCGGTTCCAATTCCTCGTCGGCATAGGCAAAGGCCGATGCGTTGGTCGTCGCCGCCATCGGCGCGGCGGCCGTCTGCATGCCGAACACGGACACAGGTTCGCCGCCGGACGCGGATGCCGCAGCGGGGGCCGGGGCCGGCCGCAGGGGCGCAGGGGCGGCGCCGGGCTGACCTGTGCGTTTGCCGAACATGCGTCAGCGCTTCTTGAACATATTGGCGAACAGGGATTTCGACGCCCCATCCGCCGGCTTGGTCTTCTCGGCCTTGCCCGCCTTCGCCGGCTTGGCCTTGGGTCCCGCCACCATCGGCAGTTCGCGCCGCGACACGATCTGGGCCAGGGTCTGGAAGGCTTCGGCCGACTTGGTCTTGGCCCCCGCGTCCAGGATCATCTGGCCGTTATTGGCGGCGGCGCCAAAAGTCTTGGCGTCGAACGGAATGATCAGGCTGGGATGCACGCCCAGCGCCGCGCCGAAGTCCTTGGCCGGGATCTCGGGGCGACCCGGCACGCCGACCTGGTTCAGCACCAGGCGCGGCGGCGCGTCATTGGGGCGGCCCTGACGGATCAGGTCGATCATGTTCTTGGCGTTGCGCAGGGACGCCAGGTCCGGCGTCGCCACGACCACCACCTCGTCGGCGCTGATCAGGGTGCGGCGCATCCACGGCGACCACAGATGCGGAAGGTCCAGCACGACGAAGGGCGCTGTGGCGCGGATCTGGTTGGTGACCTCCTCGAACGCCTCGGTCGAGATGTCCCAGTCCGTGTCCAGACTGGCGGGCGCCGCAAACAGGCTCAGCTTGTCGGTGCAGCGGACCATCATCCGGTCCAGCAGCGTCGAATCCAGCCGGTCGGGCTGGCCCAGGGCGTCGGCGACGCCGTTCAGCGGATCTTGGTTGAAGTCCAGGCCGGCGGTGCCGAACGGCAGGTCATAGTCGACGATCACCGTATTGGCGCCGATCCGCTCGGAAATCGCATAGGCGGTGTTGTGCGCCACGGCCGAGGCCCCCGCCCCGCCCCGCGCGCCGACGAAGGCGATGGTGCGCCCGACGAAGGGCTGGGCCGGGTCGTTGAACAGGCCGCCGATGGCCGCGATCAGCTGCAGCGGCTGCAAGGGCGCGACCAGATATTCGCTGACCCCGCGCCGCATCAGCTCGCGGAACAGGATGATATCGTTCGTCGCGCCGATCACCACGACCTTGGTGCCGGCGTCGCAGACCTCGGCCAACTGATCGACTTCCCACAGCAGGGTCTGGGGGTCCTTCAGGCACTCGACGATGATCAGGGGGGGCGTCGGCTCGTGCTGATAGGTCTCGACGGCTGCAGCGACGCCACCGACGCGGATCTGCGTCGTGGCGCGCGACAGGCGACGATCCTGGGCGGCGCGCTCGGCCGAGGCCAGGGTGTCCTGGCGTTCGGCGAAGACATGGATGGCGATGCGCGGCACCGAGACTTCGCCGATGTTGCTGGCGGGGGCCAGACCGGTGAAGGCCAGACCCGTATCCATCAGGCTGGCTTGCGCCTGGGCGACTACGTCACCGACCGGATTGAAGCCAGCGGCGTCGGGCGCATAGACCGGGGCGGCCGGGACCGGCGCCAGGGGCGCGGCTTGAAGCGGCGATTGGGGCTGAGGCGCCGCACCGGCCGGCATCGCCGACGCCGCAGGCGTGAACTGAAGCGGGCTGCGCGGCGCGGCGACGTCGTCAACCGGAGGCGCGAACTCCATATCGACATCGAACGCGTCGTCGAAGGTGTCGAACTCGCGAGGGGCTGGGGCTGTGCTCATGATCAGTTCACCGCACGGGACACGGCGGTATCCCGGATCAGGTCTTCACGATCCGCCGACGTCGGCTTGCCGCCGCGATAGGCATCGAACACTACGGTTCGCCGCCCGGCGTCCGCTGGCGTCATGGCGCGTGGCCGCTGGATGTCGCGTGGATCCTCAATCTGGGCCGCCAGATTGGCCGTCACGGCGCATCCAAAGTTCGATGCCGACTGATTGTCGCCGGTCCGGCTCAGATTGCCCCAGTTCGCGCCGCACTGCGGCACCGCCGCACGGATCGTTTGATAGCCCACGACCACAGGCGCGCGCGGATCCGGCGCGGCGTAGCTGACGAGCGTGATCCGGTCCGGCGATACGCCGTAGGCTGCCAGGGCCGATTGAACGTCATAGGCGGTCTTCAGCGCCACCGCATCGTTTCCGGCCGGGGCTTCGATCACCATCGGCACGGCATCGACGTAGCGATAGCGTCTGACCAACTCCTGCAGCGCGCCGTTCTGCGCCGGGGACAGACCGGTTTCGTGAACCGCGAGCGCGATCCGGTCTAGATCCGGCTCGACTTGAAGCTGGTAGCGTGAGGTCGGCGTCAGCGGCGGCTCGCCGCCCAGGCTAGCGGGGCCGCCGACACAGGCGCCGAGCGCCAGGGCCGTGGCCGTCAGAAGCGTGGCAATCAGGGTGCGAGTCATGGAGGTGCTCACTCGATCACATAGCCGACCGAACCGGCCGGGGGCGCATTCGGCAGCCCGTAGACCTGGTTCAACTGGCCGAAGAAAATGGTCTGACTATCGCTGGCCACGCGCAGGCCGTCGGCCGGCGTCTGCATCCGATCGGGCGAGGTCGGACTGACGATATAGGGCTCGACGATGACCACCAGTTCGGTTTCGCCCATCAGATAATCGCGCGATCGGAACAGCGATCCCAGGACCGGCAGGTTGGTCACCCCCGGCAGAGAGTCCACTGTCTGGCGCGTGGTTTCCTGAAGCAGGCCCGCGATCATCATTGATCCGCCCGATGGCAGTTCCACGGTGTTTTCACTGCGCCGAACCGTCAGACCCGGTAGAGTGATGGACGAGGGCGTGCCGGCGCCGATGGTGAAACCGCCTTGAGCCGTTAGTTCTGAAACCTCGACCTTCACCTGCAAGGAAATGCGACCGCCGGACATCACCACCGGCCGGAAGGCCAGACCCACGCCATAGGGCTTGTAGATCACGGTGATGTTGCCATCCCGGTCACGTCCTGTCGGCAGCGGAAACTCGCCGCCGGCCAGGAAGTTCGCCGCTTCGCCATTCACAGACGTCAGGTTGGGTTCGGCCAGCGTCCGGGCCAATCCCACGCGTTCGAAGGCCTCAAGACAGCCGCTCGCATTCGTGCCCGTCAGTGTCTGGAAGGCGGTCGACGCAATATTGGAGATGGCGCTGGTGATCGTGTTGCTAGAGCCAGATGACACAGTGGACTGACCGATAGCCGTCGCAGGAATCTGGACCACGTTGCCATTAACATCTGTCACGGTGACGGTCGAGGGGAAGGAACCGCTCGTCGCCTGTTGACCGCTTGCCGACGCCCCGCCGGAACTGGTCTGGCTGGTGGTGGTGTTCGAGTTCGACACGTTAGTCGTCCGGCCGCCATTTTGACCGTAGCACAGACCCGTTCCGCCGGCCGCCGATCCGTTGACGCCGTAGGTATTGGGTCGGCTGAAGCCATACGAATGGATGCCCGCGCCCTTCAAGATGTCGGAGCTGAAGCCAAGCTGTTTCAGAGCGTTGCGTTGCACCTCCACCACGCGCACCCGCAGCGTCACCTGGTCGGAACCGGCGACGCTGATCATGTTGATCACCTTCTCCGGCGCTGAGACGAAGGCGGCGGCCACGCGCGCGGCCTGAGCCGCTTGAGCGGGATTATCTGCAACCCCCGTCAGGATGACGCTGTCGTTGACGGCTTCCGCGTGAATCTGCCCACCAGGAGCGATGCGGCTCAACGTGTCCTGAAGCGCGCTGGTGCCGGCGTCCACCCGAACCCGCAGGCTCAGTATGGTGCGGCCGGCTGCGTCCAAGAAGACGGCGTCGGTTTCTCCCGGCGCGATGCCGATAACTGTGATGCGCCGCGGCGAGTGCAGCATGGCCTCGGCCACCTGCGGATTGGAGACGATGACGTCGCGGGCGTCGGCGGGCAGATCTACCGCGAACGAGGTGCCGCGCGGCAGGTTGATAAGGCGCTGCGCCGCACCCGTCGAGACGGCGGCGCGGGTCTGGGCGACGCCGGCAGGCGCTGCGGCCAGAGTGGCCAGAAGGGCGCAGGCTGCGGCAGCGGCGGCCTTGCGCATCGTGGGTCGGCGCATCGGTTGAGTTCTCATGGCACGGCCACCACTTCGGGCGCGCCGCCGCGATAGATGCGCACGGCCTGAGGTTGGGAAACGGCTGCAACGGGGCGGCGCGTGGCGCCGGACGGCCCGGCGGTGTCGGCATAGGATCGCAGCGACAGCGATAATTCGCCCTCGGACTTGGCCTGGGCCAGCAGAACCGAGTCCTGCGGTCTGACTTCCAGGGTCGCGGTAGCGCCCACCACGGCCTGGGCGTCGTCGCCGACGCGGGTCGCCTGGTCGATGGCCAGGACCTTGATGTTCTGCAGCACGACGCCAGAGGCGAACTTGGACTTGGTCGCGCCCTCGACGGCGCCGTCGCGATTGGTTTCGGCGGTCAGCACCACATCGACGCGGTCACCCGGCAGGATGAACCCGCCGGCGGCGGATTCCACCGTCACAGCGATGGCCATCGCCCGCATGCCCGGCTCCAGATAGGCGGCCAGATAGCCGCTGTCGCCGGCGCGCACGATCTTGCGCGACACGATGGGCTCTCCGGCCAGAATGGGTTCGCGGACCACCGAGCCGATATAGTCGGATTTGGCGCCGGTCGTGGCCAGCTCCGTCGCCGCCTTCGCGACGCGGTTCACGGCGTCCGTCGCCTTAGCCGTTGCGCTTTCCGCAGCGGGCTTGGCGGGCACCGGCGTGGAGCCGTCAGTGATGAAGACGGGATTGACCTCATCGACGGGCCAATCTTTCCATTCGAGGTCGGCCTCCACCAGACGCTTGCCGGGTTCCAGATCTTTGGCGGCGACCAACACCTTGGCCATCGGGCGGACTTCGACGGGGGCAGCGGCGGCGGGTGTCGTGGGCTCGTGCGACGACGACCCCATGGCCCGGACCACCAGGGCTAGGCCGATGGCCGAGACGGCGGCGATGCAGATGACGACGATGCGGGCGGGCTTCATCCAGGATGTCTCCAGCAGGCGCTGTGTTTCGGATTCATCCCCCGACGCCTACCGTTAACGATCATGGGCCTTGCGGGTTAACGCTTCCTAAGCGCCGCGAACGCCGGTCAACGGGGTGTCAGCGACCCGAGGCGAAGGTCAGCAGCAGCCCGCTCTCGGGCAGGGCCAGCAGGGCGCCGATGGCGATGGCGACGCCGTAAGGAATATCGCCCTTGGGCTGCATCAGATTGATGACCCAGCCTTGCGACACCGACGGGGCGACCATCGGAAAATACTGACGAGCGGTCATCAGCAGCAGACAGAAGGCGCCGCCCGCGATGCCGGTGTAGATCAAGAACGGCGCGACGCCGCTCATCCCCATCCACAGACAACTGGCGGCCAGCAGCTTGGCGTCGCCGCCACCGATCCAGCCGGCGGCGAACATGCCCATGCCGAGCAGCAAGGCCGCGAACCCGATGCCGACATGGATGGCGACATCCATCGGCGCGGCGCCGATCAGAAAGGCGATGGGGAAGAAGGCGCCGACAAGGGCCAGGGAGATCCAGTTCGGGATCTTCATGGTGATCAGGTCGTGCAGACCCCCGATGATGACCAGGGCAGGAAAGACGCCGAGCAGGGTGAGCAGCAGAATATCCATGACCGGCATCTTGTTCGACAGAACTTAAGGTTTGGTTGCCGTCATATGAAAAGGGTCGAAGCTTTCAAGCTCCGACCCAAACTTCAAAACTTCGACACTAGCGACTAGCCGCCAGGGTTATTCGCTTTGTCGAGCTCAGAGCCAACCTTGTCAAATGTAGCACTGAGCTTGCCACTCATCGCGGTGAGAACCGAGACAAGCGCGACGGCGACCAGAGCAGCGATCAGGCCGTATTCGATGGCGGTGGCGCCCGATTCGTCTTTGGCGAAGCGCGAGATGAACTTGGTCATAGGTAGTTCCTTTTTTTCAAATGGTCTAGCGAGCAACTTGGCGGGGGGAGCCGGTAGCCCGCTTGACCCCCAAACGCGGGATCAAAATGCACGAGGCCCGTTAAATCTGAGTCACGAGGTTTGGTTACGCGCAGATTTACCAAAGAAAATTCTCATATCCGTGCTTCAGCCTTTGTTGAGGATCACGGCTGCATCATGCGCGCGTCCGCGTTTGCACGCGCCACCATCAAGAGCCGCCGATGTCTCGCATCTCGTCCCTTCTGCTCGCCGCCGCCCTCATCGTCGCCCCCGTCGTCGCCAGCGCCCAGGACGGCGCGCTGAACGTCGAGATCGATCGTTCGGCGCGCGTTCAGCTTCGCGGCGCCGCCGCTTCCATCATCGTCGGCAACCCCCAAATCGCCGATGTGTCGCTGGTCGACGCCAACACCATGTTTATTGTCGGCAAGGGCTATGGCGTCACTGAAGTCGTTGCCGTCGACGGTGTAGGCCGCACCCTCTTCCAGCGTGAGATCGTTGTCACAGGCGGCTCTACCGGTTCGGTTCGGGTCTGGCGGGGCGCCCAGGCGACGGAGATGGCCTGCGGCGCCTCGTGCACACCCAGCGTCCGGTCCCCCTCGGCATCTGCTGCGCCCACAGCCCCCTGACTTCAACCATGCGCGCTCGGAGATCATTGAAGTCGCGTTGGAGCCCCGACAAGCGGAGGCGAGACGGGTCGGCCGCGGTCGAGTTCGCCATGGTCGCCATCCCTTTCTTCCTGATGATCTTTTCGATCCTGGAGTTAGGCGTCGTATTCGTTTTGGATTCAGTGCTTGAAACGGCGGCCATGGATAGCGGCCGTCTCATTCGCACCGGCCAGGCTCATGCGCAGGGTTTCGACAAGACCAAATTCAAAGCCCAGGTCTGCTCCAAGATGGTCGTGTTCAAATCCGACTGCGACAGTCGAATGACCGTAGACGTGAGAGTTATTCCCAGGTTCAGCGCGCCGGCTGTCGAGGATCCAATCACAAATAAAGCCATGGATGACAAAAAGACCATCTACAACGGCGGCAAGGCTGGTGATTTGGTTCTGGTTCGTATCTGGTATGCACATCCTCTCGCTACGCCTCTTTTAAGCCAGGCGGTATCTCGGATCGGAACAGGCAAGGTCTTGCTTACTGCGACGACCGCCTTTCGCAATGAACCGTGGCAATGACGGGCTTCCGCATCCCCTCATTCGTTCGATCATACGGACGCGACACCCGCGGCATCGCCGCAGTGGAATTCGCGTTTCTCGCGCCAATCCTGATCTTGTTCTACTTCAGCATGGTTGAGTTTTGTCAGGGCTATATGGCGCTAAAACGAACAGGCCACGTCGCCGCGATGGTGGCGGACCTGGTGTCCCAGAGCGACAGCACAAGCAAAACCGACCTGACAGATGTGTTCGCGATCGGCGACTTGATCATGGCGCCGTTTGCTTCGTCTTCATTGACCCAACGCGTCAGCAGCGTCACGCGCGTTAACGCGACGACCTACAAGGTAGACTGGAGCGTTGGAAAAGGCATCTCGTCGAAACTGACGGTCGCACAGGCCAAAGTCCCTTCAGACATGCTCGCCAATGGCGAGTCAGTGATCGTTGCCGAAGCCTTTTATGATTACAAATCACCATTCGACCGGGTCGCGCCGTATGTGACCAAGTTCAGCCGTATGGCCTATCTGCGACCGCGCACCGTTGAACTGATCCCCTGCAGCGGTTGCTGACCCTTACATCCCCACCAGCGCCTGTCGCATCGCTGAAATTTTCACGTCGGTCTCGGCCTCCTCGGCGGCCGGATCGCTGTCCGCGACGATGCCGGCGCCGGCGAGGGTGCGATAGTTCCAGATGCCGTCTTTCCGTTCGAAACCGGCGGTCCGGATCAAGACCGATGCGGTCAGGGCGCCGTCGTCGCCGATCAGGAACAACGATCCGCACCAGGGTCCGCGCGGCGGCTCGTGCGCGGCGATCACCTTCATCGCCTGATGTTTGGGTGCGCCGGTGATTGAACCGGGCGGAAAGGTGGCCTCCAGCAGGTCGGCTGGACCGACCGCAGACATGGCTTCGCCCGTCACGGTCGAGACCAGATGATGCACCGTCGGATGGTGTTCAACCTCGAAAAGAACCTCAACCTTGATCGACCCGAGCTGCGACACGCGGGCCAGGTCGTTCCGCATGAGGTCCACGATCATCAGGTTCTCGGCGCGATCCTTGGCGCTGAAGCTCAGCTCGTCCGCCATGGCCGCATCCTCTTGCGGCTCGTCAGCGCGCGGTCGGGTACCCTTGATCGGGCGCGCCTCGATGCGGCGGCTGGCGGGATCAAACGCGAGGAACAGTTCGGGCGAGTTTGACACCAGCGCCCGATCCCCGATCCGCCAATAGGCTCCGAACGGCGACGCCCGCTCCTTTTGCAGCCGCAGGAAGACCTCGAACGGATCGCGGCCGGGGCTCAGCTCCCCGGACCAGGCCCGGGCGATATTGGCCTGGAACAGGTCCCCCGCCCCGATGCGCTCCACCACATTCGCGACCGCGTTGCGGTAGGCGCTCGCCGGCGCCTCGGCCTCGAACCGGTCGGCCGGCGCGGAGGGCGTCACGACCGGTGCGGCCTTCGCCAGCCAGGTCAGGGCCCGCTCGGCCGCCGCTGTCGCCTTCTCCGCCGTCGCGCCTCTTCCCGTGGCGCACACTGCGCGCTCAAGATGATCGAAACTCAGCATGGCGGGATAGCGCGCCAGCATCAGATCGGGCCAGACCGTCCCGCGCCGTCCGGTGGCCGGCCGGGCGCCCGCGTCATAGGCGGCCAGACCGACGACGCCGACGGCAAACACCGGATCACGCAGCGCCTCAAACGGCGAGGCGTCATCCACCGGGCCGACCCACACCACGTCCGGCGCCTGGGCGACGTGGGACCAGCGACCGCCCGGCCCGCCGTCCGACAGCAGGGCCAGCGCGCCGTCGTCGCCGCCGAAACCCGCCGCCACCGTGACCGGATCGATCCAGGGCGCGTCGCGCGTGACGGTGTGACTGAAAACTTCGCTCACGCGGTCAGCCGCTCCACGATCCGATCACGGCGCGCCGCATCGACGCCCAGCGCCTCCTTCAGATAGGCGTCCACCGATCCATGCCGCGCCTCAACCTCGGCAAGGGCGGCGTCCAGATAGGCGGCCTCGACCCCCAGGAAGGCCACGATCGCGTCGTCCGACGCAACCCGACCCGTCATCTTGTGAAGCTGTCTGGCGATGCCGGGCGCCCGGCCCCCCAGATCGACGGCGGTGTTGGTCAGAAGATAGTCCTCGACCATGTCGTCGCGCGACACGCCCAGCAGATGGTGGGTCAGGGCGGCGAGAAAACCCGTCCGGTCCTTGCCCGCCGCGCAATGGATCACCACCGCCCTATTTCGAGAAGTTTCGGCCTGATCCGCCAGGACCTGGAAATAGCGGCCGAACACGTCCTGATGCGAGGCGTCGAACGGAAGGGTGCGATAGGTCTGGGTCATGAAGCGCCGCCCGGAGTCCGGCGTCAGGTCGGCGGTCTTCAGGAAGGTGATGTGCGGCGCCTCCGCGCCATCATCCACGCCGCCCTCAATGACCTGCCCGCTGAAGCCTTCAGGCCGACGCGACGGCTGGTCGCGGCGCTCGCTGGGTCGACGCAGATCGACGACGGCCCCGATGTCCAGCGCCTTCAGCCGCTCCAGATCCGCGTCGCTGGCGCGGGCGTGGTGGGCCGAACGCAGCAGACGGCCGGGCTTTACGCGCCGCCCGGCCGCCGTGGCGTAGTCGCCGTAGTCCCGAAAGTTGTCGATGGCCTCGAAGGCGTGAAGGCGGTCGGTCATGACCGCGCTTTTAGAGCCTGATCGGTTGAGATGAAATCGCTTCGCGATTTCGTCGAGGCCGTGAATCAGACTCCAGGATGAAAGCGAGAGCATGCTTCATGCTTTCGCCTATGTTCATCGCTCTGGCAGCAGGCCCGCCATCGCATCCAGATAGGCGACGAAGGCGTCGCGTCCGCGATCGGTCAGACTGGCCTCCGTCAGCGGCTTGCGCCCATTGAAACGCTTGGAGACGGCGACAAACCCCGCCTCTTCAAGCTTTCTCAGGTGGACCGACAGATTGCCGTCCGTCGTCTGCAACCGCGTCTTCAGGGTGGTGAAGTCGGCCGATCCGGCCCCGGACAGATAGGCCATGATCCCCAGCCGGATGCGCCCGTGAATGACGTCGTCGATCCGGCTGATGTCGAAGTCGTCGGCCATGCTCAGACCACCTCCGACGGTTCCTGACGCATCAGGACGATGCCCGGGACCAGCGCCACGGCCAACAGGATCACGGCGAAGACCGGATAGATCGTGGCGCTGCCCATGAACCAGGCGACGGCGACCGCGCCGACGTAGGCGGCCAAGGCGGTGTAGGACATCCAGCGCGTCCGCGTCATCGCCGCGCCGATCATCCAGGCCGAGCCATAGGCGACCAGGACCACCGTCGGCATCACCGCCATCCAGGACCACTGTCCGGTCTTCAGGGACAAGGCCACCAGCGCCAACCAGGTGACGAAGATGCCGTAGCCCACGCCCTCCCACGCCGCGCTGACCGCCTTGTTGCCGGCGGAGTTGACGCCGGGCTTGATCTTCATACGGCCGATCAGGACCGTCAGGGCGACGGCGAACACCACTCCGGCGACGATCCAGACCCACAACTGGGACCAGGGATTAAGCTGAACGAGGCCGGATTGGATGGCCCATTGGATCAGACTGGTGGTTCCGAATACGATGCCGGCCGTCACCAGGATCGGGCCGGCCAGAAGGGGGGCATGCCGCCCCTCGTGCGCCAGGCTGCGCATATAGGCGATGTCGTCCTGAATGGCTTGGGTCTCGCGGGTCATGATGCTCTCCTCCTCGAACCGTTGAGACAACATCACTCATTTGCTTTGTGTTGTAAAGTCCTTTCTTATTAGGCCGCGCCGCGCATGAAAAAGGGGCGAAGCCTTCGGCGCCGCCCCTCGTTCGACTTTATGTATTTAGCCTAAAGTCGTGGCGCGCCGCGTCCACGCAGTCCGCCGGCCACCAGGGCGATGACGAACAGGATGATAGCGACGACGGCGACGAACTTGGCGATCTCGAACGAGAAGTTCGCAATGCCGCCGAAGCCGAGAACAGCCGCGACGAGGGCCACGACGAGGAAGATAATTGCCCAGCGCATCATGGGTTTAGCTCTCCTGAGTTGATGTTTCCGTCGGCCCGGGAGCCGTACGTCGGTCTGTATCATCAACGCCAGGGTCGCCTGGCCGTTCCATCGCCTATCGACGGCGACGACGTGAATAGCCGCCCTGATCCATCTTGCGATCCGCGACCATGCTAGCGACGATCGCCGCCAGAGCCGGGTTGCGCAGCAACAAGAAGGCGGCGCCCAGACCGCCCACGGCGCCGACGATCGGACGCTCGCGAACGATGTGCAGCACCTTGCCCAGCAGGCCCTCAGGCTCATCTTCCTCTTCGGCGTCGTCGTGCTTGTCGCCCTTCAGGAAGACCAGCGTCACGATCAGGGCGACCAGGGCGAACAGACCAAACGTCACGGCCGCCGCGCCGAGCGGCGTCAGCGTCAGGCTGAGCGCATAGAAGATGGCCACGCCAAGGAAGACGACGGCCAGAAACGCACTGGCGGCGACGACAGCCGTCGCCACCAGTTTTTTGACGATGCCCTTGAACATCAGCGACGGCGGCCGGCCAGCAGCATGCCGAGGATGACGCCGACGCCGAGCGCCACGGCGGTCGATTGCAGCGGACGCTCCTGCACGCGTTCGACGACATAGCGTTGCGCCTCGTCGAAGCGTTCGGCGGCGTCGTCGTAATATTCGCGCCCCTTCACGCGGGCCTCGTCGTAATAGCTGCGGGCCTGCTCGCGAACTTCGTCGCTCTTGGCGCGCAGCTTGGCTTCGGCCTCGGCGGCCTTGTCGCGCAGGCGTTGGGTCTCTTCGCGGGCGCCGGTCTTCAGATCCTCCTTGAGGGTCTTCAGGTCGGCCTTGATGTCTTCTCGGGCCTTGGTGGTGGCCATGGTGCGCGCTCCGTTGAAAGCTTGGCGGTAGAATAGAGAACCCCGTGTTGCAACGCCACATGCGCAACGAGGTTCCTTTAGGTGGGTCGGGCGTGCGCCTCTCGCCACGGGCTTTTCGCCGCACTAGAACGGTCGCCATGACCCAATGGCTGTTTGCGCCCCGCCCCGCCCCGTCCTTGCCGATCGTCGGATCGGACCAGCGCTTCCCCGTTCGCCGCATCCTGTGCGTGGGCCAGAACTACGCCGCCCATGCGCGCGAAATGGGGTCGGACCCCGACAAACAGACGCCCTTCTTCTTCACCAAGCCGGGCGACGCCATCGTCTCGGACGGCGCAAACCCATCCTACCCGTCGGCGACCGCAAACCTGCACTACGAGGCCGAACTGGTCGCCGCGATCGGGCCGGGCAAGGATGGCGGCGTCGCTATCGTCGGCTGGGCCGTCGGCTGCGACCTGACCCGTCGTGATCTTCAGGCCGAGGCCAAGAAGGCCGGCCGCCCCTGGGACGCCGCCAAGGGGTTCGATCAATCCGCGCCCTGCGGTCCCATCACACTGGGCGACCTGCCGTCGCCCGACGGCGCCATTCGCCTGAGCGTCAATGACGAAACCAGACAGGACAGCGTCCTGAACGACATGATCCTGAACCCCGACCGGATCGTCGCGGCGGCCGCCGTCCTGTGGTCGCTGCAACCCGGCGACCTGATCTTCACCGGCACCCCGTCCGGCGTCGGCCCGGTCAAGCCAGGCGACCGTGTGGTCGTGACCATCGACGGGCTGGAGACGCTCAGCTTCGAGGTGCAGTCATGATCCTGCACGGCTACTGGCGCTCGGGCGCCAGCTACCGCGTTCGCATCGCTCTGAATCTCAAGGGGATCGGCTACGAAAATGCCGCTCACGACCTGCGCAAGGGCGAACAGAAGACGCCCGACTATGTGGCGCTGAACCCGCAGGGCATGGTCCCCGCCCTTCAGGACGGCGATTTGGTCCTGACCCAGAGCCCGGCCATTCTGGAATGGCTGGAGGAAACCCGCCCCGACCCGGCCCTGCTGCCGAAGGGGGCGAACGACCGGGCGACCGTGCGCGCCATGGCCGCGCTGATCGGCTGCGACATTCATCCGCTGAACAATCTGCGCGTGTTGAAGGCCATCCGGTCTGAGTTCAACGCCGATCAGGCCGCCGTGGACGCTTGGGCGGCCCGGTGGATCGCACCGGGCTTCGACGCGCTGGAGGCTTTGGTCGCCCGCCACGGCGCCGGCTGGAGCTTCGGCGACGCCCCGACCCTGGTCGATTGTTATTTGATTCCGCAGATGTATTCGGCGCGGCGCTTCAACATGGACCTATCGCCCTGGCCGCGTCTGCTGGCGGTCGAACAGACCGCCTTGGCTCACCCCGCCTTCGCCTCGGCCCACCCGGACTTGCAGCCTGACGCCGACGCCTGATTTTCGCCTCAATGCGCATATCAGCGGTGGATAAGTAGGGTTCGCTTAAGGTCTCGCTCAGCGTCCCTTAAGCATTGGCGATCATAGTGTCGGGCGTGTCGTATTCCCCCGCCACACCTTCGGCGTCGTCGCCCATCCATCGCCTGGCCCTCGCCGTGGTGACCGAGCCCGAGCGCGCGCCCGGCGCCTTCATGAGCGCGCCGTCCGGCGCCCGCGAAGAAGCCATGCGTTTTCTGCTGCAAACCGGAGCCGACGCCGGGGTCAAGCTGATCGCCACCCGGCCCGAGGGCGACGGCGAACGCCTGCTGGGTCAGGCCTGGCCCTTCCCCTCGCCTTTCCAGGTTACGGTCCGCACCGTTGCGCTCAGCGAAGGTCTGGACCGGGTCGAGGCCCGCGCCCGTCGTTCGCTGGAACGGATGGGCCTGCCCCGCGGCGACGTTCTGCTGATTTCCAACGCCGCCGACTTGGCCGGCGCCGAAGGCCGCGCCCTGTGGGATCGCGCCCGCAGTCTGAAGGACCGCGGCCTGTTCCGCCGCATCGGTTTCTGCGCCACGATCGAGGACGGCCCCGCGCTTCTGGCCCGCCGCCTGGAAGCGGACGTGGTTCAGGTGCCGTGCAGTCTGCTGGACCAGCGCGCGGCCCAGGACGGCGTGCTGGAAGCCATCGCCGATACGGGCGCCTCGGTTCATCTGTCTTCGGTCTTCGCCGGCGGCCTGCTGTTCGCGGGCGGCGACGATCTGCCGGTCGAGCTGGCCAGCCATGCCCAGGCCCTGTCGCGCACGCGTCGACGCCTGGCCGAACAACGCTGCGACCCGATGCAGGCGGCCCTCGGTTACGCCCTGGCGCTAAAGGGCGTCGACAAGGTCGTGGCCAGCGTCGCCTCGGCCGCGGAACTGCGCGCCATCCTGGCCGCCGCCCACGCGCCCTGCCCCAATCTGGACTGGGCGGCCCTGGCGCTCGAGGCGCCGGCGGCCTTCACCGCCGACGCCCGCGCCCGGATCAGTAGCGCAGCCTGATCCCGACATAGCCGGACAGACCGGCTTCGCCATAACCCAGCAGTTGCTGGTAGTGGGTGTCGAACAGGTTCTCGACCCGCGCCGTCAACGACACCTTGTCGTTCAACGCCCAGGCGCCGTTCAGATTGGCGACGACGAACCCGTCACGCTGACCGCCCGAATCCGGCATATCGCCCTCCGCACGCACCGTCAGGGCGCCCGACAGGCTTTCGCCCGTCCAAGCCAGGGTCGCGGATCCCGAATGTTCGGCCACGCGCAGGATCGGCGCGTCCGTGACGGCGTTGCGCGCGTCTGTCCAGGCATAGGCGCCCGACAGCTCGAACCCACCGCCCAGTGCGGCGCGACCTTCTAGTTCGACACCGTCTGTGCGCGTGCGCGACAGGTTGACGTAGTAGAATTCGAAGGTGCTGTTGTTGAAGAATCCGTCGATCTGATCTTCGACCTCCAGACGGTAGGCGGTGACGCGACCATCGAAACGGCCATCCTGGGAACGCCAGCCCAAGGCCAGTTCCCCCCCCTTGCCCTTTTCGGGAACCAAGGCGGCGACCGCTGTCGTCGGCAGGACGAAGCAGAAGTCGCACACGGCCTGGCTTACCGACGGCGTCTTGAAGCCTGTGCCATAGGCGCCGCTCAGAGTGATGCCGGAGCCCAGATCATAGGCGGCCGATACGCGTCCGGTGGTCTCGCCGCCGAAATCGTCGGTGTCGTCGTGGCGCACACCCGCCGTGAGGCTCAGGCGATCCGTGGCGGCGAAACGCGCCACCCCGAACACCGAGCTGACGCCCAGTTCCGCCTCGACTGAACCGTTCAGGTCGGCCTTGCTCTCTTCATGCTCGGCGCCGAAGCTGTAAACCAGACGCGCCTCCTGATCGCGGCTGTCCGCCTGCCAGCGGTACAGCCGGTGCTGGCCGGTATAGACCGAGGGGAAGGCGCTGTTGGTGTCGCGGTCGATGTCCGAGGCGGCGACGGTGAACTGATGGTTCAGCCCCAAAACGTCGGCGACCCACACACGCACCAGACCCGACTGATTGACGGTCGCGGCCGTGTCCAGCGTATCGACCGGGCCGAAACCGTCGATGTCGGCGAAGGTGTCCGAGTGGCGATAGCTGGCGTCCAGGCCGAAGCGGTCGTTCAGCTCATAACGCGCACGAGCGTTGACGGTGGTGTTGTCGAAACCGTCGGCCTCAGTGGCGCCATCGGCCTCATCCGCAGCCGAGAAGCCGTCGCTATGGAAGCGCGAGACGGACAGGCCATAAGCAAACTTGTCGGTCGCCACGCCTAGGCCCAGACGCCCGCGCACCGTGCCGTATGATCCAGCCTCGGCGTTGGCCGAGACGCCGTTCTGCTCGCGCGTGGTGAAGGAGATCACGCCGCCGATGGCGTCCGACCCCCACAACGACGATTGGGGGCCGCTCAGCACTTCGACCCGCGAGACGTCGCCCAGATCAAAGCCCGAGAAGTCGAAGCCGCCAGAGGGCTGGGAAGGATCGTTGACCGGCACGCCGTCCACCAGAACCAGCGACTTGTCCTGGCCGGCGCCGCGTATGCGCACCGAGGTCACGCCGCCGAAGCCGGCGCGATAAACCGACAGACCCGGTACATCGGCCAGGATGTCGGCGGCGAAGATCGCGCCGCGCTGCTCGATGGTCTTGCCGTCGATGACGCGGGCGCCGGGCGTGTCGGCGACGATGGCCGGGATGCGGGTGGCGGTGACGATCACCTCGTCCAGCTGGGTCGCGTCCTCGGCAAAAGCAGGCGCGGCGAAGGCGGCCGCGATCGCGGCCGTCGAAAGAAGAATGGAACGCTTCATTGAGCGATACCCCCGTGTTCGGTCCCGCGAATGCGCGCGAGAGACCGTCATGAGCGAACCGACCCGCCAGACCGCTTAAAGGTCTGGACGGCGCAAGGTCGGGTCGCTTCCACGGAGAAACCGCGCTGCTGTCTGGTCCCGGACAGGAGCGAGCGACGTCGGCGGCCAGGTCTCCTGGCTTGCGGGTCGTAAACCGCCGTCCTCGCCTTCCCAGTTTCCCAGTGGCGCCGGGATCGAAACCCCGGACGGACGACGCTCTCGCCGCCTACAGTTGCGGGCACAGCCACGGCGTCACACCGTGTTCCCTTAACCGCCTGACGCGGCCTATCGCAGGGCCGACAAGCCTGTGCAAGAGCCGGTCAACGGCCTTGAGCCGCCGGGCGCGATCCGTCACCCTGTGGCCACATGAACGCGCCCATCTCTCATCCCCCGGAAATCGCCGCCTCGCTGGAAGGGGCGACGCCGTTCATGGCGCAATATCTGACGGCCAAGGCGGGCCAGCCGGACGCCATCCTGTTCTTCCGTATGGGCGACTTCTACGAGCTGTTCTTCAAGGACGCCGAGGTCGCGGCGGCGGCGCTCGGCATCACCCTGACCAAGCGGGGCAAGCATCAGGGCGAGGACATTCCGATGGCCGGCGTGCCGGTCCATGCGATGGAGGGCTACCTCGCCCGCCTGATCCGCGTCGGCCACAAGGTCGCCATCTGCGAACAGCTGGAAGACCCCGCCGAGGCCAAGAAGCGCGGCGGCAAGGCCGTGGTGCACCGCGGGGTGGTCCGGGTCGTGACGCCCGGCACCCTGACCGAAGACAGCCTGCTGGACGCGCGCGGCGCCAATCGTCTGGCGGCGGTCGCGGTGCGTAAAGGTCGGGCGGCCGTCGCCGTGGTCGAACTGTCGTCCGGCGCGGTCGACAGCGTCGCCTGCGCCATCGAGGATCTGGGCGCGGCCCTGGCCGCCTTCCGCCCGTCCGAAGTCCTGGTCACCGACCGGATGTATTCGGACGAGGCGACGCGTGACGCCCTGGACGGCTCGGGCGGCGTGGTCCAGGCGCTGGCCGGCGCCATCGCCGAACCCCAGGCCGCGCGCGCCCGCGTCGAACGCCTGTACGGCGTCTCGGCGCTCGACGGTTTCGGCGCCTTCGAAGAGGCCGAGGTCTCGGCGCTGGGTCTGATCGCCGCCTATCTGGAGACGACCCAAGCCGGCAAGGTTCCCGCCCTGGCCCCGCCCCGCCGTCTGGGCGAAAGCGGCTTTCTGGCCATCGACCCGGCGACCCGTGCCAGCCTTGAGATCGATCGCACCCAGCGCGGCGAGCGTGAGGGCAGCCTGCTCGCCTGCATCGACCGCACCGTCACCTCGGGCGGCGCCCGGGCCCTGGCCGAACGCATCGCCCGGCCCCTGCGCGATCCCCTGGCCATCAACGAGCAGCTCGACGCCGTCGAATGGCTCTTGGAGCGCCGCGATCTGCGTCGCGATCTGCGCGACGCGTTGAAGGCCTCCTCCGACATCGCCCGCGCCGTCGGACGATTGGCGCTGGGTCGGGGCGGCCCGCGCGACCTGGCCGCCGTGCGCACCGGCCTGTCGATCGCGGAGGGCGTCGCCGGTCTGTTCGTGGGTCAGGTCGATCCCCTGACCGGCCAGCCGCGCCGCATCGCCTCGGCGCTGGACCGCCTGACCCTGTCGCCCGACGTCTCGCGGCTCAAGGCCGACCTGATCGACGGCCTGGTGGACGAGCCGTCCCATCTGGCGCGCGACGGCGGCTATGTGCGCCCCGACTATCGCCCCGAATTGGACGCCGCCCGCACCCTGCGCGACGACAGCCGCCGCGTCGTCGCCGATCTGGAGGCCCGCGCCGTCGCCGAGTCCGGCGTGCCGTTCAAGATCAAGCACAACGCCTTGCTGGGCTATTTCCTCGAAACCAGCGCCAAGGCCGCCGAAGCCTTGCTCCGCGCCGGGCCCGACAGCCCCTTCATCCACCGCCAGACCCTGGCCAACCAGGTCCGCTTCACCACCGTCGAACTGTCGGAGCTGGACGCCAAGATCAGCCAGGCCGGCCACCGGGCGCTCGCCATCGAAGGCGAGACCTTTGAGGGCTGGCGACGCGAGGCCGCCCGCCTGGCCCAGCCCCTGCAAGCCGTCGCCGAGGCGCTCGCCGAACTGGACGCCCACGCCGCCCTCGCCGAATGGGCCCAGGAAGTCGGCGCGACCCGCCCGATCGTGGACGACACCCTGACCTTCTGCGTCGAGGCCGGCCGCCACCCCGTCGTCGAGGCGGCGGTCAAGGCGGGCGGCGATCCCTACACCCTCAACAACGCCCGGCTGGACGGGTCGGGCCAGGACGGATCGCGCCTGGCCATCGTCACCGGGCCGAACATGGCGGGTAAATCGACCTTCCTGCGCCAGAATGCGCTTCTGGTGATCCTGGCCCAGGCCGGCGCCTTCGTGCCTGCCCGCTCGATGCGGCTGGGCGTGGTGGACCGGCTGTTCAGCCGCGTCGGCGCCGGCGATGACCTGGCGCGCGGCCGCTCCACCTTCATGATGGAGATGGTCGAGACCGCCGCCATCCTGACCCAGGCCACGCCGCACAGCTTCGTCGTTCTGGATGAGATCGGGCGCGGCACCGCCACCTATGATGGTCTGGCCATCGCCTGGGCCACGGCCGAGGCCCTGCACGAGACCAATCGCGCCCGCACCCTGTTCGCCACCCACTATCACGAGCTGGCTCAGTTGGAGACGCGGCTGGACCACGTCTGCAACCTGTCCATGGTCGCGCGCGAGTGGAACGGCGAACTGGTCTTCCTGCACGAGGCGGCGCCCGGCGCGGCCGACCGCTCCTACGGCGTCCAGGTCGCGAAACTGGCCGGCGTCCCCGCCTCCGTCGTCGCCCGCGCCCGCTCGGTGCTGGACCGGCTGGAAGGCGAAAAGGCCGCCGCCGCCCGACTGGACGACCTGCCCCTGTTCGCCGTCGCCGAGCCGGAACCGATGCGCGGCCCCTCGCCCGTGGAACTGGCCCTGCGTGACGTCGACCCCGACGACCTGACCCCGCGCGAGGCGCTGGAGGCGCTCTATCGGCTGAAGGGTCTGGCCTGATGTAACGAAGGCCCGGACGTCGCCGTCCGGGCCCTGCTTGAGTCTCGATCCGTTTCGGATCAGGCCTGCATCATCCAGCCTTCGACATCCATGGCCGCCTGACGGACGGCTTCCGAACGGGTCGGGTGGGCGTGGCAGGTGCGGGCGATGTCTTCCGACGCGCCGCCGAAGCTCATGGTGATGGCCGCCTCGTGGATCATTTCGCCGGCCTGCGGGCCCATGATGTGGACGCCCAGCACCTTGTCGGTCGCCGCGTCGGCCAGAACCTTCACGAAGCCGTCGGTCTCGTGATTGATCTTGGCGCGGCTGTTGGCGGTGAAGGGGAATTTGCCCTTCTTGTACTGAACGCCGGCCGCCTTCAGCTGGTCCTCGGTCTGACCGACCCAGGCCACTTCGGGGAAGGTGTAGACGACGCTGGGCACCAGGGCATAGTCGACGTGGCCATACTTGCCGGCGATGGTATCGATCACGGCGACGGCGTCTTCTTCCGCCTTGTGGGCCAGCATCGGACCGTGGGTCACGTCGCCGATCACCCAGACGCCATCGGCGACCTTGAAGTGGTCATGGTCGATGAAGCCGCGCTTGTCCGGCGTCACGCCGACGCTCTCCAGGCCCAGACCGTCCGTGTACGGACGACGACCGATGGCGACCAGCACCACGTCGCCCTTGATCGTCTCGGCGGCGCCGCCGGCCGACGGTTCGACGGTCAGTTCCACCCCGTCCTTGCCTGACTTGGCGCCGGTGACCTTGGCGCCCAGTTTGAAGCTCATGCCCTGTTTGGTCAGAGTGCGCTGGAAGGCGGTGGCGACCTCGGTGTCCATGCCGGGCGTGATCCGGTCCAGGAACTCCACCACCGTGACCTCGGCGCCCAGACGGCGCCAGACCGAACCCAGCTCCAGGCCGATGATCCCGGCGCCAACCACGATCAGCTTCTTGGGCACGGCCGGCAGCGACAGGGCGCCGGTGGAATCGATGACCTTGCCGTCTTCGAAGGCGACGCCGGGCAGAGGGGTCGGCTCCGAGCCGGTGGCGATGACGATGTTCTTGGCGTCCAGCGTCTGGACCGAGCCGTCGGCGGCGGTCACCTCGACCTTGCCTTTACCGACGATCTTGCCCTTGCCCTTGATCCAGTCAGCCTTGTTCTTCTTGAACAGGAACTCGATCCCCTTGGTCAGGGCGGTGACGCTGTCGTCCTTGGCCTTGTGCATCTGGTCCAGGTGCAGCTTGGGCTGGACCTCGATGCCGATCTTGGCGAACTCGGTGTTTGCGGCGTTCCAAAGCTCCGACGCATGCAGCAGGGCCTTGGATGGCATGCAGCCGACGTTCAGGCAGGTGCCGCCCAGCGTCGAACGCATCTCAACACAGGCGACCTTCAGGCCCAGCTGGCCCGCCCGGATCGCGGCGTTATAGCCGCCAGGGCCTCCGCCGATGATGACGACGTCGTAGGCGGCGGTGACTTCGGCCATGGTATCCTCTGGTCTTCTGGCGCGCGGGGAAAGGCGCGCGGACACTAGCGCCGACCCCGCACGGGTCAACCGCTGGACCCCATATGGGGCCGGGTTTCGACCAATTGCAGAGGCGGAAACCATGAAAAAGGGCCGGACGTCGCCGCCCGGCCCCTTCGATCATGTCTGACCGGCGCGCTCAGAGCTTGAAGCGCACGCCCAGGAAGACGTTGTAGCCGAACTTCTCGTACTCGTAGGTCCGCTCCTTGACGCCGTAGTAGCGGACGCCCGCGCTGTCGGTCAGGTTCTTGGCCTCGCCGAACACTTCCATCCCATTGCCGAAGTCGTAGCTGGCGGTGAAGTCCAGCTGGCCGCGCCCCTCGACATAGAGGTCCTTGCCGGGATTGGTCGCGTCGATCGCCTCCAGGAAGTCGCTACGATGCGTGTAGGAGACGCGCGCGCTGAAGCCGTACCGTTCGTAGAACAGGGCGGCGTTGTAGGTCTCGTCCGACTGACCCGGCAGAACGAAGGTGTCGCGACCCGCGAAGGCGCGGCTGGTTTTGATCTCCGCATCCGTCAGGGTGTAGTTGGCGAAGACGCCGAAGCCCGAAGCCCAGCCCGGTAGGAAGTCGAACGTCTGCTGCCAGTTGAACTCGATGCCGGCGATATGGCCGTCACGGGCATTGCGGGCCTCGGTGACCTGAGCGACCGTGGTGGTCGGGGTGACATAGGGCACGCCGTCCGTCACCAGGGTGAAGCGGTAGTTCGACAGGTCCTTGTAGAAGGCGTTGGCCGAAATCACGCCCAGCGGCCGCAGATAATATTCCAGTCCCGCATCGACATTGTTCGACAGGGTCGGCTTCAGATCGGGATTGCCGCGCGTGACCGTCGTGCGGCCGCTGTCGGTGGTTTCCAGAACGCGCGGAACGATGTCGGTATAGTCCGGGCGCGAAATGGCGCGGGTCAGGGCGAAACGACCGACCAGCTGATCGCTGAAGCTGTGGCGCAGCGTCAGGTTCGGGAAGAAATCGGTTTGGTCGCGCTCAACCTTGACCGGAGTCTGCGCGCCGGACAGGGCCACGCTGGTCGCCGACCCTTCGAAGTCGGTCTTCTCGACACGCAGGCCGACCAGCACATTGGTCGCGCCGATATCAAACCGGGCCTGGCCGTAACCCGCCAGTATGTCTTCCTGCGCGGTGTAGTCGGCGGTGATCGACTGCGGAATGCGGCGAACGCCGGCGGCCGGGTCGGGATTGGTCGAGCCGGCCCGGACGCGATCGAAATAGTCGGTTACCAAGCCCGCATCGAACTTGAAGCCCAGATTGTAGTCGTAGTTCTGCGACGGACGATCGCTCAGCAGCGGGGCCAGGGCGCCGGAGCTGGCGGCCGCGCTCCGGTCGCGGAACCGCTCTTCATCGGCCGTCACGTCGCGGGTGCTGTATTTGGCGCCGAACTTCAGCTCGACTTCGCGGCCGCCGATCACGGTGGGCAGCGACAGATTGGTCTTGAACGCCACATCGTCCTGCTCGGTCGTGTTCGAGCGGAAGGTGTTTTCGCGGAAGCTGTAGTTGTTGGCGTTCAGATAGAAGCCCGTGGGCTCGCTGAAGGCCAAATAGGTCGGCTGATAATGGTCAGCCGTGTTGTAGGACAGGGTCGTCGCGCTGGAGCGATAGACCAGCTCGTCGCGGTGCGGATAGGTCTGTTTGCTGTTGGCGAACGACAGGGCGCCGTCCCAGACCGCTCCATTGCCGAACGTCTGCTCGCCGCCCAGCACCAAGGTGGAGATGTCGTTCTCCTGAGTGCGGTGACGCAGTTGCCTGTAGATGCGGGCGTTGTTGAAGGTCGCGCTGGTGTCGGTCGAACCCGGCTGCAGCGTGCCGTCGCTGTAGGTGAAGTTCAGCGTGTTGCGGAATTCGTCGTCGCGGAACTGGGCGTAGGAGCCCTTAACCCACAGACGGATCGCGTCGCTGAGCCGCCATTCAAGCGCGCCGGTCACGGCCTTGCGGGTCCGTTCGGTCTCGTAATCCTTGAACAGGGTGTTCTCCAGACCCCAGATCTGGCCGCCGCCCTGCGCGGCGTTGCGGTTGATCAGAACCCAGCCGTTTTCGACGTTGTCCGGCCGGCGGTTGGTCTCGGAATAGCTGACCGACACCAAGGCGCCGAAGGTCTGATCCGGGCCGAAGACGTTGGACGCCGTTGCGCCCGCGCGCGTGTCCGAACCGCCGTAGTCGTTGTAGCTGCCGCCCGCATAGCCGCTAACGGCCAGGCGGCGCTTGTCGAAGGGCGAGCGGGTCTTGATGTCCACGGCGCCGGCGATGGAATCGGCGTCCTGGGCCGGCGTCAGGGTCTTGGACACCTCGACGCTGGAGACGATGTCCGAGGGCAGGGTGTCCAGATCGACCGCGCGGGTCGTGGGCGACACGGCCGGAATGGCGACCCCGTCCACCGACACGGCGGTGAAGGCGGCCGGCGCGCCGCGCACGTTGATGTAGCGGCCTTCGCCCTGGTCGCGCTGGATGGCGATGCCCTGAACGCGTTGAAGCGATTCCGCCACGTTCGGGTCGGGATAACGACCGATGGCGTCGGCCGACAGGACGTTGACCGTGCCGTCGGCGTTCTTCTGCTGGTTCAGCGAGCGGGCCACGCCGTCGGTGATCACGCCGGTCACGATCACATCGGCCACGTCCGTCGCCGCCATTCCCCCTGAAGATTGGGCGCCCAAGACGATGGCGACATTGGCGTTCTCGCCCGGCGTCGTGACGACCGTCTGGCTGGTCGAAGGCAGGCCCAGATAGTTGACCTCCAGCACCATGGAGCCGCTGGCGGTCGGCAGGGTGAACTCGCCCTGAGTGTTGGTCACGGCCCGCCGGCTGGTGCCGCGCACCAGAACTTCGGCGCCCGGCAGGGGCGCGCCGGCGGCGTTAGTCACCCGGCCGTAGATCACGTCGCCGGCGACCGCAGCTGATGCCGAGGCCACGGCGTCGACATCGGCATGGGCGGGCATGGCCAGCGGCGCCAGGATCATCGGCGCGATCGCGGCGCCCATCAGCAGGTTCAGTTTCATGTCAGGTCCCCTTCGGCGAGCGACGTTTCGCTTCAGCCGATGGAGGGGCCGCTTAACCTTGGGCAGCGACGCGACCGCGACGATTCCACGACGCCCAGTTCGCGGTTTTCCGACGGAACGGCGACGCTTGATCCCTTGACGGAACATCAATCATCGAACCGACGCCGAACCGTCACGCCCGCGCCGTTGACCCACACGCGGCTTGGCCACAGGGACGCGTGCAGATCGTCCGGAGACCAACATGCGCCCTTCCCTCGCCCGCTCGCTGAGCGCCTGCGCCGCCCTGGCCCTGCTCGCCGCCTGCGCCACGACGGAAGTCGATTTCCAGGGTGAGGGCGCGGGCTTGGTCGGTCCGGCCGCCCCGGTTATGGCCGTGCTGGAAACCCCATCGGTCGGCACGGCGGGCCAGGACGCCGCCGACGACCCCGCCGTCTGGGCCAGCGCTTCGCCGGTCACGATCATGGGTCAACAAACCCCGGGCTTCGTCGCCGGCACGGACAAGAAGTCCGGCCTCTACATCTACGGCTTCGACGGCAAGATCCTGCAGTTCCTGCCCGAGGGCCTGCTGAACAATGTCGATGTGGTCGAGGGCCTGTCGGTGGGCGGCCGCCCGCAGGTGGTGCTGGGCGCGAGCGACCGCACGCCGGGCAAGACCGGCATCTCGCTCTATACGTTCGACCCGGCCGGGACCGGCCAGAACGGCGTGCGCTATTGGGGCGCCGTCGCCACCGACGTGATCGAACCCTACGGCTTCTGCTTTGCGCGTCGCGGGGCCGAGGTCCACGCCATCCTGGTCGGGCACGAGGGCGAACTGCGCCAGTTCATCCTTGGCGTGGACGCCGCCAACCAGCCCACGGCGCGTCTGGTCCGCAGCGCCGAGATCGGAACCATCTCCGAAGGCTGCGCCGCCGACGAAGCGACCGACGCCCTCTATATCAACGAGGAGAACGTCGGCCTGTGGCGCTATGGCCTGAACCCGGCCTCGGGCGCGGCCCGCACCCTGATCCAGCCCATCGCCAAGGGCATCCTGGTCGCCGACGCGGAAGGCCTGACCACGATCACCGACCCCTCGGGCCGCTATCTGATCGCCTCCAGCCAAGGCGATTCCACCTTCCCCGTCTGGCGCATCGACGGCCCGGCGCCGGAATACAAGGGCCGGTTCAAGGTCGTGGACGGCGCGGTGGACGGCGTCACCGGCACCGACGGCCTGGCGGCCGCCAGCGGTCAAGTCGGCCCCTTCCCCGACGGCCTTGTCGTGATCCAGGACGACGTCAACGACGTGGGAACCCAGAACTTCAAATACGTCGACTGGCGCGACATCCGACGGGCGCTGGGGCTGTAGCGGCCCCTCGGCGGCGGTCGCCCTCGATCACGTCTCTTTCATCAGGACCCTGCGGCATTCAACGCCGTGCGGGTGCAGTCGGCCATGTCCCTGACGACGTGTCGGCCGATGCAGAACATGTCTTCGTAGCTAGGCTTGGCGGCGGCCAGACACTGGAACAGGTTCAGCTTGGACATCTGCAGGCAGAAGGTGGCGTTCGGATCCTGCAGGACACCGTCGCTTCCATCATCTTTCACGCTTTCGCCCAACAGCGCCCGAGCGGCGACGGACAGGGACCGGGCCACCGCCGGTTTATAGGGAGCCGCCAGAGGCGACGTCGGGATCCGAGAGGGTTCGGCGTGGGCAACCTTCAGCAGCGTCTCTCTCTCGACGTCCGACGCCAGCTGCGTTGCAGCCGAGGCGGCCTTCGCACGCTCCAGCCGTCCCTGTCGGTCCGCGATGGGCTGGCCCGCCCATCGACGGCGCGGATCGCTACGCGCCTGGATCGTATAGGCATCCGCCTCCACCCGATCCGCTGCGGCTTCGATGGCTGCGGCGCCCTCCTCCATGACCTCGGCGATCAGCCCGGCCGCGACGTCTGCGCCAGGCAAGGTCACGGCATAGGCGGGGTCGGCCGTCAGACGGTCCAGGATTTCGCGGCGCTGCGTAGGATCGGCGGCATAGGACCGCACCCCCGCAACGAAGTCCGGCGACTGCATCGCCAGCACCGCTCCATAGGCCACCAGACCCCGCGCCAACTGCTCGGCGTTGGAAGTCGCTCCGCGCTGCAATGCCGCCTGCACCGCCTCCGCATCGACGAAGCCGCCCTCGAATGTGGCGACATCCCGCATGAAGACTAGATAGACCGACGCCGTCCGCGCCACGCTGTCGTCCAGCTGAATTGAAGGCGGCGGAGGCGGGGGCGGCGCAGGCGGTTCGACCGGCTTGGCGCACCCCGCAATAAGCGCGATCAGGCTTGCGGCCGCCGTAACCCGCGCCCAATGCCGATCCATGCGCTTCACAGCATCGCCACGATGAACACGCCACAGGCGGCCAGCACGGCGACGTTCACGGCGGTCATGGCGGCGACGAAGATCTGGTGGGCGCTGAACTTCATTGGATCTCAAAAGCGGTTTCGGTTTGGGGCCGCTTCGCACGGGGCCGTGGGGCCTGGGTGTGGACTTGATGGAGAAATCGTGGAGACACCCCATCTGGTCTGGATCGCCGTCCATCGCTGGGCGATGTCGTGGAGATCTAATGAGCGCCCTGGTCATCATCGCCGAAGACGAACCCGAGATCGCCGCCGTGCTCGACGCCTATCTCGTGCGCGAGGGGTTTCGCACCGTCCGCGCCCTGGATGGCCAGATCGCTCTGGACCTGCACGCCGCCCTTCGGCCCGATCTGATGCTGCTGGACGTGCGCATGCCGCGCGTCGATGGCTGGGGCGTGCTCGGTGAACTGAGGCGCCGAGGCGAGACGCCCGTCATCATGCTCACTGCGCTGGATCAGGACATCGACAAGCTTCAGGCGTTGCGCATCGGCGCGGACGACTATGTCGTCAAACCGTTCAATCCGGTCGAGGTCGTGGCGCGCGCCCACGCCATACTGCGACGCAGCGGCGGATCGGGCCAAGGCGGCGTGATCCGCCTGGGTCCGCTCGAGATCGATCTGGAGGCGCACATCGTCCAGTGGTGCGGGCTGGACAAGCCGCAGCGCCTGCCCCTGACCCTGACCGAGTTCCGCATGCTGGCCCACATGGCGCGCTATCCGATGCGGGTTTTTTCCCGCGCCGAGTTGGCCGACGCCTGCTTGAAAGGCGACGAGGTGCTCGATCGCACGGTAGATAGCCACCTCAGCAAGCTGCGGCTCAAGTTACGAAACGCAGGCGCCGACGGCGTTCTCGTCGGCGTTCGTGGCGTGGGTTATCGCCTCGAGGTCCTGGCGTGAGGGCCGCCCGCGCGCTCGGCCGTCGCATCGCCGTGCGTACGGCTCTGGTCATCCTGGGGGTGCTTGGACTTAGCGCCGCCGGCGCATTCGCCCTGTACGGCTGGGTCTTCGAAAATTATCCCGATGCGGTGGCCTCGCCCCAGGCCTGGCGACCGCAGTCAGTGGATTATGTCGCTCTGGCGTCAGCCGCCGTCGTGGCCCTGATCGGCGCGACCGTGGCCGGGCTGCAATTGGCCCGCCGCCTTGTCATGCCTCTCGCCTCATTGTCCGGCGCCGCGCGTGCGATCGCCGATGGCGACCTGTCCGCGCGCGCCCTGGCTGGCGATCGGTCTTTTTCGGAGACCGCCGACCTGGTGGACGACTTCAACCTGATGGCTGCGCGGCTGGAGACGCTCGCCGCCGACATGACGACGTGGAACGCCTCGATCGCGCACGAACTGCGAACGCCCGTCACGATCGTCAAAGGCCGTCTGCAAGCGGCCGCCGACGGCGTCCTGCCGCTGGACCGCGAGATGATCCTGACCTTGCTCAAGCCGGTCGACGCCCTGGGCCGCCTGATCGAGGATTTGCGCGTCGTCAGTCTGGCCGATAGCGGTCGTTTGCAACTGCGCCTGACGCCCCAGGACCTGGGTCAGCGATTGGACGATGTCCGCGCCCTGGTCGGCACGGAAGCTGAGGCGGAGGGCTATCCGATCACCTGGACGACGCCGGCCACTGTGGTTGTTTGCGACGGCGACCGCATTCAGCAGGCTGTCCTGGCTCTGCTCGACAACGTGCGTCGCCACGCCGATCCCGGCCCTGTCTCGGTCAGCTTGATCACCGATGAACGCTTCGCCGTCATCGCCGTGGAGGACAGCGGCCCAGGCCTGCCCGACGCCATGACCCGATCCGTTTTCACCGCCTTCAAACACGGGTCAGGCGAGAACGGCGGGACCGGCCTGGGCTTGGCCGCGGTCCGCGCAATCGCCGAGGCCCACGGCGGATCGGCGCGTTACTTGACCGGCGCTCGCCTGGGATCCAGGATCGAGATCTGGATCCCCGCCGTTTCGTAGATTCGTTTTGAAATCAGCCGCCTGGCAATGGACCGCTCAAAAATCGAAGTGGTTCCATATCCGGGGATGACGACGCCCTACTGATCCTCGTCGAATTTCCGCGCGACCAGGTCGGTCAGAGCTTCCATGGCCTCTTCGGCGTCAGGGCCTTCGGCGGAGACGTCGATGCTGCAGCCGATGCCGGCGCCCAGCATCAGCAGGCCCATGATCGAGCGGGCGTCCACCGTCACGCCGTCGCGGGTGACGTGGATCTCGCTTTCGAAGCTGGAGGCCAGTTTGACGAACTTGGCCGAGGCGCGGGCGTGCAGACCGCGCGTATTGCAGATGTTCAGGGTCGCGGTGACGGTCATTTTTCGCCTGCGAGCACCCAGGACGCCACAGAGATGTATTTGCGCCCCGCGTCCTGCGCATGGGCCACGCAGGATTCCAGCGTCTCGCGCCCCCGCACGCTGGCCAGTTTGATCAGCATGGGCAGGTTCAGCCCGGCGATGACCTCGGCGCGCGTCTGTTCCATCACCGAGATGGCCAGGTTCGACGGCGTGCCGCCGAACATGTCGGTCAGCAGGATGACCCCTTCGCCGTCGTCCACGGCCGCGGCCGCGTCGACGATGTCGCGACGCCGACGCTCCATGTCGTCGTCAGGCCCGATGCAGATGGCCGCGACGCCGCGCTGCGGGCCGACCACATGCTCCATGGCGGAGAGAAACTCGGACGCCAACCCGCCGTGGGTGACGATCACCAGACCGATCATGAGGACTTCACTCGCATCCCGCCCCGAACCGTCCCAGGCATTCCCCCGCCCGGCAAGGGAGGCCGGACGCCGCCCTCTATGGACCGCAAGGGGCGTGTCATAGACCCGTCTTTCGGGGTTTCAAAGCGTCTCCAACGCCGCTGCGACCACATCGACGGCCGAAGCCGGTCGGGGATCCAGCGTCAGCAGGGGCAGATCGACCCCCGCGAAAGCCCGTGTCTGCGGCTCCGGAAGCCGTTCGACCCCTTCCGCGATACAGGCCACGGCCAGCGCCACGCGGCAGACCGGGCGTGTTCTGGCGGCCACGATTCCGAGGCCGCGCACCTCGATCCGCCCGGCGATGGAGGCCGGCGCCGAGGCGTGAACGGCCCCGTCCGAGGCCCAGACCTGGGTGTAGTCGTCGCTGACCAGCCGCCAGCCGCGCCCGATCAGCCGCAGCGCCAGATCGCTCTTGCCCGCGCCCGAGGGTCCCAGGATCATCACCCCCTGCCAGGCCCCGCGCCGACGCACGGCGACGGTGGTGGCGTGGACTGGCTGGCCCGGGGTCACGACCAGCGGCCGACCGCCGGGAAGACGATCTCGAACCGCGCCCCGCCTTCGGACTTGTTTTCGGCGTGGACGCGACCGCCATGCGCCTCGACGATCTGACGCACGATGGACAGGCCCAGGCCCGAGTTGGAGCCGAATACCGCCCCCTTGGGCCGCGAGGTATAGAACCGCTCGAACACCGTCTCCAGGTTCTCGGCCGGAATGCCCGGCCCCTGGTCCTCGACCCGCACGCGGATCGGCAGATCGTCCCCGATGTCCTCCAGCGTCACCCGCACCACGCCGCCAGCAGGGCTGAACGAGCGGGCGTTGTCGATCAGGTTGCGGAACACCTGCCCCAGCGGCCCATCGCGGCCCATAACCCGCAGGGCCTGTTCGGGCGCCGTCAGCACGACCGGAATGTCGCCGGGCTTGGCCGTCGTCTCATAGACGCCGACGATATCGACCAGCAGCCGGTTCAGATCGACCGGCCGCGGTCGATCGCGCGACAGCTCCGCATCCAGCCGCGAGGCGTTGGAGATGTCGGTGATCAGCCGGTCCAGCCGACGCACGTCCTGCTGCAACAACGCCGTCAGCTTCTCGCGGTGCGCATCGGTCTTGACCAGCGGCAGGGTCTCCAGCGCGGACCGGATCGAGGTCAGGGGGTTCTTGATCTCGTGCGACACATCGGCCGCGAACCGTTCGATGGCGTCCATCCGCGTCGACAGGGTGTCGGTCATCGATTCCAGAGACCGCGCCAGATCGCCGATCTCGTCCTTGCGATCCTCGAGGTCCGGCAGGGAGATGGCCCGCGCGCGTTGCAGCTTCACCTGATCCGCCGCCGCCGACAGCCGCATGATCGGCCGCGCCACGAACAGATGCAGCAGCAGCGATCCCAGCAGATTGACCCCCAGCGCCACCAGGGCGAACGGGAACAGCGCCTGCCGCTGGGCGCCCAGGATTTCGTCCACGTCCCCGGATTCGACGGTCAGCACGCCCAGCACCTGACGCACATGGCGCACCGGAATGGAGACGGAGACGACGCGGTCGCCGGATTCGTTGCGACGCAGGGTCGATTGGGGCGAGCCGTCCAGCGCCGCCGCCACCTCGGCCGCCAGTTCGCTGTCGGCGCGCGCGACCCGGCGTTCGGACAGCAGATTGGCCTTGGCGGCGTCCTCGGTCGCCGTTCCAGCCGGCTGCGCGTCGGGCAGGGGCCGCCCGCCGATGGCCTCCGTCACCTGATAGCTGTCGACCAACAACAGGCCGTTCACATCATACAGCCGCACCCGCTGGCCCGCCGGAATGAAGCGATCGGTCAGCCAGATCGATGCACGGATGGGGTCCAGTTCAGGCGTCGGCTCGCCCCGCGTCACGCCTTCTTCGCGCAACACATTGGCCAGCAGCTCGGCCTGGACCGTCAGCGATTCCTGACGCGCCTCGATCAGGCCGGGACGCCATTCATTGATCGCCAGCGCGCCGCCGAACAGGATCAGCAGGCTGAGCAGATTGAGCACCAGGATGAAGCCGCCCAGCCGCGATCCGCCGAAGCGGAACAACGGCCGGCGCTGGGGCTCCTCGTCGGGCTCGCGCCCGCCCGGTTCAGCTCTCGCGGTAGCGGTAGCCGACGCCATACAGGGTCTCGATCGCGTCGAACTCATTGTCCACGGCGCGGAACTTCTTGCGCATCCGCTTCACGTGGCTGTCGATGGTGCGGTCGTCGACATAGACCTGATCGTCGTAGGCGGCGTCCATCAGATTGTCGCGGCTCTTCACGAAGCCGGGACGCTGCGCCAGGGCCTGCAGCAGCAGGAATTCGGTCACCGTCAGCTTGACGGGCTTGCCGTCCCAGGTCGACTCGTGGCGCGCCGGGTCCATCGACAGCTTGCCGCGCTTGATCGCCCGGCCCGAGACTTCGGCGGCCGATTCCGGTTCGCCGCCGTCGGCGCCCGTGCGGCGCAGCAGCGCCTTGACCCGCTCGATCAGCAGACGCTGGCTGAAGGGTTTGTGGATATAGTCGTCGGCGCCCAGGTTGAAGCCCAGGATCTCGTCGATCTCCTCGTCCTTGGACGTCAGCATGATCACAGGAATCTGCGAAGTCTGGCGCAGGCGACGCAGCACCTCCATCCCGTCCATGCGCGGCATCTTCACGTCCAGGATCGCCAGATCGGGCGGCGAGGATTCCAGCGCGGCCAGACCCGAGGCCCCGTCATGATAGGCGGTGATCTTGTGGCCATGGCTTTCCAGCGCCAGCGAAACGGACGCCACGATGTTCTCGTCGTCATCGACCAGAGTGATGTTGGCCAAGGGTGTCTTCTCCTGAACTTTACGTTCCCGCGAGCAAGAACGCACAGCAAGCGTAACCGTTCGATCTCGGTTACATTAGGGCTAAGGCGTTTCGGGTCGAATGAAAATCGCCTGCAACCCGAAAGCGGTTCGGTGACATCCAGATGGTCACGGCGCCGCCTCATTTCAACGCGCGCACAGCGTTCCTCCGGCGCGCCAAGAAACATTCCGGCTTCGAAAACCTCGCCTTAAAGGCTTGGGATGCAGGATCGGCCCATGGCGGGTCCGATCCATTACGAAGTCTATGTCCGCAAGAGCGCCCCGTCGTCGTGGACGCTGCTGATCGCGACCGAAGACCGCAAACACGCCATCGAGACCGCCGAGGAGCAGCTTCGGGATCGTCTCGCCATCGCCTCGCGCGTGACCAAGGAGAGGCTGGACCCCGAGACGATGGAGTTCAGCTCCCTGACCATCCTGACGCTGGGCGCGCCGGAGGAGCGAAAGAAGAAGGTCGCCGACAAGGCGGTCCCGCCGGCCTGCAGCAGCCCGGCCGAACTCTATTCGCCTCATGCCCGCGCCCTGATCGGCCGGGTGCTGGAGGACTGGCTGAAACGCGAGGGCGTGACCGCCTTCGAACTGCTGCATCGTCCCGATGTCGCCGAACGGCTGGAGGCGGCCGGGGTCGAGCTCCAGCACGCCATCCAGAAGGTCGCGGTCCCCGAAAGCCAGGCCACGGGCCAGGAGGTGCACGGGGTCGTGCGCCACTATCAAAAGCTCACCGAACAGGCGATGGCCCGGCTGCGCAAGGCCGGACGCGACGGACTGTTCCCCGCGCTGGACGACCGCTCCATCGCCGATCTGGCGCATCGCCTGACCGGCGCGCCGGATCGGGCTCTGCGCATGGGCGGCGTCGTCGCCGGCGCGCTGAAGGATCGGCGCGGCGCCCGCGATCGCCTGACCGTGCTGATGGATTTGATGGACGCCGCGCCCGCCGACGGCCCCCCGCGCGCCCTGGTCGTCGTGGTGGTCGAGCAGATTGTCGCCGAAATGCTGGCCGTGCGGACCAACCTGACCGAGATTTTGGGCCCGTCCTTGGATCAGGGCGCCAATCTGGCGGCCATCGTCCGCATGGTCGCGCCGGACGAGATGGACGCCCTGTTGCGGATGGACCCGCGCCTCGCCCTGATGATGCCCCAGGTCGAGGGACCGGCCGCGCGCCTGGGTCTGCATCTGGCCTCGGGTGAGTTTCCGCTTCTGGCCGCATCCTTGGCTCGCCTTGTCACCCGCGAACTGACCAGCCAGCGCCGCCTCCGCCCCCATGATCCGGTCGGAGAGATCGACATCCTGCGTCTGCTGGCCATGGCCCTGACGGCCTCGGCCGGGCGACTGCTGACGCTGGAAGAGGTTCAGACCGCCTTCGTCGAACGCTCCAAGAGCCTGGTTACGGCCGATTTCGTCGGCGCCTACGTCAACCCCTGCCCGACGGTCTTGGCCGAGGCCGAGCAGCTGACCCGCCTGTGCGAGAACGTCACCGGCGGGGCCAATAAGCGCGCCGCCGCGCGGTGGCTCAGCGCCTGTATCGGCTCGCTGCGTTTCGAAACCGAGATCCGCCAGTCCGTCCCGGGCGGCCCCAGCGCCTCGCACAAGCTGGCCACGCTGGCCCGGCTTCAACGCTCGGTTCAGGCCGCGCATCTGGCCGATCACGACCAGACCCAGATCATGGACGCCATCGGCGCGGTCGGCGCCAATCTGGAGGCCGACGCCCATCTGGTCGCCCAGATCGTCCGCGCCCAGGCGGCTGCGCCTCAAAAGCTGACGGCCCTGCTGAAACTGGCCACCGGTGAAGCCGGCCCGCTGGGCCCCGTGGCCGACCGCGCCCGCGCCGAGGCCATCAAGCTGCTGCGCTCGCCCGACGTGCGCATAGCCCTGACCGCCGCCCCGCAAAACGTCGCGGCGTTGAGAGGCCTGATGCAGCAAGCGGGCTTGGCGGCCTAGCCGGCCTCAGTCGAAGATATCGAAGATGCTGTCGCGCTTCTTTTTCTTGTAGCGATAGTCGTCGTCGCGATGCCGGTCGTCGCGATATTTGTCGCCCCGGTAGCCTCGATCGTCGCCGCGATACGGCTGTGACGCCCCGCCGCCCCAGGGTTGGGCTGGGGGCTGGGCATAGGGCTGAGGCTGCGGCGACGGCGCATAGGCCTGCGGCGCGGGCGCGACCGGGGCTGTTGCGCGACCCTCCTCGACGGCGGCGGCCATCAGCTTTTCCAGCTCGCCACGATCCAGCCAGACGCCCCGGCAGTCGGGGCACATGTCGAACTGGACGCCATTGCGCTCCAGCGTCTGCATGGCGGCGTTGTCGTTGGGGCACATCAGAAGAGGCATGTCGGGCTCCGATCGAAAAAGAATGGGCGGTCGATGCGACAGGCCAGGAGGGGAAAGCTTCGCCGCATCGACACGCCCGTGCGGTCCGACATCGCGTCGCACGATCCGGCGCAAGGAAGGGGGACGCCGGACCGCGAGAACGCCAGAGGGGCCCGTTCCGCCCCTTCAAGCTAGGCGCCGTCGCCGCCCGCCGCCATGCGTCGCGGGGCCGCAGGGGGCTTCGGCCGCCCCTGCCATCCTATCGGCGACGACGATCGCGAGCTTTTACCACGGGTTACGACCGACCAGCGACCACTCGCCTTTCATGGCCCTGCACCGGGTTAGAATGGCGACCCGGTCTTTGACATCTTCGCGTCCCGCCAGAACGCGCGCCGAAATAGACAGATTAGACGAATTAGACGGTGTTTTTGTCGGCGGACCCGCCGGCTAAAGTGCACGGATTGCACCTTAAAAATCTAGCAGACCTGCCCGGCGGCCCAGCCCGACGACCAGGCCCACTGAAAATTATAGCCGCCCAGCCAGCCGGTCACGTCCACCGCCTCGCCGATGAAATACAGCCCCGGAACCGCCTTGGCCTGCATCGTCTGCTGGTCCAGCGCGGCCGTATCGACCCCGCCCAGGGTCACCTCGGCGGTCCTGTAACCTTCGGACCCCACCGGCTTGACCGCCCAGGCGTTGACCGCCTGATCCAGCCGCCGCAGCACCTTGTCCGACAGGTCCGCCAGATTGCCCGACGCCCCTTCGCGCTGGCACAGGCTCTCGGCCAGACGGCGCGGCAAGATATGGCCCAGCGCGGTGTGCACCGCCTGTTTGCCGTTCGACGCCTTGGCCGCCTTCAACTCCTCGAACACGTCGCGGCCCGGCGCCATCGAGGCCACCACCGCCTCGCCCTCGCGCCAGTAGGAGCTGATCTGAAGAATGGCTGGCCCGCTGAGACCGCGGTGGGTGAACAGCATGGCCTCGTTGAAGCTGGCCTTGCGCGCCTTGGCCCCTTCGGGCGCCGAGGCGACCGAGGCGTCGACCGCCACGCCCGCCAGCGGCGTCAGCGTCTCCAGCAGCCCGGCCTCGAAGGTCAGCGGCACCAGGGCCGGTCGGGTCTCGGTGACGCGAATGTCGAACTGGCGCGCGACCTCATAGGCCCAGCCGGTCGCCCCCATCTTGGGGATCGACTTGCCGCCGGTCGCGACGACCAGCGACGCCGCCGTGACCTGTGATCCATCCGACAGGATCACCGTGAAGCCCTCGCCGAATCGTTCGATCCGCGTCACGCCGGTCTTCAGGCTCAGGACGACGCCCGCCGCCGCCATGTCGTCGGTCAGCATACGGACGATCTGCTTCGCGCTGTCGTCGCAGAACAGCTGGCCCAGCGTTTTCTCGTGCCAGGCGATCCCGGCCCTATCGATGCGCTTGACGAAGTCGTGCTGGGTGTAGCGGCGCAGGGCCGAGGTCGCGAACCGGGGGTTCTCGCCCAGGAAATTCGCCGGTCCGCAGCCCAGATTGGTGAAGTTGCAGCGCCCGCCGCCCGAGATGCGGATCTTCTCGCCCGGCCGGTCGGCATGGTCCACGACCCTGACCCGCCGCCCGCGTCGCCCGGCCTCGATGGCGGCCATCATCCCGGCCGCGCCGGCCCCGACCACCAAGACGTCGACGAGGGCGTCCGAAGACGCCCTCGTCACTTGGAACCTCGCGGTTCCAGCCTCGGGGAGAGCTTAGTAACGGTAGTGATCCGCCTTGAACGGGCCTTCGACCGGCACGTTGATGTAATCGGCCTGGTCCTTGGTCAGGACGGTCAGCTTGGCGCCCAGCTTGGCCAGGTGCAGCATGGCGACCTTCTCGTCCAGGTGCTTGGGCAGGGTGTAGACCTTGTTCTCGTACTTGTCGGCGTTGGTCCACAGTTCGATCTGGGCCAGCGTCTGGTTGGTGAAGGACGCCGACATCACGAAGGACGGGTGGCCCGTGGCGTTGCCCAGGTTCACCAGGCGGCCTTCCGATAGCAGGATGATCTTCTTGCCGTCCGGGAACTCGACGTGGTGGACCTGCGGCTTGATCTCGTCCCACTTGAAGTTCTTCAGGCCGGCGACCTGAATCTCCGAGTCGAAGTGGCCGATGTTGCAGACGATGGCGTTGTTCTTCATCTGCCGCATGTGATCGACGGTGATGACGTCCTTGTTGCCGGTCGTCGTCACATAGATGTCGGCGCGGCCGGCGGTGTCGTCCAGCGTCTGGACCTCATAGCCTTCCATTGCGGCCTGCAGGGCGCAGATCGGGTCGATCTCGGTCACGATCACGCGGGCGCCGCCCTGGCGCAGCGAAGCGGCTGAGCCCTTGCCCACGTCGCCGTAGCCGCAGACCACCGCGACCTTGCCCGACAGCATGACGTCGGTGCCGCGACGGATCGCGTCGACCAGCGATTCCCGGCAGCCGTACAGGTTGTCGAACTTGGACTTGGTGACGCTGTCGTTGACGTTGATGGCGGGGAAGGGCAGCTCGCCCTTTTCGGCCATCTGATACAGGCGGTGCACGCCCGTGGTCGTCTCTTCCGACACGCCGCCGATGGCGTCGCGGATGGCCGAATAGAAGCCGGGCTTCTCAGCCAGATAGCGCTTCATGACCTTGAAGAGAGCCTCTTCCTCTTCGTTCTGCGGATTGGCCAGGACCGAGATGTCCTTCTCGGCCTTCGGACCCAGCACGCACAGCAGGGTCGCGTCGCCGCCGTCGTCCAGGATCAGGTTCGGATAGCCGCCGTCGGCCCATTCGAAGATCTTGTGGGCGTAGTCCCAGTACTCTTCCAGCGTCTCGCCCTTGGTGGCGAAGACTGGCGTGCCGTTGGCGGCGATGGCGGCGGCGGCGTGGTCCTGGGTCGAGAAGATGTTGCACGAGGCCCAGCGCACTTCGGCGCCCAAGGCTTCCAGCGTCTGGATCAGGACCGCCGTCTGGATGGTCATGTGCAGGCTGCCGGCGATGCGGGCGCCCTTCAGCGGCTGGCTGGCGCCGAACTCGTCACGCAGGGACATCAGGCCCGGCATTTCGGTTTCAGCGATCTCGATTTCCTTGTTGCCCCAATCGGCCAGGGTGATGTCGCGAACGATGTAGTCGGTCATGGCTTGGGCTCCCGGCCGCAATGAGTTTGGGCCCTCATAGCCCGGCGCGCGCCGAGTATCAACAAACACATAAAGATATCCTTATGCGATCCAGGCTCAGCAGTTTCTTAATTCCTGGCCGGTAGAGACCTCATCATGGAACGCCGCGCTCTTCTCGGTCTCGCCGTCGTCGCAACGGCCGCCGCCTCGACCTCCGCCCGCGCTTCGAGCGGCGGCGCGGCGCCGTCGGCCGACACCTATATCCGGCTGCCAGTCATCACCGCCTCGATCCTTCAGGCGAACGGTCGTCGGGGCGTGCTGACCATCGAAACCGGCGTCGATGTGCCCGATGCGACCCTTCGCACCCGCGCCCAGCAGTCCGCGCCGCGCCTCCGCGCCGCCTACAACACCGCCGCCCAGCGCTTTGCCAACGGCCTGCGTCCCGGCGTCGTTCCCGACATCGACCAGCTGTCGGCCGCGCTTCAGGCGGCGACCAACGCCACCCTGGGCCGCCCCGGCGCCCGCCTGCTGCTCGGCACCGTCATGGCGGTCTGACTTCCGCCTCTAGAGGAACGAGTAGGGGTCCACGTCCACCGTCAGGCGGACGGAGCCCGGCACCTTCACCCGCTGAAGCCAGGCCCGCAGGAAGGCCTGGAGGTTCACGTCCCGGTCGGCCCGCACCAGCAGCCGCTTGCGCCGCCTCCCCCGCACCAGGGCCAGGGGCGCATCGGCGGGGCCATAGACCTCCAGCCGTTCGGCGTTGGGAATGGCCTGGGCCAGGTCGTTCGCCGTCTTCTCGACGGCGGCCGCATTCTCGCTGGACAGGATGATCGCCGCCAGCCGGCCATAGGGCGGCAGGGACGCCGCCTCGCGTTCGGCCATCTCGGCTTCCACGAAGGAGTCACGATCACCGGCTGCCAGCGCCATCAGCACCGGGTGCTCGGGCGTCCAGGTCTGAAGCAGCGCCCGCCCCGGCCGATCCGCACGCCCTGCTCGCCCGGTCGCTTGGGCCAAAAGCTGATAGGTCCGCTCGGCCGCGCGCAGGTCGCCGCCGCGTAGCCCGAGATCCGCATCCACCACGCCCACCAGCGTCAGGCGCGGGAAGTTGTGGCCCTTGGCCGCGGCCTGGGTCGCCACCAGAATGTCGATCTCCCCGTCCGTCATCTTCTGGATCAGGGCGCGGGCCGATCGGGCTTCGGGCGCAGTGTCGGAACTGAAGACCGCGGTGCGCGCCTCGGGGAACAGTTGGCGCACCTCTTCCTCGACCCGCTCGACCCCCGGCCCGACCGAGACCAGCGAATCCTCGGCCCCGCACGAGGGACACAGTTTGGGCCGCGCCATAGAGAAGCCGGTCAGGTGACAGACCAGCCGCCCGGTGTAGCGATGCTCGACCAGCCAGCTGTCGGTGTCCGGCGCCGTCAGCCGATGACCACAGACGCGACACAGGACCACGGGCGCATAGCCGCGCCGGTTAAGGAACAGCAGGGTCTGCTCACCCCGCAGCAGGGTTTCGCCGATGGCCAGCCTCAGCGGCTGCGACAGCCAGGTCTGAGGATCGGGCGTGTTCTGACGGAGGTCCAGCAGGGCGATGTCCGGCAGGACCGCCGTCCCGTGCCGCGCGCCCAGCTTCAGCCAGTCGTAGCGCCCGCTCTGCGCGTTCCACAGCGTCTCCAGAGACGGCGTCGCCGAGGCCAGGACAACCGCCGCCCCCTCGATCCGCGCCCGCGCCACGGCCAGGTCGCGGCCGTGATAGACCAGCCCCTCTTCTTGCTTGAACGAGCCGTCGTGCTCCTCGTCCACCACGATCAGGCGCAGGTTGACGAAGGGCAGGAACAGGGCCGAGCGCGCCCCGACCACGATGTTGCAGCGCCCGGCGACCACCGCCTCCCACACTTGGCGACGGCGCGGCGGGGCGACGCCGGAATGCCATTCGGCCGGGGCGGCGCCGAACCGCGCCGTGATCCGCTCGATCAGGGCCTGGGTCAGAGCGATCTCGGGCAGCAGTATGAGGATTTGCGCGGCCGGATCGGCCCGCAGCACCCGCGCGATCGCCTCCAGATAGGCCTCGGTCTTGCCCGACCCCGTCACCCCGTCCAGCAGGAAGGGGCGGAAGCCGCCACCCGCCACGCCATCCGCCATCGCCGACGCCGACGCCGCCTGGTCGCCGTTCAGCGACGCCGGGGCGTGGTCGGGATCGGGCCGGTCGAACGCCGCCTCGGCCGCGATCTCGATGATCTCCAATACGCCTTCGTCGATCAGGCCCTTGACCACGCCCGATGACACGCCTGCCGCCCGCGCGAGATCGGCCGGCGGCATGGCGCGATCGCCCAGGGCCTCCAGCACGCCCGTCCGCGCCGGGGTGGCGCGCGACGGCGACCGCTCGCCCAAGCGTCGCACCCGGCGTTCCGGCCGGGGCCGAGGAGCGCGCAAGCCCTTCAGCGCCGTCGCCGCCATCTCGCCGGGCGCCGACAGGGTCCAGCGTCCGGCCCATTCGACGAAATCCATCACGCCCGCCGGCAGGGGCGGATCATCCAGGCGGCTGTCGATCGCCTTCAGTCGCCGGTTTGAGCCTGTGGTTTCGAACACCTCGGACACCACGCCCCGGATCAGGCGCGGCCCCAGCGGCACGGCGACCTGATCGCCCCGCGCCAAATCTCCGTGGGCCAGGCTCAGCGCCTCGGGAACCTCGTAGTCGAAGGCCTCCGGCACCGGCAGTGGAATGAGGACCGAGGCGACTTTCACTTGATCCTCCCCCGTCGGGGGAGGGGGACCGCCCGAAGGGTGGTGGAGGGGGCGGATCGCGAACTGGGTGTCTGGGGCTGGCCCCCTCCACCGCTTCGCGGTTCCCCTCCCCCGATGGGGGAGGATTTGGCTCGCCTCGCCGCCTCGGTGACGCTAAAAGCCCTGCCCATGAAACTCTTTCTCGATACCGCCGACGTCGTCGTCATCAAGGACATGGTCCCCACCGGAATGGTGGATGGCGTCACCACCAATCCGTCGCTGATCGCCAAGTCGGGTCGGAACATCGCCGAGGTCATCGCCGAAATCTGCGCCCTGGTCGAGGGGCCGATTTCCGCCGAGGCCGTCTCGCTCGATTTCGAGACCATGGTCAAGGAAGGCGACAAGCTGGCCGCCATCGCGCCGAACGTGGTGGTGAAGTTGCCTCTGACCTGGGACGGTCTGCGCGCCTGCCGCGTCTTCTCCGACAAGGGGATCAAGACCAACGTCACCCTGTGCTTCTCGGCCGCCCAGGCCTTGCTGGCCGCCAAGGCCGGCGCCACCTTCGTCTCGCCGTTCGTCGGACGTCTGGAAGACAACGGCGCGGACGGCATCGGCCTGCTTGAAGAAATCCGCGTCCTGTATGACGTGCATGGTTTCGAGACCCAGATCCTGGCCGCGTCCCTGCGCAATGTCGGCCATGTCGCCGCCGCCGCCGTCGCCGGATCGGACGCCGCCACCTTCGGCGCCGACACATTCAAGGCCTTGGTGAACCACCCGTTAACCGACAAGGGTCTTGATGCCTTCGTGTCGGACTGGGCAAAGACAGGCCAGTCTATTCTGTAGCATCGCGGTTCCCAGAGAGGTCTGTTTGAGCGGCTCATTGGACCTTTTCGAAACGTCGGAATCGGACGCAACGCCCCATATCGGCGACGGCTTGCATTGGCCCGACGTGCGCGGCTGGCTGCAGACCCATCCCCAGACCCTGCTGGACGATCGCTCCCTGCTGGAAGAGATCGGTCTGCGGCCGCATGGCCGCAACGTCGTCGAGTTCGGGGCCGCCGCCCTGACGCGGCTGGAGGCCGTGGTCGAGCGCGAGACCGGCGCCCGGCGCGAGATCGAACTGGTCGCCCGCGCCAACTTCGCCGCCCAGACCCAGACGCACGTCGCGACCCTGGATTTGATGGAGGCCAAGAACCATTCCGACCTGGCCCGACGACTGGATGCGGCGGCGCAGGGACGGTTCGGCTTGGCCGGCGCCGCCATCGCTCTGGAAAAACCGGGCGGCGTACCCTTCGGCTGGCGCGCCCTGGAAGAGGGCGATGTCGACAATCTGCTGGGCGAGCACGGCCTGACCTGGCTGGGCCCGATGATCTCGGGACTGAATTTCTTCGGCGCGGCCGAGGATCAGGTGCGGTCCATCGCCCTGGTCCGCATGGCCCCGCACCTGACGCCGGGCGGGCCGCCGCGCCCCTGCATCTGCGCCTTCGGCTCGCCCGAGCCTGAAGGCTTCACGCCTAATATGGGCTGCGAACTGGCCGCCTTCCTGGCGCGGGTGACGGAGCGGATGGCCGAGCGATGGCCGGTCCTGAACTGAAAAGCCCTGAACTGACCGCCTCCGACGCCCTGCGCGCCTGGCTCGATCACCTGGCGCACGAACGTCGGCTGTCGCCGCGCACGCTGGAGGCCTATGGCCATATCGGTCGGCTCTATGTCGCCTTCCTCGAACACCATCGCGGCGAGACCCTGTCGCTGAAGGACATGGGGACGATCACCGCCGCCGAGGTCCGCGCCCACATGGCCGAGCGGCGCTCAGGCGATCACCCGCTGGCAGCCCGGTCGCTTAGCCAGAGCCTGTCGGCCATTCGCGGTTTTCACGCTTTCCTCGACCGGCGGTTGGACACGCCCGCCCCGCAGCTGGCCCTGGTGCGCGGTCCCAAGGTCAAGCCGTCCCTGCCCCGGCCGGTGACCGAAGATCAGGCGCGCGGCCTGCTGGCCGAACCGGACGCCGATCCCGACGCCGAACCGTGGGAGGCCGCGCGTGACAGAGCTGTCCTGACCCTGCTCTACGGCTGCGGCCTGCGGATCTCCGAGGCCATGTCCCTGACCCGCGCCGATGCGCCGCTGGGCGAAACCCTGCGTATCGTCGGCAAGGGGTCAAAGACGCGGATCGCGCCGATCCTGCCCGCCGTGCGCGATGCGGTGGACGCCTATCTGGCCCTGCTGCCCTTCCCGCTCCAGCCCGCCGACGCCCTGTTCCGCGCCCGCCGCGGCGGCCCCTTAAGCCCCCGTCATGTCCAGGCCTCGGTCCAGCGGCTGCGCGGCCGGCTAGGTCTGCCGGAGCGCACTACGCCTCACGCCCTACGCCACACTTTCGCGACCCACCTGCTGGGCGCCGGCGCCGACCTGCGGTCGATCCAGGAACTGCTGGGCCACGCCAGCCTGTCGACGACCCAGAAATACACCGGCGTCGACGCGGATCGCCTCTTGAACGCCTATGCGGCCGCCCATCCCCGCGCCTAGCGACGCGGCGCGGGCGGAGCCGGCGGCACGCCGACATCGGGCTGCGCCGGCATCAGGTTTCGACCCAGCGCCCGTTGATCCGGCACGGCGTAGCTGATCGGCAGGGGGCAGTTGTTCTGATCGCGCCGGTCCAGCAGCAGATAGCGCCGGACCTGTCCGTCATCGAGCGATCGATCCAGCGTCATGGCGCCGGCGCCGCCTTGCCGAGCCTGCATCAGCGGATCGCCGCAACGCTGCGTGTCCGCCCTTGGTGCGGAAACAACAAGATCACGGCTGGTGATCGCGCTGGAAGACGCCGCCGCGGGGTCGGCCAGGGCCAGCATAAGCAAGGTCAGCATCGCATCCTCCTGTTTCGGCTGGGACGATACGTCGACAACCCCCGATTGGCCAGACCGCGCCGAACGCTGGGCGAGAAGGCGCAGCCGCGCTGAGACACGACGGACAAGAATATGTCTCAGGCTCTTCGCCAAAAGCGCGTAGCCTGCCCTGCCCTGACGAAGGCCCGAGGAGGACAGGCAATTGCGGCCAGGGTTTGGCGAAGGATCGAGCGTGAAAACGTCGCGGCGCAAGACGCTGGGCCTGCTGGCGGCTGTTCCGTTTGTGTCCGCCCAGACCGCCATCCCAGCAGACCCGCCCGATCAGGTGCGGCTCTTGCAAAATCTGCTGACGCGGATGGGCGTCGGCGTGCGTCTGAACGGAAGCGTCCAGCAGGTCTTCGTCATCGACACCGGCGCCGAGCGCAGCGCGGTCTCGGCCGAGCTGGCCCAGGCCTTGGCCCTGCCGCCCGGCCGCCCGGTCGTGGTGCACGGGATCACGGCGGCTGAGGTCACGCCGACCGTCGAACTGGCGCAGATCGAGATCGGGCGGCGGCGCTTCAGCGACCTGACCCTGCCGGTCTTCCCGCGCGACGCCCTGGGCGCCGACGGCCTGCTCGGTCTGGACCTGTTGTCCCGCTTTCGCCTGACGCTGGACGTCAACGCCCGCCAGGTCGCCCTGTCGCCGTCAGGGTCGACCAGCATCGCGCTGACGACCAGCCCCGACTCTACCCGGCCACAGCAACAGGACGTGCTGGTCGCCGGTCGTCGCGGTCGCTTCGGTCAGCTGATCCTGACCCGGATCGAGGTCGCCGGCGTGGAGGTCGCCGCCTTCATCGACAGCGGCGCGCAATATTCGATCGGCAATCTGGCCCTGATGCAGGCGATCGACATCGGTCAGGCCGCCTGCCCGTCCGAGCCCGTGCGGATGGTCGGCATCGTCGGCGGCGCGGTGACGGCCCGCACAGGCACGACGCCCGCCCTGCACATCGCGGGACGATCGCTGGGCCCGACCCCGCTGCTGTTCGCCGATCTGCATGTGTTTCAGGTCATGGACCTGATTGACAAGCCCGCCCTGCTGCTGGGCGCCGATATCCTGAGCCGGTTCAGCCGCATCACTCTGGATTACGGGCGCAGCCGCGTGGCCTTCGGCGGCGTGCTGCGCCGTCGTGCGCCCGACTGATCAGATCGCCTTGATCGCCCCGCCGTCCAGTCGGATCAGCGAGCCGGTGACATAGGCCGCCAGCGGACTGGCCAGGAAGGCGGCGGTGGCGCCGAACTCCTCGGTCGTGCCGATACGGCCGACCGGGATCGATTTGACGGATTCAGCTCGCGCCTCTTGCGGCGTCGTGCCGGTGCGCTCAGCGGTCGCCTGGTCCAGCCTTTCGATCCGCGGCGTATCGATCCGCCCCGGCAGCAGGGTGTTGACCGTCACCCCGTCTGGTCCGACCTCATTGGCCAGGGTCTTGGCCCAGGCCGCGACCGAAGCCCGCAGGGTGTTGGACACGCCCAACGCCGCCGACGGCTCGACCACTGTGATCGAGGCGACGTTCAGGATGCGCCCCCAGCCGGCCGCCCGCATGGCCGGCAGCACCCGGTCCGTCAGGCGGAAGATCGACAGCACCATCGACTCGAAATGATCGCGCCACACCGCCGGCTCAAGCCCCGACACGCCCGACGGCGGCGGCCCCCCGGTGTTGTTCAACAGGATTTCGATGTGCCCGCCCAGCAGATCCTCGGCCCGGTCCGTCGCCTTCAACAGCGCCTCATGGTCCGCCAGGTCCGCTGTTACCATGACCGCCCGGCCAGGCCCGGCCGCATTCAACGCATCCGCCACGGCCTGAAGCTTGCCTTCATCGCGCGACAGCAGGGCGACGTGCGCGCCCTCCGCGACCAGGGCCGTCGCCACGGCGCGGCCAAGGCCGGATGAGCCGCCGCAGATCAGGGCGCGCTTGCCGTCGAGTTTCAGGTCCATGGTCTTCTCCGATCCTGTGTGGCCCCGATATCGGATGCGTGGGTCCCAAGCGCAACGCGGCGTTAACCGAGACGGCGCACCTTCTTTGTCGAGCGGCCGCCGAGACCGCCAGGACAGGCCGGGGAGGGCTCGCCCATGTCGACCAAGATGACGTCCAGCACCCGCCGCCACAGCGACCATTTCGAGCCGCAGGACACCGATCCGCACGAACAGCGTCGCCTGCGCGGGCAGCTGGAGCAGATCGACTACGCCGCCTACGTCGCCAACAAGGAGGTGATCGGGCACGCCCTGAGCGGCGTGGACGCCGGCTCGCTGCAAAAGCTGGCGGTCATGACCGCCACGGCCCGCGCCAAATGGGTCGCGGAATCGCTGCGCCTGGCCCACTCCGGCTCGGCTGTCACGCCGGACCAAGTCGCCCGCCTGACCGCCGCTCGCACCGCCTACGACGAACTGGCCGAAGCCTACGAGGCTCTGCGCCGGGTCATCGAACGGGGCTACGTCGCGCTGCGGTGATCTGCCGAGACCGAGTGTCCGGAACCGGGCGCCCTCATTGTCGTTCTGCGGCCATGAAAATCGCTCGCACCGCTTCCATCGCCCTGATCGTCGGCGCCGCCCTAGCGCTGGGCGCCTGCGCCACCCTGCAACGCGGTCCCGTCGGCAACGCCGCCGTGCCCCAACCCGCCAAGCCGGTCGATCTGAACCGCTACGCCGGCTTGTGGTATGAAATCGGGCGCTACGAGAACGGGTTCGAGCGCGGCTGCGAAGGGGTGACCGCTCAATATACGGTGCGCGATGACGGTCTAGTCGGGGTGCTGAACACCTGCCGACAGGGTGCGGTCGCCGGTCCGGAAAAAACCTCCGAGGGCAAGGCCAAGATCGTCGAGGGCAGCGACAACGCCAAGCTGAAGGTATCCTTCTTCGGCCCCTTCTACGTTGGCGACTATTGGGTGCTGGACCACGCCGACGACTATTCATGGTCCATCGTCGGCGAGCCGTCGGGTCGCTACCTCTGGCTGCTCAGCCGCACCGCGCAACCCTCGGCCCAGACCCGCGAAACCATCCTGAACCGCACCCGCGCCCTGGGCTATGACCTGACCCTGGTCCGGCCGACCCAGCACTGATCGCCCGGCTCACGCCGCCCCGAAGCCAACCCGTCTCCAAGGATCTTCCATGCGTATTGCAGCGCTTGCCGCCCTATCGGCCTTTCTGATCTCTGCAGGATCGGCCTCGGCCGAGACCATTTCGACCCACGTCCTGGATTTGGCGCGCGGCGTGGGCGGCCGCGATGTGCCCGTCACCCTGGCGATCAAGGACGGCGACGGCGGCTGGCGACAACTGGCGACCGCGCGCACCGACGAGAACGGTCGCGTCCGCTCGTTCGGCGATCAGGTCACAACCCAGGTCGCCACCTACAAGCTGACGTTCGACATGTCGCAATACGGCGACAAAGACGCCCAGCCCTTCTTCCCCGAGATCGACGTGGTGTTCCAGGTCCGCGACCCGAGCATCCACTACCACGTCCCCGTCGTCGTCAGCCCCTACGGCTACAGCACCTACCGCGGCAACTGAGCGGGTGTCCGAACGCGGCTTGTCGTTGAGGATATGATCAGGAGCGCCTGGTGGAGCCGAGGGGAGTCGAACCCCTGACCTCGTCATTGCGAACGACGCGCTCTACCAACTGAGCTACGGCCCCGTTTCCAGCGTGGGATCGGGTTTCACAGGCGTGGCGGACATAGAAGGCGGGCGGGCGTGGTGTCAACGGGCTTGTGCGCGCAAAGCGCGCAGGTCGGATACGGCCGTTGTCGGAGCAGGGGCGAACAGGCTAGAAGCGCCGATCCAAGCAGGAGTTACCGTTCATGGGCTATGCGCTCGTCTGGTTGATCAACACCATCATCAGTCTGATGATCTGGTTCATCATCGCCCAGGCCATTCTGAGCTGGTTGGTGGCGTTCGACGTCGTCAACTATCGCAACCGCTTCGTCTATTCGGTCGGGACCTTCCTGGACCGGGTCACCGCGCCCCTGCTGGAGCCGTTCCGCCGCATCATTCCGAACCTGGGCGGCATCGACATCTCGCCCATCGTGGTGATCCTGCTGCTGCAGTTCATCAGCGTGCTGTTCAACCGCACGGCGGCGCCGGCCCTGATCCAGTTGCTCGGCTGAGGCGACACGGCGGGCGGAAATCTGATGCGAGAGGGTTGATCCGCTCTTGCGCCGCGCGCCTTCCTTTCTAAAGGTGCCCGCCCGACCACTTTCGACCACGGTTCATGACCACGATCACCACAGTCGCCATTCTGGGCGCCGGACAGATGGGCGCAGGCATCGCGCAGGCGGTCGCGCTCGGGGGCTATTCGGTTCGCCTTTATGACGTCGTCGCCGACCGGTTGCCGATGGCGCAGGGCGAGATCGCGGCCAGCCTGGCGCGTCACGTCGGCCGCGGCCTGGTCGATCAGGCCGCCGCCGATGCGGCCCTGACCCGCATCACGACCAGCGACGGAATGGCCGAGGCCGTCGCCGGCGCCGATCTGGTCATCGAGGCGGCGCTGGAAGACGAGGCCGTCAAGAAGGCCATCTATGCGCAGGTCGTGCCGCACCTGGGACCGCAAACCCTGTTGGCGTCCAACACCTCTTCGATCTCGATCACCCGCCTGGCGTCCTCGACGGACCGGCCGGACCGGTTCGTCGGCCTGCACTTCATGAAGCCGGCGCCGGTGATGAAGCTGGTGGAGATCATCCGCGGCATCGCCACCTCGGCCGAGACCCATTCCGCCGCCGTCGCCTTCGCCGAAAGCCTGGGCAAGACCACCACGGACGCCGAGGATTTTCCCGCCTTCATCGTCAACCGCATCCTGGTGCCGATGATGAACGAGGCCATCTTCGCCCTTTACGAAGGGGTCGGCAACGTCGCCTCGATCGACAAGGCGCTGCGTCTGGGCGCCAATCATCCGATGGGCCCGCTGGAATTGGCGGACTTCATGGGTCTGGACGTCGTCCTGGCGATCATGAACGTGCTGTATGACGGGCTGGCCGACAGCAAGTACCGCCCCTGTCCGCTGCTGGTGAAATATGTCGAGGCCGGCTGGCTGGGCAGGAAGAGCGGACGCGGCTTCTATGACTATTCCGGCGCTGCGCCGGCGCCGACGCGATGAGCCGGTTCGAGAGCTATTCCGACCTGCCCGGTCAGGCGACCATCGCCGCGCGGCCCGGGCGGACGCCCCGGATTCTGGCCTGTTTGGCCGGCGCGGCCTGGCCGCCTCTGTGGTTGACCCTGCCCTTCTGGCGGCCGCACGCCTATCTGCCGGGTCGCGACATGGACTGGCGGCTGGTGGTAATGCTGATCGGGCTGATCACCGTGCCGCTGGCGCTTTATCGCGTGCTGAACGAGCGCAAGCGCGACGGCCGGCCCGGGACACGGCTGGGCGTCGTCTGGCGCTTAATGATGTACGGCGGCCTGGCGGCGGCCCTAGTCCAGATTGTCGTCGCCCTGGGCATGAGCGTGATGGGCTGGTTCGAGGCCGGCGACGTCATGCAGGCCCTGGGCGCGACCGAGACCACCCTGCTGATCTTCGGCGTCGGCGGCCTGCCCATCGCCATGATCGTGGGCGTCAGCTACGCCTTGTGGGCCGGGTTGTGCGCCGCCTTCATCGCCTTCGAGGCGCGGCCGGCGGTCAAGGACCGGCTGGGCTTGATGCCCAAGGGCTGAGACGCAGGGTTGGCATTCGCGCCTGACGCCTGAGTTCGAGGATTGGGGGATCCGAGAATGACAATGGACGACACGGACAAGGATGCGGCGGAAATCCTGTCGCCCGTCGCAGCGACCTCGCGCATCGCCAGCCTGGACGTCATGCGGGGGCTGGCGGTGCTGGGCATCCTGGCGGTCAATGTCGTCTCGTTCGGCCTGCCGGTCATGGTCTATCAGGACGCCAGCCTCAGCCCATTTCCGGTCACCGGCGCCAACGCCGTGGCGCGCTGGACGATGGACGTCTTCTTCCATCAGAAGTTCATCACCCTGTTTTCGATGCTGTTCGGGGCCTCGATCTATCTGGTCGGGGGCGAGCGGGACGATGCGGCGCGTGGCAAACTGCTGCGGCGCCGCCTGTTCTGGCTGGCCGTCATCGCCCTGATCCACGGCCTGGCCTTCTGGTATGGCGACGTGCTGCTGCTCTACGCATGGTCGGGCCTGTTCGTGATGCTGATGCGGTCGATGCGGGCCGGAACGCTGATCGGGATCGGCCTGGGCGTGACCCTGTTGCTGGGCGCGATGCAGGCGGGCGCGACCTGGCTAATGGTCGCGGGGCCGCCGGCGATCACCGAGGCGATGAATCAGGGCGGGCCGCATTACACCGCCGCCATGGTGGCGGAATCGATCGCCGCCTATCGCAGCGGCTGGGCCGGGGCGATGGGCCAAAACCTTGAGAACTGGCTGCTGCTGCAGGGCGCCAGCCTGACGATGTTCGTCTTCTCGACCGTGGCCCTGATGATGCTGGGACTGGGTCTGTTCAAGGCCGGCGTGTTCAGCGGCCGGGCGCCCAACCGGGTCTATCTCGCCTTGATCGGTGTCGGCGGCGCCGTACTGGCCCTGCTGGGCGTGCTGGAATGGCGCGAGGCCTTGGCCCCGGCCGGAACCCACCCGACGCGCGGCCTGGCGGAGGTCGTCGCTTCCTTCCCCGTCTTCGTCACCCTTGCCTATGTCAGCCTGATCGTGCTGGCGACGACGCGAGGGGCGGCCTGGATCACGGCGGCGCTGCGGCCGGTAGGTCAGATGGCCTTTACCAACTACCTGACCCAGACCCTGATCATGAGCACCCTCTTCTATATGCCATGGGGGCCGCGCCTGTTCGGACGGGCCGACTATGTGCAGATGTGGGGCCTGGTCGTGGCGGTCTGGGCGCTGCAACTGATCTGGTCGCCACTGTGGTTGTCGCGGTTCAGCATGGGGCCGCTGGAGTGGGTTTGGCGCTGTCTGACCTACGGCCGTCGCGTGCCGATTTCAAAAGGCGGCTGACGGCGCTTTTATCGCAGGCGCGAAGCGATTAACTGAGGGCCATGGCCGCCCCGGATACTCCCGCCGAAACCTTCAAGCGCGCGCTGGGTCATGCCGCGCGGGCGCTGGCCGAACAGCCCGAGCTGGAGGTGGTGTTCGGGTCCGACGGGCCCAAGCTGTCGAACGGCGTCCTGACCCTGCCCCATCCGCCGCGCGATCCGTCCGGGCCCGAGAGCGCGTCCTTGCGCGGTCAGGCCGACCGGCTGGCGCTGCGTCTGGCCAATCACGATCCGGCGGTGAACAGCCGGATGCGGCCGGCGGACGCCAAGGCGGCCGAGGTGTTCGATGCGGTCGAACAGGCGCGCGTCGAGGCCTTCGGTTCGGAACATCTGGCCGGGGTGCGCGACAATCTGGGCGCCGCCCTGATCACGCGACTGGAAAAGACGGGCGCCCTGCGGATCAGCGACGCCGACCGCGTGCCCGTGTCCGAAGCCGTGGCCCTGCTGGTGCGCGAGCGGCTGACCGGGCGCCCCGCCCCCGACGGCGCCCGGGCCATGCTGGATCTGGTGCGCGCCAACATCGAGGCCAAGGCCGGCGCCAAGCTGGACGCCCTGGCCGGCACGGCGGGCGATCAGGAGGGCTTTGCGCTGAAGATGCGCGAGGTTCTGCGCGCGCTGGACCTCGACCCCGGCGACGGGCGCGGCGAAGATACGTCCGAAGATCCCGGCGACGAGGAACCGGACCCCCAAGACCCCGCGGCTGACGACGATCAGGACGAGGAGGAAGAGCAGGACGGCGGCGAAGGCTCCCAGTCGATGGAGGGCGACGCCGACGATCAGTCTTCCGAGCAGGAGCGCGAAAGTCGCCCCGAGGGCGCGCCCGCCGATCCCGACGGCGAAGGCGCCGACGATGGCCCGGAACTTCAGGAAGGCCAGCAGCCGAACCGTCACCAGACGGCCGACGACGGCCGCGCCGTTGATTTCTACCGCGTCTTCACCACCGCCTTCGACGAGGTGGTGGACGCCGCCGACCTGTGCGACCCCGTCGAACTGGACAGGCTGCGCGCCCTGCTGGACGGCCAGCTGGCCATCCTGTCCAGCGTCGTGTCGCGCCTGGCCAACAAGCTGCAACGGCGCCTGCTGGCGCAGCAGAACCGCTCCTGGGTCTTTGATCTGGAAGAGGGTATGCTGGACACGGCGCGGCTGACCCGGATCGTCACCGACCCGACCGCCCCCCTGTCGTTCAAGGCCGAGAGCGAAAGCCCGTTCCGCGACACGGTCGTGACCCTGCTGCTGGACAACTCCGGCTCGATGCGCGGGCGACCGATCATGGTGGCGGCGGTCTGCGCCGACATCCTGGCGCGGACGCTGGAACGCTGCGGCGTGAAGGTCGAGATCCTGGGCTTCACCACCCGCGCCTGGAAGGGCGGACAGAGCCGCGAAGCCTGGATCACCGCCGGCAAGCCGCAAAATCCAGGCCGCCTGAACGACCTGCGCCACATTATCTACAAAGCCGCAGACGCGCCCTGGCGCCGGGCCAAGAAGAACCTGGGCCTGATGATGCGCGAAGGTCTGCTGAAGGAGAATATTGACGGCGAGGCCCTGCAATGGGCCCACGGTCGCCTGCTGGCCCGCACCGAACAGCGCCGCATCCTGATGGTCATTTCCGACGGTTCCCCGGTCGACGATTCGACCCAGTCGGCGAATGCGGCCCTCTATCTGGACAAGCACCTGCGCCAGGTGATCGCAGAGATCGAGGACCGCTCGCCGGTCGAACTGCTGGCCATCGGCATCGGCCATGACGTGACCCGCTGGTATCGCAAGGCCCTGACCATCGTGGATGTGGAGCAGCTGGCGGGGGCCATGACCGAGAAGCTGGCCGAACTGTTCGAGAACGAGGGCGCGGCCGGTCTCACCCGTCGCGCCAAGCGAAAGCTGGCGGCATGAGCCGCTTCGGCCGCCTGGCCAGTGTCTGGATCGCCCTGTCGCTGTCGGCCTGTGCAGCCTCGCTGGGCGCGCCGCGTCCCTATCCGTTGTCATCGGACGGCTGGACGCCCCAGGTCGCGGAACTGCGAAGCGTCAGCCTGGGCCTGCCCGGCGGCACGCAGTTGGCTGACGGCGTGACGTTCGCCGGCGGCCTGCAGGTTAGCGCCGCGCCGACCTCCCCGCTGCACAGCCTGTCGGACCTGAAGCTGACCGGCGACGGCGGTTTCGTCACGGTATCGGACACCGGTGATCTGGTGCGCGGCGACATTCGCCTGGACGCCCCGGGACGGCTGGTCGGGCTGGATCATTTCCGCTCGCGTCGGCTGACCCTTCAGGACGGCGCCGCGATTTCCGACAAGTCGGACGGCGACGCCGAGGGCCTGGCCATCACCCCCTCCGGCGATCTGCTGGTCAGTTTCGAGCGGCGTCACCGGATCTGGAACTACGGTCGCCTGTCGGCGCTGAAGACCCATCCGACGCCGGTGCGGTCGCCCGACTTCGCCTTCACGGAGAACGACGGGATGGAGGGGTTGGCCGTTGCACCCGGCGGCTGGCGCGTCTCTGGCGAGGCGGGCGGCATCTGGGACTGCACGGCGGCAAGATGCACGGTCGTCAGCGCGCCGCCTGCAACCCCCATTCCCGACAGCGAATACCGCATCACCGGTCTGGATCGCGATCCGTCCGGCGTTGGATGGTTCGTGGTCCAGCGCCTGTACCGGGCGCCCATCGACATGCGCGCGCGCGTGCGCCGCATGGCCCCCGACGGAACGCTGGGGCCGGTGTTGATCGAGCTGAAACTGCCCGGCACGACCGACAATTTCGAGGGTATCGCCGCAGAGACGCGCAACGGAAGGACCCGCCTCTACATCCTGTCCGACGACAACTTCAATCCGGCCCAGCGCACCCTGATGCTGGCCTTCGACCTCCGCTAGGCGTCAGGCCGCGCCGGCCCACTGCGTCGGTTGCGAAGTCGATTCATCGGCTTGCAGGGCGCGCACGAAATCATCGCGCCAGATGCCGACATCGGTGGCGCGAACCACATCCATCAGAGCTTCCCATTTTCGGATCCGCTCGGCCAGCGGCATGGTCAGCGCCTTCTGGATGGCGTCGGACAGCTCTTCGCGACTGTAGGGATTGACCAGCAGCGCCTCGCCCATCTGTTCGGCCGCCCCGGCAAAGCGCGACAGGATCAGCACGCCCGGATCGTCCGGATTCTGGGCGCAGACATATTCCTTGGCCACCAGATTCATACCGTCGCGCAGCGGCGTCACCAGACCGACCCGCGCCGCGCGGTAAATGCCCGCTAGCTGATCCCGGCGATAGGTGCGGTTCAGATAACGGATCGGCTGCCAGTCCATGTCGGCGAAGGCGCCGTTGATCCGTCCCGCCAGGGCGTCCAGCCGCGAACGAATGTCCTGATAGCTGTCCACGTCGTCGCGCGAGATGGGCGTGACCTGCAACAGGAAGACCTCGCCCCGCATCGAGGCGTTGTCGTGCAGGAACTGTTCGTAACCCAGCAGCCGCTCTTCCAGCCCTTTGGAATAGTCCAGCCGGTCCACCCCCACGATCATCGAGCGGAAGGCTGACGACGCCGCCATTCGGTCATAGGTCCGCGCCCCAAGCGCCGAATTTCGCGCCGCCAGGAACCCGTCGACATCGATGCCGATGGGGAAGACGCCAGTCTGAACCTTGCGCCCGAAACACTCCAGCCCGCCGGTCCCGTCCAACTCGCCCTGAGCCTCGGACACCACATAGTCGGTGAACAGATCGCTCCATTCTTGGGTATGGAAACCGATCAGGTCGAAGTCGAACATCGATTCTACCAGCCGCCGGTGATGCGGCAGGGTCACCAGCAACTGCCGCGCCGGCCAGGGCGTGTGCAGGAAGAAGCCGATCCGGTTGCGAATGCCCAGGCGGCGCAGATCCCGCGCCATCGGGATCATGTGATAGTCGTGGATCCAGATCATGTCCTCGGGCTGGATCAACGGCGCCAGCGCCTCGGCGAAGCGGCGGTTCACCCGCTCGTAGCCCTCGCCATAGGACCGCTCATACTGGGCCAGGTCGATGCGGTGGTGGAACAGCGGCCACAGCGTCTTGTTGGCGTAGCCGTTGTAGTATTCATCAACGTCCTGCCCCTCCAGATCGACGAGCCCTACGGTGACGCCGGCCCGGTCTTCAATCTTCACCTCGCCGGTGTAGTGATCCACCCGCTCGCCCGACCAACCGAACCACAGGCCGTCGTATTTTCTAAGGGCGGCGGACAGGGCCATCGCCAAGCCGCCGGCGGACCCGGCGGCAGGGTCGGTCGGGGCCGAAACCCGGTTCGAAACTACGATCAGGCGGCTCATGACTTCACTTCACACGGCGACCCCAGCCCCGGGGTCCAGACATTAACGCACATCGGTCCACGAACGGCTCAACAGCACGGCGCAATTGATGATGCCGACCAGGGAATAGGTCTGCGGATAGTTGCCCCACAGCTCCCCATCGTCGATCGAGATGTCCTCGCTCAACAGCCCGGCGGCCGTTCGCCGGCTCAGCATCTCCTGGAAGATGGTGCGGGCTTCCTCGATGCGGCCGTTCTGGTGCAGGGCCTCGATGAACCAGAAGGTGCAGAAGTTGAAGGCCGTCTCCGGCTCCCCGAAGTCGTCCGGCTCTACATAGCGGAACAGGTGACTGCCCTTTTTCAGATCGCGCTCGATGGCGTCGAAGGTGGCGACCTGACGCGGATCGTGCGCCTCTAGGAAGCCCAGATCGGTCATCTGCAGCAGGGAGGCATCCAACTCGCGGCCGCCGAAGCTGGCGGCGAAGCGACCCTCGTCGGGCAGATAGGCCTCCGCCTCAATCCGCTTACGGATGATCTGCGCGCGCTCACGCCAGAAGGCGGCCCGATCCAGCAGGTTCAGATGGTCGGCCGCCTTGGCCAGACGGTCGCAGGCGGCCCAGCACATGACGGACGAATAGGTGTGGACCCGCGCGATGGTGCGGAACTCCCACAGGCCCGCGTCGGTCTGATCGTGCATGGCGAAGGCTCGCTCGCCGATCGCCTCCAGCGCATGGAAATCTTCCAGCGTGCCCGGACGCAGCAGCCGTGCGTCATAGAAGGCCTGGACCAGCGGCAGCACGATCTGTCCGTAGACGTCGTGTTGCAGATGTTCGTGCGCCTGGTTGCCGATCCGCACCGGCTTCATGCCACGATAGCCCTCGACGCTGTCGACGATGCTCTCGCCGATCCCGGGCTCCAGACCCACGCCGTAAACCGGCTGGACATGGCCGCCGGCGGAATCGTCGACCAGGTTTCTCAGATAGACGAGGTAGTTTTCGAGGATGTCGACCGCGCCCAGACGGTTCAACGCCCGCACCGTGTAATAGGCGTCGCGGATCCAGCAGTAGCGATAGTCCCAGTTGCGCCCGCTCTCCTTGAACTCGGGCACCGAGGTCGTCATGGCGGCGACGATGGCGCCAGTCTCTTCATAGGCGCACAGCTTCAGCGTGATCGCCGCGCGGATCACCGCCTCCTGATAGTCGAGCGGCAGATAGAGTTTGCGCACCCAGTCCTGCCAATAGGCCACTGTGCGATCCAGCGCGCCCTGCACGCCGTGACCGACATCCTGATCGTAGCCCTCGTCCGGGCCCAGGAAGAAGGCGTGCGACCGCTCCAGCCGGAACACGCGCTCCTCCAGCACATGCGACACGGGACAATCGGTCGTCAGCCGGAAGGTGACGTCGGCGCACATATAGCGGATGTGGTTGGATCCTGAGGTGTGCGGCGCCCGGCGCGCGCCCCAATCCGTCGAAGGCCGCAACCGCACACGAATACGCGGCGTGCCCGACAGCGGCCGCACGATGCGGGCGAAGGCCAGCGGCCGATAGGTGCGCGAGTGCTTCGGATGACGCGGGGCGAAGTCGATGATCTCGGCCGACGATCCGTCCTCGGCCGTCATCACCGTGCGCAAAACCGGCGTGTTGCGGACATAGGCCTGATTGATCGACTTCACGTCCTCCATCTCGATGGCCCAGAAGCCGTGCTTGGGTGCCATGCCGTCCATCAGGGCGGAAAAGACCGGGTCGCCGTCCACGCGCGGCGCGCAGGCCCAGACGAAGCGGCCCTGACGGTCGATCAGGGCGCTGACGCCGCAGTTGCCGATGGGAAACAGGTCCAGATTGGGCTTCATCGGTTCAGGCCTTCGCTACGGCTTCAAGCCAGGTGAGCACGGCATCCACATCGTCCAGCCGGTATCGCGCCGCCGTCTCGCGCTCGGGGCCGACCAGCACGCCGTATCCGCCCAGCGCCGCCGCAGCCTCGAACCCGTATTCGTCGGTCAGATCGTCGCCCAGCATGACCGGGACGGCGCCCTTGAACGGCGCCTCCTGCATAAAGGCCGTGACGGCCGTGCCCTTGTCGGCGCCGGGCGTTTTCAGCTCCAACACCATATGACCGGGTTGGAGCGTCAGTCCCGTTTCGGCCTGAAGCTCGGCCGCCAGCCCCTTGGCGGCGCCGGCTTCATCCGGCGCCTGACGATAGTGCAGACCGACGGAGACGCCCTTGTCCTCGACGATCACGCCGGGGCGATCGGCGGCGAATTCCTCAAACGCATCCAGCGCCTGGGCGACGCCAACGTCGGGGGTCTTGCGTTCAATGGAGCCGTCCTTCAGACGCCGCTCCAGGCCATGCACGCCCGAGCCGGAGACAAGGGCATGATCGGAAATGCGGTCGATCTCGGCGAGGGTGCGGCCGCTGACGATGGCGACGCGGCCCTCAAGCCGCGCCTCGACCGCCTTCAGCGCCGCCGTACGACGCGCAGTCGGCACGACGGCGTCGGGCGTCGGGGCCATCGGCGCCAGCACGCCGTCCATGTCCAGGAACAGCGCAATTCCGTCGGCGACGACGGGCGGTGTCGGGAGCAATAGCGAAACGGCTCCGGCATGAGACGGCATTGACGATCAAACTCTTTGTTTTAGTTCCCCGGTCGGCGTAACGCGCCAGAGCGGCAAAGGTTGACCAGAAACCGACAAAGTCGTCTGAAAGGGAGGCGGCGCGCGAAACGCACTCATGGCGGATCGCGCTCGTCAAAGAAGGAGAGCCCGGCTGCGGGCCAGAACACTATGACCGAGATCGCTCACTCGACCCCCGACGACATCGCCGTGATGACCGACCGCGCTCGTGAGGTCGTGCGCCTGAACATCGAGGCGCTGGAGGCGCTGGAACGCTCGATCGACGTTTCGCTGGCCCGCGCAGTCGATGTCATCATGAGCCGGCCGGGCTATGTCGTCGTCACCGGCATGGGCAAATCGGGCCATATCGGCGGCAAAATCGCCGCCACCCTGGCCTCCACCGGCACCAACGCCTTCTTCGTCCACCCGGCAGAGATGAGCCACGGCGACCTGGGGATGCTGCGTTCCGACGTGACGGTGCTGGCCATCTCCAACTCGGGCGAGAGCCGCGAGCTGCGCGATCCGCTGATCTATTGCCAGCGCAACGGCATTCCCGTGATCGCCATCACACAGCGGCCGGCCAGCTTTCTGGGCCGCAACGCAGCGGTCTGTCTGACCATGCCGAAGGTCGCGGAGGCCTGCCCCAACGGCTTGGCGCCCACCACCTCGACCCTGATGACCCTCGCTCTGGGCGATGCCTTGGCCATGGTGCTGATGGATCGCCGCGAATTCACGGCCATGGACTTCGGCCTGCACCACCCCGGCGGCGCCCTGGGCATGAGCCTGCAAAGCGTGCGCGAATGGATGGGCGACAATGCCGCCGTCCCCGCCAGCGTCGCATTGAACGCCAGCTTCAGCGACGTGGTCTCGGCGATCACCGAAGGTCGAAAGGGCGCGGTGGCCGTACTGGACGCCGATGGCGCGCTGGCTGGCATCGTCACCGACGGCGACCTGCGCCGGGCCTTCCAGCGCGACACCACCCATCTGACGGCGGCCGATATCATGAGCGCCAATCCCATCACCGTGGATCCGGATGCGCGGATGAGCGACGTTGTCGATCTATTGACCGCCAACAAGATCGCCAATCTGTTCGTGGTCGAAGACGGCAAGCCCACGGCCATCGTCCATATCGCCGAACTGATGCAGGCCGGCTACGTCGCCTAGTATGCGCATTCTCTACGACGCCAGCCGGCTTATGAGCCGGGCCGAAAGGTCGGCGCCGACGGGCGTGGATCGGGTGTGTCTGGCCTATGCCGAATGGCTGCTCGCCTCGCCCGATATCACAACCATCCCGGTGCGTGGCCGCAAGAACCGGTTGGTCGCGGTCGAGATCGGCTGGTTCCGGCGGTTCGTGGCCGACCTGCGCGCCAAGTGGAACGGCGCCGCCAGCACGGCGGCCGATCTGGCGCACGAACAGCGGCTGCTCGCCGCCCTGACGGCAAGCCGATCTGTGTCTAATCGTCGGTCACACAACCCTGCACGAGCAGACGCCGCTTCAAGACCTTGGGGGTTGCCGAGATTGAGCGAGTCGTCCTGCCGCACGATCTGATCTCCGCCACCCAACCTGAACTTTGTCGACCCGGCGATGGCGACAGACGCGGGTCTGAAACACCCTGCGTCTGGCCAGACGAGTCCTCGTCAACTTCGCCGACACCGGCCGTGAACCCCGCACCCTCGCCGAGCGCAAGGGCGTGCTCCTGACTTCGGTCCACGTCACCCATCTTGAGCTGCAGCCGGACTCCTTCACCAGCGACCCAATTGAGGCTTCACGCCGGACTTCATCCATGTCGGCGCGATCCAGGCTCGCGAGAATCTGGCCTGCTGCTGACGCTATGGCGGCAACTGAAGGATAAATGGGCGATCAGACGGCATCCCTAGTGCTGGTGGTGCTGCGGCTGAGAGAACAAGGCAATGTTGGACCAGCTTCAATTCTCGCCCAATCTGCAAGTGGTTACTCTCCCTTCGGCAAATCTGTTCGACGCCGTATTGGCTAATATGATGCACGGCGCTCAGTATATCAGCCCTGTGCTACACAGAGGGCTTCGACCTTTCTGCCGTCCACTAGCCTGCCGCTTGCCATCGTCACAATCCTTGACGGCTGCTTGCTCTTTTCTTCAGTGGGTCGGGGAATTACGTTAGTCGGCGGTGACGAAGTAAGTTTCTGGACAATTTGCGCCTGCAACGCGACAAAGTAAACGATGTCCATACGGGCTCCCATCGCCTCTCCGCCAGGATGCCGTGGCACAAGTCATATTTCGTTCGGTCTGATGACCCTGACCGACGCTGTCCCAGAGCCCGCCCGTCCCAAGGCGCTGAAGGGCGACAAGCCGCCGAAGCCGCGCTAGAGAGCCCGCCTCCCCAAACCGCAGGCCCTTCCATGTCCGACGCCCCCGAATATCCGCCCGAAGATCAGCCCGTCGGTCGCATCATCGCCATGCCCGCCGACACCAACCCCGAGGGCGACATCTTCGGCGGCTGGCTGCTGGCGCAGATGGACCTTGCGGGCGCGACCCCGGCGTTCGAACTGGCCTGCGGGCGCTGCGCCACCGTGGCGCTAGACGGCATGGTCTTTCACCAGCCCGTCTCGGTCGGCGACGAGGTCAGCATCTACGCCCATGTCATCGGCTCGGGCCGCACCTCCGTCCGCGTCCAGGTCGAGGCTTGGAAGCGAGCGCGGGGCCAGCCCCAGGCCGCGTCGGTGCGCGTGACCCAAGGCGTCTTCACCTATGTGGCCATCGACGAGAACCGCAAACCCCGCGCTCTGCCCGGCAAGGCGTAGAGCGCGGCAAGGGGCGCAAATCTTGACCTATCGCCGGGGCGGGCCTACGTCCCGGCCATGGCCATTCGACGCATCCTCACCATCGACAACGCCGCCGACCTGGCGATCCTGAAGCAGGTATCCAAGCCCGTCGCGGCCGTGGACGACGCCGTCCGCGCCCTGATGGATGACATGCTGGAGACGATGTACGACGCGCCGGGCATCGGCCTGGCCGCCGTGCAGATCGGCGCCCTGGATCGCGTGATCGTCATGGATCTAGGCGACAAGGACGGCGTGGTCTGCGAGACCGAGGAAGAGGCGGCCGAGAACGCCGAGGCGCGCAAGAACCCGCGTTTCTTCGCCAACCCTGAAATCCTCTGGACCTCGGACGAGCTCTACACCTACGAGGAAGGCTGCCTGTCGATCCCCGAGTATTTCGACAAGGTGGAACGCCCGGCCCGCGTCCGCATTCGCTATCTGAACCGTGACGGTCAGTCGGTGCAGGAAGAGGCCGAGGGTCTCTACGCCGTCTGCATCCAACACGAAATGGACCACCTTAACGGCGTGCTCTTCATCGACCATCTGTCGCGTCTCAAGCGGGACCGCGCCGTGACCAAGGTCAAGAAGGCCGCCCGCGACAGGATCGCCGCCTGATGACCAAGATCGTCCGCCCCGAACGTATAGAACGCGCTGCGCGCCGGATCGCGCCGTCCATTCCGCGCGGCCGCTCGCTGATCATCGACGCCTCGGGCCGTCGTCGCCTGACGCGCAGCCAGAAGGTCGGCGTCGCCGGCGTCGCCACCCTGGCCGGCGTGGCCTTGCTGGGCGTCGTGGCCGGCCTGCTGCTGGATCGCCTGCTCGATTTCGACGACGCGCTGGACGCAGGCGGCGAGTGGGACGAGGGCGGCGGCGTCTTCACCCGCTGGCAGTAAGCCGCCTAAAGTTCTAAAGGCGTGCCCATGCGCCTTGCCTTCATGGGAACTCCCGACTTCGCCGTGCCGTCCCTGGCCGAGCTGATCGCCTCGGGTCACGAAATCGTCGCCGTCTATTCGCAGCCGCCACGCCCCAAGGGCCGGGGCCAGAAGCTTACGCCGTCGCCCGTCCACGCCTTCGCCGAGACCATGGGTCTGCCCGTCTTCACGCCCGAAAGCCTGAAGGACGCCGAGGCGATCGACACTTTCAGAAGTCTGGATCTCGATGCGGCCTGCGTCGTCGCCTATGGCCAGATCCTGAAGACCGAGGTGCTGGAAGCGCCACGCCTGGGCTGTCTAAACCTGCATGGCTCGCTGCTGCCGCGCTGGCGCGGGGCCGCCCCGATCCAGCGGGCCATCATGGCCGGGGACAAGCAGACCGGCGTCCAGATCATGCAGATGAGCCTGGGTCTGGACGAAGGCCCCATCCTGCTGAGCGAACGGATGGACATTCTACCCGACGACACGGCCGCCAGCCTGTCCGAACGGATGGCCCATGTCGGCGCGGGCCTGTGGCCCCGCGCGCTGGCCGCCATCGATCGGGGCGGCGTCACCCCCTCGGAACAGGTGGGAGAGCCGACCTACGCCAAGAAGATCACCCCGGCCGAGGCCCGGATCGACTGGACCCGCCCGGCCGCCGAGGTGGACGCGCATATCCGAGGCCTGTCGCCCTTCCCCGGCGCCTGGTTCGAGGCCCCGTCAGAGGCTGGCCCCGTGCGGATCAAGGCGCCGCTGTCGGCCTTGGCGGACGGATCGGGCGCGCCCGGAACCGTGCTGGACGACGCCCTGACCGTGGCCTGCGGCGACGGCGCGGTGCGTTTGATCCGCGTCCAGCGCGAAGGCAAGGCGGCGCAATCGGCTGAGGAGATGCTGCGCGGCTTCCCCCTGCCGGCCGGGACCGTGCTCGGCTGATGCCGCGCTACAAGCTGACGATCGAATACGACGGCACGGCCTACAACGGCTTCCAGGCCCAGGACGGCCAGCCGACGGTCCAGGGGGCGCTGGAAACCGCCATCCACGCCTTCTCGGGCGAACGGATCCGCATCGCCGCCGCCGGCCGCACCGACACCGGGGTCCATGCGACGGCCCAGGTCATCCATGCCGATCTGGACCGCGACTGGCCCGTCGATACGGTGCTGAACGCCATGAACGCCCATCTGGTGCGGCAGGACGTCTGCGTCCTGTCGGCCGAATACGCACCTAATCCCGACTGGCACGCCCGGTTCTCGGCGACTGGCCGGGGCTATCTGTACCGCATCCTGAACCGTCGCCCCCAGCCCGTGCTGGAGCGCGACCGGGTCTGGCAGGTCAAGAAGACCCTGGACGCCGAGGCCATGCACCATGCGGCGCAAGTCCTGGTCGGCCACCACGACTTCACCACCTTCCGCGACGTCGGCTGCCAGTCCAAATCGCCGGTCAAGTCGCTTGACGTGGCGCGCGTGTCGCGCTTCGGCGAAGAAGTGCATCTGGTGTTCCAGGCGCGCAGCTTCCTGCACCGCCAGGTCCGGTCCATGGCCGGAACCCTGGTCGAGGTGGGGCTGGGTCGCTGGAGCGCCCACGACGTCAAGGCCGCTTTGGAGGCGAAGGACCGCGCGCGGTGCGGCCCCGTCGCCCCCTCGGCAGGGCTCTATCTCAGCGGCGTGCGCTACGACTAACCTCGCCGGTCAGCCGCGCTGCTGGACCAGCACCTCGGCGACCTGGACCGCGTTCAGGGCCGCGCCCTTCCTCAGATTGTCGTTCGAGACGAACAGCGCCAGGCCGTGCTCGACGGTCGGATCGAGGCGCACGCGCCCGACGAAGACCGGGTCCTGACCCGACGCCTCCAGCGGGTTCGGCACCGCCGTCACCACCACGCCAGGCGCCTGTGCCAGCAGGTCCAGCGCCTGAGCCGCCGACAGCGGGCGCTCGAACTCGACGTTGATCGACAGCGAATGGCCGGTGAAGACCGGCACCCGCACGCAGGTGCCAGAAACCGGCAGGCCGGGGATTTCCAGGATCTTGCGGCTTTCGTCGCGTAGCTTCAGCTCCTCGTCGGTATAGCCGTCTTCGCCGAGCGTATAGTTCAGGGCCACGACGTTGGCGGCGATCGGCACGACCCACTTCTCGGGCGCGCCGAAGTCCACAGCCCCGCCGTCGCGGGCCAGGGCCGCACCCTGCCCCACGGTGGCGCGCGACTGGTCCTCCAGCACGCGGATGCCCTCGATCCCCCCGCCCGAGACGGCCTGATAGGTGGAGACCGTCAGACGCTTCAGCCCCGCCGCGTCGTGCAGGGGCTTGAGCACCGGCATGGCGGCCATGGTGGTGCAGTTGGGGTTGGCGATGATCCCCTTGGACAGGTTGGCCAAAGCGTGCGGGTTCACCTCGGCGACCACCAGCGGCACTTGCGGGTCAGACCGCCAGGCCGAGGAATTGTCGATCACCACGGCGCCGGCGGCCGCCACCTTGGGCGCCAGGGCCTTGGACGTCTCGCCCCCCGCCGAGAAGAAGACGATGTCCAGACCAGCGTAGTCGGCGCTCGCCGCATCCTCGACCACGATGTCGGTCTCGCCGAAGCGGATCGTCTTGCCCGCCGACCGGGTCGAGGCGAACAGGCGCAGCGAAGCCAGCGGGAAGTTCCGCTCGGCCAACAACCCGCGCATCATCTCGCCGACCAGACCGGTGGCGCCGACGATACCCACGTGGGGCGGGTTGGACGGGGAAAAGGACATGAAGGCGTCTCCTGAAAGGATGGAGGCGCGGGGTTCAGCCGGATCGACCGCCCCGCGCATCGGCGGGGCTTGGATCGGGTTGTCGCTAGACCACGCGCGCACCCGAAACCGCCCCGCCGAAGCCGGTCGTTTTCGAGGTCATCGCTTTAATCGGGCGCTTGGTCACGGCGACGCTCTCTAAGGGTGAGAAACGGTCGTGTAAACGGGCAGTGACGAAAGAATTCACGCAAAGAGATGGGGAATGGCCCTGCACACGCAATAAAGCCGCTGCCCCAAACCCTCCCACCCGTCATCCTCGGGCTTGACCCGAGGATGACGGGTGAAAGTTTCAGACCTTCGACAGGATCAGCGTGCCGTTGGTGCCGCCGAAGCCGAAGCTGTTGGACATCACGTGCGTCAGTTCGCCGTCGTGGCGCTGGCGAAGGATCGGCATGCCTTCGAACGCCGGATCGAGATTTTCGATATGGGCGCTTTCGGCGGCGAAGCCGTTCTGCATCATCAGCAGGCAGTAGATGGCTTCCTGGGCGCCGGCCGCGCCGAGCGAGTGGCCGGTCAGCGACTTGGTCGAGGAGATCATCGGCATCTGGTCGCCGAAGACGGCGCGCACGGCCTCCATCTCCTTGGCGTCACCCACGGGCGTCGAGGTGCCGTGCGGGTTCAGATAGTCGATCTTCGGATTGCCGGCCTGTTCCAGCGCGATCTTCATGCAGCGCTGGGCGCCCTCGCCCGAGGGGGCGACCATGTCGTAGCCGTCGGCATTGGCGCCATAGCCGGTGACTTCGGCATAGATGGTTGCGCCGCGCGCCTTGGCCCGCTCATACTCTTCCAGCACCACGATGCCGGCGCCGCCGGCGATGACGAAACCGTCGCGGTTGGCGTCATAGGCTCTGGAGGCGACCGAGGGATTGTCGTTGAAGTCCGAAGACATGGCGCCCATGGCGTCGAACATGTTGGACATGGACCAGTCGATGTCCTCGCAGCCGCCGGCGAAGACCACGTCCTGCTTGCCCCACTGGATCTGTTCGACCCCGGCGCCGATGCAGTGGGCCGACGTCGCGCAGGCCGAGCTGATCGAATAGTTGATGCCGCGCATCTGGAACCAGGTCGACAGCACCGCCGACGGGCCCGACGCCATCGCCTTGGGCACCGCGAACGGGCCGATGCGCTTGGGCGCGCCCTTCTCGATCGTGGTCGCGGCCGCCTGCAAGATCACTTGGGTCGAAGGACCGCCCTCGCCCACGATCAGGCCGATCCGGTCATCCTTGATCTCGTCCGCCGTCATGCCCGACGACTTCAGCGCCTCTTCGAAGGCGATGTGGCCCCAGGCGGTGCCGTTGGCCAAAAAGCGCGCGGCGCGACGGTCGACCAGCTCTTCCCACGGGCCGATCTTGGGCGGCGCCCAGACCTGGCTGCGGAAGCCGTATTTGGCGTGGTCGGGAGCATGAACGACGCCCGAACGGGCTTCGCGCAGGGACTGGGTGACCTCCTCGGCGCCGTGGCCGATGGAAGAGACGATGCCCAGGCCGGTGACGACGACACGACGCATGGTGTTTCCTTCTTGATGCTTCCTGGTCCGAGGACCGTCCGCCTTGTTCGCGGTTATATAGGGGCGTTAACCGCCCGCCGCCTCATCCTTGGCGCCGAACAGGCCGACCCGCATGTCGTTGCAGGTGTAGATGACCTGGCCGTCGGCCTCCAGCACGCCGTCGGCGATGCCCATGACCAGCTTGCGGTTGATGACGCGCTTCAGGTTGATCTTATAGACCACCTTCTTGATGTCCGGGGTGACCTGGCCGGTGAACTTGACTTCGCCGACGCCCAGCGCGCGGCCGCGACCGGGACCGCCGATCCAGCCCAGATAGAAGCCGACCAGCTGCCACATGGCGTCCAGGCCCAGGCAGCCCGGCATGACGGGGTCGCCGATGAAGTGGCACTGGAAGAACCAGAGGTCGGGATGGATGTCGAGTTCGGCCTCGACATAGCCCTTGCCGTGCTCTCCGCCGTCCGCATTGATCGTGGTGATGCGGTCGAACATCAGCATCGGCGGGGCGGGCAGCTGGGCGTTGCCGGGACCGAACAGCTCGCCGCGGCCCGAGGCCAGCAGGGCCTCATGATCGAAGGACGAAGGATATTGGGACTGGGTCAAGGCGCTTCCGTTTCTTGATACGTTGCGCGCGGGTTACACGACCGCGCCGCTTCGCTCAACAGCGTGCGGTCAGTTGCGACCCGTGCCCGCGGGGCGATTGGCGTTGCACAGCGCCCGCTCCTGGGTTCCGAACACCGCCCGCTGGGCCACAAAACCCTCCAGTCGTCGCGCCCGGACCTTGCACCAGCCCTCTTCGCATTCGTCCAGCATCACCAGGGCGCGCGGCGACAGACGCGCGCGCACCGACGCCGTCTCGGATCGGCCCGACCGGATCGGCACTTCCTCTGCGGTCGTGTTGAAGACGTAACGCCGGCCCGACGACACCGTGCGGTGGATCCAGGCCACGGCGCCGTCGGGATCGCAGATCTTGCGCCATTCGGTCGTCTCGGCGATCACCTGAACCGGCAGGCCGGCGGCCCGGTATTCCCACAGGATCGGATAATCCAGACCCGGCCCCTGGCGCGCGCGGACGTGCGAGGACTTCAGCGAAATCCAGCGCGGCACCTCGAGCCCGGTGGGCGTCGGGCGTCCGTCGGGCATGGTCGCGCCGGCGCTGGCCATCACGCCGAGGCCGAGAATGGCTCCAACGATGGCGATGCGGCGTCGCAGGCTTTGGAAGATGGCGGCGGCTTTGCTAGACACTGATTGGAACGACCCGTCGCGCGGGCTTTGATCCGTCTGAATCGCCGCCCGCTAACCAAGGCCGAGAATGTCCCCCCGCAAGCTTAAGGTCGTATTAACCAGACGCCTGCCCGACGCGGTCGAAACGCGGATGCGGGAGCTGTTCGACGCCGAGCTGAACCTGAAGGATCAGCCGATGGACCGCGCCGCGTTGCAGGCCGCCGTCCAGCGGGCCGAGGTTCTGGTGCCCACCATCACAGACGTCATCGACGCCGACCTGATCAATGGCGCAGGCGAGCAGTTGAAGATGATCGCCAACTTCGGCGCCGGTGTGGACCATATCGACGTCGACGCGGCCGTGGCGCGCGGCATCATCGTCACCAACACCCCCGGCGTCCTGACCGAGGACACCGCCGACCTGGCCATGAGCCTGATCCTTGCCGTCAGCCGCCGCATCGTCGAGGGCGCCCAGGTGGTGGCCGAAGGCCGGTTCGAGGGCTGGACCCCGACCTGGATGTGCGGGCGCAAACTGTGGGGCAAGCGGCTGGGCATCGTCGGCATGGGCCGGATCGGCCAGGCCCTGGCCCGGCGCGCCAAGGCCTTCGGGCTTCAGGTCCACTACCACAATCGCAAGCCCGTCCCGGCCCTGATCGAGGAAGAACTGGGCGCGACCTACTGGGACGATCTGGACCAGATGCTGGCGCGGATGGATATCGTCTCGCTGAACTGTCCGGCGACGAAGGACACCCACCATCTGCTGTCGGCCGAGCGGTTGGCTCGGCTCCAGCCCCACGCCATCCTGATCAACACCGCCCGCGGCGAGCTGATCGACGAGGCGGCCTTGGCCCAGGCGGTGGCCATGCGCGCCCTTTCCGGCGTCGGCCTGGACGTTTTCGAGAACGAGCCCGCGATCCATCATGGCCTGCTGGGCCAGTCCAATGTCGTGCTGCTGCCTCACCTGGGTTCCGCCACCCTGGAGGCGCGCCAGGATATGGGCGACCGCGTCATCGCCAACGTCATGACCTACCAGAACGGCCATCGCCCGCCTGACCGCGTCATCCCGGCAATGCTCTAGCCTGCCGCCAGCAGCCGCTCGGCCGCGTCGGGATATTTTTGCGCCAGCCGCGCCGCCCAGTCGGCCTTGAGCGGCAGCGGCGCGCGCACCTCGCGGATGCGGCGTTCGACCAGGGCGGCGGCCTCGCGATGGGCGGGCCAGTCCATCAGAAAACCCAGCGCCGTCTTGACGTCGGCATAGGTCGCGGCATGGGCCAGCGCGCGGTCCAGCGCCTCCACATCGTCGAAGTCGGGTAGGCGCGCCAGATAGGCCCGCAGCACCGGCGCGGACAGGTCGCGCTCGAACATCGCCCAGCGCAGATCCTGCGCCTCTTCCTTGCGGCCCTCGGCTTCCAAGAGGTCGATCGAGGTCGCCTCCCACGCCGGCGTCAGGACCGGCGGCCCGGCCTGCGGGGATCGCCCGAAGGTCCAACGCCGGTTGCCTGCCGACGGTTTGAGCGCCGCCTCCAGCGCCTGACGCGCTTCTGGAATGCGATCAGCGACCAGCAGCCGCTTGGCCATCACCGCCGCAAAATCCGGCGAGCCCCGCTCCTCCGGCGTCGTCATCGACAGCCACAGGTCCAGATCGCCCGCCCGGTCGGCCAGCCGTCGCACGACCGTTCGCATGCCGCGCGCGGTGGATGCGGCATCGACCCGACCCAGCAGCCTCTTGGCCAGGTCAGCCGTCAAATCGACGCCGCCCGCGCCGATCCAACGGGCGTATTCGAGCGGTTGTCGCGCCACCGCCTTCGCCAGCAGACCCACTGTGCTGTCGTCCCTCCGAACCGCATCCTCGGCGATCCGCCACAAATCCGCAGCCGCCGTTTCGAACGCGTCGGCCAATTCGCCCTTCTGATCCTTGACCCGCGACGCCAGGCCGCGAAACAGGTCGAACCAGCCGATCAATCGCTCCAACCCCATCGCCGGCGCGGCCTCGGCCAAATCCTCGACGATTGCAGCCCGCAGAATCTCCAGATCGCGCAGCAGGTCCGGCCGCTTTCGCCACGATACGCGCGCGCGGCTGGCCGCGATGGTCGTCAAGCGCTTGTCGATTTCCAGGGCCAGCAGATCCGGCCCCGCCTCGGCCGCCATCACCAGCCTGAGCCGCCGCTTCAGGATCGCATCCGCATCCGCCGCCTGCATCAGCAGTTCGCCCAGACGCTCAGCCCCTAAGCCGCTGAGATTTGCGGCGTTCAGGCGTTTGGGCGAGGCGGGACGTCGGGCCATCAGGCCTCCTTTTCACAAGTCTGTCGGACCGAACTCACACGGCTGTCGAAAACCGCTGGCAGGGGAGGAACCGTCGTAAACGCGCTTCGTTTCCGGCGTCCTGATCGAGGAAGTGTGCGTTGGACTCCTACTACTGCATCGTCAACCTGCCCGGCGTTCCGGTGCGGGACATCTGCGTCCTCGACGCGGCGAACGACACGGCGGCCAATCAGGCGCTGGAGGCGATCGCCCGCAACTGGGTCGGGTTCGAGACCCTGTATCTTTATTGCGGCGAACGTCTGGTGACGGTGCTCAGCAACCCGGCGCTGGGCTTCGCTCCGCCGCTGCCTGACTTGGATCTGGCCGACATCCGTTTCGCGACGGCCGCCTGAGCGTCAGCCGCAGACCGGGCATTCTGGATCAGCGGCGACCCGCACGGTCCGCGCCGAGCCCGCCAGACCGTCATACAGCAGCAGCCGTCCCGTCAGGGCCTCGCCCGCGCCGGTGATCAGCTTGACGACCTCAAGCGCCGCCATCGACCCGATCACGCCGGTCAGAGCGCCCACGACGCCGACGCGCGCACAGGTCTCCGCATCCGGCGGGATCTCGGGCACCAGGCATTGATAGCAGGGCTGGCCCTCAAAGACCCCGACCTGCCCGTTCCAGCGGCCAAGCGCGCCCGACACCAGCGGCTTGCCCGCCGCAACACAGGCCGCATTGACCCACAGCCGGGTCTGGAAATCGTCGGTCCCGTCCAGAACGATGTCGAAGGCTGCGATCCGCGCCGCCGCATTCTCGGCGGTGATCCGCTCGGCGAAGGTTTCGATCGCGACATGCGGATTGAGGCCGACCAGCCGTTCCGCCGCCGCCTCGACCTTTGACCGGCCGACCTGCGCCGTCGAAAAGGCGATCTGCCGCTGAAGGTTGGACAGGCCCACCACGTCGTCGTCAATCAGGCCCAGCGCCCCTACACCCGCCGCCGCCAGATAGAGCGCCGCCGGCGATCCCACGCCGCCCGCCCCGACGATCAGCACCCGCGCGCGCTTCATCGCCTGCTGCCCCGGCCCGCCCATTTCGGACAGGACCAGATGGCGCGCATAGCGTTCGACTTCGTCTTCGGAAAAGATCACCGCCCTATTTAGCGCCGCAGAGGTTCCGGCGCGAGGGGCCTGTCGCTTAGCGCCTCAGGCGGCCATCCGGACGTGTTCGCACGACAGCAGCTTTTCCAGACCCGCGCTGGACAGATCGCTCAGGCGCCGTCCGCGCAGAATGTCGGCGGCCTGCTGGGTGCTGAGGGCGCACAGCCGTGCGGGTTCGCGCATCCGCCGCTGCATGACGGGTCGATCATCCAGGACGCGAATGTTGTGATGACGCGGATCTTTCCAGAGGCGAGACATCAAGCGATCCAGGTCCGCACGGGCGCCCTCGATGACCTGGGCCATCTCGCCCTCGTAGAACAGCATGGCGCTGCCGATCTCGTCGCGGCGATTGTTTCGCTCCGACGCGCCGAGGATTTCGGCAAGCGACTGGATCGTGTGGTTGGCGCCACCGATCATTTCACTCACGAAAACGACGCGATAAAGCAAAACCTGGCCCTCGATTTCAAAGAACCGCGAAAGTGGATTGCGCCTTCTAGCCAATATTGGGGTCAAAATAAGACAGCGTTACACCAAGGCGCGACAGACTTGATGCCGGCCCCCAGCCGCGCCATCTGATCGTCATGACCCAGACCGCATCCAACTTCCCCGACTGGCACGGCACCACCATTCTGGCGGTGCGCAAGAACGGACGCACCGTGATCGCCGGCGACGGCCAGGTCTCGATGGGCCCGACCATCGTCAAGGGCGCCGCCCGCAAGGTGCGCACCTTGGCTGGCGGCAAGGTGCTGGCCGGCTTTGCCGGCGCCACGGCTGACGCCTTCACCCTGATCGAGCGGCTTGAGGCCAAGCTGGAGCAGTATCCGGATCAACTGGCGCGCGCCTGCGTCGACTTGGCCAAGGACTGGCGCACCGACCGCTATCTGCGCCGGCTGGAGGCCATGCTGCTGGTGGCGGACAAGTCGTCCATCTTCACCGTAACGGGCGTCGGCGATGTGCTGGAGCCGGAGTATGGCGTCGCCGCCGTTGGGTCGGGCGGCAACTACGCCCTGTCGGCCGCCCGCGCCCTGATCGAGGAAACCGATCTGGACGCCGAACAGGTCGCCCGCAAGGCCATGAAAATCGCGGCCGAAATCTGCGTCTACACCAACGGAAATTTGACCGTGGAAACGCTCCAGGTCTGATCCGGTGGGCGGGTCAAATCACTTCTGCGATCAGACCGCGAGCCTTTGCCTCCTGGGCCTCGATGTACCAGTTGGCAGGGGCGCGTTTCAGCACTTCCTCCATCGTCACCGACGATCCGCGCACCAGGTTCTCGAAACCCTCGTTCTGGATGGCGATGGAGTGTTCCAGCTCGTTCAGCATGGCGCGAACCGAGGCGATGCAGGTCGTCAGCGGCCCCGTGACGTGCAGCTGCGTGTCCATCTTGCGCTCGTGGATCATCACCCGGGCGCCGCGCGTCAGATAGCGGTTTTCCACCGCAAAGAAGCTCATGAAGGTGGCGCCGGCGGAATAGATCGCCGCCTTGCCCAGAAAGACCAGCCGGCGGGACGGATTGATGTCGCTTTGAAAGCGCACATCCTCGCCCATCATGCGCGCCACCTCCGGATCACCGCCCAAGGTCGACAGTTCGATGACGGTCAGCCCGGTGTCGGGCGCTTCCGCCATCTGCTGGCGAAAGCGGTCATACATGGCGTAATCGACCGCGCCGGCAAGCAGGATACGTGGCGTATCGAACGCTTCGGCGGTCAGAATGCCGCTTGGCGCAGCGTCGGACATTAAAGCTCAGCCGCAGAGGCGGCGTCGTCGCTGACGGGATAGCCCTGCGCCGACGCCCAGGACCGGGCTTCACGGATCGAGAAGAAGGCCTGGTTCTGCAAGCGGCGCGATCCGGCGTCATCGATCAGTTCGCACTCCCACCACCGGATCGTGCGGCGATCTGAGGTGTTGCAGGTGCGCGGAACGAGAAGGGCGTGGGGCGTCATGTGCCATCAACGAAAAATCCGCACAGCGGTTCCGCCGAGATCAGGATTTCGTCTTTAGGAACAGACCATTGCATGGCGCCGACGGACGCTGTCTTCACGTCAGCCGCCGTGCAGAATTTGCGATCAAGGGCGCCTTGGCTTAAGCGCGCGCCATGACCGACGCCGCGCCTCCCCGCCCCCTCGCCCGCAATCCGCGCGGCTTCGCCGACAAGCGCGGCCGTGACCTGACCGCCGAGCGGCGCATCGTCGCGCGCGTGTCCGAGGTTTATGAGCGCTGGGGCTTCGAGCCGCTGGAGACGCCGGCCTTCGAATATGCCGATGCGCTGGGCAAGTTCCTGCCCGACGCCGATCGGCCGAATGAGGGCGTCTTCGCACTACAGGACGACGCCGGATCGGACGAGCCGGGCGAATGGATGGCCCTGCGTTACGACCACACCGCGCCCCTGGCCCGGTTCGCGGCCCAGACTTGGGAGACCCTGCCCAAGCCGTTCCGCCGCTATGCCTATGGTCCGGTCTGGCGGAACGAGAAGCCCGGCCCAGGTCGCTTCCGCGAGTTCTGGCAGTGCGACGCCGACACCGTCGGCTCGGACCGGCCTGAGGCCGACGCAGAGATCATCGCCATGGGCTGCGAAGGTCTGCGCGGGGCCGGTCTGGATGCGGGCCAGGCCCAGATCCGCGTCTCGAACCGCAAACTGTTCGACGGCCTGTTCGACGCGGGCGGCGTGACCGAGGCAGGGCAGCGCCTGACCGCCCTTCGCGCCATCGACAAGTTCGACCGTCTGGGCTGGGACGGCGTGGTCCAGCTTCTGGGCGAGGGCCGTCTGGATGAGTCCGGCGACTACACCAAGGGCGCACAACTGCCCGCCAAGGTGACGGCGGCCATCGAGGCCTTCCTGGCGTCGGCCAATACGCCCGACCTGTCGCGGGCCGAGACGCTGGACGCCGTCGCCCGTTCCGGTGATCTGGGCGCGGCGGGCGAGGCGGCGCTGAACGAACTGGCCGCCATCGACCGGGCGCTGGCCGCCATGTCGGTCGGCCAGGACGCCGTGAAGTTCGATCCGACCATCGTGCGCGGCCTGGAATATTACACCGGCGCCGTCTTTGAGGCCGAGCTGCTGCTCGACACGGTTGACGACAAGGGCCGCCCCGTCCGCTTCGGCTCCATCGGCGGCGGTGGTCGCTACGACGATCTGGTCGCCCGCTTCACCGGCCAGAGTACGCCGGCGACTGGCTTCTCCTTCGGGGTTTCGCGTCTGGCCTCGGCCCTGCGCGCGGCGGGACGGGGCGCCGAGGACGCCGTGCGCGGGCCCGTGGTCGTCATCGTCTTCTCCGAGGACGACATGGCCCATTATCTGACCGCCGTCGCCGAACTGCGCGCCGCCGGGATCGCCGCCGAGCTTTATCTGGGTCGCGCCGGCATGAAGGCGCAGATGAAATACGCCGACCGGCGCGGCGCTCCGGTTGTCGTCATCCTGGGCGGCGATGAGATCGCCGCTGGCGAGGTCACGATCAAGGATCTTGACGCCGGCCGCGCCGCCGCCGCCGCAATTACGGACAACGACGCCTGGAAGGCCGAACGTCCCGGCCAGATGAAGATCGCCCGCGAAGGCTTGGTCGCCGCCATAAAGTCCATTATCGAATAAGCTTCGATAATGGCTCGCCCCTGAAATGGGTTATCAGTGATAAGTCGAAGAAAGTTCGACTCTCGCGAAACCGGCCGTTGACGACCGACCGGCCCTTGCGTCAAATGACCTCACTCGAGGGCAAGCGTTGCTCAAGCGCGCAGCACTCGAAGGCGTTTCGGGGAGGAAACGTCCGCTCTTTAAAGAGCGCGAAAGCCCGCTGCGATGTATCCCCCGCAGCGGGCTTTTTCGCGTCTGGAGTCCAGACAAACTCCCATGAAACCTCGACAAATTCTCGATACGGCGTCGAAATCGAGCAGCCGTGTCTCGATATGAAAAAGGCCGGAGCGAACCCCGGCCTTTCCATTCTCGAACAAGCGTCGCCCTACCAGAGGCGGACGCGTTCCTCGGGCGTCAGATAGTATTTCGTGCCCGGCTGAACGTCGAAGGCGTCGTACCAGGCATCGACGTTGCGCAGCGGGCCGATGACGCGGAACTGAGCGGCCGAGTGCGGGTCGGTGGCGACCTGCTGCTTCAGCGCCTCGTCGCGGTACTTCGACTGCCAGACCTGAGCCCAGCCGTAGAAGAAGCGCTGGTCGCCGGTCGTTCCGTCGATCACGGGCGCCGGCTGACCGTTGAGCGACAGGTGGTAGGCCTCGAGACCGACGGCCACGCCAGACGCGTCGCCGATGTTCTCGCCCATCGTCAGGCCAGGGTTGATGTGATAGCCGGCGATCGGCTCATAGGTCGCATATTGCGCGCCCAGACGCGCCGTCAGGGCCTCGAAGTTCGCCTTGTCTTCCGGCGTCCACCAGTTGCGCAGCACGCCGTCGCCGTCGGACTTGGACCCTTGATCGTCGAAGCCGTGGCCGATCTCGTGGCCGATCACGCCGCCGATGCCGCCGTAGTTGACCGCCGCATCGCCATTCGGATCGAAGAAGGGCGGCTGCAGGATCGCGGCCGGGAAGACGATCTCGTTGTTGGCCGAGTTGTAGTAGGCGTTGACCGTCTGCGGGGTCATGCCCCACTCCGACTTGTCGACCGGCTCGTTCAGACGGGCCAGATCATAGTTCCACTCGAACAGGCCGCGGCGCTCGGCGTTGCCGACCAGGTCGTTCGCGCGGATATCCAGACCGGAGTAGTCGCGCCACTTGTCGGGATAGCCGATCTTGACGGTGAACTTGCGCAGCTTCTCCTGCGCCGCCGCCTTCGTCTCGGTCCCCATCCAGGTCAGGTTGTCGATCCGGTGCGACAGGGCGGTGCGCAGATTGGCGACCAGTTCTTCCATCTTGGCCTTGGATTCGGCCGGGAAGTACTGGGCGACGTAGAGCCGGCCCGTGGCCTCGCCCAGCGATCCTTCGGCGAAGGAGATCGCGCGCTTTTCGCGGGTGCGCTGCTCAGGCTGACCCGACAGATCGCGCGAACGGAACTCCCACTGAGCGTCGGCGAAGCGCTTGGACATCAGCGGCGCCATGTCGTCGGCGGTGTGGAAGGCCTGCCAGGCCTGAAGCAGTTCGACCGGCGTCTCGGCGTAGATGGCCGCGATCTTGGGCATGGCCGTATCCTGGCGCACGATCAGGCGCGGCACGCCGCCCAGCTTGGCCGCATCGTAGTAAGCCTGCCAGGCGAAGCCCGGGGCGTCCTCGGCCAGCTTGGCGATGGTGAACTCGTTATAAGTCCGGTCGCGGTTGCGGTTCTCCACCGGGGTCCAGTGGGCCTCGGCGATCTTGGTTTCCAGTGCGACGATCTGGGCGGCGGTTTCGGTCGGGTTGGTCCAGCCGATCATCTCCAGCATCCGGCCGACATAGGCCTGATACTTCTCTTTCTTGTCGGCGAAACGGGCGTCCAGATAATAGTCGCGGTTCGGCAGGCCGATGCCCGACTGGCCCGTCGAGACGACGTAGCGGGTCGGTTGCTTGGAATCGATCGTGATGCCGGTGCCGAAGAAGGACGAGCCGAAGCGACCGGCCGTCTGGCCCATATAGACGGCCATCTTGTCATGGCTGTCGGCGGCGCGGATCGCGGCCAGATAGGGTTGCAGCGGCTGGGCGTCCAACTGCTCGATTCGCGCCTCGTCGATGTAGGAGCGATAGGCGTCGGCGACCTTGGCCTCGTCCGATCCGGGCGCCAGGTCGGTGCGGTTGGCCAAGCCCAGCACCAGTTCCTTCATGCGGTTGTCCGACAGTTCACGCAGCAGGGCGAACGAGCCATAGCTGGTGCGGTCCGACGGAATGACCAGCTTTTCCAGCGCCTTGCCGTTGGCGTATTGGAAGAAGTCGTCGCCCGGCTTCACCGAGGTGTCGCGGCCGGCCATGTCGAAGCCCCAGGTTCCGTAGCGGGGCGCCTCGGTGCCCTGCCAGCCGGCTGCCGTCTCTTCGCCCGAGAACAGCGAAACGATGGTGCAGGCGTCGTCGATGCAGGCGTGGTCGTGACCGATATCCTGAGCCAGAACCGTGCTGGCGGGCAGAAGAAGGGCGCCGACGGCGGCCCCGATAAGCAGACGTTTCATCACTATGTCCCTGTTCCCACCCGGCATTTGGATGGTTCGGCGCAGACCCTAGTCCGGCGAGGGGGGGTGTCGCCTTAAAAAAAGTTCATGATTCCGATGCGACCTCTCGCCACGGGGCGGGGATCAGGGTCAGATACGCCGACGCGAGGAGGGCGGATGCACGGTCAGGGCGGCGACTATAAGGATCTGGTGGTCTTTCTGGCGGCCGCCGGCGTCATCGTGCCCCTGGTCAATCGGCTCAAGGTCAGCCCCGTCCTGGGCTTCCTCGCTGCGGGCGTTTTGCTGGGGCCGGACGGCCTGGGCCGGTTCGCGCAAAGCCTGCCCTGGCTGTCGTGGCTGACCATCGGCGATCCGGGCCAGTTGGCGCAGCTGTCGGAACTGGGCGTCGCATTCCTGTTGTTCATGATCGGTCTGGAGCTGTCGTGGGAGCGGCTGCGCGCCATGCGTCGGCTCGTGTTCGGCCTGGGGCTGATGCAGGTCGTCGTCTGCACCGCCGTGCTGGCGGGCGGCTTCATGCTGATGGGACAGACCTTGGTCAGCGCCGTCGTGTTGGGCATGGGCCTCGCCTTATCCTCGACGGCCGTGGTCATGCCCGTGCTGGCCGAGCGCGGGCGGCTGAAGGGGACGGTCGGCCGTTCCACCTTCGCCATCCTGCTGGCCCAGGATTTGTCGGTCGCCCCGATCCTGATCACCGTCACCGTCCTGGCGGCCCTGGCCCAGCAGGGCGGCGCGCTGGATCCCGCCGTGCTGGGACGCGCCCTGTTCACCCTGGTTCCGGCCGCCATCGGCCTGGGTCTGATGGTGCTGCTCGGGCGGGTGGTGCTGCGGCCGATGTTCCGATCGGTGGCCAAGGCGCGCAAGGCCGCTCAGGGCGGCGAACTGTTCGTCGCCGCCTCCCTGCTGGTGGTGGTCGGCGCAGGTCTCGCCGCCCAGGCCAGCGGCCTGTCGATGAGTATCGGCGCCCTTCTGGCCGGCGTGCTGCTGGCCGAGACCGAGTTCCGGCGCGAGGTCGAGGTTTCCATCGAACCGTTCAAGGGGCTTCTGCTGGGCGTCTTCTTCGTCGGCGTCGGCCTGGGTCTGGACCTGGACGCCATCGCCGCCGATCCGGTCGGCGTCTTCGGCCTGGCCCTGGCCCTCACGGTCGTGAAAACCGGCGTCATCTTCAGCTTGGCGCGTTTTTGGGGCCTGGGCGCCCGCCCGGCGCTGGAGACGGCGCTCGTTCTGGCGCCGGCGGGCGAGTTCGCCTTCGTGGTCTTCGCCACCGGCCTGGTCGAAGGCCTCGCGCCGCCGCAACTGACCAACACCGTGGCCTTGTCGGCGACCGTCAGCATCTTTTCGATCCCCCTGCTCGCCCTGCTGGGTCAGAAGCTGGCGCGCAAGTCATCCGCCGCAGGCCAGCCCGTCGCGCTTCCAAAGCTGGAGGCGGCCGACGGCGCGGTCATCATCGTCGGCTTCGGGCGTGTCGGCCGGCTGATCGGGGAAATGCTGAAAGCGCACGATCAGCCCTTCATCGCCCTGGACACCGATGCGGGCGCCGTCGCTGCGGGCCGACGTGACGGATTCGATGTCTTCTATGGCGATGCGGGGCGGCGCGAGATGCTCCAGCACTGCGGCGTCCAATCCACCCGCGCCCTGATCGTCACCATGGACGCGCCGACGAAAGTGGACGAGGTCGTCACCACGGCGCGGTCGATGCGCGACGACCTGATCCTGATCGCCCGCGCCCGTGACGATCAGCACGCCATTCGGCTGTATGGACTGGGCGTCACCGACGCCGTGCCGGAGACGACCGAGGCCAGTCTGCAGCTCGCCGAAAACACCCTGGTCGACTTGGGCGTGCCCATGGGCCTGGTGCTCGCCTCGGTCCACGAACGTCGCGATCAGTTTCGCAAGGCCTTCCAGTCGGCCATCCCGATCGAGCGTCGCAATCGCCCCAGCCGCGCACTGCGCCGCACGCTGCGCCCGGCGCGGGTCGACCCCGCGCCGGAGTAAGGGAAGCCCCTTACAGACCGTCGCCGGACCCATTTTCGTCATGGTTCCGTGATGCAAGCGCCGCTCTCCATGACTGCATCTGCGGAGCAGAAGCGCCCTTTCGGTTCGATCCAGGGGCTCAGACATTCATTCGAGGTCGATGCCGGGCTCGCCCCGACCAGAGACCGAAAGTAGAGTAAAAGCCTGATTATATGACAGATACCGTCGCCTCCCTCGCTGTCGAGCCCCGCTTGAACCGCCGCCAGGCTGCCAAGATCCGCACGCGACAAAAGGTTCTGGACGCCGCCCGCTCGCTCTTCGCCGAGCGCGGCTATGAGCCCGCCACGATCCGCGACATCGCCAAGGGCGCGGGCATGTCCACCGGCGCCGTGTTCGCCAACTTCCAGGACAAGGCCGAACTGTTCGAAGCCGTCCTGACCGAGGACATGACGCGTCTGGCCGAGGTGGTCGAGGCCGCGGCGCCCGAAGGCGAGCCCGTCCGCCAGCGCCTGGTCAGCGCGCTGAGCGCCGGCTACCACTCCTCGCTGGACCAACTGCCCCTGTTCCAGGCCATCGTGGCCCGCTCGTGGTTCCAGCCCCTGGCCGCCGAAATGCGCGCCCGCGCCGCGACCAAGAACCTGCTGCTCGCCATCAGCAACATCCTTCAGGATGCGGTGGCCAAGGGCGAGCTGTCCAAGGACGCCGACAGCCGCCTGCTGGTCGAGCTGATCTGGGACGCCTATCTGTCGAACTATCGCCGCGCCGCCTATGACGAATGGGACGCGCAGGCCCTGTCGGACCATATTGGCAAACAGATCGACGTGATCCTGGCCGGCGCCATCGCCGCCAAATAGGCCAGAGCAAAGCCGCTTTTCGAAAGGCCGGGTCCGCCAGCGCGGGCCCGGCCTTTTTCGTGAGCGTCAGGTCCGGCGTTTCAGGGTGACGTAGAAGGCGCCGTTTCCGCCGTGCTTCTGGTGGGCGATGGTGAAGCCCGACACCACGCCGCGCAGTACGGGCGAATGCATCCATTCCGCAAAGGCCGAACGGATCACCCCGCCGCCCATCCGACCCTGGCCGGTGATGACCAGCACCGCCCGCATTCCGCGCGCCTGGCACGATGTCAGGAAGCCTCGAAGCTGATCCTCAGCCTCGAACCGGCCGAAGCCATGCAGGTCGATGCGCGCCTCGATGGGATCGCGTTCGCGCGACAGCCGCTGCTTGCGGCGCGGCTCCAGATCCTCGGGCGCGGGCTTGGGCTTGTTCGGCGAAGGTCGCTTTTCCGCCGGCGGCGCGACAGCGGTGCGTTTGGGAGACGTCTTGACCAGGGGGCGCGGACGCTCGATCGGCGTCACCACGATCTCGGGCGGCATTTCGGCGCCGGGCGTGACGCGGGCGGCCTTGCGCGTCCTCGGCGTCACGACCGATCCGGCGACGCGGGTCCAGATGCGACGGTCTTCGGGCGTCAGTCCGTTTTCGTCACGGCTCGGGCCCTTTCGCCTCATGCCTCGCCGTCGTCCTCGATCGTGTCGCCGGGCCCTGGCTCGTGAGCCAGCAGATCGCCGGGCTGGCAGTCCAGCTCGCGGCACAGGGCGTCCAGGGTCGAGAACCGCACCGCGCGCGCCTTGCCGGTCTTCAGGATCGACAGATTCGCTACCGTCACCCCGACCCGGTCGGCGAGTTCGGTCAATGACATGCGGCGTTCCACGAGGACGCGGTCGAGCTGGACGCGGATGGCCATGCGCAAATCCTACTTCGAAACGGCTCAGATCGTCAGTTCGGATTCGCGACGCAGGCGCGCACCCTCGCGGAACACCTCCGCCAGCACGAAGACGATCAGCACGGAAAAGATGGGGGTCAGCAATTCGCCGAAGCCCTGCGGATCCATGACGCCGGGCGCCAGGCGCTTGGCGACGAAGCCCTGGGCCACCCAGACGCCGCCGGTCACGACCGCCAGGGTCAGGCCGATCTGGCGCAGACGGCGCACATTATCGGGCTGGAAGGGGTCGCCCATGGTCAGGGTGCGGATGATGCGGCGCAGGCTGCGCAGGATCAGCATGAACCCGCCGAAGTAGGCGGTCGCGGCGCCCAGGCCGAACAGCAGCAGGGTGCGCGTCAGCGGCAGTTGCTTGCCGCCAGAATCCCCGCTGACGGTGATGTTCACATTGTCCAGGGGAATGAAGATCGCGGCGATGACCAGCAGCAGCAGCACGCCGGTGATCAACCAGAGAAGGATGTAGGCGACGTCCAGAACCACCTTCAGCACGCTGGACACCGAACCCGGGCCGAGCGCTTTGATCGGCGCGCCCAGCCAGTTCGGAACGCTTGCCTCGCCTCGCTTCAGCGGATTTGGCGGCAGGGGCAGGCGCATGGTCTTTTTGATCTCAAGCCGGGGAAGGCGGGGCGATGGCCACGCGGGGTCCGGCGAACCCGCGCGCGGCTCTATACATCGCGGTCTTCATGCAGGTCGTCAAAGCTCCAGTGATCGAAAAGCGAGGGATCAAAGGGCTTGGAACAGGGTGACGACCAGGGCGGTGGGCAGGGCGGCGATCAGAACGGTGCTGACAAAAGCAGCGCCGACCTTGTCGAGCCACATCGAGGTGTTCATCGTATGCATTGTGGTTCTCCGTCTTTCTTGTTTGGGCGATTATCGCCGTTTGGATTTGTTAGCCGCATGATCGTTCCCGGTTTTCCGGAAGTCCTGAACGCTGCGACCTCGTTCCTGACGATCAATAGATAGGCCGTGCGGGCGAAAAAGGCACGTTACATATCGTTTAACGATATTAAACTTTGGCAATAGACTGTTTCAGGAGCGTGATCGACGATGAATCTCAAGCTTATCAAAGGGATGCGGATCGTCGTGGCGACGCATAACGCCGGCAAGGTTCCCGAAATCTCGGCGTTGCTAGGCGAAAATTACCAACTCGTCACCGCCGGCCAGCTGAACCTGCTTGAACCCGACGAAACGGAGAGCACCTTCACCGGCAACGCCATGCTGAAGGCGCGTCACGCGGCCGAACTGTCGGGCGAGGTTTCTCTGGCCGATGATTCCGGCCTGTCGGTCGCGGCGCTGGATGGCGCGCCGGGCATCTTCTCTGCGCGCTGGGCCGGGCCGGGCAAGGATTTCGCCGCCGCCATGAAGAAGGTCGAGGAGCGGCTGGAAGAGATCGGCGCGACGGACCGCACCGCCTGGTTCACCTCGGCTCTGGCGGTCGCCTGGCCGGACGGCCCCTGTGTGGTGGTCCAGGGCGAGGTTCACGGCCAGCTGACCTTCCCGCCACGCGGCGATCGCGGGTTCGGCTACGACCCGCTCTTCATTCCGACTGGCGGCGATCAGACCTTTGGCGAGATGGAGCCAGCGGCCAAGGACGCCATCAGCCACCGCACCGTCGCCTTCGCCAAGCTGAGAGCCGCCCTGATTGACTGATCCGCTTGATCCGGGATCGGACGTCGGCCTCTACGTCCACTGGCCCTATTGCGCGCGCATCTGCCCCTACTGCGACTTCAACGTCGTGCGCGATCGCGGGCGCACCGAGGAACAGGCCGCGCTGGTCGAGGCGATCCTGGCCGATCTGCGCGCCCAGAGGGCTCTGACAGGCCCGCGACGGCTGGCCTCGATCTTCTTCGGAGGCGGCACGCCGTCGCTGATGGCGCCCGAAGCCGTCGCGCGCATCGTGGCGGCGGCCCGCGACCTGTTCCCGCCCGCTGGCGACATCGAGATCACGCTGGAAGCCAATCCCACGGACGCCGAGGCCGGCCGTTTCGCCGCCCTGGCCGACGCCGGGATCAACCGCCTGTCGATGGGCGTCCAGGCGCTGGACGACGCCGCCCTGCGTTTTCTGGGCCGCGACCATTCGGCGGCCGAGGCCCTGCGCGCGGTCGATCTGGCCCGCCGCGCCTTCGACCGTCTGTCCATCGACCTGATCTACGCCCGCCCGGACCAGACGCCGCAGGCCTGGGCGGCCGAACTGACGGCGGCGCTGGCGCTCGGGTTCGAACACGTCTCGCCCTATCAGCTGACCATAGAGCCGACGACCGCCTTTGGTCGGGCCTTCGCACGCGGAACCCTGACCCCGCCGGACGAGGACCGGGCCGCCTGCCTCTACGAAACCACCCAGGACGTTCTCGCGGCTGCGGGCTTCGAAGCCTATGAGGTGTCCAACCATGCGCGCGGTCCCGCCGCCCGGTCGGCGCACAATCTGCATGTGTGGCGCGGGGGCGACTATCTGGGTGTCGGCCCCGGCGCCCATGGCCGGCTGACGCTGGACGGCGTCAGGACCGCGACCGTCGCCCACCGCCGCATCGCCGACTATGTGGCGGGCGTCTCGGGCCTCACGCCCTGGTCCGAGCGCGACGCACAGACTGCAGCCGACGCCGCCGAGGAACGGCTGCTGCTGGCCCTGCGCACCACCGAAGGCGCGCCTGTCGCGCTGCTGTCGGCGCTCGGCCTTTCGCCTGAAGGCGCGCCGGTCGCCGACCTCATCGGCGATGGATTCCTGACGCTTAAGGCCGACCGACTGATCGCCACCGAGCGCGGCCGTCCGGTGCTGGACGGCGTACTCAAGGCGCTGCTGACCTAGGCCTTCTTCAGCCCCAGCATCCCCAACCAGCCGCCGCTGGTTAGAAGGGCGACATCAAGCAAGGCCAGAGGCAGGGGCGTCGAAACCGGCGCAGCGATGAAGCGCGAGCGCCAGTCCGGGCCGAACTTGGCCTTGTAGCTGCGCAGACCCTGGAAGCCGTAGAGCGCCCCGCCCTCTTCGAACACCAGGGCGCCGACGCGGGCGAAGACCGGCGCGATGCGTCGATCCTCCAGTCCGGCCAGCGGCGCCATGCCCAGGTCGAAGCTGGCCAAGCCTTCCGCCTTGGCCCACTGGGCGCAGCGGATGAACAGATAGTCCATCACCCCATGCGGCGCGTCCGGTCGATGCCGCATCAGATCCACCGCCGCTTCGTCGGGCGAGGTCAGCAGATTGGCGAAGGCGACGATCCGACCGCCCTCCCTGACCACCGCCAACGGCGTCAGGTCCAGATAGTCGACGTCGAAGCGCCCCAAGGAGAAGGATTTCTCCGAGCCCTCGTGCATGGCCAGCCAGGCGTCCGAAATCTCGCGCAGCTCGTCCGCGATCTCTGCGGCCGAACCGGGCGGAAGAACCTCGAACGAGGAGCCTTCACGCTCGGCGCGATTGATGGCTGTGCGAAGGTTCTGCTTGCCCTTACCCTCGATAGAGAAGCGGTGGGCGTCGATCACGGCCGTCTCGCCGACCTTGCGCACCGCCAGCCCCATGGTCGCCAGGTCGCCCAGCACCTCTTCGCTGACCGAATAGAAGACCGCCGCCCCGCCATAGCTGTCGGCCATCTCGGCGAACGACCACAGCAACTCCAGCCGTTCGCTCTTGAGTCCTGCCGGTTCGCCCATGGCGATCCAGCGCCGCCCCCGCACGCGATAGGCCAGGAAGCTGGATCCCGACGGGCTGAACATCAGCGCCTTGTCGCCCAGCATGGCCAGCCAGGCCTCGGGCGTGGCCGTGTCGGCGGTCTGCAGCGCTTGCAACGCGCGATCGATGTCGGCCTTGCTGGCCGGTCCGTGACTGTGGGCGCCGGGCGAGCTCAGCAACGAACGGCCGGCCACCACCAGCGTCAGGATCGCCAGAACCAGCCCGGCCCGCAGGAAGCCGGACGCCTGGCGATCACTCAGGAAGCGCCACCACAGCTCGTCATTATAGGCGACGTCGCGATAGGCGAAGAAGCCCAGCCACAGCATGGCCGCCACCACCGCCGTCAGCAGCAGCAGCCAGCTGGGCCGCAACGGCTCGCTGAGCCGAGAGCGCCGATTGAAGGCCGTGCGGCAGGGCGCCAGCAGGGCGGCGACGACCAGCAGATCTGTCGCCTGCTGCCAGTCCAGACCCTTCAGCACCGAAAACACAGCTCCGGCCGCCAGAACCAGCAGGGCGGCCCAGTAGGCGCCGCGTCGACGCCGCCATAGACCCGCCGACAAGAGCAGAAGAAGGAAACCGGCGATGCTGCCGACAAAGTGCGACAGGTCGATCAGGATGGGAGACACGACGCCCGTCAGCTGACGCAGCCGACTGTCGAACTCGGGCGTCACTGCAGAGGCCAGCATCAGCGCGCCTGCGCCAAAGGCCAGCACCGCAAAGATCTGGGGCGTCAGCTCGAAGGCCAGACCCGCCAGTCGGCGGATCAGACCGGATGTGTGCCGGGGGCGGCTGGACAAACGTGGCCTCTCGAATCGCGGATCGCCCGAACATAGACCAAGAATCGTCCATCCGGGGCGCTGCCAAGGTCATTTCAGGGCACACGAAACAATCCGTAACAGAGCGAGTATATAGGGGTGCGGGCGTCGGGCCCGTGCAACTGGGGATGACCCATGAACATCAAGACCGCTCTTCTGGCTGGCGCTGCAGCCGCCTTCATGACCGTCGCGCCAGCTCTCGCGCAAGAAACCACGCCCGCTCCCGCCGCCGCGCCTGCCGCCGCCGCGTCCTCGCAGCAATCGCTGTCGCTGAACCCCGGATCGAGCGTTTCCGGTCCTGATGGCGAGCTGGGCAAGCTGGAAGGCGTTCAGAACAACGCCGAAGGCAAGCAGGAGCTCACCGTTCGCGGCGCCGACGGCCAGCTTCGCGCCGTTCCGCTGAGCGGCATCCGTCAGGAAGGAACCGGCGTCGTGGTGGCCTACACCAAGGCCGAGTTCGACGCCGCCGCTCCGATCGCTGGCGCTCCGGCGGCCCCTGCCGCTGATCCGGCCGCCGCGCCCGCGCCGACCGCGGAGCCTGCGGCTGAGCCGACCGATCCGGCGACCACCGAACCGGCGACCCCGGCTCCGGACAGCGCCACGCCGGCTCCGACCGAGCCGCAGTAAGACAGCTCTCTCAGGCTGAACGACCAAGGGCGGCCGGGTTTCCCGGCCGCCCTTTCGTCTGTCTGCAACCCGGCGCCGACAATGGCGCAGCAAAAAGGGCGGCTCGTGAGAGCCGCCCTTTCCTTATCGACCGACTGTCGGATCAAGCGCGACGCTTGACCAGTCCCAGAAGGAACAGCAGCAGACAGGCGCCCAGGAACGCCACGATCAGGGTGACGAAGTTGAAGCCGCCGACCGGCGTGCCGAAGACGTTGTTCGAGATGAAGCCGCCGAGCAGAGCGCCGATGACGCCGACGATCAGGTTCGTCAGCAGGCCGTGATTGCGACCCATGACCTTTTCGGCCAGCCAGCCGGCGACGATGCCGATGACGAGCCAACCAATGATTCCGAGACCCATGCTGTGGTTCCTTCCTTTAAAAGCCAAGCTGTTGCAGTAAATGCGGCTCGGGCCATACGGTTGCGTCCTGGCTCCAACCTCGCCGCAATAAGGCCGAATTCGCGTCGGGCGCGATCCGGCACGGCGATTGCCGTGATCGACGTGTGTCGTCCCGCATCGGGACAGACGTTGAGACGAGGATCACCGTCATGGCCGACGACATCGACCTTCATCTGGGCCGCCGCCTGCGCCGCCGTCGCCGCCTGCTGGGCCTGACCCAGCAGCAGTTGGCCGTTCAGGTCGGCATCCGCTTTCAGCAGATCCAGAAGTACGAATGCGGCGCCAACCGCATCTCCGCCGCGCGCCTGTGGCAGTTGGCCGAGGCGCTGGAGACGCCCGTCGCCTATTTCTATGATGGTCTGGCCGAGGCGATGGAGGCCGACGCCCCGCCGCCCAAGGGCGGCGAGGTCTTTTCGCGCAAGGAAACGCTGGATCTGATCCAAGCCTACTATCAGCTGGACGAACGGCCCCGCCGGCGTTTGCTGGATCTGGCCAAGTCCCTGCATGCGGGCGAGGCGGCCGCCGCCTGATCTGCGCGTCTCCCTGATCTGCGCGTCTCCAAGGGGCGCCCATGCCGGCGAAAGCGCGGTAAGGGAATCCCATGACCGAATACGAAGCCTTTGCCATCGAACTGGCGCGCGAAGCCGCGCGCGTGACCCTGCCCTTCTTCCGCTCGGACATCGGGCATGAGGACAAGGGCGGCGCGGCCGGCTTCGATCCCGTCACGGAAGCCGACAAACAGGCCGAGGCCGCCATCCGCCGCCTGATCGGGGCCCGCTATCCCGACCACGGCGTCATCGGTGAGGAGTATGGCGAGGACCGACCGGACGCCGAGCACGTCTGGGTGCTGGATCCCATCGACGGCACCCGCGCCTTCATTTCGGGTCTGCCGCTGTGGACCACGCTGATCGCCCTTCGCAGGGCCGGCAAGCCGATCGTCGGCGTCATCGCCCAGCCCTATCTGGACGAAATCTTCATCGGCGGCCCGTCCGGCGCGCGCCTGTTGCGCGGCGATGTCGAGACGCCGCTGGCCGTGCGGTCCTGCGAGACGCTGACCGACGCCGTCATCTCGACGACGGACCCCGACATCTTCAACGGCGCCGAACTGGGCGCCTGGACCCAAGTGCGCGCGACCGCCCGCCTGGCGCGCCTGGGCTGCGACGCCTACGCCTACGCCATGGTGGCGGCGGGCAAGATGGATCTGATCGCCGAGACCAGCCTGAAGCCCTGGGACTGGTCGGCCCTCGTACCCGTCATCGAGGCGGCGGGCGGCAAGGTCGTGAACTGGCGCGGCGCAGCGCCGGACGACAGGGGTCAGGTCCTCGCCGTCGGCGACGCGCGTCTGATCGAGCAGGCCCTGGTGACGCTGAAACGCGCGGCCGCATGAAGCTCTCACCTGGCGCATATTGACGCAGGTCGAGAGACGGCGTCAGGGTGCGAACGGTTGAGGGGACGGATTTCGATGACTGGGCAGTCCAAACTGGTTGTCGGCGTCGACGTGCCCTGGGTCACGAGTTGGAGCGGCGAAGAGATTACGGGCGCCGCGCCATGCCGAACCGTCGGCGGCCGTCTCGCCCTGATGCAGGCCAGCGCGCCCGGCGCCGGTAAGCCGCAATATTCGAAGAACCATCTGGTCCGACAGCGCCTCACCGTCGCGCGCATGCTGTGTCCGATGTGCGGCGAGCCGACCCAGGAGAGCGATCGCTGGACCCAGATCGCCGCGCGACGTTGCGCCGGACAGCTCAGGGCGCGCGGCGGTCAGGTTCGCGCGGACATCGCCGACGACCGGGTCATGATCGACGCCGGCTCGATCGCGCCCCTGCACCGCAGCTGCGTCGACCGCTCGATGAAATACTGCCCGCACCTGCGCGCCAGCGACGACGTGATGGTCATGCGCTTCCCGCGCGAGTGGATCGTTCTGCCGCTGCTGATCAAGGCCGAGACCGGCCCCGGCGTCGCCGTCGCCTTCCTGCAGCTATGCGGCGTCACCCAGACGATCGACCGACGCTGGCGCGCCGAAACCGCCGCCTAAGCGATCAGACCGCCTTTACGTCCGCCGTCCTCACCGACGGATCGGTGAGCGCGTCGGCCGCAGGCGCGACCAGATCGGCCATGGCGTCGAATTCGTTTAGGAAGACGGCGCGCAGATCGTCAGCCTCCATGATGACCTCGTGCTTGGCGCCGGCGACCTCGACGTAGCGGCCGCGCGGAATGCGTTTAGCGGCCCATTGGTTGGTCTGTTTCCACACCACGTCGTCGGCGCTGGCCTGGACGATCACGACCGGCGCCTTGACCGCCTTCAGGGCCTTGGGCTTCAGCGCGCGCTCGCCGGCGTCCAGCGCAAAGGCCAGCCAGCCATAGGTGGGACCCCCGATGGCCAGGTGCGGGCAGGCGTACAGCTGCTGACGCCACATCTCATAGCGGGTCTCGTCCGAGGTCAGGGCGTCTTCGGCGAAGTTGTGATCGAACGGATCGTCGGGGTCGCCCAGAATATAGTCGCCCGCCTGGCCGTGGCGAATGTTCCAGCGCACCACCAGCTTGACCGACCACATCGACCGTTTGCCGGTCTTGATGCGCAGCATGGGGCTGGACAGAACCGCGCCGGCGAACCGGTCCTCGCCGCTTTCCAGCGACAACAGGTTCAGGCACGCGCCCATCGAGTGACCGACCATGATCCAGGGCTTGGGGCACTGGTCCTCATAGGCGTTCAGCAGGCGGTTGTAGTCGTCCAGAAACTCCTCGACCGCACGGGCGTGACCCTTCAGCCGGTCGGGCAGCAGACGGGCCGACAGCCCCTGGCCGCGCCAGTCGTGGGTCAGCACGCACCAACCGCGCGCCAGGAAGTTGCCGATCACCTCATAGTATTTCTCGATCGGCTCTGTGCGGCCGGGGCTGAGCACCACGGTGCCGCGCACCTTGTCCGCAGCGAGATGCGACGGCTTCCACAGCCCGGCGCGCAGGCGCATTCCGCCCGCGCCGCGAAACCAGTCGCCCTTTCCGCCGGGCGGCGGGGCGGCGCCGGGAACCCCCATCAACGGAGCGTTGGCGGCGAAGGCTTGGGCGCGGTTCACTCGGGCTTCCTGAACTTCAAGGTCATGCGATCGCTCTCGCCGATCGCGTCATATTTGGATCGGTCGAAGGCGGGGTCCGCCGGTTCGCCGCGCGGCGCCGTCAGGCGCGTGGGCGCCAGGGTGTCGACGCCGAACGGGTGATCCTTGGTGTCTTCCGGATTGGCGTTGATCTCGGACGCCTCGACGAAAACGAAGCCGGCCTCGGCCGCCAACTGGCGCACGAAGGCTTCCTGCACATAGCCGTTGGCCGCGACCGGATCCTGATCCTCCGCGGGGGACAGTCGATGTTGCTCGACACCCAGGATGCCACCTGGGCGCAGGGCGGCGAAGGCGTCGGCGAAGGCCTTCTCCGCAATGCCCGCCGCCATCCAACCATGCAAGGTTCGCATGAACAGGCACATCTCGGCCGTACCCGCTGCGGTCACCGGGCCGGACCCCGCGCCGAAGACCGAAAACTGCGGCTCGCCATAAAGCTTCTTGTCGCTGGAGAAGCGCGTGCGGAAGGCGGTGTTCAGCATGGCCTGCGCCGGATCGGCGGTCGGTCCCTCGGGGAACAGGGCGGCGACATAAGTCCCCGCCCCCTTGGCCAGATAGGGCGCGAGGATTTCGGTGTACCAGCCGCTGCCGGGCCAGAACTCCACCACCGTCATCTTGGGTTGAAGTCCGAAGAACCGCAGCGTCTCCATCGGGTGACGGAAGGCGTCGCGCGCCTTGTCCTGGGCCGAGCGCCACGACCCCTCGACCGCCCATTCCAGCGAGCCTTCCGGCGGCCCTGCGGGTGTGGGCGGCGCGGCGGGCGCCTTTGCGGCCTCGTCCTTGCGCCCGCAAGCCGCCACGCCGGTCAGCCCCAGCGCCGCAGCGCCGCTCAGCAGGAACCGACGCGACAATCCGCTCGCGCTCGCCAGACGATCAGCCATTCAAAACCTCCGCAGGACGCCGGGACCCGCGTCCGACGCACCCTGACGCCTTGGGCTTAATCGGGTTCGCAGGTCCGGTCAAAACGCAAGACGGCCTATTCGGGCTTGCGGAAACGCAGGGTCATCCGATCGCTCTCGCCGATGGCGTCGAAGGCGGCGCGTTCCTCGGGCGTCAGGGTGCGGCCGGACGGATCGTTGCGCGCGGCCGACTGGCGGATCGGCGGCAGGGTCCAGACCCCGAACGGGTGATCGTGGTCGTCCTTGGGATTGGCGTTCAGTTCGCTGCGCGCCTCCAGCACGAAGCCGGCGTTGCGCGCCTCATGGATCACATAGCTTTCAGGCACATAGCCGGTGGAGGCGACGTCAGCGACATTCAGCCCCTCCGCGCTGCGGTGCTGTTCGACGGCCAGCACGCCGCCGGGCTTCAAGGCCTTGAAGAAGGCCTGCAGATACGGCTGGGTCCGGCCGTCGCGTGACCAGTTGTGGAAGGCGCGGGCCACCAGGATGAAGTCGGCGGTTCCGTCCGCCACGCCCATGCTTTCCAGCGGGCGATTGACCGGCACATAACGCCCGCCGGTCGCCGCCGCATAGGGTTCGAGGATGTGCCGCCACCAGCTGGCGCCGCCCGGCTCGATCTCCACCACCGTCATGCCTGGCGTCAGCCCCCAGAAGGTCAGGGATTCATACGGATGACGATAGACGTCGCGCGCCCGGTCGGCGGCGGGGCGGGTCTCGGCGGCGATGGCGCTCTGCAAGGCCGTGTCGTCGGAGAAGGTCGGCATGGCGCTGGACAGGGCCGAACGCGGCGGCGTCCACGCGCCCTGGGTCTGGGGCGACTGTTGGGCCAGGGCGGGGGCGGCGGACAGCAGGACGGCGGCGAGGCCGTAGACGGCAAGGCGCATGATCGAGGGCTCCAGGTTCAGGTCGTTCTCCATAGGCAGGCGGACCGCCCGCGCAAATGAACTTCGCGAGACACAGGCGGATTTGACGCAAGCAAAATCGTGCGGGCGGCGCCCTTGACGCCGTTTCGCCGGTTCCCATCTTGGCTTCCGAGGACGCCGATTTCGGGTTCTCCAGACTGACGGCGCCGGTTTCGGGTCGTCGATCTGATACCCTACCGTCCGGGCCAAAACGCCGGGCGGCTCAACCTTGCTGATCCTCAGGAGGATGCTGATGCGTACCTATGATTTCACCCCGCTGTACCGTTCGGCCGTCGGCTTCGACCGTCTGGCCAGTCTGCTGGAAAACGCCTCGCGCGCGACCAGCCAGGACACGGGTTATCCCCCCTACAACATCGAAACCACGGGCGAGAACGCTTATCGCATCGAGATCGCCGTCGCCGGCTTCAGCCCCGACGAGCTGAATATCGAGGTGAAGGAAAACCTGCTCACCGTGACCGGCCGCAAGACCGCCAACGACGATACCGCCACGCAGAAGACCTATCTGCATCGCGGTCTGGCCGAGCGCGATTTCGAACGCCGCTTCCAGCTGGCCGACTATGTCGTCGTCAACGACGCCAATTTGGTCAACGGTCTGCTGTCGATCTCGCTGAAGCGCGAACTGCCCGAGGCGCTGAAGCCCCGCCGTATCGAGATCGGCGCAGGCCAGCCGCTGATCGAAGGCCAGGCCGAGAAGAAGGCTAAAGCGGCCTAAGCTGTTTCAAGGCGAACTATGAAAGGGCGGCGTTCGCGCCGCCCTTTTTCTATGCCGCCAGGTGCGAGAAGGCGGCGACGACCTGTTCATAGGCCGGGCGTTTGAACGGCACGATCAGGTCGCAGGCGTCCGACAGCGGCCCCCAGCGCCAGGCGTCGAACTCGACCTCGTCGTCGGCCGCCAGATCGATCTCGGCCTCGTCTCCGGTGAAGCGGAAGGCGAACCACTGCTGCTTCTGACCCTTGAAACCGCGCCAGGCCTTGGCGTTGTTCATGGCTTCGGGCGGGAAGTCGTACAGGATCCAGTCGTCCGTCCGCGCCAGCAGTTCGATCGAGGTGACGCCGGTTTCCTCGTGCAGTTCGCGGCGGGCGGCGGCCTCCAGATCCTCGCCCGCATCGACGCCGCCCTGCGGGAACTGCCAGTTATGCGGACCGGGCGTGGCGTGCCGCTGGCCGTACCAGACCAGGCCCTCGCGATTGAACAGCACGACCCCGACATTGGGGCGGTAGGCGTCGAGACCGGACACTAGCGCCCCGGCCGCATCGACATGGACGAGGCCGGCGCCAGTTGCAGGCCGCGCTGTTCCAGACCGGCGGTCCAGCGGGCGGCGGCCTCGACCGTCACCGGATAGCTGAAGCCGGCCCCCAGGGCCGAACCGCGCAGCTTGGCCTGGGCCTCCAGACCATTCAGGGCGGCGACGATGGCGGCGGGCGACTGGGTCCGGTCGATGACGCGGTCCGCGCTGGCCCGCGCCCAGGCGCCCGGCCGACGCTGGAACGAGCCGTCGTCCAGGAAGGCGACGCCGCGCTGGCGCAGGACGCTCAGGAAGGCGTTCATACCCGTGTCCGAGCCGGCGAACCGGTCGCCCAGATAGTTGGTCACGGCGAAATAGCCGGTGGCGCGGCTCAGCAGCCAGTCCATCTTGGCGGTCACGTCGTCGGCGCCGCCGTCGGCCAGCAGCGTATAGGGGCCGGGGTCGTTGTCTGGATAGCCGGTCGGCTCCATCGGCATTTCCAGCATGACCTCATGGCCCTGCGCGCGCGCCTGGTCGATCCAGCCCTGCAGATTGTCGGCGTAGGGCACGAAGCTGAGCGTGACCTCCGGCGGCAGGCGTTCGATCGCCGCGCGGGTGGTGACGGCGTTCAGGCCCAGCCCGCCGACGATCAGCGACACGCGCGGCTTGCCGTTCGGACGGAACGGGCGAGCATAGACCTGGGCCGGCACGCGGCCGTCGGGCGCGATCATCGGCAGGGGACCGTTCGATCCGGGCTGCGACAGACCGGCGATGGGGGCCTTGGCCAACGGAGAGGCGGCGTGGACCGGCGCCGTGATGGGCGCGCCCTGACCCGAGACGCTGCCGCCGTCCGGCAGGGTGATGACGGCGTCGCCGCCCGCAGCCGGATCAGCGCCGCCCGCCAGATTCTGATACAGCCCCATCGCGCCCATGGAGAAGGCCTCGAAGCCCGTCGGGGCCGGCGCTTGCGCTGCGGGCGCATCGCGTTCCAGCTCAACATGGGCCGAAGGTGTTCCCGCCTTGGGATCACCCAGCACCGTCAGGAACAGGGCGCTGGTGCTGAGCAGCAGCAAGCCTGCCAGACCGGCCGCGACCGGCGGCTTCTTCAGGGCGTCGACGACAGGCTTCAGGCTCGGGCCGTCCTTGGCGCGCGGGGCGGTCCCGGCGGTGGCGGCGAGTGCGGATTGGCGTTTGGCGAACATGGGCAAGAGTGGAACCGATCTGGAATCCTACGCCCGCATCATCGGGCGCCGTCGGTTAAGAAAACCTAACGGGCGGTTCACCATGATCGACGCGGTGATTTCTGGGGACGGCTGTCACGGATCGTGCGTTGACGCGGGCGACTTCGCCCTTCCAGATGCCGACCTCCCCGCGCCGACCCCAAGCCGTCCCAGGATATTTGAGATGATGAACCCCGCCGCCGACGACGCCCTGCGTGACGAGGTCCGACTGCTCGGCGGCATTCTGGGCGAAATCATCCGCGACGAGGGCGGTCAGGCCCTGTTCGACCATGTCGAGGCCGTGCGCCAGGCTTCGATCGCCTATCACCGCGACCCGGCCTCGCACCCCGCAAAGCGTCTTGAGAAGCTGCTGACCGCCATGTCGGTGGATCAGGCGGCCGGTCTGGCGCACGGCTTCGCCTTGTTCTCGCTGCTGGCCAATATCGCCGAGGATCGCTCGACCCGCCGTCGCGCCCAGAGCCAGGCCGAGGCCGGCGCCCGGCCCGACACGCCGGAAGGCGCGCTGAAGCGTCTGGCCGATCAAGGCGTGGACCGCGAGGCCGTGCGCGACCTGCTGGATCAGTCGCTGATCTCGCCCGTCCTGACCGCCCACCCGTCCGAGGTCCGGCGCAAGAGCGTCATCGACCGCATCGCCGCCATCACCGACCTGCTGGACGCCTGCGACAAGGCCGGCGACGCCTGCTCCCTAGACGCTATCGCCGAACCGCTGCGCCGCCAGATCGTCATCCTGTGGGCCACGCGTCTGGTCCGCACACAGGGCCTGGTGGTGCAGGACGAGATCGACACCGTCGTCTCCTTCCTGGACCGCATCTTCCTGCACGTCGCGCCCAAGCAGTTGTCGGCCTGGCGCCGGCTGCTGGACGCGCCTGAGTTGCAGCCCTTCATGCGCGTCGGCACCTGGGTCGGCGGCGACCGCGACGGCAATCCGAACGTGGACGCCACGGTGATGGCCGCCGCCTTCCGCACCCAGGCGCGGGCCGTGCTGACCTTCTATCTGGACGAGGTGCACGCCTTGGGCGCCGAACTCAGCCTCGCCGCCGAACTGGCGCAGGTGTCGCCCGAGCTTCAGGCCCTGGCCGACGCCGCCCACGATCCCTCGCCCCACCGCGCGGACGAGCCCTATCGCCGCGCCCTGACCGGCGTCTATGCTCGCCTGGCCGCCACGCACGAGAAGCTGGGCGACGCCCCCCCGCCCCGTCGCCCCGCGGTCCAGGCCGAACCCTATCCCGGCCCCGACGCCTTCGAAGCCGATCTGAAGACGCTTCACGACAGCCTGGTGTCGCACCACGGCGGCGTCTTCGCCGACGACCGGCTCAGCGACCTGATCACGGCGGTCGAGGTGTTCGGCTTCCATATGGCGACACTGGACATGCGCCAGAACGCCGACGTCCATGAACGTGTTGTCGCCGACCTGCTGAAGGTTGCGGGCGTGCAGTCCGACTATCTGGCGCTGGACGAAGAAGGCCGGCTGAAGGTGCTGGCCGCCGAACTGGCCTCGTCGCGCCTGCTGTTCAGCCCCTATGCCGACTATGAACCGGAAACACTGAAGGAGCGCGCCATCCTTCAGGCGGCCGCGACCGCGCTCGCCGCCTTCGGGGCCCAGGCGATCCGCACCCATATCGTGTCCAAGACCGATGCGGCGTCCGACCTGCTGGAAGTCTATCTGTTGCTGAAGGAAGTCGGTCTCTACCGACCCGAAGACCCCGCCGCCTGTCCCATTCAGGCCGCGCCCCTGTTCGAGACCATCGAGGACTTGCGCGCCGCCCGCCCAACGCTGGAGCGGCTGTTGCAGGAGCCGTCGGCCCTCGCCGTCGCCAAGGCGCGCGGCGTGCAGGAGGTGATGATCGGCTATTCGGATTCGAACAAGGACGGCTCCTACCTGACCTCAGGCTGGGAGTTGCACGAGGCTTCGCGCGCCCTAGTCGAGGTGACGCAGAAGCACGGGCTGAAGCTGCAACTGTTCCATGGGCGCGGCGGCACGGTCGGGCGCGGCGGCGGTTCGTCCTTCGCCGGCGTCCTGGCCCAGCCTGAAGGCACGGTCCAAGGCCGCATCCGCACCACCGAGCAGGGCGAGGTCATCGCCAACAAATACGGCGAGCCGGAAATCGCGCTTCGCAATCTGGACGCCCTGACCTGCGGCGCCATGCTGGCCTCGCTGGGCAAGGGCACGGATCACGCCTTTACCGCCGAACACGGCGCGACCCTGTCGGACCTGTCGGCCCGGTCGATGGGCGCCTATCGCAAGCTGGTCTATGAGACTGACGGCTTCGTCGACTACTACCGCGCCGCCACCCCCATCGCCGAGATCGCCGATCTGAAGATCGGCTCGCGCCCGTCGTCCCGCACCGCCTCGACGCGGATCGAGGATTTGCGGGCCATTCCCTGGGTGTTCAGTTGGTCGCAGAGCCGGGTCATGCTGCCCGGCTGGTTCGGCTTCGGTTCGGCGGTGCAGGGTAAGGACATGGGCGAGCTGAAGGCGATGGCCGAGGCCTGGCCCTTCTTCAAGACTCTGGTCCAGAACATGGAGATGGTCATGGCCAAGTCCGACATGACCATCGCCCGCCGCTACGCCACCCTTGTCCCCGACGCCTCTCTGGCTTCGCGCATCTATGGTGAAATCCGCGAGGAGTGGCAGCGCACCCACGACGCCATCCTGGCCATCACCGGCCATGACGCCCTGCTGGGCGGTCAGCCGGAGCTGGACCGGCTGATCCGGCTGCGCATGCCCTATGTCGAGCCGCTGAACCATGTCCAGATCGAACTGATCCGTCGCCGCCGCGCAGGCGACGACGACCCCCGCGTCCGCGAGGGCATCCTTCTGGCCATTAACGGCGTGGCGGCGGGCTTGCGAAACAGCGGCTGACTACAGCCACTTCGTTCGCTTGAAGGTCACATACAGCGCCGCGCAGATGGCTGCGATCACGCCCAGGACCGCATAATATCCGTATTCCCAGCGCAGCTCGGGCATGTGTTCGAAGTTCATGCCATAGATGCCGGCGATGGCGGTCGGCACGGCCAGGATGGCGGCCCAGGCCGCCAGCTTGCGCGTGATCAGGCCCTGACGTTGTTGCTCCAGCAGATTGGCGACCTCGAAGACCGACGACAGAATGTCGTTCAGCCCCCCCAACCGGCTGTTCACCCGCCGCACGTGGTCGCCGACGTCGCGGAAATAGGGCCGAACGTCCGGATCGATACAGGGCAGGTCCAGCGACTGGAGCCGTCCCAGCACCTCTTCCATCGGCCCCAGGATGCGCCGAAACTTCAGCAGCTCGCGGCGAAGGGTGAAGAGCCGGCGGATTTCCAGGCGTGACAGAAAAGCGTCCAGCGTCCGCTGTTCCATCTCCAGAACGCTATCCTCGACATCGTCGACGATGGGGGCATAGGCGTCGACGATGAAATCCAGAATGCCGTGCAGGACGAAATCGGGACCCTTCTTGAGCTGCAGGGGCGAGGCTTCCAGCTGTGTGCGCAAATGGTTGTGGGCGCGGGCCGAGCCGTGACGGATGCTGACCACATGGTCGTCGCCGACGAAGACGTGCGTTTCGCCATAGGCCAGCCGGTCATCGATCTTCATCGCCGTGCGCGCCACCACGAACAGTTCACGGCCATAGACCTCGACCTTGGGCATCTGGTGCGCCGCCAGGGCGTCCTCGACCGCCAGCGGATGCAGCTTGAACCGTTCCACCAGGACATCGATTTCTGCGTCCGTCGGATCGTACAGCCCCACCCAGACGAACTCGCCCGGCTCCAGCGCCAACCCCTCGGGCGTCAGCGGCGCCTCTCGCACGCGCTGGCCGTCACGATAGACGTAGGAGGCGACGACGGTCATGAAATCTCCAGCAGATGCCTGCCCTGACTTAGAGCGTGAGAAGCCTCAGTAGAAGCATCGGATGCGCAGACGGGTCGACCTTGACCGAAATGTCATGACGTCGGATTATTGAAGCGGCGCCATTCGGCCGCATAAGCTTCGCCGTTTCGATCGGATCCAGCTTCACCGTTAGCCACCCCGGACAACAAGGGGTTGCAAAACGGAACTCAGGATCATGCTCAAAATCGTCTCTATCACGGCCGCCGCGGTTCTCTCGGCCGGTTCAGCAAACGCCGCGCAGTTCGAAGCCCACATCCCCTATGGCGATCTCGATTTGTCGACCCGACATGGAGCGGCTGCATTCGACGCACGCGTCAACGGCGCCGCAGATCGCTTTTGCCGGAGTGTCCGATCGATTGAGCGCCCGGTCTGTCGCAATAGCTTCCGGCAGGAAGCGTTGTCTCTGTTGCCCGACCCTCGCCGAGCCGAATATGCGCGCGGGCGCTTCGCCTTCAACGCTTGAAACGCAAGACGCCGCCGGACAGATCGTCCGGCGGCGTCCGACTTATAGATAGGCGGCTTTCACCAAGGCCTCATCCGTCACGAAGAACGGAATACCCTTGATCAGGAAACCGGGAAGCCCCGGACCTTCAGCAGGGCCGCCACGTCCGGGTCGCGACCGCGGAAGGCGCGATAGGCTTCGGCGCGATCGGTGGTGTTGCCGGGGGCCAGCATGATCGACTTGAAGCGGCCGGCGATGTCCGGATTGAACACGTCGCCCGACTCTTCGAAATAGGCCCAGGTGTCGGCGTCCATCGTCTCGGACCACAGATAGCTGTAGTAGCCCGCCGAATAGGCGTCCGACGTGAACAGGTGATTGAATTGCGGCAGGCGGTGCCGCATCACGATCTCCTTGGGCATGCCGATCCGCGCCAGGCTGGCCTTCTCGAACGCGTCGATATCGGTCGGCGGCACGGCCTGGGTGTGCAGGTCCATGTCCACGATGGCCGAGGACAGATAGCTGACCGTCGCATAGCCCTGGTTGAAGGTGGCGGCGGCCTCGATCTTGTTGACCAGTTCGGCCGGCATGGCCGCGCCCGTCTGATAGTGCTTCAGATAGCCGTCCAAGATCGGGCGGCTCAGCACCCAGTGCTCGTGCACCTGCGACGGATATTCGACGAAGTCGCGCGGCGTGTTGCCGTACGACGGATAGGTCACCACCGACGACAGATAGTGCAGGGCGTGGCCGAACTCGTGGAACAGGGTCTCGGCGTCGTCCAGCGAGATCAGCACGGGCTCGCCCGGCTCCGGCTTGGTGAAGTTGTTGTTGTTCGAGGCCAGAATGACCTTGGAGCCGTCGAGCTGCGAGAACGACCGATAGGTGGTCATCCAGGCGCCCGAACGCTTGCCCGGGCGGGCGTAATCGTCGGTGTAGTACAGACCTATCAGGCGGCCGTCGCGGCTCTTGTCATAGACCTCATAGGCCTCGACGTCGGGCTCGAAGGTCGGCACCGATCCCTTGGGCAGCTTCTTGAACTGGAAGCCGTACAGGCGTTCGGCCATGGCGAAGGAGCCGGCGCGGACCGCGTTCAGCTCGAAGTAGGGCTTCAGCTGGTTCTGATCCAGGTCGTATTTGGCCTTACGCACCTTCTCGGCGAAGTAGAGGTAGTCCCACGGCTCGATGTCGAAGCCGGCGATCGCCTTCATGTCGGCGACTTCCTCGGCGACGCGGGCCTTGGCCGGCGCCCAGACGCGATCCATCAGGGCCTGAGCATTGGCCGGGGTCTTGGCCATCGTGTCCTGCATGCGCAATTCGGCGTGGTTGCGGTAGCCCAAGAGCTTGGCGCGCTGGTCGCGCAGCTTCACGATCTCGGCGATGGTCGAGTTGGTGTCGTTGGCGTCGCCGTTATCGCCGCGATTGACGAACTTCTTCCAGACCTGCTCGCGCAGGGCCCGGTCGTCGGCGAAGGTCAGGAAGGGATCAACCGCCGAACGCGTGTTCAGGATCGCCCAGCCTTGCAGGTTGCGGCTGCGCGCCGCCCCGGCGGCGGCGGCCTTGTTCGAGGCCGGCAGGCCCGCCAGACCGGCTTCGTTCGGGATCAGGGTCCAGGCGTTCTCGTCGGCGACGACCTTCTGGCCGAAGCGGGTGAAAGCGTTGGACAGGGCGGTGTTGATCCGGCCCAGTTCGGCCTTGCCGGCCGCGTCCAGATTGGCGCCCGAACGGATGAAGGCGTCGCGGCGACGCTCGGCCAGACGCTTCTGCTGGGCGCTGAGGCCCGCCGCGTCCGCGGTGTCGGCCACGGTCTTGACCCGTTGGAACAGCTTCTCGTTGAAGGTGATCTCGTCCGAAGCAGCCGACAGCAGCGGCGACAGCTCGGTGTCGACCGCGTCGTAGGCTTCGCCGCCGATGTTGGAGGTCATCACGCCATAGACGTTGGACGCCCGGTCCAGCGGCTCGCCGGCCAGCTCCAGCGCCGCCATGGTGTTGGCGAACGTCGGGGCCTCGGCGTTGTTGGCGATGGCGGCGATGTCGGCGCGCTGCAGTTCGATGCCTTCCAGCATGGCTTCGCGCAGCTTGGCCGGCGTCACCTTGTCGAAGGGCGGAACGCCATCATACTTCCCGGTCCAGGCCTGCAGCAGTTCGGCGCGCGGCGTCTGGCTGGGCAGCACGGCGCGGGCGATGCGCGCTTCCTCGGCGACGCTGGCGGCGGACGGCGCCGCAGCAGAACCGCCCGAGGTCGCGCCTGTGGAAGCGCAGGCCGACAGGGCCATCAGGCTTCCGCCCGCGATGAGAAGCTGGCGTCTATGCATGGAATGCTCCGAAACAAGATCATGGTTGCGATACACTTAGGCGCACGGATCGCCCCCGTCACCTGACGCGGGCATAAACTTGTCGCCAATCCGGTTGGATACGTCGTCGCACTGTTCTAAAGCCGGGCCATGGCTATTGGCGTTTTCGACTCCGGCGTGGGCGGTCTGACCGTCCACCGCGAACTGACCCGACGCTTCCCCCAGCGGGACTTCGTCTATCTGGCCGATCAGGCCCACGCCCCCTATGGCGGGCGGGGCGGCGAAGACATCGTCGAACTGACGAAAACCGGCTGCGAAAGGCTGTTCGACGCCGGCGCCTCCGTCGTCGTCCTGGCCTGCAACACCGCCAGCGCCATTGCGCTTCGCCGCCTGCAACAGACCTGGCTGCCGGGTCTGCGCGAGCGTCTGGGCCGCCCGGTCAACATCCTCGGCATCATCGTCCCGACCATCGAGGCGGCGACCGGCAAGCCCTGGAGCTTTGAAGCCGAGCGCCCGCAGGAGGGCGAGAAGGTCGCTGCCATCGACATCACCGGCGTCTTCTGCACCGCCGCCACCGCCATCAGCCGCGTCTATGAGATCGAGATCGACAAGCGGCGCGAGGACATCGCCGTCTTCTCCGAACCCTGCCCCGGCCTGGCGGGCCTGATCGAACTGGGCGCGCCGCCGGAGGAGCTGAAGGTGGTGATCGACGACCACGTCGATGCGCTGCGTCGTCGCATCGGCCGCCACCCGGACAAGGCCATCCTGGGCTGCACGCACTATGAGATCGTCGCCGAACTGTTCGCCCAAGCTCTGCCGGCCGGCACCGTTCTGATCGAACAGCCGACGGCGGTGGCGGATGCGCTAGAGCGCTATTTCAAGGCGCACCCGGAATACGATCTGGGCGACAGCGGGCGTCGCGACTTCCTGACCACCGGCCAGGCCGGGCCGCAGTCGGAACTGGTGTCGCAGTTCTGGGGCGCGCCGGTGACGTTCGAACAGGCCTAAGGGCTCAGCAGCCCGGGCAATCCGGCAGAGGCTCGGTCTCCAACTGCAATGTCGTATGGCCGATGGCGTAGCGCTTCGCCACCGCCTGGGCCTCGCAGATCAGCGCCGCCGTGTCGGCGCCGTCGTGGACCAGGTGGGCGGTCAGGGCCGTCTCGGTCGTCGACAATCCCCAGACGTGTAGATCATGCACGGCTCGCACGCCCGGCAGGCGGACCAGCGCCTGTTCCAGAGCCGGCACGTCCACGCCTGTCGGCGCGCCGTCCATGGCCAGATTGACCGAGTCCTTCAGCAGGCCCCAGGTCGACCACAGGATCACGACCACGATCACGAGGCTGACCAGCGGATCGACCACCGACCAGCCGGTCATCATGATCAGCCCGCCGGCCAGCACCACGCCCAGCGACACGCCTGCGTCGGCCATCATGTGCAGATAGGCGCCGCGCGCATTCAGGTCGTGCTGCGACTTCATGAACAGCAGCGCGGTGCCCAGGTTGATGACGAAGCCGATGCCCGCGACCGCCATGATGACGCCCGACCCGACCGGGGCGGGTTCGTTGAACCGCCGCACGGCCTCGAAGGCGATGGCCCCGCAAGCGAAGATCAGTAGCAACGCATTGCCCAGCGCCGCCAGCACCGTCGCCTTGCCGAAACCATAGGTCCGCCGACCGCCCGCCGCTCCATGTGCGCCGCGTCGCGCCAGCCAGGCCGCCCCGCCCGCCATGGCCAGACCCAGCACGTCCGACAGATTATGCCCGGCGTCGGCCAACAGGGCGGTCGAATCCGCGATCAGGCCGGCGCCGAACTCGCACGCCACGAACAGCAGATTGACCACCAGGCCGACGGCATAGCGCCAGTCGCCGGTGTCCACCGGACCGTGGCTATGACCGCCGTGGCTGTGGCTGTGTCCGTGGTGACTGTGAGAATGCCCATGGCCGTGATCCGCATGATCGTGGTCATGCCGGTGGCTGGGGCTGTGGTCGTGCGCGGCGTTCATGGCTCGCCTATACGCCCTCTGGCGAAACAGCCAAGCCGATACATGATAACGCATTGAATGTTATCATGTAATATCGCGTCAGTGTTGGTGCATGGCGACGACTAGGCCAAGACCGATCAGGGCCACGCCAAGCACCGCCCCCTCATATCGCGCCCAGCGTTCCAGCCGCAGGATCGAGGCGCCGGCGCTGGCCAATGCCGTGAAGACCGCCATGCCGGCGATGGTCCCCGCCGCGAACACCACCGTCAGCAGCGCCAGGGCGCCAAGACCCGCCGAGGCCGAAGACAGATAGATGGGCAGCAGCACTTCACCCGGCGAGACCGCCATCATGGCGACCAGACCCAGGAAGGCGGCCTTGTCCGACACGGCCGGCTCGGGCGTCTCGACCGCAGGACCACCGGCCATGGCCGGGCGCTTCAGGGTCGCGCGCGCCAGATAGAAGGCGCCGAACAGGAACAGCAGCACCGCCGCCAGGTGTGGCAGCACGCCCTCGATCCACTGATCCAGCGCCAGACCCGCCGCCACGATCAGACCACCGACCACCGCCGTCGTGGCGATATGGGCCAGACCCGCCGCCGTCACCGCCATCAGGATCCGCGACGGCCGCCAGCCTTGCGCCCGCCCCACCAGGGTGAAGGGCAGCCAGTGGGTCGGCAGGGCCGCATGCAGGAAGGCCGCAACGAAGCCGCCGCCCAGCAGGGAAAGCATGACGGACTGTTCGGGACCGGAGGACATGACCGGCCCTATAGCGTGTTACTTTATAACGGTCGAGAAGAATCGGCGATCAAAGCCAATCGGCGAACGGCTCGCGGTCCAGCATCTCTTCATACGTCGGACGTGGCCGGATCACGGCCCACTGATCGCCATCGACCAGCACCTCGGGAATCAGGGGCCGGCTGTTGTATTCGCTGGACATCACCGCGCCGTAAGCCCCCGCGCCGGTGAAGACGATCAGGTCCTCGGCCTCCAGCGGCGGCAGCGCGCGGTCACGCGCGAAGGTGTCGCCCGTCTCGCACACCGGCCCGACCACGTCATAGGACGTCGCCTTACCCTCGCGCGGATTGACCGGCTGGATGTCGTGAAAGGCGTCGTACAGGGCCGGCCGCATCAGGTCGTTCATCGCCGCGTCCAGCACCAAAAAGCGCCGTCCGTCCGAGCGTTCGTTGACCTGGATCACCTGGCTGAGCAACACCCCGGCGTTTGCGGCCAGCAGCCGGCCCGGTTCGAACGCCGCCTCGACATCCAGCCCGCTCAGAACCCGCGCGGCCATGGCGACATACTCAGCCGGCGACGGCGGCTCAGTCCCGCCTGAATAGGGCACGCCCAGCCCGCCGCCCAGATCCAGGCGGGTCACGGCATGACCCTGCGCCCGCAGTTTGCGCGTCATGTCCGCCAAGACCTCGAAGGCGGCCTTCAGCGGCTCAAGGTCAGTGATCTGGCTGCCGATATGACAGGCCAGTCCGACGGGCGTGACATGGGGCGAGGCCGAGGCGCGGGCATAGAGGTCCATCGCCTCCTCGACCGGCACGCCGAACTTGTCGCCCTTGCCGCCCGTGGTGATCTTTGCGTGGCCGCCCGCGCCCACGTTCGGATTGACCCGGACGGCGATGGCCGGCGACGCATCCATCATGGCTGCAACGGCGATCAGCCGATCCAGCTCGGCGCCGGATTCGACATTGATCTGACGCACGCCGACGCTGATGGCGAAGGCCATTTCCACATCGGTCTTACCCACGCCGGAAAAGATGATCCGGTCGGACGGCACGCCCGCAGCAAGAGCCCGGCGGATTTCGCCCTCGGACACCGTGTCCGCCCCCGACCCCAGCTTGGCCAGGGTCGCCAGCACCGACAGGTTGGAGTTGGCCTTGACCGCAAAGGCGATCAGAGCCTCGCCCAGAGCGTCCCGATGCGCGTCGGCGGCGGCGCGCAGCAGGCCGTAATGCCGCTTCAGGGTCGCGGTCGAATAGACATAGGCCGGTGTGCCGACCTCGTCCGCGATCAGCTCCAGCGGCACGCCCTCGGCATGGAGGGCGCCGTCCTTCAGGTCGAAATGGTGCAACTTACCGCGGGTCGTTCTGGGCCGCGCCGGCGCCGATCGGGTTGGACGGGCCGCCGTCGATCGGCACGCTGCTGGACGGACGGTTCATGGTCGCCGGCTCGGGCAGCCCCGGCGCTCGGCTGCTGCGCGGCGCACGCTCGGTCTCGCGCACCGGCGATTCCAGATCGGCCATCCGGCCGCAGGCGGAGGTCAGAAGGGCGAGCGCGCCCGCGAGGATCAGAGATTTTTTCACAGGCGGGCTCTCCAGTCGGCGATGCGCGCACGGACCTGTTCCGGCGCGGTTCCCCCATAGCTTTGGCGGCTTTGGCACGAAGCCTCGGCGGTCAGCACCTTGTAAACCGCTTCGGTGATCCCTGGCTCCAGTTTCTGCATTTCTTCCAGCGGCAGTTGCGACAGATCCACGCCCAACCCCTCCGCCCGTTTGACCGCCGCGCCGGTCACGTGGTGCGCCTTTCTGAACGGCAGATTCAGTTCGCGCACCAGCCAGTCGGCCAGGTCCGTCGCGGTCGAAAAGCCCGCGCCCGCCGCCTGGGCCATCCGTTGGGTGTTGGGTTGCAGGGCCGAAACCATCTCCGTCATCGCGACCAAGGCCAGATCGAGGGCGTCGAAGGCCTCAAACACCGGCGGCTTGTCCTCCTGCATATCCTTGGAATAGGCCAGCGGCAGGCCCTTCATCACCGTGGACAGAGCGACCAGAGACCCCATGATCCGCCCGGTCTTGGCCCGCACCAGTTCGGCGGCATCCGGATTGCGCTTCTGCGGCATGATCGACGAGCCGGTGGTCAGGTCGTCGGGCAGGCTGGCGAAACCGAACATCGGCGTCATCCAGACCACGATCTCCTCAGCCAAGCGCGACAGATGCCCGGCCGTGATCGAGGCGGCGGCCAGGCTTTCCAGCGCAAAGTCGCGGTCCGACACGGCGTCCAGGCTATTAGCCATCGGCCTGTCGAAACCCAGATCCGCCGCCGTCGCCTGACGATCGATGGGGAAGGGCGAACCGGCCAGGGCCGCCGCCCCCAGCGGGCTTTCATTCATCCGGGCGCGGGCGTCGGCGAAACGTCCGGCATCACGGCCAAACATCTCGACATAGGCCATCAGATGGTGACCCAGGGTCACGGGCTGGGCGGTCTGCAAATGGGTGAAGCCGGGCATCAGGTCGCCGGCATGCTGCTCGGCGCGCGTCAGCAGCGCAGCCTGCAAGGCCTTCAACTGCGCGACCGAGCGATCGCAGGCGTCGCGGACCCACAGGCGGAAATCGACGGCGACCTGATCGTTGCGGCTGCGCGCCGTGTGCAGCCGGCCCGACGGCTCGCCGATCAGTTCATTGAGGCGCGCCTCCACATTCATGTGGATGTCCTCGAACTGGTCGCGGAACGGGAAGGTCCCGGCCTCGATCTCGGACTGGATGACCTCCAGCCCGCCCAGGATCGCGTCCGCATCGGCCTGCGCGATGATGCCCTGTTTGGCCAGCATGCGGCAGTGGGCCCGCGATCCGGCCAGATCCTGACGCCACAGGCGCTGGTCCACGCCGATGGAGACGTTGATCGCCTGCATGATCTCGGCGGGGCGCGACGAAAAGCGTCCGCCCCACATGTCTTGACCCGCGGGCTTCACCGGCGCAGTCGAACCTCCGGATGGATTGGCGTCGGAAGAAGGTGTTTCGGTCATGAGCGGCTCAAGAAAGGCGATCTGGGCGGTCGTCGGCGCGGTCGTCGTCGTCAGCACCATCGCCGGCGCCGGCGGCATGGCGATGTCGCTATACGCCAATCATCGCCAGAAGGCGCAAGTCGAACAGACCACAACCGCCGCTGCGGCGCCAAAAAGCGACCTGGCGCGCTTCGCGGTCGGATCCTTGGCCGCGCTGTCGACCCCGGCTGAGGCGAAGCCGGCGCCTGAATACGCGTTCCGCGACCGCACGGGCACAGCCGTCCGTTTCTCGGCTTTTCAGGGCAAGGTCGTGGTCGTGAACCTGTGGGCGATGTGGTGCGCGCCCTGCAAGGTGGAAATGCCCACGCTTCAGGCGCTGGCGAAAGCCTATGAGGCGAACGAGGATCTGGTCGTCCTGCCGATCAACGTGGACGCCACACCCGAAGCCGCAGCCGAGGCGAAACGCTTCTTGGCCGACCACGCGCCCCTGCCCTTCTACAGCGACGCCAAATTCCAGCTGCCGTTCGAGTTCCCCGGCAAGGGCGCCATGCCGCAGACCATCGTCCTGGATCGTCGGGGCCGCATCCGCGCTGTCATGAAGGGCGAGGCGGACTGGTCCAGCCAAGAAGCCCACGCCCTGATCGATGCGATCCTGGCGGAAGGCGGCGCGCCGCCTCCCGCCTGATCGACTTTTAGTTGTTATTGGCCGGCACGCGCTGGTCGGTCGCGGGATTGATCGCGCCAGGCTTGCCCTCGGCCGCAGCCTCGGCCTGTTCGGTTTCCAGCTTGTCGGCGACCTTGCCGGCGCCGCTCTCGACCGCCTGTGCCGCCTTCATCGCGCCGCCTTCGATCACTTCTCCGGCCTGAGACGCGACATCGGCCGTCTTGTCGGCCGCAGCCTCGGCATGCGCCTCGGTCTTTTCCTGCTCGGCCTGGGTGCAGGCGGCCGCGCCCAGCGTCATTGCGGCGACGGCCGCCATCAGGGCTTTGGTTCGGATCGTCACGACGAAACTCCGGTCAAGGTTGAAAGCTCGACCGAAAAACGCAGCACAACGGCGCAGGTTGCAGACCAGCAAATCAACGACAGTGTGACGCAACCCAAGATCGAGCACTTCGCGCGCTATATTTGCTAGTTGTGGCGAGACGTGAGACCTTGGCATTATCAAGGAGAGACGCATGTTCGCAACATCATTGGCTTTTGTATCCGCGCTAGCACTGCAAGCATCAGCCCAAACCCCTCCCGCCACGACAGCGCCGTCACCTCAGGTTGCTGCTGCGGACCAAGCAGCGGCGGCTCCGCGCGCGCGCCGCGTCTGTGAACGGCGAGCCCTGACGGGCCGTAGGCTTGAACAGACCATCTGCTACACGCCCGAGCAATATGCTGCTCTTGTCGAGGCCAAGCGTAAGGAACTTCGGGAAATTCAAAGCCGCGATGCCGTGCAATACGACCGCTCCATCGTCGGCATTCCGCCAGGACCGCTTTGATCTAAGTTCAGTCCAGCATAGTGGAAATGGTGACTGGAGGCGGGATCATGCACAGACCCACATCTCCAGCAACGCGCATTGCGTGCTGAACCAGGCTCAATTACAGGGCAATGACCTGATGCGTTTCCGTCGTCGAGAATGCGCGGCCTAGCAGCGGACACTTCGAAGTTCCGCTGAGGGTGGCTAGCGGACACTACTTTGGGCTGAACTTAGCGATTACGTTCGGGCGTCACCCTCAGGCTTAAGGCGCTAGCATCCACCTCCAACATCGAAGCGAGCCGTTTGATGCTTTCAGTCTCAATCTTGTCTGCCCTACTGTTGGCCACGCCGCTCCAGCCGGCTCCGGCAACAGAGCCGCAATTGGCCACATTGCCGGAGGTTGAAGTCACCGGCGTGCCCGAGCGGGATGCGGTGCATGGTTTCGTCGGACGTGTGGCGGCTCCGGCGACTGGTCGCGGTCTAGCGCGTTGGCGAGGGCCCATATGTCCGGCGACGGTCAACCTGCGTCCGGAGGCGGCACAGCCGATTCTCGACCGGGTCAGCGACATTTCGGCCGAGTTGCATCTCCGTCCGGGACAGCCCGGTTGCGACCCGAACCTTGTGATCATCTTCACCAACGACGGGTCTGCCCTGGCGCAGAAAATGGTCGAAAACGACGCCAGACTGTTTCGCGTTGGTGTAGGCGGCCTTGATCGAGGGCCGGCACCACTGCAGGCATTCCAGATCTCAGAAAAGCCAGTGCGCTGGTGGTCACTGAGTATGCCGGTCGATAAGTTCGGCTCAAGGGCAGTGCGCGTGCCAGGCGACCAACCCCGGTTCATCTCTCCAGACATCGCAGAGGCGGCGGGTTGTGGCGGATACGATTGCCCGATTGCCTTCGCGCCCATAGTCGAGGCCACCACGGGTTCTCGCCTGACCAATCAGACGGTCGACGCGCTGTATAAAGTCATCGTCATCGTCGATCTCTCGAAAACCGGGTCGGTCAGCGCTGGGCAACTCGGTGATTATATTGCCATGATCTCCTTGGCCCAGATCGACATGGCGGCCGAAACCAGTTCTTACGAAACCGTGCTTAATCTGTTTGACGACGCCGGCCCCGGGATGACGGACTGGGATAGAGCGTATCTTCACAGCCTCTATTCGCAATACGCATTTCCTCGCTCAGCGTATGCGCAAGCTGGACTGATTGTGAACAACATGCGGCGGAGAGTGCATTCGGCGCCTTAAGCTTGGTCCTGTCCGTCTAATGCTGAACTGTCTCCACTGAAGGAGGCAGGAAGGTCATTGGGAACAGCGAGGCCTTCGCGATGTCAATTAGATCCTAGGCAAAGAGAAACTAACGTCCGCTACGGGTCGAGTTCAGCCTTAAACTTGCGGCCGAAAAATGGACGTTTGGATGAATATCGCGAAGCTGATGGGTCTACGCGTGAAACGACTCAAACCAAGGACGACTTAAGTTACTGTTGACTAACAACAAAATGGTGACTGGAGGCGGGATCGTTCTTGGACCCACGAACTCTCCGACAATGGAGATAGCTTGTTAGAGGTGGCATTCGCCTGCGCAGCAAGACCGCTTTGGGCTCGTATGTTGCTGTGTGAATCACAGAATCTGTGATTGTATTTACGGCAATGAATCAAAATCTCGCCGTCGTACAAGCAAGCCAACCCCCTTCCAGACGCTTCATATTTGCTGATGAGGCGGGCTGCTTCACATTTAATCGAAACCCTAACGTCAGCCGGCACTTTATCGTGTGCACGGTCACGATGGATAACTGCGCCATCGCCCACGACCTGCTGGCCCTCCGCCGAGAACTAGTCTGGGAAGATGCGCCCGTCCGCGATCAGTTTCACGCGACGGAGGACAAGCAAGCTATCCGCGACAGAGTTTTTGACGTGTTGGGAAAGCACGACTTCCGGATTCAGGCTACGGTAATGGAAAAGGCTAAAGCCTATCCGCACCTTTACGAAACTGAGGCGAGATTTTACCAATACGGCTGGTTTTTTCATTTCAGACACGCACTCGCGCGCTTCGTTGAGCCCGTAGATCAGCTCCAGATCACTTCGGCTACGATCAGCACCAAGAAAAAGCAGGGTGCATTCACGAGCGCGGTTCACGACGTCGTTCAGGAGCATCTTCCAAGAGATCGCTGGGCGGCGTTCTTTTGTCCGTCAGCGACAGACCCCTGCCTGCAAGTGGCGGACTATTGCACATGGGCAATTCAGCGAAAGTGGGAGCGCGGCTGCGAGCGGTCTTACAACCTAATCCGCGACTGCATCACGCACGAATACGACCTCTTCGGGAGAGGGACCAAGCTTCACTACTGATGGAAAGCTAGGACGACCCTCAGTAGTCCGACTATCTCGAAAGAAGTGCCCAGGGGCCCTTATCATCGGCTGAGGGTCGCCGAGGAAGAGAATGCATACAGTAGACTCGCGTTTCAATTGAAAAGTGACCGGTCGCGTGAATTCGCTTGACCATGGTGCGGAATTGGCACCGAGCGTCCTAGATCCCAAAGCACGCTCAATGAGCAGCCTGCGAGCGGATAACGGACGTTATGCGAAAGCCCTGACGACCATAGATTCAGGACATTGTTGGACGATCGGGCATGAACCCGACGACAGAAGATGCTGCGGCGCTCAGCGCGCTTGAACCTCGCCTCCTACGCATCATCCTGGCAATGGCGCGAGCCGACGCAAGGCGAGATTTCGATCTCGCCCGAGCCGTTGGGTCTATGTATGCGACACCCCAAAACGTCGAGGTAATAAGTCATTAATTATCAGGGGAGAAATGGTGACTGGAGGCGGGATCGAACCGCCGACCTGTGGGTTATGAATCCACCGCTCTAACCATCTGAGCTACCCAGTCCCGGGCCCTGCGCGCGGCCGGGGCCAGCGCGAAAGAGGCGTGCCTATATCGCCGTCGGGCGCGCGGTTCAAGTCGTCTCGGACCAGAACCTGCGGCGATAGAGCGCAAGACGGCTTGCGGCAGGAACGGTAACGCTGGCCTCGCCGTTTCGTAACGACTGCCCAAAGCCCAGCCGGAGCTCTCCCTTCATGCGCCTGATCGTCGCCGCCGCCTCGACATCCCTGCTCGTTCTCGCCGCCGCCTGTGGCGCAAATAGCGAGAGCGCCGTTGCTACGCCTCAGGCCGGGGCCCCGCTGGAAACGCGTCCGGCGAACAATCCCGATCAACAACCAGCCTTCGCCGGCCAGACCCGCGCGCCGGGCGTCAAGACCGAACAGGCCATGACCCACACGGTGGTCGCCTCTGGGCTTGTCCACCCCTGGGGTCTGGCGGCCCTGCCCGACGGCCGCTGGCTGGTGACTGAAAAGCCGGGCCGTCTGCGCATCATCAGCGCCCAGGGCCAGATCAGCGAACCGGTCGCGGGCCTGCCCGCCGTCGATGCGCGCGGTCAGGGCGGCCTGCTGGACGTCGTCGTCGGACCGAGCTTTGCGCAGGATCGCATGATCTATTGGAGCTATGCCGAACCCCGCGAGGGCGGCAACGCCACCTCGGTCGCGCGCGGGCGTCTGTCGGACGACGGTTCGCGTGTCGAAAATGTACAGGTCATCTTCCGCGCCCTGCCCGTCTATGACGGCGACAAACATTTCGGGTCATCCCTGGCCTTCGCGCTGGACGGCAAGCTGTTCATCACCCTGGGCGAACGCTCGGACAAGCCGATGCGGCCCCAGGCGCAGGACCTGGGCTCGCACATGGGCAAGACCATCCGCATCAACGCCGACGGCACGGTCCCGCAGGACAACCCCTTCGTCGGCCGCGCCGGCGCCCTGCCGGAAATCTGGAGCCGAGGACACCGCAATGTTCAGGGCGTCGCCGTTCAGCCGGGAACGGGCGCGATCTGGACCATTGAACACGGCACGCGCGGCGGCGACGAGGTCAATCTGGACAAGGCCGGCGCCAACTACGGCTGGCCGGATGCGGCCTACGGCGTCGAATATGCGGGCGGTCAGATCAACAGCGGCGCGACGCAAAAGGATGGCACCGAACAGCCCGTCTATTACTGGGATCCGGTGATCGCACCCGGCGGCGCAACCTTCTATCAGGGCGCCATGTTCACCGGCTGGGACGGCAACCTGCTGGTCGCGGGCCTCAAAGAAAAACATATTGCGCGTCTGGTGATCCAGAATGATCGGGTGGTGGGCGAAGAGCGCCTGCTGACAGACTTAGGCGAACGCATCCGCGACGTGGCGGTCGGCGCCGACGGGTCGGTCTGGGCCATTACCGACGAGCAGAACGGCAAGCTGGTCAGGCTGTCGGCGACGCAGTAGTCTTCGAGGGCCGGGGGGCTATGTGGAGCGGTTGACGCTCCAAAGGGAGCACCGAACCATGCGTATCCTCATCCTTTCCGCCGCCATTGTCCTGCCGCTGCTTTCGGGCTGCGGCACGATGGGCGCGACCAATAGCTATCAGCAGGAACTGAACGCCTTGGAAGCCGCCTGCACGCGTGACCAAGGCATTCTGACGCCGACTGGCGTTCAGACCGGCCGTCCGCAGACCGAATACGCCTGCAAGATCACCGGCGGCGCCACCCGTATTCCGCCTCGCTGACAGCGGGCGCTCGGCCGGCATTCCCACGTTCTGATACCGTCAGTCGGTCGAAGCATCCGCCTCAAGCGGCCGCGATCACGCGGCTTATTACTTGACGTTGACGTAAACGTAGGGTTCTTGGCGTCCACGCTTGGAACCGCCTTGTCCGTCGTGCCGCGACCTGCCGCACGTTGAGGATGGGCCCAAAGATGGAGACGCACTTCCATGGCTGACGCCTATATCTACGACGCCGTCCGCACGCCGCGCGGCAAGGGCAAGAAGGATGGCTCGCTGCACGAGATCACCGGCCTCAGCCTGGCGACCCAGGTGCTGGAAGCGCTGCGCGACCGCAACGACCTGGACACCTCCAAGGTCGACGACGTCATCCTGGGCTGCGTCACGCCCGTGGGCGAACTCGGCGCCGACATCGCGCGCACGGCCGTGCTCTCTGCCGGCTGGTCGCAATACACGGCGGGCGTCCAGATCAACCGCTTCTGCGCCTCGGGCCTGGAAGCCGTGAACATGGCGACGGCCAAGGTGAAGTCCGGCGAGGCCGACTTCGCCGTCGGCGGCGGCGTCGAGGTCATGAGCCGCGTGCCGATGGGTTCGGATATGGGCGCCTGGCCGACCGACCCTTCTTCGGCCTTCCCGACCTATTTCGTGCCGCAAGGCGTGTCGGCGGACATGATCGCCACCAAGTACGGCTTCAGCCGCGACGACGTGGACGCCTATTCGGTCGAAAGCCACAAGCGCGCCGCCAAGGCCTGGGCCGAGGGCCGGTTCAAGAACTCGGTGATCGGCGTCAAGGACCAGCTGGGCCTGACCATCCTGGATCATGACGAGACGATCCGTCCGAACACGGACATGCAGGCGCTCGGCGGCCTGAACCCCTCCTTCGCGATGATGGGCGAAATGGCCTTCGACGGCGTGATCAACCAGCGCTATCCCGAGGTCGAGCGCGTCAATCACGTCCACACGCCCGGCAACTCGTCCGGCATCGTGGATGGTTCGGCCGGCGTGCTGATCGGTTCGCTGGAAGCCGGGCAGGCCCTGGGCCTGAAGCCGCGCGCCAAGATCCTGGGCGGCGCCTCGATCGGCTCCGAGCCGTCGATCATGTTGACCGGCCCGGAGTATGTGACGCGCAAACTGCTGGGCAAGCTAGGTATGACGCCCGACGACATCGACCTGTGGGAGCTGAACGAGGCCTTCGCGGCGGTCGTCCTGCGCTATATGCAGGCGCTCGACATCGACCACGCCAAGATGAATGTGAACGGCGGCGGTATCTCGATGGGCCACCCGCTCGGCGCCACCGGCGCCATGATCACCGGCATCGCGCTTGACGAGCTGGAGCGCTCGAACAAGTCGACCGCCCTGGTCACCCTTTGCATCGGCGGCGGCATGGGCACCGCCACCGTCATCGAACGCGTCTGATCCAGGAGCAAATGGATATGGAAAACTTCAAGATCGACGTCGACGCCGACGGTATCGCCCTGGTCACCTTCGACGTTCCGGGCCGTTCGATGAACACCCTGACGTCTTCGGTGATGAAGGAAATCCCCGAGCTGGTCGAACGCATCAAGACCGACGACGCCATCAAGGGCGCCGTCATCACCTCGGGCAAGGCCTCGGGCTTCTGCGCCGGCGCGGACCTGGGCGACATGGCCGGCGGCGTGCTGTCGGGCGGCGGCGACCTGCAAAAGGCGTTCGACGCCGGCTGGAAGCTGAACGGCGCCTTCCGTGCGCTGGAAACCTCGGGCAAGCCGATCGCGGCCGCGATCAACGGCCTCGCTTTGGGCGGCGGACTGGAGTTCACCCTGGCGGCCCACTACCGCGTGGTCGAGAACGACAACAAGATCCAGCTGGGCCTGCCCGAGATCAAGGTCGGCCTCTTCCCCGGCGGCGGCGGCACCCAGCGCCTGACGCGCCTGGTCGGCGTCCAGAACGCCATGATGGCCATGAGCGAGGGCAAGTCCTTCCGTCCCAACGACGCCAAGGGCGCCGGCATCGTCCATGAGGTGGTCGAGAAAGGCCAGTCGGTCGAGGCCGCCAAGGCCTGGATCAAGAGCAAGGTCGAGTCGGGGGGCAAGGCCGTCCAGCCTTGGGACGAGAAGTCGTTCAAACTGCCCGGCGGAGGCCCCTATCACCCGGCCGGCATTCAGAACTTTATGGTCGGCAACGCCATGCTGCGCAAGCAGTCCTACGGCAACTATCCGGCCGTGGTGAACCTGATGAAGGCCGTTTACGAAGGCGCCCAGGTGCCGATGGATGCGGCGCTGCGTATCGAGACCCGCTACTTCATCAAGACCCTGATGACGCCGCAGGCCCAGGCCATGATCCGTTCGCTGTTCCTGTCCAAGCAGGAACTGGACAAGGGTGCCGTTCGTCCGGCCGGCGTACCCAAGTCCGATCCGAAGAAGGTCACCGTCATCGGCGCCGGCATGATGGGCGCGGGCATCGCCTATGTGCAGGCGCTGGCCGGAATAGAAACCATCCTGATCGACCAGACGCAGGAAGCCGCCGACAAGGGCAAGGCCCATGTCGAGGAGCTGCTGAAGAAGCGCCTGTCGCGCGGTCAGCTGACGCAGGAGAAGTATGACGCCCTGCTGGGTTCGGTCACGGCGACGACGGACTATGAGCTGATCAAGGGTTCCGATCTGGTCGTCGAGGCCGTGTTCGAAAACCGCGAGATCAAGGCCGACGTGACCAAGCGCGCCGAGGCGCAACTGGCCGAGGGCGCCGCCTTCGGCTCCAACACCTCGACCCTGCCGATCACCGGCCTGGCCGAGGCCTCGGTGCGGCCCGAGGACTTCATCGGCATCCACTTCTTCTCGCCCGTCGACAAGATGATGCTGGTCGAGATCATCCTGGGCGAAAAGACGGGTCAGGCCGCCATCGCCAGGGCGCTGGACTATGTGCTGAAGATCAAGAAGACGCCGATCGTCGTGAACGACAGCCGCGGCTTCTACACCTCGCGCTGCTTCTCCACCTTCCTGATGGAGGGCATAGCGATGCTCGAAGAGGGCTACGGCCCGGCCCTGATCGACAATGTCGGTCGCATGACCGGCATGCCGCGCGGCCCGCTGGAGATGCACGACGACGTCGCCCTGGATCTGTCCTACAAGATCGCCAAACAGACGGCGCTGGATCTGGGCGACAAATACGTCCCGTCGGAAGGCGCCGACATCGTCGCCAAGATGGTCGAGGGCGGTCGCTTCGGGCGCAAGAACGGCAAGGGCTTCTACGACTACGATCAAAAGCCCAAGACGATCTGGAAGGGTCTGGGCGAACTGGCCCCGACCACCAAAGGCATCGACCAGCCGGAAGAGCCGACCGCCTTCGCCCAGATCGACGAGCTGAAGACGCGCCTGCTGTATCGCCAGGCCGTCGAAGTGGCCCGTTGCTGGGAAGAAGGCGTCATCGACGATCCGCGCGAAGCAGACCTGGGCGCCATCCTGGGCTGGGGCTTCGCGCCCTGGACCGGCGGCCCGATCAGCATGATCGACGGCATCGGCCTGGCCAAGTTCGTCGAAACCGCAGACCGTCTGGCCGCGACGTACGGCGACCGCTTCAAGGTCCCGCAGTTGCTGCGCGACATGGCCGCCAAGAACGAAACCTTCTACGGCAAGTTCGCCCCGGAGAAGGTGGCCGCCTGATCAGCAGGCGACATCGGTAAAACGACGAACGGGCGGCCTTCGGGTCGCCCGTTTTCGTTTGGCGTTTGACTTTCGTCATCCTCCGGCGCGCCAAGAGCGACCGGGGGACCCAGCGGCGCCGGAGGCGATCTTTCCATCGCAAGATCTCGGGGCATCGAGTCCGCGACAGCTTCGCGCTCACGCGCGCCGCTGGGTTCCGGGTCTCCGCTACGCTTCGCCCGGAATGACGAAAGAAAGCTCAGCACCGCTCACAAAAGAAAAGACCCGCCCGACACGAGGTCGAGCGGGTCGCTCCGCCGCCCTTCGCGGGGTCGGTGGCGGGTCGCTAGGGGCGACGGAGTAGCGGTGAAAGACCGGACCGAGACCGGGACAGACTCTGACAGTCCGCCCAGCCTCGGAGGCCGGCGTCAGCCTTCCAGGTCCTGGCCTTCGTCCGGCTCGGGCGTGCCCAGCAGTTCGTCGGCGATCTTGTTGGTCGAGGCGCGCACGGCCTTTTCGATCGAGGCGGCGATGTCGGGATTCTGCTTCAAGAACTCGCGCACATTCTCGCGGCCCTGACCGATCCGGGTGGAGTCATAGCTGAACCAGCTGCCCGACTTCTCGATGATGCCGGCCTTGACGCCCAGGTCGATGACTTCGCCCAGCTTGGAGATGCCTTCGCCGTACATGATGTCGAAGATGACCTCGCGGAATGGCGGGGCGACCTTGTTCTTGACCACCTTGACCCGGGTGGTGTTGCCGACCACCTCGTCACGGTTCTTGATCGCGCCGGTGCGGCGGATATCCAGACGCACCGAGGCGTAGAACTTGAGCGCATTGCCGCCCGTCGTCGTCTCGGGCGAGCCGTACATGACGCCGATCTTGTGGCGGATCTGGTTGATGAACAGCACGATGCATTTCGACTTGGAAATGGAGGCCGTCAGCTTGCGCAGCGCCTGGCTCATCAAGCGCGCCTGAAGGCCCGGCAGGCTGTCGCCCATCTCGCCCTCGATCTCGGCGCGCGGCGTCAAGGCTGCGACGGAGTCGACGACCACAATATCGACGGCGCCCGACCGGACCAGCGTATCCACGATCTCCAGCGCCTGCTCGCCAGTGTCCGGCTGCGACACCAGGAGATCATCCAGATTGACGCCCAGCTTCTGGGCATAGACCGGGTCCAGCGCATGTTCGGCGTCGACGAAGGCGGCCACCCCGCCCTTCTTCTGCACTTCCGCGACGGTGTGCAGAGCCAGGGTCGTCTTGCCCGAGGATTCCGGGCCAAACACCTCGATCACCCGCCCGACCGGCAGACCGCCGATACCCAGCGCCATGTCCAGGCCCAGCGAGCCGGTCGAGACGCTGTCGATCTCGGCGACCACGCCCGCCTTGCCCAGTTTCATCACCGAGCCCTTGCCGAAAGCGCGATCAATCTGCGCGATCGCCGCCTCCAGGGCGCGTTGCTTGTCGCCGTCGTCCTTGCCCACCAATTTGAGTGCCGCCTGTGAAGCCATTGCCTTCGTCTCCCTTGCCATGATTCCCGTCATTCAGCTTGGGAGAGACCCGCCTGGACCCGCCCCCGTTTCGTGAGGTGGACTATGTGCATGGTTTGTTCTGGTTCACAAGATGTTCTCATTGATCAAAACGAGAACACCCAAAACCTACGACCGTTTTTGACGCCGGCTAAAGCGGAAGGCGCAGGCTGAAGCTGGCGCCCTCGGGGTCGTAAGTCATGACCGCCGAGCCGTGCAGCGAGCGGTTGATCGTCGAGTCGATCAGCACCGAACCGAAGCCCTTGCGCTGAGGCGGCGATACGGCTGGGCCACCGCTTTCGACCCAATCCAGCAGCAGATGGCCGTCAGCAACCGACCAGTCAATCCGCACGCAGCCTGAGGCGTTCGACAGGGCGCCGTATTTGGCGGCGTTCACCGCCAGCTCGTGAAAGACCATCCCCATCCCCAACGTCTGTTGCGCGTTCAGATCGACGGCCGGACCGGTCAGGCGGACCTGTTCCTCGGCATAGGGGGCCAGTTCCTGAGCCAGCATGGCGCGCAGATCGACATGCTCCCAGTTCGCGGCCGTCAGCAGATTCTGAGTGTTGGACAGGGCCACGAGCCGCGCTTCGAAAAGGGCGGTGAAGGTGGCGACATCGGGCGTGCGCCGCGCCGTCTGGTGGGCGATGGACTGCACCGTGGCCAGCGTGTTTTTCACCCGGTGATTCAGTTCGTTGATCAGCAATCGCTGCAAGCGTTCGCTGTCGGCCAAGGCGGCGAAGGCCTCGCGGCGATCCGTGATGTCTGTGATGACGCCCGACATCTTGATCGGCCGGCCCGAACGACTGCGGATCAGGCGTCCTCGCAGATGGATCCACCGGCCAGAGGCCGGCAGACGCCATTCCTGATCGTATTCGCCCTCCCCCGCCAGGGCGCGCTCCAGCGCCTGACGATGCAAAGGCAGATCCTCCGGCGACAGACGGTCGCCGACTTCGCTCGGGCCAAGGCGGCAGGACGGATCGATGGACAGAATTTCGCGCGCGCGGTGCGACATCATCGTCGTCTTCATCGGCAGGGTCGCTTCCCAGAAGCCGACGCCGCCGGCGTCCACGGCCGCCAGAACATTGGCCCGCTGATCGACGATCGAGGCGCCCAGCGCGAGAAACAGCAGCGTGACCGCGCCGGTCGTCACCGCGACCGCCAAGACGACCGGCGACGCCCCGCCCTGCAACGGCCCCGCGTCGGCGATCGGGGTCAGGATCAGGGCCGCCATGCCGATATGGTGCATAGAGACGATGGCCAGACCCAGGATCACGGCGGCGACCGCGCGCCAGGCCAGACCCCGCTCCTGACGGGCCGCGATCAGGGCGGCGTAGGCGGCGGCGACCGCAACCAGCACCGATAGGGCGACCAGCACGGGCTGATAGCTCAGGACGGCGTTCATCCGCATCGCCGCCATCCCGACATAGTGCATGGCGACGATGGACCCGCCCATCAGCAGGGCCGCCGGCGCCAGTCGCAGGGGGCTGGCCTGCGCCGTGCCCGCCGTCAAGAAGGCCGCGGATGTGCCGGTCGTCGCCAGCAGGAAGGAGACCAGCGTCAGGCCGGGATCATAGAAGACGGGGCCTTCGGCCTCGAACCCCAGCATGGCGATGAAATGCATCGACCAGATGCTGACGCCCAGCGCCAGGGCCGCGACGCCCAGCCAACGCAACCGCGTCGCGCCGATCTGGTCGCGGGTGCGGTTGAACAGATCCAGAGCCGTCCACGCGCCCAGGATCGCTATCGCCAGCGACAGGACGGTGAACGGATTGACGTGAAGATGGTGCAAACGCGCCGAGGCCCCGAAAAACAGCAGCGGTATGCTTAGCCCGCTTTGATCGCGCGGACGACTGCCAAACGCATCCGGGTCAAGCGACCAACCTGGCCCCCACGGCAACCGCGACAGCCAGCGCCAGGCTGGCGGCGGCGAAGATCGGCAAGGCCTGACCCGATCGCGGCGCCGGCGGGCGGACCAGCATCGCGATCATCAGGGCGATCGGCCCCACTGCGCCAGGCATGTCCATGCCGACACCCAGGAAGACGCCGTGCCCCTGAACCAGCAACCACCCGCCGACCAGCGCCGTGGTCACGACGGCGGGTGCGAAGGATGCCCACGAGCCCAAGCGGGCGCCGATCACCGCCGTCGATGCGGCGGCCAGGGCGGCGATCAGACCAGGCCACAGCAGCAGGAAGGCGGCTTCCGGCGCCACCGCCTGCACCCCGCCGCCCAGGATCAGAACCAAGATGATCAGCCCCAGCCAGCCGCCCCAGACGGCGTCTGCGTCCTGCGGCCTCGGCCGCGCCAGGCTGACCGCCAGGGCGATCACCGTCGCCCCCACGACCGGCAGGCTGAAACCGCCCAGCGCCGCTGCAATCGCGAATGCGGCCAGTATAACTCCAGCTGCGCCCCACCGGCCCATCAGGCGCCGCCCTGCGGTCAGCATCAAAACCAGGGCCAGCATGGCCAGGGCCACGGCGATTTCCAGAACCGGCAGGCGGCGCAGCAAGGTGTAATAGAGGTCGGCCGAATCCACGCGACGGCCGATCGGCCCGGCCAGGACGCGCACCGCCTGTCCCACCACCACCGCGCTGGCCAACAGCCACAGACCATCCGCCGCGCCCCGCACGACCGACATGGCTCTCAAACCCGTCGCATGGCGCGCGCCCCAGGCGGCGAAGGCCGTCGCAAGGCCCCCCACGATCAGCAGCAGCCAGCCGATCGCCGGCGAATGCTGCACGACGAACAGGCCGAAGACGTCGGCATAGACGGCGTTCTGCGTCGCCTGCGGCAGGGTCGGCGCGCGCAAAAGATCATCGGCCATTTCCAACACCTGGGAGCCGATATGCTGCACGCTGCCCTGATCCAGCGCCTGTGGTGTCGAGGACGGAGAATGGTACTGCGCCGGACGACCGATGAAGGCCAGATTGATCCCCGTCAGCTTGCGATCCGCCGCCACAGTGAAGTCCGTGCCATTGGGCATCAGCCGATAGACGAAGATGGCCAGGGCGTTGCTGGACGGCCCGCCCGTCGCCCTTTGGGTCGCCTGGGCATAGCGGGCGATGGTCTGGGCGTTGCCGGGTCCGGTCTCGAACATCATGGCGCGCCCGCCGCCGCCTCTCGCCTCCAGATTGATCACCGCGCCGATGTCGTCGCGCAGCGGATGCTCGCTGAAAAAGGCCCGCGCCCCGTCCAGATTCAGCTCCTCGGCGTCGGTAAACAGGACCACCATCGTCCGCTCGGCCCCGCCCCGCGCCTTGATCGCGCGCACGGCTTCCAGAATGGCGGCCACGCCGGTCGCATCGTCGGCGGCGCCGGGTGAGTTCGGCACGCTGTCGTAGTGGGCCATCAGGGCGACCGCGGGCAGGCCGGGGTCACGCCCCGGCAGGACCCCGACAATATTGACCGCCTGAACGCCGCCCGCTTTTCCGCCCTCCCGCTCTATTCGCGAGACGGCGGCGGGCGACAGGGCACCGGTCTGCAGGCTGGGCTGAAGCCCCAGCGCCGTCAGCCTTTGGACGAGATAGGTCTGAACCTGCCGATGTTCAGCAGAGCCGACGGGATGCGGCGCTCGTGCGATCCGGTTCACGTCCATCATGGCGCGCGCGGCCGAGAACTGAACCGCAGGCGTCGAAGCGGGCAGGGGTTTGGGCGTCTGCGCGGTCAGCACCGCCAAGCCGAGGGCCGCCACAAGGGACGCCAGAAACAACACCCACCGCATATCCAATCCCCCGATCGCTCTGTCCCGCAATCAGCCCCGAACCACCGCTCTGCGCAAGGCGTCCGATCAGCGCCGCACGATGTTCCGCGCCGTCAGATTGCCCGTGGCCCCGTCGCCGTCGTCCGCGCTGGACCCGAACGGCCAGCCGCGGTCGTCGCCGCAGTAGCGTCGTCCGCCCTCGCGCGACCCGATCACAACCGCGCGTGGCCTCAGCCAGCCCGCGCCGGTGAACATATTGTCCGTAATCTGATTATACGACGGCGTCTGGTGGCGGATCACGCCGTCCTCGCCGCAATTGCGGTACAGAAACACCCCGCCCTTGCCGTGCAACGCTAACCGGTTTCCGACGATGCGGTTGGCGCCCGACCCGTCCACCGCGATCTGCTCGCGCCCGGTGCGGATATCGAAATCGTTGTCCTGGATCAACGCGCCTGCGCTTTCGGCGTCCAGATAGACGGCGGTGGAGGTCGAACGGCCCACAAAGCGGGACCGCGTCACCGTGGTGCGCGTGACCCCGGGCCCAACATAGAGGGGAATGGTCCCCACGCCCTCGAACCGGACCCGGTCCAGGGTGACGCGGATCGGCGCGGCGGACTGGGCCGCTTGCGTGTGTCCGGCGGTGCGTGACGAGGCCAGCAGGTCGCGCATCGACCCGCCCGCTCCCATGCCCCAGACCCGCACATTGCCGACGACGGTGCAGTTTCGGATCGTCACATCGACCGGCCGCGACCACCGATCGCCCTCGCGGCGGGACCAGACGGCGAGGGTCGGGGCGGCGGTCGTCGCCGGGCCCGGCGCGCGGATGGTCCCGCCGCCGCAATCCAGTGAGGCCCCTGAGCCTTCCGCGCCCTCGATCAGCACGCGGCGGCGAATATCGACGCCCGACAGGTCGGCCTGGCACGTCAGGCGATAGGGCTGGGTCGACGGCGCCGTCAGCGCCGCCACCTCTTGCGGCGTGCACGGCCGGTCGGCCGGGGTCTGGAAGGTCAGGAGGGCGAGAGCCAGCGCCGCCGTCATATCAGGGCAGAGGGATCGCCAAGGCCGCGCGCTCGGCCGCGCAGCCCGGGTTGGTCAGGCCGCTGCGGCGCGCGGCCGCCAACTCGGCCCGCGCCGCCGCCATGTCCGCCTCGAAGGCCGGGGTGGCGACGGCCTTGGCCGCAACAGCCTGCCCGATCTGTTCGCCGACCGCGACATCGGTCGGATAGTGCATGGCGCAAATCAGGCGGCTGACCCCGATCTCATGGCCAATCCGGCGCACGGCCTCCGCGCGGTCCGGCTCCAGAGCCGCAAAGGCCTCGCCATAGGCCGTCGCGACCGCCGCGCTGCCGGACGGATATGAGGCGCTGCGTCTCCCCGCCGGCGTCAGGGTCTGGCAGGCGCGGCGACTGGGGTCGTCGCCGACCGGCCGCAGCCGCGCCTGGCGCGCCTTGACGCGTTCGGCCGCACTGTTCGCGTCATGGAAGATCCGCGCCATCACCCGGTCCAGCGCTGGCGTCTCGGCTGACCCCATCCGCACGCCCAAGGCGCAGTCAAAATGTTGCAGGGCCAGGGGCGGGCGCAGCTCGGCATGGGCGGTCGCCAGCAGCCAACGATCGCCGTCCTCCAGCGCTGCAAGCCGCGCCGAGGCCGCCTTGTCCGCCAGGTCCGCGACGGACCCCGGAGCCGGGGCTGGCGAGACCGCATCCGTCAGTTGGGCGATCGCTTCATCGCCCAGGAAGCCCGTTGTCGGTATCGTGCCGCCTGGCTTGGGTGCGCGGGCGCACCCCGCGGCCAGCAGGATCGCCGTCGCCGCACTCAGGGCGGCGACCCGTTTCACTGACCAGCGCTCCAGCCCAGCTGGACCGAGGTTTGGCCGGTCTCGGTCGGCGTGGCGACGACCTGCAACGAGGCGCCGTTTGTGGCGTCCGCCGCCGCGCCATAGGCGCGTGTGTCACCCTGGTTCATTCCGGCGACGGACCGCAGGCCCGCCTTCTCGGCGCGCTCGCGATAGAAGGCGACGACATCGTCCGGCGAGGCGCTGGTGGTAAAGGTGACAAGGCCGCCCGGCCCAGCCTCGCCGCCAGCGGCCAGCGGCTGTCCGTCCACCTGTGCGCCGGGATAAAGGACCGCAAAGGACGGCGCGCCGTCGGCGGCGGCGGGCGCAGCCCCTCCTACGACGGCGGGCGCTTCGGCTGCTGGAGGCGTCGCATCAGCGACGGCCGGCGCCGACGCTTCAGGCGCAGCCTTGGCCTCGACCGGTTGGGCCGAGCGATCACATCCTGCGAGGCAAAACAGAACCACGACGGCGGAGACCGCCAAGCGAAGCGTCATCGAGAGATCGTCCTTGGACCGAGAGGGTCAGAGCGCCACCGTGGCGCATGGTTGCGGCGGCGACAAGGCGCCCGCTCAGTCTGCGTCGTCGTCCTAGTCAGCCGCGCTTTTATCGGCCGAGCCTTCTTCGGCCAAACGTGCATTGATCTTGGCCGAATCCGGGTCGTCATCCGTGCCTGCTGCCGACCCGCCGCGCAGCGAGCCTGCCCGCGTGTCCGATCCCGAATCGCTGCCGTCCAGCGCGTCGATCAGCGTATCCGCCTTGTGACCCAGATCCGGCTTTTCGCCCATGTCGGCGGCTTCGCGGGCGTCGTCGCAATCCGCTTCGGGCTTGGTGGGATCGGTGTCGGTCATGACGCAGTCTCCGTTCGTCGAGATGAGGTTAAAGCGCCTGATCCGGTTGCGGTTCCAGACCCTCGCCCTTGAACCCCGAGGGACAGACCCGATCTAGGCGTCATGATCCCGTTTTCAGTTCTCGACCTTTCCCCCATCGTCGAAGGCGGCGACGCCCGACGCGGCCTGGACGAAACCCTGGCCCTGGCCCAGGCCGCCGACCGGCTCGGCTATGAGCGGTTTTGGCTGGCTGAACACCACAATATGCCCGGCATCGCCAGCGCCGCGACCGCCATTGTCATCGGTCATGTCGCGGCGGGGACCGAGCGCATTCGCGTCGGCTCCGGCGGCGTCATGCTGCCCAACCATGCGCCCTTGGTGGTCGCCGAACAGTTCGGCACGCTGGAGACCCTGTTCCTTGGCCGCATCGACCTCGGCCTGGGCCGCGCGCCCGGCACGGACGGCGCCACCGCCCGTGCGCTGCGGCGCTATTTCGAAGGCGCAGACCAGTTCCCGCGCGACGTCGTCGAACTGATTCAATGGTTCGAACCGGCGTCGGAGAACCAGCCCGTCCGCGCCGTCCCGGGCGCCGGCCTGCGCGTACCGATCTGGCTTCTGGGCTCCAGCCTATTTAGCGCCCAGCTCGCCGGCCAGCTCGGCCTGCCCTACGCCTTCGCCAGCCATTTCGCACCCGAACTGCTGCTGGAGGCCCTGGCCCTGTATCGCCGCGAGTTCGTCCCCTCGGACCGCCTGGACAAGCCCCACGCCATGGCCGCGATCAATGTCTTCGCCGCCGATACCGACGCTGAGGGCGTGCGCCTGTCCACCTCGATGCAGCAGAGCTTCGCCCGCCTCTCGACCGGCAAGCCGGGTAAGCTGCCGCCGCCCGTCGACGACATCGCCGCGATCCTGACGCCGCAGCAGATCGCCGGCGCCAAGGGCCGGCTGCTCTATTCCGCCATCGGCGGCCCGGAGACCATCAAGCGCCAACTGACCGACTTCATCGCCTTGACCGGCGTGGACGAGCTGATGGTCACCGGCATGATGTTCGACAATACCGCCCGCATCCGCAGCCTGGAGATCGTGGCCGAGGTGCGTGATCAGATGGCGACGAAGCAGGCCGCCTAAAGGCCCTTCAGGAAAGCCAGCAGCAGGCGGTTGATCTCATCCGCCCGTTCCTGCTGGATCCAGTGACCCGCGCCCGGCACGACGACCGAGCGGATCAGGTTCGGCGCCCAGTCCTTCAGGCCCGCCTCGTGCCCGCCGGCGTAGTGACGCACCGGATCGTCCTCGCCGACGATGAACAGGGCAGGCGGAGTGATCGTTTGATCCTGCACGAAGGCCGTCAGCGACCAGTTCAGGTCCATCGCCCGATACCAGTTCAGGGGTCCTTCGAACCCGCCCGCCGAAAAGCCGTGCACATATTCGTCGAAATGCGCCTCGCTCATCCATGGCGGCAGGGTCGCGTCGCCGGCGATGGTATCGAGCAGGGCCACGCCTTCGGGCATGAAGCCGGTCGATCTGCGATCGGCGGGGGTCGCGCCGTCGTAGGCGTAGAACAGTTTCCTCAGCGCCATCGCCGGATCGGCGTCCAGCGCGCGCTGCGCATCCGGCGCCTGGAACCGACTGATATAGAGGTCGCCCAGCCCGGCCCGTTTCGAGATGGCGGCCATGGCGGCCGTGGGCGGTCCCTTGGGCCGGCGCGGCTGGAACGGCACCGACAGGCCCGCAACGGCCGTGAAGAGATCCGGCCGCAACAGGGCGCAATGCCAGGCCACCGGCGCGCCCCAGTCATGCCCGACGACGATGCAGGACGCCTTGCCCAGCGCGCGGACCAGATCAACCATGTCACCGACCAGATGCAGGATCGAGTAGGCCTCCACTCCCTCCGGCTTCTCTGTTCCGCCATAGCCCCGCATGTCCGGGGCGACGACATGATAGCCCGCCTGCGAGATCGCCTCGACCTGGGCGCGCCAGCTGATCCCCAGTTCTGGGAAGCCGTGGATCAGCAGGACCAGCGGCGCGTAGTCATCCTCGAACCCGGCCTCCAGAACCTGTTGGACCAGACCGTCGGTCTTGATATGCCGGGTTCGCATCGCTTCCTCCGACGGCGTCTTCGCCGCTCATTATCTTCAGGACGGACATGACCCGCCTCGTCACTTTTGCGGACGGTACGACCGTTCCCGCCCTCGGCCAAGGCACCTGGGAGCTGGGCGACGACCCGGCCTGGCGCGATGAAGAGCAGCAGGCCCTGGCGCGCGGCATCGACCTGGGCATGACCCTGATCGACACGGCTGAACTGTATGGCGACGGCCGGTCGGAGCGGCTGGTGGGCGAAGTCATCGCCGGGCGGCGCGATGAGGTCTTTTTGGTCTCCAAGGTCCGGCCCGAGAATGCGTCCGAAATGAAGATGATGCTGGCCTGCGAGAAGTCGCTGGAACGGCTCGGCGTCGAGCGGCTCGACCTCTACCTGCTGCACTGGGAAGGCCATGTGCCCTTGGAAGAGACCGTCGAGGCCTTCCGCGATCTGGTCGATGAAGGGATGATCGCCCGCTGGGGCGTGTCGAACCTGGACCTGCGCGCCATGGAGCAGTTGATGGATATCGAGGGGGGCGAGGACTGCGCCGCCAACCAGCTGCTCTATAATCTCGCCTCGCGCGGGGTGGAGTTCGACCTCTTCCCGTGGATGCAGGCGCGCGACATGCCGATGATGGCCTATTCGCCGCTTGGGCGCGGCGAACTGCTGGAGCAGCCCCTGATCCGCGACATCGCCAATCGCCATTCCGCCAGCCCGGCCCAGGTGGCGCTGGCCGCCGTCCTGCGCCAGGACGGCGTCATCGCCATCCCGAAGGCCAGTTCGGTCGAACACGTCGAGGCCAACGCCGACGCCCTGGACATCCAGTTCGACCTGGAAGACCTGGAACGGCTGGATGCGGCCTTCCCGCCCCCGAAACACGCCGTGCCGCTGGATATCATCTAGCCGCCGGAGACGATCGTCAGCCGCCGCGCCCGCTCACCGTCCGCATACGGAATAACCGGTCCGCGGCCCCAGACCGGATCGGGCCAGAGACCGTCGTCGCGGCGGCGGCCAACCACATGGACATGCAACTGCGCCGTCACATTGCCGATGGCGCCGACGTTCAGTTTTTCAACCGCACCCAGCCGACGAACCAACGCCCCGGCGCGCACCGTCTCCTCCATCAACATTGTCCGCTGTTCGACACTGAGGTCTTCCAGCTCCACCGCCCCCTCGACGCGGGGGATCAGGATCAGCCAGGGAAAGCGAGCGTCGTCCTGCAGCCGCACATGGCACAGCGGCCATTCGGCGGCGGCGATCGATCCCGCCTCGAAGGCGGGCGCAACGGAAAACCCCATCAATTCAGTCCGTAGATGACGCAGGCGCTGTCGGTCATCACCTGCAACGGCGGTTGCAGCGCCAGCCGAGCCGCCTCGATCTGGGCCTCGCTGGGCGCCCCGCCTCCGGGCGGAGGGGGCGGAGCTGGCGGCGCGGCATATTCCATGCGCGCTTGCGAGCGCGAGCCCGTCACCACGATGTCGTCCACCGTCGTCTCCTGCCCGCCCCCTGCGGCGTATGAAGGCCAGCCCGCCAGCACGTCCGTCTGGCAAACCCGCCCCGACGGATCGATGATCTTGACCCGGCCCAGGGTCGCGCCGGCGTTGGTCGCCGCCGCCTCGGCCCGACGTCGCGCATCCTTCATCGCCTCGGCCTGCAGATTGGCCTTCCAGCTGTTGTCGGGGTCCAGGTTGAAATTGACCTGTCCGATCGAGGTCGGACGCGAAGCCACGATGGTCGCATAGACCCGCTCGATCAGGCGCACATCGCGCACCGTCACATTGACCGACGCGTCGGCCTGATAGCGGGCCACGCGGTCGGCGCGGGTGTTGTCGCGCATCACCCCGTTTTCGTCGCGATACTGGTCATAGAGCGGACGCGTGGTGACGCTGGTCTCGACCCGCACCTTGTCCGCGCCATAGGCCGACAGGGCCTGGCTCAGCGCCCGCACCTGATCGGCGGCGGCGCGCGAGGCCTCGGCGACGCTGCGGTCCACCGACTGGAAGCTGGCCGAAACGAAGGCGCGGTTGGCCTGGATCTCCACCCGCACCTGGCCGACGGAGGCGATGACCGGATCGCGCATCCACCAGGGCGCGGGGATATAGCGGTCGCCGATCGTCGCGGGCGGCGTCTGGGCCAGCACAGGCGTGGCGACCGACGCCAGCAGCAAGGCGAAAGCGAATGAACGGCGCATCGAAATCCTCCGGTTGTCGCCGGACCTTCGCAAGCCTGACCAAGGCCGTAAAGCGAGGTTCTTGCGACAGCCGCGCGAGGGGTCTAGACCGCCCGCACGATTAATCCCCTTTCGCACACGCAATAAACGGAGACATCCATGGCTCGCGCGAAGATCGCCCTTATCGGCGCCGGCATGATCGGCGGAACCCTGGCCCACGTGGCCGCGCGCGAAGCCCTGGGCGACGTGATCCTGTTCGACATCGCCGAAGGCACCCCGCAGGGCAAGGCGCTGGACATCGCTGAGGCCTCGGCCGTCTTCGGCCAGGACGTCGCCCTGAAGGGCGCCAACGACTACGCCGACATCGCGGGCGCCGACGTCTGCATCGTCACCGCCGGCGTGCCGCGCAAGCCGGGCATGAGCCGCGACGACCTGATCGGCATCAACCTGAAGGTCATGAAGGCCGTCGGCGAAGGCATCAAGGCCCACGCCCCCAACGCCTTCGTCATCTGCATCACCAACCCGCTCGACGCCATGGTCTGGGCCCTGCAGAAGTTCTCAGGCCTGCCCAAGGAGAAGGTGGTCGGCATGGCCGGCGTGCTGGACTCGGCCCGCTTCGCCTATTTCCTGGCTGAAAAGACCGGCGTGTCGGTGCAGGACATCCACGCCTGGACCCTGGGCGGTCACGGCGACGACATGGTGCCGATGGTGCGCCACTCGACCGTCGGCGGCCTGCCGCTGCCGGACGCCGTCGCCGCCGGCTTCCTGTCGCAGGACGAACTGGACGCCATCGTCGAGCGCACCCGCAAGGGCGGCGGCGAGATCGTGGCCCTGCTGAAGACCGGCTCGGCCTTCTACGCCCCGGCTGAATCCGCCATCGCCATGGCCAAGTCCTACCTGCTGGACCAGAAGCGCGTCCTGCCCTGCGCCGTCTGGCTGTCGGGCGAATACGGTTTGTCGGACCTCTACGTCGGCGTCCCCGCCCTGATCGGCGCCGGCGGCGTCGAGAAGATCGTCGAGTTCACCACCAACGACGAAGAAAAAGCGATGTTCGAAAAGTCCGTCGCCTCGGTCCAAGGCCTGCTGCAAGCCTGCAAGGACATCGATTCCTCGCTGGCTTAAGCCGCGCGACCATCGAATGAGGAAGGGCCTGCGGAGCGATCCGCAGGCCCTTTTTCTTTTCCCTTCTCTCGTTGGGACAGGGACATCATTGCGGCGGGACGTAGCCCATGCCTGCCGCAAACTTGGGCAGCAGTTGCAGCCAAACCGTCAGCGGGTCCGCCAGTTGCGTCACGCCTTCGCCCGACAGCACGACGACATCGTACTGCACCGTCGCGGTCGGCGTGTCGGCAGCGGTGTGGAAGGCTTTCAGATAGCGGTTGTCGCGGTTCCAGGCGTTGACCTTGTCCAGCGTCGCCCCGGCGCCGGGCACAACGGCGCTGAACTGGACCTCGCCGCAGCCAGACGCCTCGCAGCCGTAGAAGAAGACCGCCCAGGTCAGGCCCGCATTGGTCACGGTGAAGAAGGTCAGGCCGTTCTCGGTCTGCACCGGCCCGACCCGCCCGCCCAGCCCGGTAATCCAGGTCCCGACCTCGCCCGGCGTCAGACCGCGACTGGCCGCAGCCGGCGCCGTCTGGGCGAACGCTCCTCCCGCCGTCAGCGGCGATAAGGTCAAAGAGATGGCGGCGGCGAGGGCGAGGCGGCGCATAAAGACACTCCGAGGGTCAGCCCTTACCCTAGCTGTCATTCGCGGACGTGCGCCAGCCAGTCCTTGCTCTGCATTTCGTTGAAGCGCGACACGGTGCGCTCGAACTCGAACGCCCCCACCCCTTCGGTATAGAGCGCCTCGGGCTTGGCCGCCGCCAGCACGATCAGCTTGGTCTTGGCCTCATAGAGGGCGTCCACCAGCGTCACCAGACGCCGCGCCTCATGGTGGTTGGCCGAGCTCAGGATCGGCACGTCCTCCAGGAACAGGGTGTGGAACCGCTGGGCGATGGCCAGATAGTCCTGCGGCCCCAGCGGCCTGGCGCACAGCTCCGCAAACGTCCCCCGCGCCATCGACCCCACGGTGCGCTCCACCACCACATCGCGGCCCAGCACGGTCAGGTGCGCCGGTTCTTCCGGTTCGCCCCCCTTCAGCTCGCGCCATAACGCCTCGAACGCCGCGCGGTCGTCCGGCGTGTGCCAGACCTGGGCCGAGGTCATCCGATCCAACCGCCAGTCCCGCGCCCCGGCCGTCTCCACCACCACGCAGCGCTCGCGGATGATGTCGATGAAGGGCAGGAAGAGCTGACGGTTGATGCCGTTCTTGTAGAGGTCCTCGGGCGCGCGGTTCGAGGTGATGGCCAGCACCATCCGATCCTCGAACAGGGCTTCGAACAACCGGCCCAGGATCATGGCGTCGGCGATGTCGGTGACCTGCAGTTCGTCGAAACACAGCAGCCGGGCTTCCGACGCGATCAGCTTCGCGATCGGCGGGATGGGGTCGTCGCCCTTATGCGTGCCGAACACGGCCTTGCGGGTCTTCGCATCCCCCTCGCGCCACTGTTTCACCAGATCGTGGATGCGGGCCATGAAGGCGTGGAAGTGGGCGCGCGTCTTTCGCGGTTCGGGCGTCGCCGAATAGAACAGATCCATCAGCATGGACTTGCCGCGTCCGGGCGGGCCGTAGAGATACACGCCCCGCACCTCCGGCGCCCGGCCGAACAGGCCGCGTTTGGCCAGATCGACCTCCAGCCGCTCCAGCGCCGTGATCACGCTCTCCTGCGCTGGATCGGGCGTCAGCACGCCCTCTTCCACGCGGATGTCGTAGGCGTTGCGGATACGGGAGGTCATGGGAGCGGTGCTTAACGCTCCCTCCAGCGAAAAGCGATTGCTTCACGGCCCTGAACGCCTATTTGCAAGGCCATCACTACAATGCGCTCAAGCAGCGAGGCCCCGCGGGCCGAGCGGTAGCGCGTCCGAAGGACAAGAAGAAATGGGTTATCGCGTCGCCATCGTCGGAGCCACGGGCAATGTGGGCCGCGAAATGCTGAACATCCTCGAGGAGCTGGAATTCCCCGTCGATGAAATCCACGCCATCGCCTCGCGCAAGTCCAAGGGCGTCGAGGTCTCCTTCGGCGACAAGACCATCAAATGCCAGGACATAGAGCAGTTCGACTTCTCCAAGGTCGATATCGTCCTGATGTCCGCCGGCGGCGCGGTGTCCAAGGAGTGGTCCGAAAAGATCGGCAAGGCCGGTCCTATCGTGATCGACAACTCCTCGGCCTTCCGCAAGGACCCCGACGTGCCGCTGATCGTGCCCGAGGTGAACCCGGACGCCATCAAGGACGCGACCAAGAAGAACATCATCGCCAACCCCAATTGCTCGACCATCCAGCTGGTGACGGCGCTGAAGCCGCTGCACGATGCGGCCAAGATCAAGCGGGTGGTCGTCTCGACCTATCAGTCGGTGTCCGGCGCCGGCAAGGAAGGCATGGACGAGCTGTGGAACCAGACCAAGGCCATCTACGGCCTGGGCGACGCCACGCCCAAGAAGTTCCCCAAACAGATCGCCTTCAACGTCATCCCTTACATCGGCTCCTTCCTCGAGGACGGCTCCACCGACGAGGAGAAGAAGATGTCGGACGAGACGCACAAGATGCTGGACCCCGACATCAAGGTCACCGTCACCTGCGTGCGCGTGCCCGTCTTCGTGGGTCACTCCGAGGCCGTGAATGTGGAGTTCGACCGCCCCATCGAACCCGACGAGGCCCGCGCCATCCTGCGCGAGGCGCCGGGCGTGCTGGTCATCGATAAGCAGGAGCACGACGGCTATATCACCCCCGTCGATGCGGCCAGCGAACACGCCGTCTATGTCAGCCGCATCCGCAAGGATACGACCGTCGAGAACGGCCTGAACCTTTGGGTCGTGTCCGACAACCTGCGTAAGGGCGCCGCCCTCAACGCGGTCCAGATCGCCCAGCTGCTGGACGAGACCGGCGTGATCAAGTCGTCGTCGGGATATCGTTCGATCACGGTCTAGGCGGTCTCAACCGTCATGAACGCCCATGCACCCCCTGCCGACGGCCGCGCCGTCGGCACGGCCATCGCCTGCTACACCCTGTGGGGGCTTCTGCCGCTGCTGTTCATGGCGATGGCGGCGCACGGCTTCGGCGCGCCCGAAATCCTGGCGCACCGGGCGGTCTGGTCGGTCTTCGTTGCCGGCCTGGTCCTGCTGCTGGCCGGGCAATGGGGCGAGGCGCGCCGGGTGCTGGCCACGCCGCGCACCCTGGCCTGGCTGGCCCTGTCCGCGCTGCTGATCGGCACCAACTGGAGCCTCTACGTCTTCGCCACCACGCATCACGCGACGCTGGAGGCCAGCCTCGGCTACTATATCAATCCCCTGCTCAACATGGCGGCCGGCGCCGTGCTGTTCCGCGAGAAGATCGACCGCTGGAGCGCGCTCGCCATCGGTCTGGCCGCCATCGGGGTCGTGATCCAGACGATCGCCCTCGGGCATGTGCCGACCATCGGACTGACCCTGGCCGTCACCTTCTGCGCCTATGCGGTGATCCGAAAGCGCGTGCCTGCCTCGGCCCAGACCGGTCTGTTCGTGGAATGTCTGGTGCTGCTGCCCATCGGCGCGGTCTTCCTGGCCTGGTTGACCACCCACAGTCAGGCGGTCGGATTTGGGTCGCCCTCCGGCCTGATCTGGGCGCTGGTGAACGGCCCGGCGACCGTGATCCCGCTGGCGCTGTTCGCCTGGTCGGCTCGGCGTCTGCCCCTGTCCACCGTGGGCTTCATCCAGTTCCTGGCCCCGACGCTGCAGTTCGCCTGCGGCGTCGCGACCGGCGAGCCTCTGACCCTGCTGCGGATCGTGTCCTTCGTCTTCATCTGGGCCGGCGCCGGCGTTTTCGCCCTGGCCGCCTTCAATCGCAGCCGCGCCGCACGCGAGGCGTTGAAGACCACGGCGGAACCGGCGTAGCCTTCGCCTACACGGAGGCGAGGCCATGACGACCGCCCAACCGGGCCCCTGCGAAGGCGGACAGGTTCACGCCGCCGCCGAACCGGCCCATCCGCTGTCGACGGCGCGCAAACGCTGGGTGCTGGCCGCGACGGTGCTGGGCTCCAGCCTGACATTCATCGACGGCTCGGCGCTGGGCGTCGCCTTGCCCGCCGTACAGCGGGATCTTGCGGCCGGCACGGCGGCGGTCCAGTGGGTGTCGAACGCCTATCTGCTGACCTTGGGTGCCCTCGTTCTGATCGGCGGCGCGGCCGGCGATCGGTTCGGACGGCGGCGGGTCTTTCTGATCGGGGTCGCGATCTTCGCCCTGGCCTCCATCGGCTGCGCCCTGGCGCCCACCGTCCAGGCCCTGGTCGCCGGCCGGGCGATCCAGGGGATCGGCGCGGCCCTGCTGACGCCCGGCGCCCTGGCGGTGATCGGCGCGACCTTCCCGCCCGAGGAGCGCAGCAAGGCGTTTGGCACCTGGGCCGGGTTCGGGGCCCTGACCGGCATGGTCGGGCCGCTGATCGGGGGATGGCTGGCCGACGCCGCCGACTGGCGCGCCATCTTCTGGATCAATGTCCCGCTGGCGATCCTGACCGCCGTCGTGACCCTGGCCGCCACGCCCGAGAGCCGCGATCCCGACGCGCGCGGTCTGGACGGTCTGGGCGCGGTTCTGGCCGTCGCCGGGCTGGGCGCCCTGACCTGGGCCCTGACCGCCGCGCCCGATCTGGGGTTCGCATCGCCCGTCATCCTGGCCGGGCTGGTCGTGGGCGCGGCGCTGCTGGCCGCCTTTGTCTGGGCCGAGGCGCGCCAGAGCCACCCGATGATGCCGCTGGGCCTGTTTTCGTCTTCGGTGTTCAGCGGGATCAATCTGCTGACCCTGCTGCTCTATTTCGCCCTGGGCGGGGCGATGTTCTTCCTGCCCTTCGATCTGATCCGGGTTCACGGCTGGAGCGCGACCGAGGCCGGGGCCGCCATGCTGCCCTTCGCCGCCGTCATGGGCCTGTTTTCCGGCCTCGCTGGACGGGTCGCCGATCGGTTCGGCGCGCGTCTGTCGCTCAGCGTCGGGCCGGCCCTGGCGGGGATCGGACTGGCGCTTCTGGCTGTTCCTGCGCCGGGCGCAGGCTATGTCGATGGACCGCTGGCGGGGATGACGGTGCTGGCGATCGGCATGACCCTGGCGGTCGGGCCGCTGACGGCGACGGTGATGGGCGCGGTCAAGGCGGGCCACACCGGCGTCGCCTCGGGCGTCAACAATGCGGTGGCGCGCGTGGCCAGCCTTCTGGCCGTCGCCCTCTTGGGCCTGGTGCTGTCTGCGGTCTTCGCTGGGGTCGCCAACCTGCCTGACGCGCGCGCCCAGCTGGCCCAGGTCATGTCGGGCGGCGAAATCACACCCGTCGCCCGCGACGCCTTCCATGCGGCATTTCGAGCTGTAATCCTGACGTGCGCCGGCTGCGCGGTCTTGGCCGGCCTGATCGGTCTGTTGACCGCGCCCGGCCCGGTTCAGAAGGCGGCGTAAAGCGCGTCCAGCAAACGCTTGGGGCGGGGGTCGCCGATCAGGTGCGGCGACTGGCGCGTCATCACATAGGCCGCCGACAGCTTCCGCCACGGATCGGCCATGGCCATCGACCCGCCCCAGCCGTAATGGCCGAAAGCGTCGTTAGGCCCGAACACCTTCAGCCCGTCATTGCGCATCAGCCCCGCCGCCCAGCTGATCGTATAGGGCAGCACCTTGTCCTGCCCGTGGATACGCTCGCGCGTCAGCTGATCCAGCGTTCCCGCCGACAGCACCGACCGGCCGTCCAGCACGCCGCCATTGGCGACCACGCCCAGCATCTTCGCCAGCCCCAGCGCCGTGCCGTGCAGATTGGCCGACGGGATTTCCATCTCGCGCCAGGCCGCCGACCCGCGCCCGCCCGGCGCCGAGCCGCGATCCAGGAAGGCCGCCTGTTTGATCGGATCAATGGTCCCCAGGCTGGGCGCCGCCGTGGGTTTGCGCATCTGCGCCACCCGTCCATGCTCGCTTTCGGGCAGGCCGATCCACAGGTCCAGCTCCGGGAAGTCCTGGCGCAGCGCCTGGCCCATCGTCCGTCCAGTCGCGCGGCGATAGACTTCATTGGCCAGATAGCCGACGGTGATTGGGTGATAGCCCGAGGCTGAACCCGGCGCCCACATCGGCGACTGAGCCGCCAGACGCGCCAGCACCGCGGACACATCGAACCAGATCGTCGGATCGACCGCCTCGGAAAAGCCCGGCAGGCCCGACTGGTGGCTCATCAACTGAGCGACGGTGACCTCCGCCTTGCCCGCCGCGCCGAACTCGGGCCACAGCGAGGCGACCGTCTGATCATAGCCGATCTGACTCTCCTCGACCGCGCTCGCCATCAGGATGGCCATCACCGCCTTGCCGGTCGAAAACACCGACGTCAGGGTGGTGTCGGTGAACGGCGTCGTCCTGGCCGTATCCGCATGCCCCGCCCACAGATCGACGACCGTTTCGCCCTCGACCAGCACGGTGAACCGCGCCGCCTGCTCGTTCAGCCCCTCGGGAGCCTCGGTGAAGTTGGCGGCGAATGCCTCGCGCACGGCCTCATAGCCGGGGGCGCAGACGCCGTGGATGTCGATGAGATCGGTCATGGGCCGGTCCTAGCGCGCCCGCCGCCCACGAAAAAGGCCTCCCGCCGAAACGGGAGGCCTCAAATCGTTCGATCCTTCGACGGGATCAGGCCGCGACGACCTCGGTGGCCTGTTCCGCCAGGATGGTCAGGCCTTCGCCGTTCACGTCGGCGAAACCGCCGTGAACGTCGTACTGGGTCTTTGAGCCGTTGTTATAGACGGTCACCAGACCCTCGCGCAGGGCGGTCATGAAGGGCGCATGATCCGGCAGAACGCCGAAGTCACCCTCGACGCCCGGTGCATCGACCTGGTCCACGAGGCCCGAGAAGACCTCGCGTTCCGGCGAGACGAGGGAGAAATTGAGCTTGCCAGCCATGTCAGGCGCCTATCGGTTGATCTAGCGCCGTATTAAAGGCGCTCTGGGCCGCCACGAACTTGTCACGACAGCCCGGATTGCAGAAGCCCACCACCCGACCACGGTAGAGCGTGAGCGAATCGGCGCTCACCGGCTTTCCAGACCAGGGGCACGTCTTATTGACGCAGTCCTCGATCCGTAGAGCTGGCGAGCTGTTCGGCATCAGGCTTCCGACGCCATCTTCTCGGCCTTGGCGACGGCCTCTTCGATGGAGCCGACCATGTAGAAGGCGGCTTCCGGCAGGTGGTCGTATTCACCGGCGACGATGCCCTTAAACGAGCGGATCGTGTCGGCCAGCTCGACGAACTTGCCGGGCGAATTGGTGAACTGTTCGGCCACGAAGAAGGGCTGCGACAGGAAGCGCTGGATCTTGCGGGCGCGCGAGACGACCAGCTTGTCCTCTTCCGACAGCTCATCCATGCCCAGGATGGCGATGATGTCCTTCAGGCCCTTGTACTGCTGCAGCACTTCCTGAACCGAACGGGCGACGTTGTAGTGTTCGTCGCCGATGACCAGCGGGTCCATGATCCGCGAGGTCGAGTCCAGCGGGTCGACGGCCGGGAAGATGGCCTGAGCGGCGATGTCGCGGCTCAGAACCGTCGTTGCGTCCAAGTGGGCGAACGAGGCGGCGGGCGCCGGGTCGGTCAGGTCGTCGGCGGGCACGTAGATGGCCTGGACCGAGGTGATCGAACCCTTCTTGGTCGAAGTGATGCGCTCCTGCAGGTTGCCCATCTCGGTGGCCAGCGTCGGCTGATAGCCCACGGCCGAGGGGATGCGGCCCAGCAGAGCCGACACTTCCGAACCGGCTTGCGTGAAGCGGAAGATGTTGTCGACGAACAGCAGCACGTCCTTGCCTTCTTCGTCACGGAAGTATTCCGCGATCGACAGGCCGGTCAGGGCGACGCGAGCGCGGGCGCCGGGGGGCTCGTTCATCTGGCCGTACACCAGGGCGCACTTGGAGCCCTCGGTCGAGCCGCCGTTCTTGGACGGGTCCACGTTCACGTTGGACTCGATCATCTCGTGATACAGGTCGTTGCCTTCGCGGGTGCGCTCGCCCACGCCGGCCAGAACCGAGTAACCGCCGTACGCCTTGGCGATGTTGTTGATCAGCTCCTGCATGGTCACGGTCTTGCCCACGCCGGCGCCGCCGAACAGGCCGATCTTGCCGCCCTTGGTGTAGGGGCACATCAGGTCGATGACCTTGATGCCCGTGACCAGGATTTCCGACGAGGTCGACTGCTCTTCGAAGCTCGGCGCTTCCTTGTGGATCGGACGGTATTCGGTGGTGGCGATCGGGCCGGCTTCGTCGATCGGCTGGCCGACGACGTTCATGATGCGGCCCAGGGTGCCGGGGCCGACCGGCGCCTGGATCGACGAGCCGGTGTCGGTCACGGGCTGGCCGCGCGTCAGGCCTTCGGTCGTGTCCATCGAGATGGCGCGGACCATGTTCTCACCCAGGTGCTGGGCGACTTCCAGAACCAGGGTGAAAGGCTCGCCCGTCTTCTGGTCGATGTTCTGGGTGTGCAGGGCGTTCAGGATCGCCGGCAGGTGGCCGTCGAACTCGACGTCGACGACGGCGCCGATGACCTGGGCGATCTTGCCCGTGGCGACGGCCGCGCCGGGCGCGGCCGCGGCGACAGTCGCCTTCTTGACGGCGGGCTTCTTGGCGGCGGGTTTCTTGGGGGCGACGGTGTCGGTCATGGTCAGGGTCCGTATCGGAATGTCTGTTCGGTCGGGATCAGAGGGCTTCGGCGCCGGCGATGATCTCGATCAGCTCGGTGGTGATCTGGGCTTGGCGCTTGCGATTGTATTGCAGCGTCAGGGCGTTGATGAGGTCGCCCGCATTGCGCGTGGCGTTGTCCATCGCCGCCATCTGCGAGCCGAAGAAGCCGGCCTGGTTCTCATACAGCGCGGCCAGGATCTGGGTCGTCAGCGCGCGCGGCAGCAGGGTCTCCAGGATTTCCTCTTCCGAGGGCTCGTACTCATAGACCGCGCCGTTCAGGTCGATTGGAGCGGCGTCGCCCTCGACCACGGCCGGGATCAGCTGCTTGGCCGTAGGGACCTGTTGGATCACCGACTTGAACTGGCTGTAGAACAGGGTGACCACATCGGCCTGACCCTCTTCGAACGCCGTGGCGATCATTTCGGCGACCGGCTGGGCCGACGGCAGGCCGATCGTCTTGTGGTCCGACAGTTCGAAGGTGTGGACCACCTTGTCGCCGTACAGACGCGCCAGCTGATCGCGCGACTTCTTGCCGACAGCGATGATCTTCACATCCTTGCCGGCGTTGATCAGGCTGTTGATCCGCTCGCGCGCGGCGCGGATGACGTTGGTCGAGAAACCGCCCGCCAGACCCTTGTCCGCCGTCGCCACCACGATGAGGTGACGCTGGTCCTGACCGGTGCCCGACAGCATCTTGGGCGCGTCGGCGCCCGAGACGCCGGCAGCCAGGTTGGCGATGACCGAGGCCATCTTCTGGGCATAGGGCCGGGCGCTTTCGGCCTGGTCCTGGGCGCGCTTCAGCTTGGCCGCGGCGACCATCTGCATGGCTTTCGTGATCTTCTGCGTGGCTTTCACGCTTCCGATCCGATTGCGCATTTCCTTGAGGCTGGCCATCCGGCGCTTACTCTCTCAGCTTACCAGACGGGTTCAGGCGAAGGTCTTGACGAAGGCGGCCAGGATGTCCTTCAGCTCGGCTTCGAGGTCCGAGGTCAGGTCCTTCTTGGTGCGGATGCCTTCAAGCAAGGAGGCGTGGTTCGCATGGATGCGCGCCAGCAGCTCCTTCTCGAAGCGGCCCACGTCGCCGACGGCGATGCCGTCGATGTAACCGCGCGTGCCGGCGTAGACCGAGACGACCTGCTCTTCCATCGCCAGCGGCGAATACTGCGGCTGCTTCAGCAGTTCCGTCAGACGGGCACCGCGCGCCAGCAGCTTCTGGGTCGAGGCGTCTAGGTCCGAGCCGAACTTGGCGAAGGCGGCCATCTCGCGATACTGGGCCAGCTCACCCTTGATCGAACCGGCGACCTTCTTCATCGCCTTGGTCTGGGCCGACGAGCCGACGCGCGACACCGAGATGCCGACGTTCACGGCGGGACGGATGCCCTGATAGAACAGGTCCGATTCCAGGAAGATCTGACCGTCGGTGATCGAGATCACGTTGGTCGGGATGTAGGCCGAGACGTCGTTGGCCTGGGTTTCGATGATCGGCAGAGCGGTCATCGAGCCCGAACCGTAATCCTCGTTCAGCTTGGCCGAACGTTCCAGCAGGCGGCTGTGCAGGTAGAAGACGTCGCCCGGATAGGCTTCACGGCCGGGCGGACGGCGCAGCAGCAGCGACATCTGGCGATAGGCCACAGCCTGTTTCGACAGATCGTCATAGACGATCAGGGCGTGCATGCCGTTGTCGCGGAAGAACTCGCCCATGGCGGTGCCGGCGAACGGGGCCAGGAACTGCAACGGGGCCGGTTCCGACGCCGTCGCGGCGACGACGATCGTGTACTCCAGCGCGCCCGACTCTTCGAGGGTCTTGACGATCTGGGCGACGGTCGAACGCTTTTGACCGATGGCGACGTAGATGCAGTAGAGCTTGGCGCTCTCGTCGTCGGTCTTGTTGACGTTCTTCTGGTTCAGGATGGTGTCGACGGCGACGGCGGTCTTGCCGACCTGACGGTCACCGATGATCAGCTCGCGCTGGCCGCGGCCGACGGGGATCAGGGTGTCGATGGCCTTCAGGCCGGTCTGCATCGGCTCGTGAACCGACTTGCGCGGGATGATGCCGGGCGCCTTGACGTCCACGCGGCGGCGCTCGGTGAACTGGATCGGGCCCTTGCCGTCGATCGGCTCGCCCAGCGGGTTGACGACGCGGCCCAGCAGACCCTTGCCGACCGGAACGTCCACGATCTCGCCCAGGCGGCGCACGTCGTCGCCCTCAGCGATGGCGGCGTCGGCGCCGAAGATCACGGCGCCCACGTTGTCGCGCTCGAGGTTCAGGGCCATGCCCTTCACGCCGGCCTTGGTGAACTCGACCATTTCACCAGCTTGGACATTGTCCAGGCCGTGGATGCGGGCGATGCCGTCGCCGACCGACAGCACGCTGCCGACGTCGGAGACATCGGCTTCGACGCCGAAGTTGGCGATCTGCGACTTGAGGATGGCCGAGATTTCAGCGGCGCGGATGTCCATGACGGGCTCTCTGTTCTTCAGTCTTCTGCGGGTGCGCCGTTCAGGCGCGCATTCTTGGTGGCGGGAGCGCGTTTAGGCGCGCTTGAGGGCGAACTTCATCTGGTCGAGCTTGGTCTTCAGCGAGGCGTCGAACAGTTTCGAACCGACCTTGACCTTCAGGCCGCCCAGGATCGACGGATCGACGCGCGCGGTCAGTTCCGGCGCCTTGCCCAGGCTCTTGGACAGGGCGGCGGTGATGGCGGCGACCTGTTTGGCGTCCAGCGGCTGGGCCGAGACGACCTCGGCGGCGACGACGCCGGCGTGCTTGGCGTAGCGCGCCTCGAACCCGGCGATCACGGCGGGCAGATCCTTGGCGCGATGGTTCTGAGCCAGCAGACCCAGGAAGTTGGTCGTGGTCTGCTCGAACTTGGCCGTGGCGGCGATGGCCACCAGACCCTTGGCCTGGTCCGGCGCGGCGATGACGGGCGAGGTGGCCAGGCGACGCAGGTCGGCGCTTTCGGTCCAGGCCGCCTTCAGCGACTTCAGGTCGGCGCGGACGGCGTCCAGGCGGCCGGTTTCCAGCGCCAGGTCGAACAGCGCCTGTGCGTAGCGATCGCCGACTTCCGTCGTTCTGAAATCATCAGCCACTGATTAGGGTCCGAGGTCGTTGTGTCAGGGTCGCAACCGACTGCGAGGCTCGCAACGGTCAAAAGCTTGAAATGCTTACGGAAAGCACGACGGAGGCCGTATCCGTAAATACGCCCCCTTCAAGCCGGGCGCCTGATAGCACGGGGTTTCGCCGCTCGCAACATTGCGTGAAGGCGCACCGATGCCGCAGGGCGAGAGCGCGCCGCCGTTTCCTTCCACACAGCGTGGGGAGGGCGACCGCGCCCAGGGGGGTGCGACCATGACGCCGCACCCCATCGCTTGATCGGAACCTGCGTCGGCCCTAGCGCTTTCCGCTCAAGCTTTATCCTCCACCAGGAAACCCCATGCTCGACAGCATAACCCCCCTGCTCTCCGATCCGGCCGCCTGGGCCGCATTGGTGACCCTCATCGTGATGGAGGTCGTGCTCGGCATCGACAACCTGATCTTCATCTCAATTCTGTCGAACAAACTGCCCGAGCATCAGCGGCAGAAGGTGCGGCGCATCGGTATCGGCCTGGCGCTGATCATGCGTCTGGCCCTGCTGTCGATCATCGCCTGGCTGGTTGGTCTGGTGCAGCCGGTCTTCACCGTCATGGGCAATGAATTCTCGTGGAAGGACCTGATCCTGATCGCGGGTGGTCTGTTCCTGGTCTGGAAGGCGACCAAGGAAATCCACCACACGGTCGATCCCACGCCCAGCCACGATGTCATGGACAAGAAGGACGTGGTCATCGCCAATGCCGGCGCGGCCATCTTCCAGATCATCCTGTTGGACATCGTCTTCTCGATCGACTCGATCCTGACGGCCGTCGGCATGACCGAGCACCTGCCGATCATGGTCGTCGCCGTCCTGGTCGCTGTGACCGTCATGCTGCTGGCCGCCGACCCCCTGGCCAACTTCATCAACAAGAACCCTAGCGTCGTCATGCTGGCGCTCGGCTTCCTCCTGATGATCGGCATGGTGTTGATCGCCGACGGCTTCGGCTATCATGTGCCCAAGGGCTACATCTATGCGGCCATGGCCTTCTCGGCCGGTGTTGAGGCGTTGAACATGCTGGGTCGCAAATCCGCATCCAAGAAGGAAAAGGCCGAACTGGCCCGCAGCGAGGCGAACGCCGCCGAGGCCCGCGCCCAGAAGGCCGAGGCCGAAGCCGCCGCCGAGCGGGGCTGAGGCTCATGATGCGCCTGTCGTCCCGGCTCGCCGGCCTTGTCGCCGGTCTGCTGTTGACGACAGGCGTCGCCCTGCCGGTCAGGGCCGAAGTCCCGGTCCAGCCCTACGAGGTGGTGCGGGCCTATCCGCACGACACAGGGGCCTTCACCGAAGGCCTCTTCTTCCACGACGGCGACCTTTACGAGAGCACGGGCCTTTATCCGTCTTTCATCCGTAAGGTCGATCTGGAGACCGGACGCGTGGAGCGTCAGCGCGACCTGCCGACCATCTACTTCGGCGAGGGCATGACCACGCTGAACGGCAAACTCTACAGCCTGACCTGGCGCAACCACATCGGCTTCATCTGGAAGCTGGACGATTTCTCGCCTCTAGGCGGCTTCTCCTATCCGGGCGAGGGCTGGGCCCTGACCACCGACGGCCGCCGCCTGATCATGAGCGACGGCACCGACCAGCTGCGCTTTCTGGACCCCGAAACCCTGGCCGAGACCGGCCGCGTCTCCGTCACTGCCGACGGCCGGCCGCTGGATCAGATCAACGAACTGGAATGGATCGACGGCGAGGTCTTCGCCAATATCTGGCAGGACAACCGCATCGCGCGCATTGATCCCGAGACCGGCGTGGTCAAGGCCTTCATCGACCTGACCGCCCTGGTCCCCAAGGGCGCGAACCTCGACCCCAACGACGACGTCCTGAACGGCATCGCCTGGGACGCGGCGGGAAAACGCCTGTTCGTCACCGGCAAACGCTGGCCACACCTGTTCGAGATCAAGCTGCGCTGATCCGCACGAAGAAAAGGCCGGACGCTGCGACGCGCCCGGCCCTCTTCTTTCCAGCCTCTGCCCCGGCTCAGCCGTGCAGGTCGAACCGGTCCAGCTCCATGACCTTGGTCCAGGCCGCCACGAAGTCCGAGACGAACTTCCCTTCGGCGTCGGCCCCGGCATAGACCTCGGACAGCGCGCGCAACACGGCGTTGGAGCCGAACACCAGATCGACGCGCGTGCCGGTCCACTTGGCTTCGCCCGTCTTGCGGTCGCGGCCTTCGAACACGTCCTTGGCGTCCGAGGTCGCCGTCCACTTCACGTCCATGTCCAGCAGGTTGACGAAGACATCGTTGGCAAGCACGCCCGGCCGCTCGGTCAGCACGCCGTGCGTCGCACCGCCCGTATTGATGTTGATCGCTCGCAGGCCGCCGATCAGCACCGTCATCTCCGGCGCCGTCAGGGTCAGCCGCTGCGCCTGATCGATCAGCAGCGACTCGGCTGGCACGGCATAGCGGGCCTTCTGGAAGTTGCGGAAGCCGTCGGCGACCGGCTCCAGATAGCCGAAGGATTCGACATCCGTCTGCGCCTGGCTGGCGTCGGTCCGGCCGGGCGTGAAGGGCACGCTGGCGTCGTGGCCCGCCGCCTTGGCCGCCTGTTCGACGCCTGCATTGCCGGCCAGCACGATCAGGTCGGCCAGAGACACCTTCTTGCCGCCCGTCTGCGCCTGATTGAACTCGGTCTGGATGCGCTCCAGCGTCTTCAGCACCCGGTCCAGCTGTTCGGGCTGGTTGACGGCCCAATCCTTCTGCGGCGCCAGGCGGATGCGGGCGCCATTCGCCCCGCCCCGCTTGTCCCCGCCGCGGAAGGTCGAGGCCGAGGCCCAGGCCGTGCCCACCAGTTCGGCGGCGCTCAGACCCGAGTCCAGCACCTTGGCCTTCAGAGCCGCCGCGTCCGTCGCGTCGATCAGCGGATGATCCACCTCCGGCACCGGATCCTGCCACAGCAGGACTTCGCTCGGGACTTCCGGCCCCACGTAGCGCGAACGCGGCCCCAGATCGCGGTGCGTCAGCTTGAACCAGGCCCGCGCAAAGGCGTCGGCAAAGGCCTGGGGATCGTTCAGGAACCGGCGCGAGATCTTCTCATATTCCGGGTCGAACCGCATCGACAGGTCGGTCGTCAGCATCGTCGGCCGCTTCTTCTTGGCCGGATCGTGGGCGTCGGGGATGATCTCGCCCGCGTCCTTGGCCACCCACTGATGCGCCCCGGCGGGGGACTTCTCCAGCTCCCATTCGAAGCCGAACAGGTTCTCGAAATAGAAGTTGCTCCACTGGGCCGGCGTCTGGGTCCAGGTGACTTCCAGGCCGCTGGTGATGGCGTCGGCGCCATGTCCCGTGCCGAAGCTGGAGGTCCAGCCCAAGCCTTGCGCCTCCAGACCGTCGCCTTCCGGCTCTGCGCCGACGTGGTCGGCAGGGCCCGCGCCGTGCGTCTTGCCGAAGGTGTGGCCGCCGGCGATCAGGGCCACCGTCTCTTCATCGTCCATCGCCATCCGGGCGAAGGTGTCGCGGATGTCGCGCGCCGCCGCGATCGGATCGGGATTGCCGTCCGGCCCCTCCGGATTGACGTAGATCAGGCCCATCTGCACGGCGGCCAGCGGGTTCTCCAGATCGCGCGAATGCTTGTCGCCGTCCGCATTGTCATCGCTGACCAGCACGGCCTCGTCGCCCGGCTTCACAACACCGTCCGAGCCGTGGGCATAGCGCTCGTCGCCGCCCAGCCAGGTCGTTTCGCGACCCCAATAGACGTCCTGATCCGGCTCCCAGGTATCGGCGCGGCCGCCGGAGAAGCCGAAGGTGCGGAAGCCCATGGTCTCCAGCGCGACGTTTCCGGTCAGGATCATCAGGTCGGCCCACGAGATGGCTTGGCCATACTTCTGCTTGATGGGCCACAGCAGGCGACGCGACTTGTCGATATTGACGTTGTCGGGCCAGGAGTTCAGCGGCGCGAACCGCTGCTGGCCCCGCCCGCCGCCGCCCCGACCGTCGCCGACGCGATAGGTGCCGGCGCTGTGCCAGGCCATGCGGATGAACTGCGGGCCGTAATGGCCGAAGTCGGCCGGCCACCAATCCTTGGAGTCCGTCATCAGCGCGCGCAGATCCGCCTTCAGCGCCTCATAGTCCAGCTTGGAAAAGGCCTCGCGGTAGTCGAACGACTCCCCCAGCGGGTCGGACTTGGTCGAGTGCTGGTTCAGCAGATCGACCCGCAGCTGATTGGGCCACCAATCGCGGTTCTGAACGCCGCCGCCTGCGACCGACCGGGGCGTCCGGCCGGAAAAGGGGCATTTGGCTTCGTCGGTCATGGTGTTTTCTCCCTGCTGCTCTGGCGCACGACGGCGAGCGATTTTTGCATCGCCCTGTAGATGATGGGGTCATACGACACGGGTCAAACGGATAAAGCCAATCGATTATCCTTGGCGTCAGCATAGGGCAGGCCTATTTCCCTTCCATGCTCCCCACGTTGCGTCAGCTCCAGTATCTCAAGCTCCTGGCCGAACACGGCAGCTTCTCGCGCGCCGCCGAGGCCGCTCATGTCAGCCAGCCCGCCCTCAGCGCCGGGGTGCAGGAGCTTGAGCGCATCCTGGGCGCGCCGGTGGTCGAACGCGCGCGCGGCGCCGTAATCATGACCGCCGTTGGAGCCGAGGCCGTTCGCCGCGCCGAGGACGTCCTGGCCCGCACCGAGGATCTGGTCGAGGCGGCCAAAAACGCCGGGCGTCTGCTGTCCGGCCGATTCCGCCTCGGCGTAATTCCGACCGTGGCCCCCTTCCTGCTGCCCGCCAAGCTCCCGTCGGTGAAGGCCGCCTATCCCAGCCTGAAGCTGTTCATCCGCGAGGATCTTACACCCCGGCTGATCGCGGCGCTGAAGGCAGGTCAGATCGACGCGGCGGTCATCGCCCTGCCTTATGATGCGCCGGGCATCGCCCACGCTCGCATCGGCGATGACGAGATCATGGCTGCAGCCCCCGCCGACCATGCCTTGGCCGCGCCCGGCCCCATCCGTCCCGGCTCGCTGCGGGCCGAGGATCTGATCCTGCTGGAAGACGGACATTGCCTGCGCGACCACGCTCTGGCGGCGCTGGACATCGAGGCCCCGCGTGGCGACGACGTCTTTGCGGCCACCAGCCTGCACACTCTGGTCCAGATGGTCGGCTCGGGCCTCGGCGTTTCCTTCCTGCCGAAGATGGCGGTGCAGGCCGGTCTGGCCGACAACCCCTCCGTCGCCATTCGCGCCTTCGAAAACCAGGCCGACGGCGTCCCGCCCCATCGCGAGATCGTCGTCGCCTGGCGCGCCGGCTCCAGCCGCGCCGCCGAGGCCCGGCTGCTGGCCGAGGCCCTGAAGCTAGAGTGAAGCTAGAGTGAAAACGGACTGAGGCTCGATTGATCGATTGACCTGAGCGCCGAACAGGCCGCTTGGAAGCAGATGGCAACCGAAACCGTCTATATCGTCCAGGCCTATGTCCAGGGCCGGGGCAAGGCCCTGCGCGCAGAACCTCAGGTCGGCTGCAAGGACGCCGAAGAGGCGCGTCGCAAGGCCGAACGCCTGGCGCCGTTGCGTCTGGGCGTCGTCGCCTTCGCCGTCTCGGCCGACACCGAAATGGGGGATTACGACGAAGAGCCGACCATCCTCTTCAAGTCCGGCCAACTGCCGCCGCCGTTCAGCGATCCGGACTGACGGCCAGGCAACCCGCCCCGACAGGTCGCGTTTGCTTTCCTGACAGCGGATCGACGCCGCCCCGGGCGTTCGACCGAAGCTTCAGGACGCCCCATGGCCTACCGCACCCTCAATCCCTTCACCGAACAACTGGTCGAGGACTATCCCGAACACACCGACGACGCCGTCGAGGCCGCCCTGGCCAAGGCCGACGGCCTGTTCCATTCGGATTGGTCCAAGGGCGACATCCAGCCGCGCCTCGCCGTGCTGAAATCCTTGTCGGGCCTGCTGACCGAAAACCGCGACGACTTGGCCCGCACCATGGCCGAGGAGATGGGCAAGCCCCTGGCTCAGGGGCAGGGCGAGATCGATCTGTGCGCCGGCATCGCCGCCTACTATGCCGAGAAGGCCGCCGATTTCCTGAAACCCGAAAAGATCGACAGCGAACTAGGCGAGGCCTGGGTCGAGTTTCATCCGATCGGCGTGCTGCTGGCGGTCGAGCCGTGGAACTTCCCGATCTATCAGCTGATCCGCGTCGTCGCCCCCGCCATCGCGGTCGGCAATCCTGTGCTCTACAAGCACGCGGGCATCGTGCCCCGCTGCGCCGCCCGCTTCGCCGAACTGGTACGTGAGGCCGGCGCGCCCGAAGGGTTCGTCGCCAACCTCTACATCTCCTCGGACAAGGTCGCGGAACTGATCGGCGACGACCGCATCCAGGGCGTGGCCCTGACCGGATCGGAGGGCGCCGGCGCCAAGGTCTCGGCCCGCGCCTCGGAAATGCTGAAGAAGTCCACGCTGGAACTGGGCGGCAGCGACGTCTTCGTGGTGCTGGACGACGCCGACATCGAAAAGGCGGTCGCGGCAGGCGTCGAAGGCCGCCTGTCCAACGCCGGACAGGTCTGCACCGGCTCCAAGCGCTTCATCGTCCAAAAGTCGGTCTCCGACGCCTTCATCACCGGCTTCGTCGAAGGCATGAAGAAGGCCGTCATGGGCGATCCGCTGGACGAGGCCACCGACCTGGGCCCGCTGTCGTCCGAGGATGCGCTGAAGACCCTGACCAAACAGGTGGACGAGGCGATCCAGCACGGCGCCAAGGCGGTGACCGGCGGCAAGCCCGCCGATCGCACCGGCTTCTTCTACGAGCCGACCGTCCTGACTGACGTCGCGCGCGACAACCCGGCCTTCTATCAGGAGTTCTTCGGCCCCGTAGCCCAGGTCTTCGTGGTCGAGGACGACGACGCGGTCGTGGCCCTGGCCAACGACTCCCACTTCGGCCTGGGCGGCTCGGTCTTCTCGGGCGACACCGACCGCGCCCGCAAACTGGCCTCTCGCATCGAGACCGGCATGGTCTTCATCAACACCACCACGACCTCCATGCCCGAACTGCCGTTCGGCGGCGTCAAACGCTCGGGCTTCGGCCGCGAACTGGGCGATGTGGGCATCAAGGAGTTCGTGAACCGCAAGCTGGTGGTCGTCAGCGCCGAATGACCACCGCCTTTCGGCAAACGGAAAAGGGCCGGCGGATCGCTCCGCCGGCCCTCTTTTCTTGTCTGGGCGATCCGCGACCTATTCGGCGGCGATCGGCGCTTCGGTTTCCGGACCGCGCGCCAGGTTGCGCAGCACATAGGGCATGACGCCGCCGGCCAGCAGATAATCCAGCTCGGTCTGGTTATCGATGCGGCAGCGAACCGGGAAGCGGGCCATCTTTCCGTCCGACGGGCGGAACAGCTCGACCCACAGGTCCTGACGCGGCTTCAGCTTGCCGATGTTGGCGTCCGACAGGCCGCGGATCGTGACGATCTCCTCGCCCGTCAGGCCCAGCTTCAGCCAGCCGTCCTGCTTGAACTGCAGCGGCACGACGCCCATCCCGACCAGGTTGGAGCGGTGGATGCGCTCGAAGCTTTCGGCGATGACGGCGCGAACGCCCAGCAGACGCGTGCCCTTCGCCGCCCAGTCGCGCGACGAGCCGGTGCCGTATTCCTTGCCGGCGAAGACGACCAGCGGGCGGCCTTCCGACTGATACCGCATGGCCGCGTCATAGATCGACATCGTGTCGTTCGACGGGAAGTGCTTGGTCACGCCGCCTTCGATCTCGGGCGTGATGCGGTTCTTGATGCGGATGTTGGCGAAGGTGCCGCGCATCATGACTTCGTGGTTGCCGCGACGGGCGCCGTAGCTGTTGAACTCGGCCGCCTCGACGCCGTGGTTGGTCAGATAAACGCCGGCGGGCGAGGTCTTCTTGATCGAACCGGCTGGGCTGATGTGGTCAGTGGTGATCGAGTCGCCGAAGATGGCCAGAACGCGAGCCTCGACCACGTCCTGAACCGGGGTCAGGTCCATCGACAGGCCGTCGAAATAGGGCGGGTTGGCGACGTAGGTCGAGCTGTCGTCCCACTCATAGGTCTGACCGCCGGTGACCTTGATGGCCTGCCAATGCTTGTCGCCCTTGAACACGTCCTTGTAACGTTTGGCGAACATGGCCGGGGTGACGGACTTACGCTGGATGTCGGCGATTTCCTGCGTGGTCGGCCAGACGTCCTTCAGGAAGACGTCGTTGCCCTTCTTGTCCTGACCGATCGGATCCTTGGTGATGTCGATCCGCATCGAGCCGGCGATGGCGTAGGCCACGACCAGCGGCGGCGAGGCCAGATAGTTGGCCTGGACGTCGGGGTTCACGCGGCCTTCGAAGTTGCGGTTGCCCGACAGGACCGAGGTGGCGACCAGGGCGTTGTCGTTGATCGCCTTGGAGATCGCCGGGTCCAGCGGACCCGAGTTGCCGATGCAGGTGGTGCAGCCATAGCCGACCAGGTTGAAGCCCAGGGCGTCCAGATCCTTCTGCAGGCCGGCGTCGGTCAGATAGTCGGTCACGACCTGCGAGCCGGGGGCCAGCGAGGTCTTGACCCAGGGCTTGGCCTTCAGGCCCAGCGCATTGGCCTTGCGCGCCACCAGACCGGCGGCGATCAGGACCGACGGGTTGGAGGTGTTGGTGCAGGAGGTGATGGCCGCGATGACCACGTCGCCGTCGCCGACGGTGAACTTCTGGCCATCCACCGAGACACGCTCGGCGTCGGACGGACGGGCGAAGACGTCGGTCAGGGCGGTTTCGAACGCCGGAGCGGCGGTGGTCAGTTCGACGCGGTCCTGCGGACGCTTCGGACCCGCCAGCGACGGTACGACGGTCGAGATGTCCAGTTCCAGCACATCAGTGAAGACCGGGTCTTCCGAATTCTCGTCGATCCACAGGCCCTGGGCCTTGGCGTAGGCTTCGACCAGGGCGACGCGCGCCTTGTCGCGGCCCGTGGCGGTCAGATAGCCGATGGTCGCGGCCGAGACGGGGAAGAAGCCGCAGGTGGCGCCGTATTCCGGAGCCATGTTGGCGATGGTTGCTTGGTCCTCGATGGTCATGTTCGGCAGGGCGTCGCCGAAGAACTCCACGAACTTGCCGACCACGCCCTTCTTGCGCAGCATCTGGGTGACGGTCAGCACCAGGTCGGTCGCCGTCGTGCCTTCGGGCATCGAACCCGTCAGCTTGAAGCCGATGACCTCGGGGATCAGCATCGGGATCGGCTGGCCCAGCATGGCCGCCTCGGCCTCGATGCCGCCCACGCCCCAGCCCAGGACGGCTAGGCCGTTGATCATGGTGGTGTGGCTGTCGGTGCCGACGACGGTATCGGGATAGGCGACGGTCTTCTTGCCTTCGTCCAGGGTCCAGACGGTCTGGGCCAGGTTTTCGAGGTTCACCTGGTGGCAGATGCCGGTGCCGGGCGGCACGACGCGGAAGTTGTTGAAGGCCGACGAACCCCAACGCAGGAAGTTGTAGCGTTCGATGTTGCGCTCGTATTCGCGCTCGACGTTCTGGGCGAAGGCTTTGGACGTGCCGAAATTGTCGACCATGACCGAGTGGTCGATGACCAGATCGACCGGCACCAGCGGATTGATCTTAGCGGCGTCGGCGCCCAGGGCGCTCATGGCGTCGCGCATGGCGGCCAGATCGACCACGGCGGGAACGCCGGTGAAGTCCTGCATCAGAACGCGGGCCGGACGGAAGGCGATCTCGTGCTCGACCGAGCCCTTGTTCTCGACCCAGGCGGCGACGGCCTTCAGGTCGTCTTCGGTGACGGAAACGCCGTCCTCGTTGCGCAGCAGGTTCTCCAGCAGCACCTTCATCGAGCGCGGCAGGCGGGAAATCCCGGTCAGACCGGCTTCCTCGGCGGCGGGAAGGCTGTAATAGGCGTATTTCTTACGCCCGACGGAAAGGTCCTGGCGGGTCTTGAAGCTGTCGATCGACGGCATGGAGAGTTCCTCTGGTCAGCGCCGCCCGACAATCCGGTTGCGCCTTCGCGCGGCAGACGCAGCGGCTCACAGGGCCCCTGCGCGCGCGGCGAAAGCCTGCTGCGGCGACCGTGCCTATAGCCCCGCCACGCCGCACCGTCCATGTGTCCACACCCCTGACGTGGACATTGAGAAGGGTTCGCAGAAAACACGCCCTGCCTCTCCCTCCCCGGAACGGGGAGGGTGGTCGCGTAGCGACCGGGTGGGGGCGGCCCGGCAGGGGCGCACGGCTTGTGGCGAGAGCGATCAGCGATGTATCACGCCGCCGCCCCCACCCGACCTCGCTGTGCTCGGCCACCCTCCCAGGAGCGGGGAGGGAGATGCCGTCATGATCCACACCCTCGCCCTCTCCGGCCTGACCGTCTCGCGCGGCGAGCGGCGACTGTTCGACGGTCTCGACCTGACCTTGCGCGCGGGCGAGGTGCTGGCCCTGACGGGTGCAAACGGGGCGGGCAAGACCAGCCTGCTGCGCGCGATCGCCGGCCTGCTGCGCCCCGACGCAGGCACGGTCGCCTTCCAGGACGGCGACGGCAATCGGCTGGACGAACGACAGGCGCGTGGACGCGAAACCCATTTTCTCGGCCACCTGGACGGGCTGAAGGGCGGCCGCACCGCGCACGAAGAGCTGGGGTTTCAGTGCGACTGGCTGGGCCACACCCAGTACGGCGTCGATCACGCCGTCGAGGCCTTCGGCCTGAAGCCCCTGCTGGACCTGGAGGTCCGGCGTCTGTCCGCCGGTCAGCGCCGTCGCCTGGCCATGGGCCGGCTGGTCGGATCGCCGCGCGCCCTGTGGCTGCTGGACGAGCCGATGGCGCCGCTGGACACGCGCTGGCGCGAAGCTTTCGCCGAGCAGATGCAGCGTCATCTGGACGCCGACGGCCTGATCGTCGCCGCCGTCCACGACCCCCTGCCGCTGCCGACCCGCGCTCTCGATCTGGGGGCGCTGAAGTGAGCCGCCGCGATGTCGATCAGGAACCCCGTCCGCCTGGCCTGCGCGGCGCGACGCGCGTGCTGCTGGAGCGCGAGCTGGATCTGGCCTGGGGCGGGGGCGGCGGCCCCTTGCTGGCGTGCGGCTTCTTCGCCTGTCTGACCGCCATTCTGCCGCTGGCGGCCGGCGGCGATCCGCGCACGCTCGGCCCCGTCGCCGGCGGCGTCGCGTGGTTGGCCCTCGCCCTGGCGTCCCTGCTGTCGCTGGAGCGGCTGTTCGAGCGCGACATGGAGGACGGGGCGCTGGATCTGCTGGCCCTCGGTCATCTGGCGCTGGAGCAGGTCGTCCTGATCAAGGCCCTGGCCCAGTGGATCGCCGTCGGTCTGCCGCTTGCCCTGACCGCCCCCGTCGCCGCCCTGGCGCTGGGCCTGCCCGCGTCGCTGACGCCGCTGGTCGCACTGACCGCCCTGATCGGCGGCGCAGGCTTCGCCTTCACCGGGGCGCTCGGCGCCGCCCTTGCGCTGGGCGCAAAGCGTGGCGGGCTGCTGATCGCCGTCGTCGTCCTGCCGCTCTTCATTCCGCCGGTCGTCTTCGGCGCCGGCGCCCTGGAGCGCGCCGGATCGGGTCAGCCGATCGGCCCGGCGCTGGCCTTGCTCTGCGCCTACGTCCTGTTCGCCGCCGTCGTCGCCCCCTTCGCCGGGGCCGCCGCCGTTCGCAACGCGCAAGGGTGAGCTTGCCCGCGGTCCATTCGTTGCGTAAGCGCTGAACCGATGTTCGGCCTGTCCAATCCGCAGCGCTTCATGGCCTTCACCGGCCCGTTGACGCCCGTTCTGTGGGGGCTCGCCGCCGTGCTGCTGGCCGTCGGCGCCTGGCTCAGCTTCACCGTTCCGGCCGATTATCAGCAGGGCGACACGGTGCGGATCATGTTCGTCCATGTGCCTGCCGCCACTCTGGGCCTGGGCGCCTATGCCGCGCTGGGCGTATCCAGCTTTTTTGCGCTGGTCTTCCGCCACGCCCTGGCCGACGCCGCCGCCCGCGCCGCCGCCCTGCCGGGCGCCGCCTTCACGGCCCTGGCCCTGTTCACCGGCTCGCTGTGGGGCCAGCCGATGTGGGGGACCTGGTGGGTCTGGGACGCGCGCCTGACCAGCGTGCTGGTGCTGTTTCTCTTCTACCTCGGTTATATGGCGCTGAGAGCCTCGATCGACGACGAGCAAAAGGCCGGACGCGCCGCCGCCGTCCTGGGCTTGGTCGGCCTGATCAATCTGCCGATCGTGAAATTCTCGGTCGATTGGTGGAACACCCTGCACCAGCCCGCCAGCTTCCTGACGCCTGGCTCCTCAGGCCTCGACCCCGTCTATCTGCCGCCCTTCCTGACCATGCTGGCGGCCTATGGCATGCTGTTTGTGGCCCTGTGGCTGACCGCCATCCGCACCGAGATCCGCCGCCGCCGCGTCATGACCCTGCGCGCCCGTCTGGCTCAGGAGGCCTGAAGCCATGCTCGACCTCGACATGACCCCCTACGCCGCCTTCGTCTGGCCCGCCTGGGGCGTCAGCGCCCTGGTGCTGATCGTCCTGACCGTCCGCGCCGTCGTCGCCTCCCGCAAATGGAAGCGCGAACTGGCGCGACTGGAGCCAGCGCAAACGCCCTCGTCAGAAGGGGCGGATTCCGACCGTCCTCAAGTAGCGCGAAGCGCTGTAGGACAACAAAAATGAACCGCTGGCTGGCCCTGATCCCACTGGTGGTCCTCGCGGCTCTGGCGGCCCTGTTCGTCGGCTGGTCGCTGAAGCGGGATCCGGCGTTCAAGCCCGACGCCCTGGTCGGCCAGACCATCCCCGAGACGGTCCTGCCCCTGTTGTCGGGCGATCAGGCGGGACCGGGCAATCTGGACCTGAAGACTGCCGGCGTCGGTCGGCCCATGCTGGTCAATGTGTTCGCCTCCTGGTGTGCGCCGTGCCGGATCGAACATCCCAAGCTGCTGGCGCTGAAGGCGCGCGGCGTCGCCGTGGTCGGCATCGCCTACAAGGACGAGCCGGTCGCCACTCGCGCCTTCCTCGACGAACTGGGCGATCCCTATTCGATGGTGCTGGTGGACCGCGAAGGTCGTGCGGGCCTCGACCTCGGCATCTCCGGCGTGCCCGAGACCTTCGCCGTCGACGCCATGGGGCGCATCACCGCCAAACAGTCCGGCCCCTTGCTGAACGACGCCGACATCGACCGACTGGTCGCCTCCATGCAGGCCCCGCCCCGTCCCGCGCCGACCAAGCGGTGAGGCGGCGTTAACCCTTTTTCGAGGGTTTGCGTTAACCATGTCGGCATGAGCGCGATTCGTCCCGGCCTGCCGCTGAACACACCCGCCCAAGGCCTTGATCTGCCGAGCGCCCGCAGCGCTCAGGCGGCCTTCTTCCGCGCCGCCCTGAATCAGAATGCGGTGGATCAAACTGCGGCGCCGAAGCCGCCGGTCCCGGCCGCCGCCGTCATGTCCACGATCCGAACCGCCAACCCGGCCCGGCCGGTCGAGGCGCCCCCCGCCCCGGCCCAACGCGAGGAGCCGCGGATCATGCGCCCCGGCTCCTACCTCGACATCCGGGTCTGATCAGTTCCAGCCGCGGCTGGCGATATATTGCTGCAACGCCTCGATCCGGGTCGCATCCGACGGGTGGGTCGAGGCGAACTGCGGCGTCTGGGTCTGACGCTGCGCCGCCATCAATCGCCATAGCGCCACCGCCTGCGACGGCTTGAACCCGGCTCCGGCCATATAGTCCACGCCCAGACGGTCGGCCTCCAGCTCGTCGCGCCGCGAATAGGGCAGCAGAAGGCCGTATTGGGCGGCCAAACCGCCATAGGCGTTGACCGCATCTCCGTATCGACCCGCCGCCCCGCCGACGGCCGCCAGACCGACGCTGGTCACCGTTTGGTTCGAGGCGCGCTCGGCCGCATGGTTGGCGACGACGTGCCCGATTTCGTGACCGATCACGCTGGCCAGCTGGTCGTCGTTCTGGACCAGGGCCAACAGGCTGGTCGTCACGCCGATCTGGCCGGACGGCAGGACGAAGGCGTTGGGGCTGGCTTCCGTGAACACCGCATAGTCCCAGGTCCGACCGCCCAGCCCCGCCGCCTGAACCAGACGGTCGCCGACGCGCCGGATCCGGTCGACCTGCGCGCCGGTCGTCATCACGCCTGGCTTGGCGATAGCCTCGCGCCAGGCCGCCGTCGATTGCTGCGACAGGGCGGCGTTGTCCACCAGCAGCAGCTGATTGCGACCCAGAGCCTCGTTATAGGCGCAGGCGGACAGGGCCGAGGCCGCGACGGCGGCGGCCAGGACAAGGGCGGAACGGCGGGGCAGGATCACGGGGGCGGCCTCTTCGAGCAGGACGAAACAGCAAGGCAAATGGTCGCGCTGGGCCTGTGGTTCCACGGTCAATCGATCGGCGTCGCGCCCAGCAGCGTCCGGCACGCCTCCGCCTCGGCCGCCAGGGCCTTGCGCTTGGCCTCCCCGAACTTCTCCAGCGTGCGATAGGGCATGGCCAGCCGCACATTGTCCCGCAGCCGGCCGCGATTGCGCTCCAGAAAGCCCCAGTACAGCCGGTTGAACGGACAGGCCGCGTCGCCGCTCTTGCTCTTCACGTCATAGCGACACGCCCCGCAGTAGTCGCTCATCCGGTCGATATAGGCCCCCGAGGCCGCATAGGGTTTGGACCCCACGATGCCCCCGTCGGCGAACAGGGCCATGCCGCGCGTATTGGGCATCTCGACCCATTCATAGGCGTCGGCATAGACGCACATGTACCAGTCATCGACCTGATCGGGATGCACGCCCAGCAGCAAGGCCAGATTGCCGGTCACCATCAGCCGCTGGATATGGTGGGCGTAGGCGTTGTCGCGCGTGGTCTCCACCACGTCGGCGACACAGGCCATGTCGGTCTCGCCGGACCAGTAGAACCAGGGCAGCTTGCGGTCCGCATCCAGGAAGTTGCGCGCCCGATACTCCGGCGCCTTCAGCCAGTAGATGCCGCGCACGAACTCGCGCCATCCCAGGATTTGCCGGATGAAGCCTTCGACCGCATTCAGGGGCGCCTTGCCCGCCCGATACACCGCCTCGGCGCGCTTGCAGACGTCCAGCGGGTCCAGCAGGCCCAGGTTGATCGAGGTCGAGATCAGCCCATGCCACATCCATGGCTGACCCTCCGCCATCGCGTCCTGCCAGTCCCCGAACGACGGCAGGACGTCCTTCAGGAAGTGCTTCAGCGAAGCTTCCGCCTCCTGCGCCGTCGTGGCCCAGCCGAACCCGTCCAGCGATCCGAAATGGTCGCCGAACAGTCGCTCGACATCCGCCATCGCCTCGCGCGCCACGGCGTTGGGCGGGATGCGCAGGCGATCGGGGGGCGTCACGCCCTTGGCCAGCTTCTTGCGGTTCTCGGCGTCATAGTTCCAGCGCCCGCCCTCCGGCTGATCGCCGTCCATCAGTATGCCCGTCGCGCGGCGCATCTCGCGATAGAAGAATTCCATGCGCAGCTGCGACTTGCCCGAGGCCCAGCGACGAAAACGGTCGTGGCTGCTGATGAAGCGGCGATCCTCGCGAATCTCGACCGGCAGCTCCGCCCCTTCCGCAAAGGCGGCCAGATGCTCGGCCAGCCGCCACTCGCCGCATTCGGTCATCACCACCGTTCCATAAGCGCCCTCCTCAAGCGCCCGGGCCAGTTCGCCGGTGATGGAGCCGCTGTTGTCCGCATCGTCGATCCGCACATAGCGCACCTTGACGCCCCGCCCCTTCAGCCGCTCGGCGTGATTGCGCATGGCGGCGAAGACCAGGGCCAGCTTCTGCTTGTGATGCCGGACATAGGTCGCCTCGTCGCGAACCTCGGCCATCAGAACCGTGTCGACGTCCGGGTTCAGATCCTTCAGCGCCGACAGGTCGTCCGACAACTGATCGCCCAGCACCAGCCTAAGCACGGACATGCGTTATTCCCATCACCGGGCCCATTTGCGAGCGAGAGACTGAAGTCGAGGACGCAGGCGAAGGAACACCCGGTACGCCTGCTCCAACGCCGCAAGGACTGAGGGGATGCGTGCGGCCAGGCCCAGCGGCCGCAACAGCGGGATCGCCCGCCACATCGCCGCGAACGCCGCCGCGCCCGACAGCAGTCTTCCGTTCTCCGTCGCGTGGAATCGCGCCAGCAGCGTCTCGCGATCCAGCGGGCAGCTCGTCTGTCCGTCCGACACATCGACGAATCGGATCGCGCCGCGTCGATCCAGCCGACGCATCAGGGCGATCTCGCGTCGGCACAGGGGACAGCCGCCATCGTACCAGACAAGCAAGGGGGTCATGACGATCGAAGGCTCTCGGCGACGGCGAACGGGCTCGCCATCCTATACGGCCGTCCTCTACAGTCTGGATCGCAACCCGCCTCGACAGGTGTCCGATGACGATTGAACCCACCGGCCGACATCGCTTGCCGCCGCTCGCCCGCATACTGGGTTTCGCCGGCCTGCTGCCCCAGGCGGCGGCGGTCGTCGTCCTTGTTGCAGGCGATGCCGACCAGCAGACCGTCGCCCTCGGCCTGGCCTACGCCTACGCCGCCCTGATCTTCAGCTTCCTAGGCGGCGTCTGGTGGGGACTGGCGGCCGCGACGGGCCTGAAGGCGCCCAAATGGGTCTGGATCGCCTCTGTGGCGCCCTCGCTTCTCGCGCTGGCGACCAGCGTTGTCTGGGCGGCGGGTTCCAACCCGGCCGCGTCTCTGGTCGTGCTGGGCGTCTTCATCACCGCCAGCGTCCTGGTCGATCTGAAGCTGAAGACGGCGGGTCTGACGCCCGAGGGCTGGCTGGCGCTGCGGGCGCCGCTGTCGATCGGTCTGGGCGTGCTGACGCTCGCCGCCGGACTGATCTGAAAACACCTCAGGCAGCGGGCAAAAAATCGGGGCCTGCCGCAACCGACAGGCCCCTGATTTTATTTGTCTCGACTTGGAGCGGGCGAAGAGATTCGAACTCTCGACCCCAACCTTGGCAAGGTTGTGCTCTACCACTGAGCTACGCCCGCACTCCGTAGGAGCTAGGTGCGCTCCCCGTCGAGGAGGGGGCGTATAGCGGAGGGTTGATCGGTCCTGCAAGAGGTTTTTTCGGGCTATCGCGGTTCGCGCTGCTTGAGCCCGATAATTGCCTCCACGGCCGCTGCCGGAACGCTTTGCTGCTCGCCGCCTGAGCGCTTTTGCGCTCAAGCAGCGAGCGACCGCGTCGCGAGCGTAGCGCCCTTCCGCGCCTCAGCGCGGCGCCAGACGAATCCCGCCGTCCAGACGGATGCATTCGCCGTTGATGTAGACGTTTCTAGCCAGCTCCAGCACCAGCGACGCATAGTCGGCCGGCGTGCCCAGACGGCTGGGGAAGGGGATGGCGGCGGCCAGGGCGTCCTGGATCTTCTGGTCCATCCCAGCCATCATCGGCGTCCACATGATGCCGGGCAGGATGGTGTTGCAGCGCACCCCTTCCTGAGCCAGATCGCGCGCGATCGGCAGGGTCATCGCATAGACGCCGCCCTTGGACGCCGAATAGGCCGCCTGGCCGATCTGGCCGTCCTGCGCCGCTACCGAGGCTGTGTTGACGATCAGGCCGCGCTCGCCGTCCGCCATCGGCTCCAGCGTCACCATGCCCGCCGCCGACTGCGACAAAACGCGGAAGGTGCCGAACAGATTGACCCGCACGGTACGCTCGAACTGAGCCATGTCGTGGGCCTTGATCTCGCCGGTGTCCTTCTTGCGCGAGACGGTCTTCTGGCCCGTGGCGATGCCGGCGCAGTTGACGGTCAGACGCTCCTGGCCATGGGCGGCGCGGGCCTTTTCGAAGGCGGCGGCGACCGAGGCGTCGTCCGTCACGTCCACCTGACAGAAGACGCCGCCGATCTCTTTCGCGATTTCCTCGCCGCGTTCGGCGTTCAGATCGAACAGGGCGACCTTGGCCCCCGTCGCCGCGATGGCGCGCGCGGTGCCTTCGCCCAGGCCCGAGGCGCCGCCGGTGACCACTGCGGCGATGGTGTTGTCGAGTTTCATCCTGTTCGTTCCTATATTGTCGTGAACCTGAGTTTCGATTGAGGATTTAGCGGCCATGACCGCCAAAGCCAAACCCGCCGATCCGTCCGATGTCCTGGACCCGAAAAAGGCGCTCGTGCCGTCGGTCGTGAAGATCAACGAGGCCCGCGTGGCCAAGGGCTTCTGGCCCAAGATCCAGCGCACGGCCGCCCGCATCCCCTTTGCGGACCAGGCCCTGGCCGCCTGGTACGCCGCGCGCGATCCGCAGACGCCGATGGCGGCTAAGGGCATGATCTTCGCGGGTTTGGCCTATTTCGTCATGCCTGTGGACGCCATTCCCGACATCTTCGCGGGCATCGGTTACACCGACGATGCGGCCGTCATCACCGCCCTGCTGGCCCTGGTCGGCGCCAACATCAAACGCCGCCACCGCGACCAGGCCGAGGACGCGGTGCAGCGGCTGAAGGCGAAATAATGATCCTCCCCCGCTCCGCGAGGGAGGATTCAGCTCTCGACCGTCACCACGATCTTGCCCAGGGCTTGACGGTCGCCCAGGGCCTTGATGGCTTCGCCGGCCTTTTCCAGCGGGAAGGTCTTTGACACGCGCGGCCTGATCTTGCCGTCCGCGTACATCTGCATCAGCTCGGCCATGTTGGCGGCGTGGGCCTTGGGATCGCGCATCACCGCCGCGCCCCAGAAGACGCCGATCACCGACACCGACTTCAGCAGCGTCAGGTTCAGCGGCAGGGACGGAATGCCCGCCGGGAAGCCGACCACCAGATAGCGCCCGTTCCAGTCCATGGCCCGCAGCGCCGGATCGGCGTAGTCGCCGCCAACCGCATCATAGACCACGTCCGCGCCGTCGCGGCCGGTCGCCAGCTTGAACTCGCCCGACAGCTCTTTCTGCGCCGCCTTGTCCATCGGTCCCGACGGATAGATCAGGCCATTGTCGGCGCCCAGTTCAAGCGCGAACTCGACCTTGTCGTTGGTCGAGGCGGCGGCGACCACCTTGGCCCCCATAGCCTTGCCCAGTTCGACGGCGGCGGCGCCGACGCCCCCGGCCGCACCCAGCACCAGCAGGGTCTCGCCCGGTTTCAGCTGCGCCCGGTCCTTCAGCGCATAGTAGCTGGTGCCATAGGTCATGATCAGGGCCGCCGCTTCTTCGAAGCTCATGGCCTCGGGAATGGGGATGACCGTCTCGGCCCGCACCGCCAGCCGCTCGACCAGCCCGCCCCAGCCCGGCACGGCGATGACCCGGTCGCCCTTGCGCACGCCCTTGACGCCCTCGCCCACCGCCTCGACCACGCCGGCGACCTCGGCGCCCGGCGAGAAGGGCCGCTCGGGCCGGAACTGATATTTGTCCTCGATGATCAGGGTGTCGGGATAGTTGATCCCAACCGCCTTGACCTCGATGATCACCTCGCCCGCCTTGGGCGTCGGATCGAGCACGTCCTCGACCACGAGGGTTTCAGGACCGCCAGGCGTCTTGGACAGAACAGCGCGCATCAAGATTTCCTTTCTTGGCCTACCGCGCTTCGCGCTGCTTGAGGCCGTTTCCCATCGACCGACATGGCGCGGCCTTCATCGCGACGCTAAAGAGCGCCACGCCCGTTTGAAAGAGGCGATGAAGACAAGGCTCAGGAAGACGACATGACCGCCCTCATCCTTCACGGCGGCGCCGGCGCCCGGCGCGAACGCAACTACGACGCCGAGGTCGTGCACATGCGTGAGGTGGTCGAGGCCATGAAGGTTCGGCTGGAGGCGGGCGACAGCGCCCTGGATGTGGCCACCGCCGCAGTCGTCATGCTGGAGGATTCGGGCCTCTATGTCGCGGGCAAGGGCGCCTCGCCCAATCTGGCCGGCGCCTATGAGCTGGACGCCAGCATCATGGACGGATCGACCAAACGCGCTGGCGCCGTCGCCGCCCTGCAAGGGTTCCGCAATCCCGTCGTCGCCGCGCGCGCGGTGATGGAGAAGACGCCGCATATCATGCTGGCGGGCGAGGGCGCGGCCCTGTTCGCCCACGACCAGGGGCTGGAGCCCATCGCCGACGAGGCCGCCTGGTTCACCGGCGCCGGCAAGGGTGAGGACAACCATCCGCCCGGAACCCTCAGCCACGGCACCGTCGGCGCCTGCGTGCTGGACAGCCAGGGCCGTCTCGCCGCCGCCACCTCGACCGCCGGCGTCTTCGGCAAGATGCCGGGCCGCGTCGGCGACACTCCGATCCCCGCCGCCGGAACCTGGGCCGACGCCCACGCCGCAACGTCCTGCACCGGCCAGGGGGAATATTTCATCCGCGTCGCCGCCGCCGCCCAGGTCGCCTGGCGCGTCGCCGCCGGCCAGACCTTGGCCCAAGCGACCCAGGCCGTGATCGACGAAATCGGATCCATGGGCGGCGACGGCGGCATGATCGCTCTGGACGCCGCCGGAAACATCGCCGCCCCCTTCAACAGCCAGGGCATGAAGCACGCTTGGCTGACGCCCGCCGGCGAGATCGGCGTCCAGGTCTTCCGCGACTAGGTCTTTGCGGACATCACGTCGGAAATGGTGGTCAGCAGAACCTTCAGATCGACGGGCTTGCTGACCACCGCGTCCATGCCCGCCGCCAGATAGGCCTCGACCTGCTCCACCATCGCATTGGCCGTCAGGGCGATGATCGGCGTGCGGACCAGCCCCTGGTCGGCCTCGCCTTGCCGGATCGTCCGTGTCGCCGTCGGACCGTCCATGTTCGGCATCTGCACATTCATCAGGATCAGGTCCCAGTCGCGCGTTTGCGTCGCTTCGACCGCCTGAAGACCGTCATCGACGATCTCGACCTCGATCCCGACCTGGCCCAGAAGGCCCCGGATTACCTGCTGATTGACCGGATGGTCCTCGGCGACCAGCACCCGCAGCGCCCGCTCTGGCTCGGCGTCCGGCGCATCCTCGCCGGCCTTCACAGGTTGCGCCGGCGTCAGCGGCAGCGTGACGACGAAGATCGCCCCTTCGCCCGCCTCGCTCTCCACCTCGATCCGGCCGCCCATCAGCTCCACCAGGGTCGCCACGATCGACAGGCCCAACCCGGCCCCGTCACGCCGGTCGACGGCCGCCGCCTCGATCTGGGCGAAGCGCGTAAAGAGCTGCCCGATCTGGTCCGCCGGTATGCCCCGCCCCGTGTCCGACACGCGGAACACCGCCCCGGCGTCCGTGCGCGCGACATCCAACGCCACCTGCCCCTGTGTCGTGAACTTGATAGCGTTGGACAGCAGGTTGAACAGGATCTGGCGCAGCCGGACCGGGTCGGCGCTGACCCAGCCCAGGCCCGGCGACACGACGCGGAAGGCCAGGTTCTTGCTTTCGGCCAAGGGCCGCAGCGTCTCTGTGACCTCGTGGACCAAGGCGTCCGCATCGATGGGCTGCGGCACGATCTCCAGCCGCCCCTCCTCGATCCGCGACAGGTCCAGGATCTGGTTGATCAGGTCCAGAAGGGTGTGGGCCGACCGATCCAGAATCTCCAGTCGCGCCTTCTGCCGATCCTCCAGCGCGTCGCCCGCCATGATCTGCGCCATGCCGATGACGCCGTTCAGAGGGGTGCGGATCTCATGGCTCATATTGGCCAGGAAGCGGGACTTGGCGGCATTGGCCTCGTCCGCCTCCTGACGCGCGCATCGGGCGGCGTCGCGGTCCAGCACGGCCGCCTCATGCGCCGCCTGCACGTCCATCAGCAACGCCTTGTTGCGCTGATCCGCCGCGAACAGGTCGCACCACAGGGCGTGGGTCGCGCGCGAGATGATGAACAGGATCGTCGCCAGCATCACGAAGGCCGCCACCACCGCCAGACCGTGCGGCCCGATTAGCGAGGGATAGATCACGACCAGCACGGTCGCGCAGATCGGCGCCGCCGCCAGCGCCAACAGCCGAGGCGCCGCGCTGAACTGAACGAAAGCCACACCGATCGACCAGACCTGGATCAGCACCACCACCAGCATCACATCGGCGCGGGGGTTCATCAGCCAGGCGATCAGCGGCCCGGACACCCCTAGGGCGAACCGGATCGCCACGATGACCATCAGCAGCGGCGGCCAGCCTGCAACGGGCGCCTCAGCCTTCTGGTATCGTTTAACGCGCCCCTGGGCCCAAGCGTCGAACGCCATGCCGACCAGGGCGAACCCCAGCCCCACCCACGGCTGCCCGAGAGCCGCCAGGATCAGCCCGGCGGCCGCCCAACTGCCGTAAAGTACGGCGGGCGGAGTAACCATATTTTGCAGGACGAAGGCCCAGACCGCGATTTTTTCGTCGGAGACAGAAGTCGCTTTCGCTCGTCTCGGCACGGATCCTCGGCAGGGGGTCGCCGCTGACATGCGACATTGGGCGAATAGATCGCCGCCGGGGATTTGTCCATGAACGACCTGCGCCCCTTGCGCTTCATTACATCTCGGTAAGGTGCAAGACGCCCAATCGCTGATACGGTCTCGGCGCCCGGCGTTCCGGGCTTCGGAGCCTCTCATGAAATCCCGCCTGATCGCCACAGCTGCCGCCTCGGCCCTCCTTCTCGGCCTCGCCGCCCCCGCCTTCGCAGAGGGCGCCGCGCCCGCCGCTGCCGCCGCTCAATCGACCGGGCAGGCGCCGCAGGGTGTGAGCGTGCCGCCGCTGGGCTTCACCAAGCGCGTTCTGGCGAACGGGCTGGAGGTCTATTCGGCGCGTGACGCCGACACCTCGAACGTCACGGTCCAGGTCTGGTACAAAGTGGGCTCCAAGGATGACCCGGCCGGCCGCTCGGGCTTCGCCCACCTGTTCGAACACCTGATGTTCAAGTCCACCACCAACCTGCCGCCCGAGACCTTCGACCGGCTGACCGAGGACGTGGGCGGCTCCAACAACGCCTTCACCGCCGACGACACCACCGCCTATTTCGAGACCGTGCCCGCCAACCACCTGGAGCGGATGCTGTTCGCCGAGGCCGACCGCATGGGTTCGCTGGTCGTGGACGAGCCGACCTTCGTCGCCGAGCGCGACGTGGTGAAGGAGGAATACCGTCAGCGGATTCTGGCCAATCCTTATGGTCGTCTGTTCGGCCTGTTCGTGCCCGAGACCATCTATAAGGACAGCCCCTATCGCCGTCCGGGCATCGGCTCGATCGAGGAGCTGGAGGCCTCGTCGCTGGAAGACGTTCGCCGCTTCCACGCCACCTATTATCGTCCCGACGCCGCCTATCTTATCGTGGCCGGCAACTTCGACCAGGCTCAACTGGACCGCTGGGTGGATCAGTATTTCGGCCCGCTGAAAAATCCGACCACGCCGATCCCGACCAACAATGTCGTCGAGCCCGAGCCAGCGGGTCCGCGCAACGTCACCTACTATGCGCCCAACGTGCCGCTGCCGGCCGCCGTCGTCGCCTGGCCGACGGTAAAATACGCCGACGCCGACCGCGCCGCCCTGACCGTTCTGGACGGCATCCTGTCCACCGGCGAATCCAGCCGCCTGTATCGCTCGCTGGTCTATGACAAGCAGATCGCGGCCCAGATCGGCTCGACCCCCGACTTCTCGCAGCAGGCCGGCAATCTGTCCGCCCTGGCCATCATGGCGCAGGGTCACACGGCCGAGGAAGGCATCGCCGCCCTGAACGACGAGATCGCCAAGCTGCGCGACACGCTCGTCAGCGCCGCTGAACTGGCCGAGGCCAAGAACGAACTGGTCGCCGGCGCCCTGCGCAGCCGCGAGACGGTGGACGACCGCGCGACCGCCCTGGGCTTCTCGCTGATCAACACCGGCTCGGCCGCCGCCGCCGACGAAGAGGTCGCCCAGATCCAGGCCGTCACCGTCGCCGACATTCAGCGCGTCGCCCGCAAATATCTGACGCCGCAGCGCCAGTCGACGATCACCTTCCTGGCCGCCGACGATCAGAACCCCGCCTCGGTCCAGAAGATGAACGTGGACGCCCCCGTGAAGGTCGCCGACCTGGCCCCCGCCGGCCCGCCCGCCGTCCTCCTGCCCGAGGCGGAGCGCAAGCCCCTGCCCCAGCCGGGCGCCGAGGTCGCACCCGTGACGCCGACCGTCGTCGACTTCCGCCTGGACAACGGCCTGCGCGTCCTGGTCGCCCCGACCGACGGCGTGCCGCTGGTCTCGGCCCGCCTCAGCTTCGACGCCGGTTCGTCGGATGATCCGACGGGCAAGGCCGGCGTCGCCGCCATGACCGCCGCCCTTCTGACCCAGGGCACCAAGACCAGGACCGCGCCCGAAATCGCCACCCAGATCGAACAGTTGGGCGCCAGCGTGGGCGCATCAGCCGGGGTCGATTTTTCGAACGTCTACGCCAACGCGCCGTCGAACGCCTTCCCGGCGACCGTCGCCCTGATGGCGGATCTGGTGAAGAACCCGACCTTCGCCGGCGAAGAGCTTGAACGTCAGCAGGCCCAGACCCTGGACGGCCTGCGCGTCGCCCTCAGCCAGCCGGCGTCCATCGCCGGCATGACGGTCGGCCGCGTCATCTACGGCGACGCCCCCTATGGCGCGACGATCACCCAGCAGACGGTTCCGGCCATCACGGCGGCCGACGTCGCCGCCTTCCACGCCGCCCGCTACCGGCCGTCGGACGCGACCCTGGTCTTCTCGGGCGACATCACGCCGGCCGCCGCCCGCGCCCTGGCGCAACAGGCGTTCGGCGACTGGCGCCCGGCCGGCGCGGCCCCGGCCGCTGCGACCAATCCGGCCGGTCAGCCCCTGGCGCCGCGCATCGTCGTGGTGAACCAGCCCGGCGCCGGTCAGGCCGCGGTCGTCGCCGCCGTTCGCGGCGTGTCGCGCACCGATGCGGACTTCTTCCCGCTGACGGTCGGCAACACCCTGTTGGGCGGCGGCTTCTCGTCGCGCCTGAACCAGGAAATCCGCATCAAGCGCGGTCTGTCCTACGGCGCCTCGTCGTCGCTGGGCGCACGGGCGGATGCGGGCCTATTTACGGCCTCGACCCAGACCAAGAACGAGACCGCCGACGAGGTCGCCGATCTGATCCTGGCCGAAATCGCCAAGCTGGGAACCGAGACCCCGACCCAGGCCGATCTGGCCCCGCGCCGCGCCACCCTGATCGGCGGCTTCGGCCGCTCTCTGGAGACGGTGGACGGCCTGGGCGCCCTGGTCGCCACCCTGGCGCTCTATGATCTGCCGATGAGCGACCTCGCCGACTACGCCGGCCGAGTTCGCGCCGTCACGCCCGAACAGGTCGAGGCCGCCTTCGCCGAACACCTGCCGGTCAGCCGCGCCAGCCTGGTCATCGTCGGTGACGGCTCGAAGTTCCTGGACGATCTGCGCGCCAAACACCCGAACCTCGAAGTCATCGAGGCCGGCGCCCTGAACCTGAACAGCGGTTCGTTGAAGTAGAACTGAAAGCTGGACGGCCCGTCGCCTCTGCGTGGCGGGCCGTCACTTTTCTTAAGCTAGACCGACAGGCACACCACCTGCGCCACGCGCAGGTCGCGCCTCAGGCGGTTGGACACTTGGCCGTAATCCTCGGTCGTGATGGCCTGGCCGCGCGCGTCGTCGGCCGGCGTCTGTTCGCCGCGAATGGCCGGCCCGAACGTCTCCGGCGCCGTCGTATAGATCCGGCCCCGTCTCGGCGCCTCGGCGATGGTGACGCCCACGACGCGGCCCTGCGCATCCAAAGCCGGCGCGCCGGACAGGCCCGACAATGTACCCTCAAGCCCGTTGGTGCGCCCGACCTCGGCCCAGGACAGGACCGGCTCGTCGTGCGCGCCGCGCCCGAAGACCTTCAAGGTCTCGCGCCCCAGCAGGCGTGACGTCACCTCGCCCGGACGCCCCTGAGGAAAGCCCGGATGGAAGGCGCGCTGGCCCTTGCGCAGGGGCGCCTCGACCGCGACCGGCAGGGCCGCCGGCCCGCCGTCGGTGATCAGCAAGGCGACGTCGGCGCGCGGCGCCAGACGGACGTCGGCCGCGACCGCCCGCCCCTCGCCTACGACCAACGCCGGCTTGCGGCACCCCTCGACGACATGGCGCGCCGTCACCCAGCGCCCCCGTCCTGCGATAGAGAAGGCCGTGCCCGACGACGGCTTGAACGGCGCCTCGCCCGCATCGACCGTGACGGCGGCGTCGAAGGGGGTGATGGGGCCTAACAGCGCGCCCTCGGCGACATCGGCGCCGGCCTCAGCGACCGGCGGCGCATCGGCGTTCTCGCGTCGCCCCAGGGACACCGCCAGAAACACGGCCGCCACCGCTCCGTAGATGGCCCAGTCCGGCAGGCGGGGAAACTGCATCGCTCCGGCCGATCAGCCGGTCAGCGCGGCGGACAGGATGACGGCCGTCGCCAGCTTGGCGCCCAGCAGCACCACCGCCGCCGAAATCTCGCCGTGGCGGATCCGCTCGGGCAGGCCCGTCAGCAGCAGGTCCACGACCCGGAAGGCCAGAAGCTGCAGCACCACGGTCGCCACGCCCCAGATGGCGATGTCGCGCACCGAGGTCGACACCGACAGCGACACCGCCAGCGGCACCGCCAATCCCACCAGAATGCCGGCGAAGGCGATGGCGGCGGCGACATTGCCCTGACGGATCAGGGCGACCTCCTTCCACGGCGTCAGTAAGGCATAGACCGTCGCCCCCGCCGCAAGCAGCAGCAGGGTTACGATCAGGTGCATCACCATGACCGGGAAGCCCGAAGCGAAAGCCTGCACCTCGGCGCTTGAAAGGACGTTCGACAAGGAGGGGTCCATGCCCAGACGCCTTGCCCGATTGTCGCCCCAATCCGCAAGCGCGCCGGGGACACACTGCGTGACATTATGTGTCCGAAGGTTGTGACCTCTCATCAAAAGAGGACACGAGGATCAGGCCGCCGCCTGCTCCGCCTTTCGGAGCGCCGAAGCTCTGACCTTTTCGCTTTCGGACTTCAGCTGGCCGCAGGCGGCCAGGATGTCGCGGCCGCGAGGGGTGCGGATGGGTGACGCATAACCGGCCTTGTTCAGGATGGCGGCGAAGCGCTCGATCGTCTTCCAGTCCGAGCATTCGTATTCGACGCCGGGCCAGGGGTTGAACGGGATCAGATTGATCTTGGCCGGAATGCCCTCGATCAGCTTCAGCAGGGCGCGCGCTTCTGCGGGACTGTCGTTGACGCCCTTCAGCATGACGTATTCGAACGTCACCCGACGCGCGTTCGACAGGCCCGGATAGGCCCGGATCGCCGCCATCAGCTGGTCCAGCGGATACTTCTTGTTCAGCGGCACCAGCACGTCGCGAAGCGCATCGTTGGTGGCGTGCAGGCTGATGGCCAGCATGGCCGCTGTCCGGTCGCCCAAGGCCTGGAGCTGCGGCACCACGCCCGAGGTCGAGACCGTGATCCGACGGCGCGACAGGGCGATGCCCTCATTGTCCGAGATGATGTCGATGGCGTCGGCGACGTGGTCCAGATTGTAGAGCGGCTCGCCCATGCCCATGAAGACGATGTTGGACAGGCGCCGGTCTTCCTTGGGCGACGGCCATTCCTCCAGGTCGTCGCGCGCGACCTGGACCTGGGCCACGATCTCGGCGGCGGTCAGGTTGCGCACCAGCTTCTGCGTGCCGGTGTGGCAGAAGGTGCAGTTCAGGGTGCAGCCGACCTGGCTGGACACGCACAGGGCGCCGGCCCGGCCCACGTCGGGGATGTAGACGGTCTCGATCTCGATGCCCGGCGCGGTGCGGATCAGCCATTTGCGCGTGCCGTCCTTGGACACCTGGCGCTCGACGACCTCGGGGCGGGCCAGGGTGAAACGCTCGGCCAGCTTGGCCTGCATGTCCTTGGCGACATTGCTCATGGCCGAAAACTCGGTCACGCCATAGTGGTGGATCCAGCTCCACACCTGGCTGGCGCGCATCTTGGCCTTCTCGGGCGGACAGACGTTCGCGTCGATCAGGGCCTGGCGCAGGCCGGCGCGCGTCAGACCGCTGAGGTTGACGGGCGCCTTGACGGCGGGCGCGTTAGAGACGCGCGAAAGATCGAGCGTGATGCTCAAGGCGGCGATCCTGCGTGAGGTTGAGCCGGCCTATATAGCACGGATCCCGGCGATTGCATGGCCGGGGCGGATTCGACCGCCCTAGAGGCCCACGTCCCAGACGCCGGCGTCGCGCATCCGGGTCTCGCGCGCCTCCTCGGCCCGGCCGCCCATGTCCTTGGCCATGCTGCGGATCGCGGTCGAGACGGTGGCCTTGTGCACGCCCGGCACGATCGCGTGGGCGAACGCGGCGCCCGCCAGACCCAGCAGCTTGAAGCCGAAACCGGCCGAGGCGACCATATGCTGCAGATAGGTTTCGTCGACCTCGCGCGGATGGTCGCGGAAGAGGCGGTCGAACGCGGTCGAGCCCGAACGGCGGCGGTCGATCGTCGTCTGACTCATGGCGGCGGCCTTCCCTGCTTCGTCGCCTCATGGTCACGCCGGACGGCCGGCGACGCAACCCCCATCGCAATCTGTTCATTGGACGTGACCGACACGCGACCCGCTCGCTTCAGACCCATCGTCAGAAGTGAAAACTCGGTCTAGGGTCGGCGTTCGATCAAGGAAATGCCCATGCCGATCCGCCTTTCGCCCGCCTCTTCCATGGCCGTCGCCCTGGCCCTGCTGGGCTCAGCGACGCCGGTGCTGGCGCAATCGGGCGCGGCAGGCCTGCCCTATGACGCCCGGCGCGGCGTCTTCAGCTTCTCGTCGGGGCTCGAGGGCTCGCTTCCGGCGGTGGTTCAGGTCACGACCCTGGGCCAGTCGCGTGGTCCAAGTTCGGACGCGGCCGACCCCAAACCCTACGCCTCCGGCTCCGGCGTCATCGTCGATGCGGCCGAGGGGCTGGTGATCACCAACAATCACGTCGTCGAGGGCGGGCGAAAGTTCACCGTCGATCTGACGGACGGCCGCCTGTTCGACGCTGTGCTCGTGGGGGCGGACAAGGCGACCGACATCGCCGTGCTTCGCATCACGCCCGACGGTCGGCCGCTGAACCTCAAACAGGTCCAGACGGTGGATTCCGACACCCTGCGCACCGGCGACCTAGCCTTCGCGGTCGGCTATCCACTGGGCCTGGACCAGACCCTGACCATGGGCGTCATCTCGGGCCTGAACCGCTCAGGTTTGGGCGATGCAGTCGAGGACTATATCCAGACCGACGCGGCCGTGAACTCGGGCAACTCCGGCGGGCCGCTGCTGGATAGCCGGGGCAGGCTGATCGGCATAAACACCTCGATCCTGTCGGGGGGTCTCGGCGGCGGCAACGACGGCATCGCCTTCGCCGTGCCGACGCGGATCATGCTCTACGTCGCCGACCAGCTGAAGAAGAACGGCGAGGTCAAGCGCGGCGCGACCGGGGCCATCTTCGGCTCGCTGAACGCCGAACGCGCGCGCGACCTGCATCTGGGCATCGTGCGCGGGGCCGTCGTCGCCGATGTCGCGCCGGGATCGCCGGCCGAACGCGCGGGCTTGCGCCACAACGACGTCATCACCCGCATCCAGGGCCGTCCCGTCGCCAACGCCGGCTCGGTTAACGCCACCATCGGCATCGCCGCGCCGGGCTCGGACCTCAGCGTCTCCTATCTGCGCGGGGGCCGCGAAGCGACCACGTCGCTGGCGGTCGAGACTCCCGCTGAACAGCCCGTGATTGTTGGCGCCCAGTCGGTGCTGGCCTATGGGGCGACGCTGCGAACCCAGGACGGCGGTGCCCAGATCACGGCCGTCGCGGCCGGCTCGCCCGCCGCCCAGGCCGAACTGACGGCGGGCGATGTGATCACCGCCATTGCAGGCGTGCCCGTCGCAGACGCTCGCGCGGCCGCCACCGCCCTGCAGCGCGCATCGGGATCGGTCGAAGCGACCGTGCTCAGAAACGGAGAGACCCTGAACCTGACCCTGTCGCTCTAGGCGGGATCAGACGCCGACGTTTCGCTGCTGGCAGGCTCCAGACAGCGAAACGCCCGCCTTGCCAAGGAGGGGGAGGGGAAAGGCAGGGCGGGCGCTCGCTTGGAGGAAGCATCGGCCGCCGGAGCCCGTAAACTGGAAACATCCAGGGGGGCTGGGGGGGCTGTTCAGGATCCGGGACGCTTCCGAACTCCGACGAGCCGATGATCGATATTTCGTTGCGCATACGGGCGGGCGAAGGACCGAAACGGGGCCATTTCGTGTCTGCGTCGATTTCCTGGCCGCCTCTGGCGTCGGGCCTCCAGCGGCCTAAGTTGAACCTATGAGCCTGAACCCTCACGACACGACGCCGGCGCCCGGCCCCGTCTTCTTCGACCGCCGCGAACTGGATCCGATCCTCAGGGTCTATGGCCGCATGGTCGCGCAGGGCGAATGGCGCGACTACGCCATGGTCGGGCATAAGGACTTCGCCGAGTTCGCCGTCTTTCGCCGCAGCGGCGACGCCCCGCTCTACCGGATCGAAAAGCGACCTGCCCTTCAGACCCGCCAGGGTCAGTGGGCCGTCATCGGCGAAGGCGGCCAGATCCTGAAACGCGGCCGCGACCTGGCCCAGGTGCTGCGCGTCTTTGACGGCCGCAAGTTCCAAGTGGTGGAGTAGAAACAAAAAGGGCCCCGCGAGGGGCCCTTTCCGTATCCGTCTTTCGACAGACCTCAGTTCCGGTTGCCGCCCATGAAGGCCAGTAGGAATTGGAACAGGTTCACGAAGTTGATGAACAGGCTCAGAGCGCCGAAGCCGGTCGCCACGCCCATCGCGTTCTGGTCGCCGCCCAAGGCGTAGTAGGTCATCTTCAGACGCTGGGTGTCGTAGGCGATCAGACCCGAGAAGATCAGCACGCCCAGGCCGGAGATGATCAGATAGAAGGTCCCAGACTGCAGGAACATGTTCACGATCGAGGCGATGATCAGGCCGATTACGCCCATGATCAGGAAGGTGCCCATGCCGGTCAGGTCCTTCTTGGTCGTGTAGCCCACGAGGCTCAGACCGCCGAAGGCCGCCGCCGTCACCAGGAAGGTGGTGGCCAGCGAACCGCCCGTATAGCGCAGGAACAGGATGCCCAGACCCGCGCCGATCGTGGCGACCACGGCCCAGTAGAGCATGTTCACGCCCTTGGCCGTCGGGTTCTTCATGAAGAACATCGAGCCGAACAGCATCACCAGCGGCGAAAACTGGACGATCATGCCCAGGATCGTCAGGCCGATCCGGCCGTCCGCAGTCTGGACGAACAGCAGCTGCTGCACCGCGGGCACATTACCGGTGACATAGGCCAAGGCGCCGGCGACCACGAGGCCCAGGGCCAGTTTGTTATAGACGCCCAGCATGAAGCTGCGCAGGCCGGCGTCGACCGACATGTCGGCCGTCTGCGGCAGAGGACGGGCGTAACCGTTGTTGAAATCGCTCATGGCGACGAACTTTCTCCGATTGGCCGGAGAGGCTTCTCCGGTCACAGGCTTTGAATATCGTGAGCCGAGGCCCGCGCTGCAAGGAAAACCGGACTTGGAGGCTTGTGTTCCGGCCGCTACTTTCGGTCGCATGCTTCGTCTGTTCACCGCCCTGACCCTGCCGCCCGACGTCGCAGAGACGCTGAAACGACGGCAATCGGGCCTGCCCGGCGCAAGGTGGCGGCCGTTGGACGCCCTGCACGTCACGCTCGCCTTCTATGGCGAGATTGACGAACGCCGCGCCGACGACCTGGCGTCGGAGCTGACGCGCGTGACGGGCGGTCCGTTCGAGATCGCGCTGAAGGGCGTCGGCTGTTTCGGCGACGACCACCGCAGCCACACGCTGTGGGCCGGGGTCGAAACGCCTAATGAGCGCCTGTCGGTTCTGGCCGGACGCTGCAAGGCCGCCGGAGAACGCGCCGGGATCGGCATGGAGGCGCGCGCCTACAAACCGCATGTGACCCTGGCCTATCTGAAGACGCAGACCAATCCCGACCGGCTCGGTGCCTGGGTGTCGGGTCACAATCTGCTGCATTCGCCGCCGATCCGCATCGATCGCTTCGGCCTGTATTCCAGCGTCCTGACCGATAGCGGCAGCCATTACGAACTGGAGCGGGAGTATCTGCTGTGAGCACTGCCCCATACACCGTGCCGCCCCATGTGACCTTGGGGCCGACCCTGGAGACAGAACGACTGATCCTGCGTCCGCCGGCGGTTGAAGACTTTCCGCGCTGGGCTGAGTTCATGGCCGATCCCGAGACCGCCCGCTTCATCGGCGGGGTCCAGCCCGCGCCCCAGGTCTGGCGCCTGATCTGCACCGTCGCGGGCATGTGGGCCCTGACCGGAGAGGGGATGTTCTCCATCCTGGAAAAGGAGACCGGCCAGTGGATCGGCCGCATCGGGCCGCTGCACCCCTATGGCTGGCCCGGCCGCGAGGTGGGCTGGAGCCTGCATCGCGACGCCACCGGCAAGGGTTATGCCGTCGAAGCGGCCGCAGCCACGATGGACTACGTCTTCGAGGTGCTGGGCTGGAACGACGTGATCCACTGCATCGCGCCCGAGAACCTGCCCTCGGCGGCGGTCGCGACACGGCTGGGATCACGCAATCGCGGACCGGGCGCCCTGCCCGAACCGCTCCAGGACATCGCCATCGATCTGTGGGGCCAGACGCGCAACGAATGGGCGATCAATCGGACGCGCCTGAATCGCTGACCGACAACCGAACGCGTCGGCGCATCGTATCCCTTCCAAACCGAACGAGGATACGCCCATGTTCCGCGCCAGCCTGATCGCCGCCTCCGTCGCCCTCGCCGCCCCGCCGTCATTAGCGTTTGCGCAGGCGTCGAACGTCGATCTGAACCGCTTCGACGGCCGGTGGTTCGAGATCGAGCGCAATCACAACAATGTCCAGAAGGACTGCAGCCGGGCGCAGATCGACTTCACGCCGCAGGGCGCCGCCGACCGCTACGCCATCACCGTCACCTGCGTCCGGCGCGCCGATGGCAAGGTCGAGACGCTGCGCGCCAACGCCCGTGTCACCGACACCACGACCAATGCGAAGTTCCGATTCAGCCTGACCGGCCTGCTCAGCTTCGGCGGCTTGGCGGGCCAAAACTACTGGGTCTACGACCATGCCCCGGACTACAGCTGGGCCATCATGGGTCTGCCGGACAAGTCGAACTGGTGGATCTGGCACCGCAACCAGAATGCCTCGCAGGCTGAGCGCGATCGCATTCTGAGCCGCGTGCGCGCCCTGGGCTTCAGCACCGGCCGCTTGGTCCACACCGGCCTCTAAGGCGCCGCTTGCGATAGGAACGTAGGCGGAACATAAGCTGTCGGCATGTCCGCCGTCGCCCACCTCGAACTCGTCTTCAGCCGTCCCGAGACCACCCTTTCGGTCACGCGCGGCGCGGCGCGGCTGATGATGGACATGGGGTATGCGCCGCTCTTGGAAGTCTGCCTGCCCAACGGCCGACGCGCCGATGTCATGGCGATCGGGCGCAAGGGCGACATTGTCATCTGCGAGGTCAAGTCGGGCGTCGAGGACTATCGCGTCGATCGCAAATGGCACGAGTACGGACCGTTCTGCGACGCCTTCTTCTTCGCCGTTGCGCCCGAGTTTTCGCAGGACATCCTGCCCGACGAACCGGGCCTGATCGTCGCAGACGGTTTCGGCGGGGCGGTCGTGCGAGACGCGCCGGTGATCGGCTTGGCGCCCGCCCGCCGCAAGGCGCTGACGTTGGCTTTCGCCCGGCTGGGCGCGATGCGGACCTTGCGGGACTAAAGCCGACGGAAGACGGCGGTCGCAAAACCTTCGGCGACCAGACGCGCCTCGACCTCGGCCAGGCTCTCGATCACGACGCCCTTGCCGCCTGTCGCGTGGATGATGCGTTGGCCATCCAGCATCAGCGCCGAATGACCCGTCCAGTCGTGATCGTCGTTCGGCGCCAGCCAGACGACGATGTCGCCGCGCTGAAGGTCCGATGGAGACGCCGCTCGACCCATCTGGGCCTGCGCGTCCGACCGGCGGGGACCGGGCAGGCCGCACGCCAGCAGGGCCTGCTGCACCAGGCCGGAACAGTCGGTGGAGATCGAAGACCGCGCGCCAAGTTCATGCGGCCGCCCGAGCAACCGCTCGGCTACCGCGACCAGATCCGCCTCGAATACGCCGATCGGCTTCAGGTCGGCCTCCGCCACATCCGTGGCCTCGACCACCAGAGCGTTCAGCGGCAGGACGGCATCCACGCCGGCGATCCAGTGCGTCGCCAACGGCGCGCCGGCCGACAGACTGTCCAGGACCACCCAGCCGACGACGCCGTCGCGACGCGCCCGGCCCCAGACCCGGCCATTCGACCGATCCAGAACGTCGAAGATCTCGCCATGCAGCAGCTGGTCGATCCGACCGTCAACGTTCGACAGGATGTCCGCCACGGCGACCCGACAATGCATGGCCTCGGTCGCCCGATAGGCGTCTGCGCGCACCAGCCCTTCCAGCGCCTGTTCGGCGAGGTCGGGGCGAACGAGGCGGTCGCCGGGCGGAAGAAGGTCGAGGACGTCGGTCAACGTGAACTCGCGTTGCTGAACCCACAGCCTTATCCCCCGATGGCTTAGGGGCCGTTAACGCGAGACGCTTTTGCGAAAGAAAATCAACAGAACCGCGTTCTGAGATATTGGAAGCAGGCTCTCAGGGCCTGGGCCTCGCCGCCTTCCGGATAGCCGGGGCGGGCGCGGGGGTTCCAGGCGAAGATGTCCATATGCGCCCAAGCCCCCGTGGTCGGAGCGAACTTCTGCAGGAACAGGGCGGCCGTCACCGATCCGGCCTGGGCCCAGCCGGCCGGGTCGTTCCGGAGATCCGCGATCTCGGCGTCCAGGGCGCCGCGATAGCCGGGCCACAGCGGCATCCGCCACAGGGGATCGCGCACCTGACTTGCCGCAGCAAGCAGCCCGGCGGCCAGGGCTTCGTCGTCAGTATAAAGCGGCGGCAGTTCCGGTCCCAAGGCGATCCGCGCGGCGCCGGTCAGGGTGGCGAAGTCCAGCGTCAGGTCGGGTTGGTGCTCGCCCGCCCGTGTCAGGGCGTCGGCCAGGATCAGCCGGCCTTCGGCGTCCGTATTGCCGATCTCGATGGTCAACCCTTTGCGGCTGTTCAGGATATCGCCGGGCCGGAAAGCGTCGGCCGACACGGCGTTCTCGACCGCCGCGACGATGGCCACCAACCGCACCGGCAGGTCGGCCTGCATCACCAGACGTCCCAAGGCCAGCGCATGGGCCGAGCCGCCCATATCCTTCTTCATGTTGCGCATGCCGGCGGCGGGCTTCAGGTCCAGACCGCCGGTGTCGAACACCACCCCCTTGCCGACCAGGGCGACCAGCGGCAGGTCGGTCCGGTCCAGCTTCCAGCCGATCTCGATCAGGCGCGGCGCCCGGTGTGAAGCGGCGGCGCGCCCCACGGCGTGCACGGCCGGATAGTTGTCTTCCAGCAGGGCGTCGCCGGTCGTGACGGTGATCTCGGCGCCCGCGCTCTCTGCAATCTCGCGGGCGATGGTCTCGATCTGCAAAGGCCCCATGTCGGCGGCGGGGGTATCGACCATTTCGCGGGCCAGGGCGCAGGCGGCGGCGATGCGCGAGATTTCGGCGACATCCACACCGTCCAGCGCGACCAGCCGCACGGGCGTCCGGTCCGGCCGGGCCTTGTAGCGATCGAAGACATAGGCCCCCAGCAGGAAGGCCAAGGTCGCCAGTTCCGCGTCCTGCGCGGCGATCTCAAGCCGGTACAGGCCGCCCGGCAACCGCGCCGACAGTCCCCGCACGCTCATCGGATCGAAGGTCCCGCCCGCGCCCACGACCACCTGGCCGATCTCGCCGTCCGCGTCCGGCACGACCAACAGCTGGCCCGGCTTGCCGTCGAATCCATGTCGATCGCCCCAGCGTCGGGCCGCACCGTCCAGCACGCCGCCCGCCTGAATGAAGCGGATCGGGATGGCGCCGTCGCCGTCTTGGGCGGAAACCAGCAGAGGATGCGAGACGGACATGAGGCCCTCGAAACGAAGTTAACCATCGGTTGACGCGAACCGGCGATTCTAGAGGCGAGACCTCTAGGACCGTCTGGACCTGACCCATGTCGCGCATGCCCGCCCTTCTCGCAACCATCGCCCTGATCGCCCTGTCCGGCACGCCGACGCTGGCGGCTGATTCGACGGCGGCGACCGCGGCCCAGGCCCGCGCGCCGTCGTCCGCTGCGGTGCGGGCCACCTATGACCGGATGGACGCCCTGTCGCGCTCGGTCTTCTGGGCCTCGGAGCAGCAGGCCGATCCGACCGACGCCGTGGCGGGCGTGAAACTGGCCCAGGCCCTGCGAGAGCTGGGCCGCTACGATCAGGCGGCCGAGGCCGCCCAGGCGACCCTGACGATCCAGCCCAACAATCTGGACGCTCTGCTGGAGCTGGGCCGCGCCCACATCGCGCGCGGCCAGGCCTTTTATGGCGTGGCGCCGCTGGAGCAGGCGCGCGACCTGGCGCCACGCGATTGGCGCCCCTATTCCCTTCTGGGCGTGGCCTATGAGCAGGTGCGTCGCACCGACGACGCCCGCGCCGCCTGGAACCAGGCCCTGGCCCTGTCGCCCGACAACCCCGATGTCCTGACTAACGCCGCCACGGCCGCCCTGACGCATGGCGATGCGCCGGGCGCCGAGACCCTGCTGCGTCGCGCCGTGGCCCAGCCGACCGCCTCGGCCAAGGTGCGCCAGAACCTGGCCATGGTGCTGGGCCTTCAGGGCAAGATGGGCGAGGCCGAACAGATCCTGCGCCGCGAACTGCCGCCCGAGCAGGCCGAGCAGAACCTGCAATGGCTGCGTTCGCGCAGCACAGGCGGCGCGGCGACGTCTGGCGGCGGCGCGGCGAGTCCTTCGCCCGCGACCGACACCGCCCGCACCTGGAATTCGCTGCAAGGCGGCTGATCCGCCCGTTGCGGTCTGACCGCCCGCATGGTGGATGAGGCCATGACCGCCCTCCCTGCGTCCCGCGCCTATCAGGCCTTCCTGTTCGACATGGACGGCACCCTGATCACCTCGACCCTGGCCGCCGAGCGCGTCTGGACCCGCTGGGCCGCGCGCCACGGGCTGGATGTCGCCGCCTTCGTTCCCACCATCCACGGCGTGCGCGCCATCGACACCATTCGTCGTCAGAATCTGCCCGATATCAACCTGGACGCCGAGGTCGCCTGGGTCGAACGCGGCGAGATCGAGGACGTGGACGGCGTCGCCCCCATCCCCGGCGCCATCGACTTCGTCAAACGCCTGCCGCCCGACCGCTGGGCCGTAATCACCTCCGCCTCGACCCCCTTGGCGCGCGCTCGGCTTAACGCCGCCGGCGTGACCCCGCCCGCCGTCATGGTCACCGCCGAGGACGTCGAACGCGGCAAGCCCGACCCGGCCGGCTATCTGAAGGCCGCCGCGACCCTGGGCTTCGACATCGCCGACTGCCTGGTGTTCGAGGACGCCGAGGCCGGCATCAAGGCGGGCGAAGCGGCCGGCGCCGACGTGCTGGTCGTCACCGCCGCCTGGACCCATCCGCTGGAGACGGATCATCCCACCCTGGCGGACTACGCGGATGCGACTTTGGAAGTCCGATCCGATGGGCGTCTCGTCCTGACGCTTTAAATCCTCCCCCTTTACGCTGCGCTTCACGGAGGAGGATTGAGCGCCTATCTTCATCCCATGATCGACGACCTCTACAGCGCGCGCATCCTGTCGCTGGCGGCGAACCTGCCGCATGCAGGCCGTCTGCCCACGCCGCAGGGCACCGGGGAACGGGTGGCGAAACTGTGCGGGTCGCGCGCGACGGTCGATGTGACGCTGGACGACCAGGCCCGCATCGCCGCCTTCGCCCAGGACGTAAAAGCCTGCGCCCTCGGCCAGGCCGCCGCCGGGGTGCTGGGTCAGTCTGTGATCGGCGCGTCGGTCGATGATCTCAAGGACGCCCGCGACGCCATGATCGCCATGCTGAAATCCGGCGGCGACGGCCCCGTCGGTCGGTTCGAGGATCTGCGCCTGCTGAAACAGGTCGCCGACTACCCCGCCCGCCACGCCTCGACCCTGGTCTCGCTGGAGGCGACGCTGGAGGCGGTGAACAAGGCCCTCGCCGCCCGAACGCGTCTCGCCGGCGCGGCCTGACGGGCACGACCGGTTGATCCCCCTGCTGCAACAGGGGATAAGCGCGGCAAACCTCTCAAGCCCCCGGCGAAGGGACATATGTCTCTCTATGAACGCGGCGTGCGCGCGGCCCATCGGGGCTACAAGCTGACGCTGTCTCCCCTGATCGGCCAGCAGTGCCGGTTCCTGCCGACCTGTTCGGATTACGGGCGCGACGCCCTGATCCAGCACGGACCGGTAAAGGGGGGATGGCTCACCGTGCGCAGGCTCTGTAAATGCCATCCCTTCGGCGGGTCGGGATACGACCCGGTTCCGCCAGTAAAGACGAAGCCATGATCGACCTGAAATTCCCCGACGGCGCGGTGCGCCAATACCCGGCCGGTTCGACGGCGCGCGACGTCGCGACCTCGATCTCGCCTTCGCTGGCCAAGAAGGCCGTGCTGGCCGAACTGAACGGCGAGCAACGCGATATGGGCCGGGTGCTGGAGACGGGCGGCGACTTCCGCCTGATCATGCGCGACGACCCCGCCGCCCTCTATACGATCCGCCACGACACCGCCCACGTCCTGGCCGAGGCGGTCCAGACCCTGTTCCCGGGCACCCAGGTCACGATCGGCCCGGCGATCGAGGACGGTTTCTACTACGACTTCTACCGGGAAGAGCCCTTCTCGACCGACGACTTCGCCGCCATCGAAAAGGAGATGGGCCGGATCGTGGATCGCGACGCCAAGTTCGAGCGCGAGGTGTGGGAGCGGGACGAGGCCATCCAATTCTTCGAGGCGCGCGGCGAGAAGTTCAAGGCCGAGCTGATCCGCGACCTGCCGGGGACCGAGACCATCACCCTGTACAAACAGGGCGACTGGATCGACCTGTGCCGGGGCCCGCACTTCCCCTCGACACGCCACGTCGGCAAGGCGTTCAAACTGACCAAGCTGGCCGGCGCCTATTGGCGGGGCGATTCCAAGCGCGAGCAGCTGCAACGCATCTACGGCACCGCCTGGGCCACCAAGGAAGATCTGGACGCCCATCTGCAGCGTCTGGAAGAGGCCGAGAAGCGCGACCACCGCAAGGTCGGCAAGGCGATGGAGCTCTTCCATATGCAGGAAGAGGGCCGGGGCATGGTCTTCTGGCACCCGAAGGGCTGGGTGCTGTGGCGTGTGCTGGAAGCTTATATGCGCCGCCGCCTGGACGCTGCGGGCTATGTCGAGGTCAAGACGCCCCAGGTGCTGGACCGCAAATTCTGGGAGCAGAGCGGCCACTGGGACAAGTATCGTCCGAACATGTTCGTCTGCGAGACGGTCGAGGGCGAGGAACTGAGCCTCAAGCCGATGAACTGCCCCGGCCACGTGCAGATCTTCGACCAAGGTCAGCGGTCCTATCGCGAACTGCCGCTGCGCATGGCCGAGTTCGGCGCCTGCCACCGCTATGAGCCGTCCGGATCGCTGCACGGCCTGATGCGCGTGCGCGGCTTCACCCAGGACGACGCCCACATCTTCTGCCGCGAGGATCAGATCGTCGAGGAGACGGCCGAGTTCATCAAACTGGCCCGCAGCGTCCACGCCGACCTGGGCATGGAGACGGCCTACATCAGCCTGGGCACACGTCCCGAGAACCGCGCCGGCACGGACGAATTCTGGGACAAGGCCGAGACCCTGATGGCCGAGGCCGCCCGCGCCGCCGGAACCGAGCCGGTCGTCACCGAGGGCGACGGCGCCTTCTATGCGCCCAAGCTGGACTTCATCGTCAAGGACGCCATCGGCCGCGAATGGACCTGCGGCACGATCCAGCTGGATTATGTCCTGCCCGAGCGTCTGAACGCCACCTACATCGCCGAGGATGGCCAGAAGCACCGCCCGGTCATGCTGCATCGCGCGATCCTGGGTTCGTTCGAGCGCTTCATCGGCATCATGATCGAGAACTACGCCGGCGCCTTCCCGCTGTGGCTGGCCCCAACCCAGGCTGTGGTGGCCACCATCACCTCGGACGCCGACGATTACGCCCGCGACGTGATGGCCAAGTTCAAGGCCGCCGGCCTGCGCACCGAGATCGATCTGCGCAACGAAAAGGTCGGCTACAAGGTGCGTGAACACTCGGTCGGCAAGGTCCCGGTCATCGCCGTGGTTGGCAGGAAGGAAGCCGAAGACGGCATGGTCGCCATCCGCCGCCTCGGCTCCCAAGCCCAGACCTTGGTCACGGTCGAGGAAGCCATTCGCATCCTGACCGACGAGGCGACCCCGCCGGATCTGAAGCGCGCCGGCTGATCCGCTGCGCGCGAATTCGCGCATAGGAACACTAACGGGATGGATCGCTTGTGATGGGGCGCGCGCCTGCGCTCCATCACAGATGCGAGACCTCACCATGGCCGACAAGACCCTGGACACCCTGTTCCACGACACGCTCAAAGACATCTATTACGCTGAGCGCAAAATCCTGAAATCCCTGCCCAAGATGGCCCGTGCGGCTCAGTCGCCAGAGCTGAAGGCCGCCTTCGAGAAGCATAAGGGTCAGACCGAGGGCCAGATTGAACGCCTTCAACAGGTCTTCGAGCTGATCGGCAAGCCCGCGCGTGGCAAGACCTGCGACGCCATTGAGGGCATCCTGGCCGAAGGCGACGAGATCATGGAAGAATATAAGGACACCCCGGCTTTGGACGCCGGCCTGCTGGCCGCCGCCCAAGCGGTCGAACATTACGAGATCACCCGCTACGGCACGCTGAAACGCTGGGCGCTGGTGCTGGGTTTGAAGGACGCCGCCGCCCTTCTGGACGAGACGCTTCAGGAAGAAGCCCAGACGGACGAAGACCTGACCGGCATCGCCGACGCGGCTGTCAATGCGGACGCCATGAAGACGGCCGCCTGATCAGGGATGGGAGGCGGCTGACGACCGCTTCCTGCCTCTCCGCTCATCCCGCGCTATGTCCGACGCCGGACACTTCATGCATAAAGTTTAGCGTTAATAGTCTCTTAGTCGGATTTGGGCGACGATGCGTCATCGAACCCGAGATCCGACGATGACCAACCACACGCCCGGCCAAGATCGCTCATTGGTGCAACATCTGATTGCCGACGGTCATATGCGGTATCTGATCATCGCCAGTTGGGCGGTCGCCTTGTTCACCGTCACCGGTTTGGCGACTGCAGTGTTGTGGTTTGCAGCGGCGACCGCGTCGGGCCTGTTGCGGACGTTCGCCGAACGTGTGCTGGTAATGCGGGATGAGGGGCTTCACGGCCGGATCAAGCTGACGGCCGCCACCATTTCCTGCATCGCCTGGTCAGCAGCGCCTCTGCTCGCCTTCCTCTACGGCGGCGGCTATGGCGTGCCGCTGGGCGTGGCTCTTCTGATGGCCGGCTATGTGCTGGTCTTCACCCAGATGCGCGCCGCCCCCCGCGAGGCCCTGATCGCATCAGCGCCCTATTCGGTGGTCGTGGTGCTGCTGTTCGCGAAACTGTGGGGCACACCGGGCTTTTGGGTGGTCGTCAGCATGATCCCGGTTCTGGCGTTGGCCTTGTTGATCAAGGTGGCGATCACCCAGATGAAGGACAGCGATCTGGAAGCCGTCAACCGCCGCCAGGCCGAACTGATCGCCGAGTTGGAAACCGCCCGTGACACGGCCAACGCCGCCAGCGCCGCCAAATCCAACTTCTTGGGCGTTATTTCACACGAGCTTCGCACGCCGATGAACGGGGTTCTGGGGGCCGCGCAACTGTTGCAGATGTCCGAGCTCAGCGACCGCCAGAAAGAATTCGTCGGGGTCATCCGCGACTCCGGCGAAGGGCTTATGGTGCTGCTGAACGACATCCTCGACATCACCAAGATCGAGTCCGGCAAGATGGAACTGGACTTCGTCGATGTCGAAGCCGAGACCCTCGCCGCCCGCCTGACGGGCCCGTTCAAGGCCCAGGCCGAAGCGCGCGGCCTGACCTTCACGACCGACATCCGCGGCGCGCTGCCGCCGCTTCTCAGAATGGACCCGCTGCGCCTGGCGCAGGTGACGCATAACCTGCTGGCCAACGCCATCAAGTTCACGCCCCAGGGCGAGGTTCGCCTGATTATCGACAGCGAGCCGGCAGGCGAGGGCCGCACGACCTTGCGACTTGGTGTGGTCGATTCCGGCATCGGCATCGCCGCCGACGATCTGACGCGCCTGTTCCAGCCCTTCTCTCAGGTGGACGGGTCGTCCACCCGCAAGTTCGGCGGCACCGGCCTGGGCCTCAGCATCTGTCAGCGTCTGGCCGCCCTGATGGACGGCGAGATCACGGTGACGTCGATCCCCGGCCAGGGATCGACCTTCACCCTGCACGCGACCTTCGACACGCCTCAGATCGAGGCTGTTCGCGTCGCCGCCTAATCAGTCGCGCAGCAGTTCGTTGACGCCGGTCTTGGCCCGTGTCTGTGCGTCCACACGCTTGACGATCACGGCGCAGTACAGCGACGGCCCGCCATTGGGGTCCGGCAGCGATCCCGGCACGACCACCGAATAGGCCGGCACCTCGCCCCGGAACACTTCGCCGGTCGCCCGGTCCACGATCTTGGTCGAGCCCGACAGATAGACGCCCATGGCCAGGACCGCGCCCTCGCGCACGATCACGCCCTCGGCGACCTCGGCCCGGGCGCCGATGAAACAGCCGTCCTCGATGATGGTCGGATTGGCCTGCAGCGGCTCCAGCACGCCGCCGATGCCCGCGCCGCCCGACAGGTGCACATTCTTGCCGATCTGGGCGCAGGAGCCGACCGTGGCCCAGGCATCGACCATCGAGCCCTCGTCGACGAAGGCGCCGATGTTCACGAACGACGGCATCAGCACCACGTTCCTGGCGATATGCGCGCCGTGACGGACGATGGCGCCGGGCACCGAGCGGAAGCCGGCCGACTGATAATCCGATGCGGTCCAGTCGCCGAATTTGTTGGGCACCTTGTCCCAGAAGGGACCGACGGCTACGGGATGATCCACCGACAGCGGCATGACGGACGGCGCGCCCGCGCGCATGATCTGGTTGTCGTTCAGACGGAAGGACAGCAGCACCGCCTTCTTCAGCCACTGATGCGTGGTCCAGGCGCCATCCGCGCCGCGCGAGGCGACGCGCGCCTGCCCGGAATCCAGCAGGGCCAGGGCGGTTTCAACGGCGTCGCGCACCTCGCCATGCGTGGTGGCGGACACCTCGGCGCGCTGTTCCCAGGCGGCCTCGACGACGGATTCGAGATGCGACAGATCGGTCATGCGGCGTCCTTGAAGGTCAGGTCGGAGAGGAAGTCGAAAAGGTCCGGGGCCACATGGTCGATGTGCGGCCCGATCGGCTTGCCATGGCCGTCGCCGATCAGGACCGTCGCCATGCCCAGGGCCTTGGCCGGTTCCAGGTTCTTAGGCGTGTCTTCGAAGAAGGCGGATTGGTGCGGATCGATGCCGAACTGCTCCAACATCCGTCGGAAGGTCGCGGGATTGGGCTTGGGCGTCAGATCGCCATCCTCGATGGCGAAGACGCCTTCGAAACAGTCGGCGACGCCGATCCGCTCCAGAACACGATGGGCGTAGTCGCGCGCACCATTGGTGAAGACATAGCAGCGACCGGGCAGAGCCTTCAGCCGCTCGGCCAGACGCGGATTGGGCTCGACCCCGTCCAGCGGCACGTCGTGCACCTCGCGCAGGAACCGTTCGGTATCGACCGCATAGTTGGCCATCAGCCCGGCCAGGGTCGTGCCGTGCTCGTCAAGAAACTGGCGCTGCATCGCGGCTGCGGCCTCGGGCTCCAGCCCGACGGCCTCGACCACGAAAGCGTTGATGCGCGCCTGGACCAGCCGCATCAGACCCTGCTCGCGCGGATACAGGGTGTCGTCCATGTCGAACACCCAGGCGCGCACATGCCCGAGGGATGTGGAATGGGGGTCGATCAAAGCGCCTTCACCAGGGTGCCGGCGCCGAACTCGGTGAACAACTCGACCAGCATGGCGTGCGGCCGACGCCCATCCAGAATGACCACGGCTTCGACGCCCGCGCGAACGGCGGCCATGGCGGTCTCCAGCTTGGGGATCATGCCGCCGGTGGCCACGCCGGTGTCGATCAGGTTTTGCGCCTCGTCCAGCGTCATCTGACGGATGATGTCGCCGTCCGCGCCTTTGACCCCCGGCACGTCCGTCAGCAGCAGCATTCGCTTGGCGTTCAGTGAACCCGCCACGGCGCCCGCCACCGTGTCGGCGTTGACGTTGTAGGTTTGTCCGTCTTCGGCCACGCCGATCGGCGCGATGACCGGCACCCAGTCTTCGGTCTCGGACGCGATCAGACCCGCGATCAGTTTGGGATCCACCTTCGTCGGCTCGCCCACATAGCCCAGATCGACCTCATGCTCGATCATGCTGTCGGGATCGCGCTTGGTCCGGCGCGTCTTCTCGACGGTCAGCAGACCGGCGTCCTTGCCCGACAGACCGACGCCGCGCACGTCCGCCTCCTTGCCGGCCATGGTGATCCAGTGGGCGATCTCTTTGTTCACCGCGCCCGACAGCACCATCTCGGCGACCTCCATCGTCGCCGGATCGGTGACCCGCAGCCCGTCGACGAAGCTGGACTTCACCCCCGCCTTGTCCAGCATGGCGCTGATCTGCGGCCCGCCGCCATGCACCACCACCGGGTTCACGCCCATCAGCTTCAGCAGCACCACATCGGCCGCAAACTGACGCGCCACAGCGCTCTCGCCCATGGCGTGACCGCCGTATTTGATGACCACGGTCTCGCGGTCATACACCTGAATATACGGCAAGGCCTCGGCGAGCGTCTTCGCCGTCTCCCAGCTGCGTTCCTCGGACTGGCGTTCTGTTTCGTTCATTACGGCCGCGAGATAGCGGGGGATGCAGACGGTGTCACGCGTCAGTTTCCAAGCGAAGGTCCGCCCGATCCTCGGCTAGGGGGCGCTCCATCAAACATACTGAGGAAATCCGGATGGTCGTCAGCCACGTTGAGATCTCGGCGTTGCTGCCATTCCTGATGGCGCGTGACGACGAGCACAGATATCTTTTTATAGCCAACAGCCTGAAGGATACCCAAGCGATGAAGCCCTCCGGTAGCCAACAGCAATTCTCCCTGCCGGCCAATGCTGATGCTGATGTCATCGTACCCCGGGACGGGATTTGCCTCCAGATCATGACGGACCCTGTAGCCTTCGGACTGGATGGAGGCCGCCACGTCATCCAATGCTGCGTAACGTCGCTCTAGGTCTTCCCGAGTCCGGCAGCCATCGATTTTGCCGCGGGGGCTTCGCGCGATCTGGAACAGCTTGTGTTCGATGACGCCGGTTTCGCTCCAAGGAAGGCCGTCCAGGTAGCGTCTGCGGATTCCCGTGATTATCGGGTCTTGCGCGAGTGATGGATTGGCGACACCGCCGAACTCCTGATCCCAATCGCCGGGCATGACCTTGCCCATATCGAACAACTTCGAACCCATCGCCCTTCGTGTAAACATGTGCATGCGACAGGCGTGTGTGATGCTAAGCGGCGCAACCTCGATCTTTTCGAATAAGGGCGCGACGTTACGGAACATCGCCGCCGCTTCGCGGTGGTTCTGCCGAGCGGCTTCGAGCCACGTCATACAGGGCGCTTGGGTTTCCAACGGATCAACCCTTCGCGCGTTCGCCGCCCCATGACTTCTGCGGGATTGCGGGATGCGAGAAGCATGACGCGTTTCGTTTGCAGCTCGGGTTGCGCTGACAGGTCTGGATACATTGGCGCGCGCGAGAAACGCAGGAAGTGGTTTAGACCTGAGCGCTGGCACATCGCCTCAAGCGCACCGTAACTGATGTTCCAGTACGAGGCGCGATTGACGCCACCGCCGGCCCGCCCCTTCGACGCCACGCCCTTCTCTTCGAAATTTCCAATAGCGTTCTGCCATTCATACAGGCGCCCTTGATTATGAAAGGCCCAAGGCACGTTTTGATCTAGAAGGGGAGGAGCGCCTATCCATTCAAAGAGCAAGGCGTCAGCGCAGGAACTGACCGCATTTATGAAGTTGAATGGGTCAGGAAGGCGATGGATCAGGCCAAAACACAGGGCTAAATCTGCCTTGGGGAGTTGCTGGAATTGGCTTGAGTAAATATCGACAACGTCAAACGACAGGTTATCCAAGTTCACAAGTTCGTTCACGAATCGAGCCTTTGCGATCCGCTCCTCGTCAATATCGAGGCCGAACACGCTCTTAGCCTCCCCGGCAGCGATGAAGCTGTACTTTCCCTCGCCGCAAGCGACGTCCAGGATGTCTTTGCCGCCCAAGTCCAGCGCGCAAAGCAGACCTTCTTTTGCGCCTCGGCTCTGAAGCACCGCTACTTTTCGAGCCCGTGATTCTTTGTCGTCGAGGGGTGCCAGGTGGTTCGCTGCGGGCTTCACTGTGAAAAGGCCATGAGGCAGCGGGATATTGTGCATCCAGTTCTGCGATGCCGTAAAGGCGTCGAGGCGGGCCTGGATTTCACTGGGCGTCATGCTCTATCTCGTTTGAGGACATCACCTGAATAGTCAGGCCTTTTTCTTAGTTTTTTTAGATGCGGAGGCGTCAACAGCCTCATCTGTAGTCCGCAGCCGTTCAAGCTCCCACGCTTCCCAAGGGCGCAAGAGATGAAGCCGAAGAGATTGGGCGTCCCCCGTCGTCTGTTCCATGGCCTCCCTGTCGACGGCCGTGGGCAGCCGCATGACATTCGCCGGTTCAAATCCCGCCCGCATAAACATCATGATCCATGACGACGCCGTAAGAACCCCAAAACCACCCGTTCCAGTCGTGTTGGCGCATTGAACCGTCAGCACGGCCTCCCCACCGGGCCGCAGAAGTGAATAAAGTCGATCCAATCTGTCCTCCAAGCCGTCGAGGCAGAAGACGTTCTCGAGATCATCGCAGATGATGAGGTCGAAAGAGGCTGGATCAAAGGCGTCCAAATAGGCGATCTCGTCATGAATCTGAATGCGCCCCAGACGATCCTCCATTGGCCAGTTTATGAGGGTCTTCGATCCTATAAGAGTTCGGATCCCGGTCGCGCGGCGTGCGGGGTGGTCACCACCCAGCAGTAGGAACAGCAGCCGTCCGTCACCGCAACCGAGTTGGAGGATATCGGCGTCCTCGGTCTGAAGTCCGAAAGCCTGTTTCTGCGATAGCCATTCCTCCTCGACCTCTCGCCATTCCGGTGTCCGCTCCAGCACCAGCCGCAGAGAGGTCGGAAACAGAACCCTGCGGCCTTGGGTGAGCGCTCGTCGAAGGTCACGCAAGGTCATTTTGCGATGCTCCATCAACCGAGACTAGAAACGTCATAGCGCCTGTGTTTAGTGCGTCATCGTCGAAATAATGGAGTCGGGAGCCGTGAGCGCGCCGCAGCTCAATGCGCTGTGCGTCGGTTTGAGGGCGAAATATCTTCACTATGGAAAAACCACCCCGTTCAAACATGTATCTCCAGCTCAGAGGCGACAACAGCAGACGATTTTTCGCCGTCGCCCCCAGATCGCCCATTCTCGCAGCGTAGGGAAAAAGCAGAAGATCGTGGGGGCCAACAGGCGTTGGGGCGTCGTCGACCGATAGCGGATGAGCCATCGGTCTGATGGTGAAAAGCCCAAATGCGTTGGTCGTCAGCAAGGATTTGAGCGCCAATAGACGGTCTCGCGCCTCCGCTACGGTTCCAAATTCCAAGCCGTACTTGACCACGAGCAAATCATAGCCCGGGTCAATCGGCGACGGGTCAGCATGCTGGGCAGCCGCGTCGACGCTGTCCCTCTTCACCAGGACTTCTGGCGAAAACTCAAGCTGGACCCAATGCGCCAAGGTGTCGGGACCCACGACGAGGGCTCGGCTGCACGACAAGGACGCCCGCAAGGCTTGAGCTGCCTCGATCACCGCTGCGGCCGGAAAATCGCTGCTCATGCATGGTCCGCCAACAACGCCAGACGAAGCGCATTGTCATAGGCTCGTCCCTCAGAAAGACGCGTCAATCGGGGCCCCCGACGTTGTTCAACAATGAGATTGGCGCTGGGTTCGGCGTCCAGCCATCCCCTGATTTTGGTCTCGTCGAAAACGTCCGTCGCTGCACCCCACGAGAGATCCGAGTTTTTCATTCCGCCTGCCAAACCGGAGAGCATTTGCACTTGGATCTCATTGACGCCTTGGGCGACGTCGTAGCCCGCCGCTGTGCGGCCCCATCCCGCATCCCACCACTCCGGCAGGTCATGGCGAAGAACGCCGTTCCAAGCCTCCGCCTCTTTCCGACGTTTAAACCGAACTCGGGCCAGCAGCCGCAGCGGATCGGCTTCTGCGATCAGAAGGCGCACCTTGCCTGTCGTCGCCAACGCATTGAGGGTCTGCGCCGCAGACGCAGCGGCCAGGGAATCCGCAGCGTTGACAGGGTGCCTCAAAACCTGGTCGCGGGGATGTGCAGGGGTGGACAACAACATTGCCGGCGGTAACACGACCACGCCATCTGCTGTGACGAAAGGCGCAGTTCGCCAGTGCATCCAGCGCGCGCCGGCTCGTAGCGTTTTCCGAGGCATCGTGACGACCGAAAGTCCTGCTTCGCTACACGCCCGGAGCCACTCCTGAGTTCGCGCGGTGACAGAAAGCCGGACTGGCGTAACATCACCGCCGCCCGTCAGTGTGATAAAGGCGTCCAGCTGACGACTTACGAAATCCGTTAGCGAGCCCTCCGATTGGGGGCGAAAATCCCAAACCGACTCACCAATAGTGAGACCAATCTGATGACCATCGCCGATCAAGGTCGCCGTTAGATCACGGGCGACGGTCGATCCGGCCTGGTTCATCGACCCGATATCTAGGAAAAACCAAGCAGAGACGCCTGCATCCTTGAGCGTGCAGGACGCCATCTGAATGGCCCCGGTCCCCGCCGAGTTAATCCATTGCGTCGTAATAACGCTCTGGAGGCTGGGCTCGGGGGCAATACGAGGGTCAGCAGTGACAGGAAGGGCGAGCGCCACGGTCGCTGGTTGCGGCGGCGCCTCACGAATGCGTGCCAGAGAGCCCGGTGGCAACTCTCCACGCACGACCGCGAGGGCGGGACGAGGTTCTTCCGGCAAAGCGATTAAGCGTTCCGCACGACTGCGAGCTGCCGACACCATGACATCAGTAACCGACGCCCACACCGGTTTACCGAAACCCGCCTTCAACCGTGGCTGTATTGTCCACTCAAAAATTCCTTCCTCAAGCTGTCCGGCCGGAAGCAGGAATGCGGGATAGGAGCGGCTCATCTCCACCAGAATGCGACCCGTTTCGCTGTCACGGACCCGCAGGCGGTACTCATCGACATTCGGCCTCTCTGAGGCGGTCAGGCGATCAGGCGCGGCGCTTTGATAATCATCCCCTAACCGGGTGATGACCGTATAATCCTGACAGCGCAGGAAACGTGCGGTTGGCTCCTGCTCAGACCGGCTGCCGACCCAGAAGGACAGCTGATTTGGCGTCAAACGGAGATCCGCCGGGAGGCGGCATTCCGTCTGGAATCCCTCGTAAATGATGAGGCGACGACCAGTATCTTCATCTCTTACGGCCACGCGGTACTGTCGGTCTGGCCCCGGAGGCGTCCAGCGCAGCACCGGGCTTTCAACCCTTCGGCGGATCGTTCTCGTGCTCATGTTTTCACGGCTTCCGGCGAAACGCAAAGCCCGCCCACGCACCAGGCTTCCTGTCAGCAGAATTCATCATCCTGCGACCGGGACCTCGAGCTCGGCGTAAGCATCCGCGACGCGGGCTGCCGCAGCGGTCCAGCTGTAATCATTTTGTACGTAACGGCGAGCCTGCTTGGCCAAAGCTCGCATTCGACGGGGCTGGGTCAAAGCGATTTTCAACTGCTGGACGAGGTCACTGACGTCGCCACGTTCAAAAAGGAGGCCATTATAATCGTGTTTGACGGTTTCTTGTATCGCCGAAACGTTCGACGCCACTACAGGGACGCCGACCGCCATAGCTTCCAACGGCTTCAGCGGCGGCACCATTTCGGTCACACGCGAAGGCCGGCGGGGATAAACGGCGACGTCCATGAGCGAATACCAACGCGCCACATCGGTATGCGGGACACGGCCCGGCATGATCAAATGTCGTTCCACACCGAAGCTGCGCGCGGCCTCCCGAACCTCCTGCGCAGCGGGACCGTCTCCCACCAGAAGCGCACAGACATCCACCCCCTGGCGTCGAAGCTCCGCCATCGCCGAAACGAGATCGACCAATCCTTCATACGCTGTCATGGAACCAATGAAGCCGAGCACCTTGGATTGACCGATCAAGAGCTCGTCGCGCAACGCCTTGTCGCGTCGGGTCGGGATAAAGACTTCTGAATCCACACAGTTCGGCACGATGACGATCGTACCCGCGTCCACGCCTCGCTGGATAAGTTCAGCCTTCAAGCCCTGCGAAATCGTGAGCACCCGATCTGCCGCCGCGGCGACCCGCGCCTCTTGTTCACGCTGCCAACGGAACCGCTCGCTGAGTTCAAATTGAGGATCCTTCGCCGCTTGCGTCAGTTCCCACAGACCTCTGACTTCATAGACGAAAGGCAGCCCCGCCTTTCTTGCGGCGATTAGGGCCGGCATAGCATTCAGATAGTTGGACGCTGCGTGTACGATGGTAGCTCCGGTCTTCTCGATCATCTGAGACAGACTGGCGGAGGCGCGTTCGCAGTAATGATCGAACGGCGTACTGTTGGATTGCGGGCCGGTTAGCCGAGTATAGGTGACCGCGTTCACGGTCTGAACGGCCTCAGCGTGCATCACGTGCACATCGTTCCTGTCGTTGGGATATCCCGGCCGAGTCACTGCGTCGACACGTTCTCCCCCTTGAATGAGCGCACTCAGCAAGGCCTGCGTGCGGGAAGTATATCCTGTCGTGTGGTATGGAAATGAGCTGGCGGCGACATAGAGAATGCGTCGTTCTCCAGACGTCCGTAGGCCCGCGACACGAGGAGGGATTTCTAGGCCGCCGCTCTGGACGCGAACCATGCCTTCCAGCAACGCCATCCGCTGATTTGACCGATACGGCATCGGCGTCCGTTTGGAGCGGAGGCGGCGGTAGATAGAGAGAGGCTCCTCTACAGCGCCAGCGTCAACCAAGAGGTTCGCCAGTGCGATGTTGTTTTGCGCTGTCGGGGCTAAGGCGGCGGCGCGCCGGGACAGGATCAGCGCCTTTGCCGGATCCAGTGGGCGAATGATATTGGCGAGCCCGGTCAGCAGGGTCGCCTGAACGACCTCGGATCCGCCCTCAAGCCTTACGGCGGCCTCGATTTCCGCAGCACTCATGTCGACGGCGCGCGTCACGATCCTTCGCAGCCGCTCTTCGAGGCTCTTGGGCGCCTCTTCCCCATCCTTCAGGCGTCCCCGGCGATGACGCGAGAGCTGGCCGAGGCGCGCAAGCTCGCCCGGAAAATGAAGCATCCCTTCAAGGGAGCGCATTTTCAGAATGGCGCCACCCAACTGGAACGACACCGTGTTGCGGAGGCGCTCGTTCTCAGCGGATAGAGCAAGAACCTTCAGCCTCAAATTCGTCAGTTCGGCGACTTCTGAAGGTTGCGGGGGACGCAGTTGTAATCGCGCATCCGCCTTGGCGGTGTCAGTCAATAGAAGCCTCGTCGGTGCCAGTCAGCGCCTTAACGCCACGTCTTCTCGGCGAAAGCAAGGCTGGCGGCCTGCCGCGCTTCGGTCGCGAATTCTCCCCTCGCATGCCGGCGACGCCACGCCTCGACATAGGCGACCCTCAACGCAGCACCATCGCCTTTCAGACCCGTGTCAGCGGATCCCATCAGCGAAGAGCTGCTCCATCCAGCGATCACGAGGACCTCGGCGATCCTGGCGACAGCGTCTCGGCCGTAAAGCGCGTCGATCCGAGCGAGAAGTTCTGAATCTCCCCCCAAGCGGACGTTGTCAAATCCGCCCCACTGCACAAGCACCTCGCGTTGCAACATGAGAAGAATTGGATTGATCCGTGCGAGCGGGAATACGCGCGGCGCCAAAAGATGGCCTTCGGCATTCAGCCTGATATGGGAGCACACGCTGCCGACCTTACCTGCGTCGAGCGCTGCGATTTGGCGCTCGATCCGCTGGGGGTGCGCCCAGTCGTCGGCGTCATGAAATGTGACGTAGTTACCTCGGGCGGCTTCGATCCCGGTATTTCTTGCGCCATAAGCGCCGGCGAACCCAGTGTTGCGCAAAGGTACGACCCGCTCATCGGAACGGGCGTGCTCAGCGATGATATCAGCCGTTCCGTCGGTTGAGGCGTCATCGACCACCAGAATTTCGACGTTTCGCCACGTTTGCCCTCGCAGGGAGTCCAGCGCCATGCCGAGCGTGTTCGCTGCGTCGCGGACCGCAAGCACCACAGATACCAGCGCGCCGCCTATTTGGTTGATCGGGTCGCGAGACACGTCATTCAGGCCAGTGAGCGTGAGAGGCTCATCCTTTTCAGGAAAAGGGGCCTTCAGCCCATCCGCGAGAAAGACCCCGTTGATCTGTATGCGGGCCCGCCGATTTGCACCTTTGCGCGTGCTACAGGCCGCCCGCAGGAGGCCGGTCTCCCTCCCGGCGTCAAGCTGATTCAGAAGTTGTTCGGCCTCTGTGACGGCTCCCAACGCAATCAGACAGGCTGCTCGCGATGCAAGCGCCTCGCGAGGGAGCAGGTCCAGCCCTGTCCCTGGATCAAAAGGCGCGATGACTTTGGCAAGTTGGGTGCGGTGTCGCCACGGTACGAGATGCAGCGGCCCTAGGAGCGCCTTGGCGTCAACCATCTTGCCTAACCCGGCCAGCCCGATCGCCTTGGCAACCTTCGCTCGTGGGTTTGCCGCTGCGCTTTGGAACATACCCAGATTCGCCAGCACCCAAGGGTCGTTGGGCGCCGCTTTGAGCGCGGCTACATGAAGCCCTCGTCGGGAGGCCGCTCTCGCCCCTAACACGCGAAGGGGCCACGGCGCCAACGATCCCACAAGCGCCAGCGTATCTCCAAGGCGAGAGCGATGGCTCATCTCTTGCTCTTTCGACGACCGTGATGGTGAGATTCGTCAGCGGACAAGGGCGAATCGGGGTTTGGAAGCATGATCCTCGTACACCACCGATCCTGGCGATCGGCTGCAAGGATCCCTACCACGCGGGCGCTATGTGGTAGGGAACCGCGCCTCAGTTATCGAAAGCGAGGAAGATGGCCGCCGTCTGGAACAGTGTCTGCGTGATGTCACGAATGAAGGGCAGCAGGGTTGAATCCGGCTTTGCCTGAACAAGGATGCGATCACCCGGTTCAACGCGGCCGCCGTCGCGAAGCTGACCGTCCTGACGATAGACAAGAACATGGCGCTTGTCGGCGCGACGTGTAAATCCGCCCGCGGCGGCGACGTACTGATCGACGTCCCCCCCATTAAGCGCCAACAAGGACTGCGGAGCCTGGACCTCGCCTGCGATCGTAACAACCTGGGAAAGCCGGGGTATGACGACGAGGTCTCCGCTCTCTAGACGAACGCTGTTCGGGTCGCGACCATTGAGGGCCAAAATGCCGAGCGGCTCCACGCTACGCGCCCTGTCGACGAACTGGGTCAAGAACGTCGCGGAAGCCGCACGGGCTGATGCTTCAGCCGGCGACCGCGCGGGAGCCAGGAGGGCCGAGCGTTCAAGCCGATCCAGGCCTTCTTCAATCAGTTGCTTCTGAGCCACGCGGACGCTGTCGCGTCTTAGGTGCATGGAACTCATATCTGCGTCGGGGCTGACCGCCACCTGCTGCAATAGCCCCCCCAGCGTCGTCCCCTTAGGAAGGGTGAAAACCGACGCCCCCTCATGAGCGCCCTCCACCCTGACGAGAACCTCGGTGCTGCGAACGTCGGAGGTGAACTGGACCTGATCGCCGTCGCGCAGCATGAAGGTCGAAAACGCCTCCAAAGGCAGATACACAGAGAACGGTTGTCGATCTCTGACGCCGACCACTGCGGCGTGGGTCGAGCCTGGACGTGGGCGGGCGTAACGCATCAGCTGCGCGCCCGTCTCGCCTTCCGACAACAGCTCGAAAGTATAGGCCGCCCGGACGTCGCCGGTGACTGAGACCGCGGGCCCTTGCTCCTCCACGACTACGGCGTCGCCGTTGCGGAAGGAAACGCCCGGCAGGATCCCGCTTCGCAGAAACTCGTAAAGATCGGCCGTCTCCAAGGTCCGGCCGCCCCGCATGATGCGTACGCGGCGGTAACTGCCGCGTTCCGCGTCAACGCCGCCCGCGCGCTGAAGATAGACGATGAGCGCATCTTCGGAGGATCCCGAGTAAGCGCCGGGACGGCCGACTGGACCGGTCACCAAGACTTGGGTTGAGCTCGCGCTGATCGCAGCGGCGTACACCTGCACGCCATCGCTATAAACCTTTCGCGCAGCGGCTTCGATTACCGCGGGTGCGCGGCCGGCGGTCACGCCCTCCAACCGCACAGGACCGACGCCTGCGACGACGACGTTGCCCTGACTGTCGATCGCCAGGTCCTGCGCCTCATTGACAAGGCCCCACATCGTGACGCGAACTTGATCGCCCGGCCTTAGGACGTGGTTCGGATCAACGATTGCAGAATTCTTGTCGAGCACCGCCCCCCCGAACATCTCCGAGCCAAGCGGCGGCGGCCTATCGCCCCGGCCCTTCTCTAGAACCAGTCTTTCAGGTCCGGTTGGCGCGCGCGCGTCGACCGCGATCTGGGCCGGCTCGACAGCGCCGGCGTTCTGCGCCTGAGCTGCGCCGCTGACGAGCAGCAGCGCAGCGGAGGCGCTTATGATTGCTTTGAAAAAGGTCACTCGACGTGGTCCCGGATGATCGAATAGATGAGCGTGCCCGCGCCCCAGAGTAGCGCGGCGCCAAAGAACACAGCCGCAATGCCACCCAGACGGCTCCACCAATTGGACGTTTCAGGCTGGAAGGGCGGCACATATGAAACAATGTACTTGCGATCGATAATCTGCTGACGACGAACCGTATCTGCGGCCTGAACTGCGACCTGGTAGCTCTGCTGGGCGACCTGATAGTCGAGCAGCAGGCTTTGCGCCTCAATCTCGCCTCCAGCCGCCCGCTCGCCCGGCGCCTGGAGAGCCCGGTCCACCGCGCGAGCGCGTTCTGTCTCTAACGCCTCAATCTCGCGCTCAAGACCCGAAAGCTGAGGCGCGCCAGGCTGGTACGTTTCACGTGCCGTGGCCAACTGCGTCCTTTTCTCGGCCAGGCTGGCGTCCAGCGATCCGACCAGTGAAAGGGCCTGCTGAGCCGGAGCAGCCGCTTGCACGCCGGAAAAGTTTCGCCCCGTATATTCCGTGAGGCGGTCTCGAGCGTCTTCATAGGCTTTGCGGCGCATGGCGATCTCGCGATCGGCAGCGGCTGCGAGGTCGCGCATCGCGCGACGCGGCAGACCGTTCACGAGATCCTCGCTGAGTCTGAGCACGCCTTGAGACAGACGAAGCGCTTCTTCCGGAGAATAGGCGCTGACTTCTACAGTAGCCCCCTGTGTGGCGGGGTCATGGATGATCTTCACTTTGCTCCGCCAGAACGCCGTCGCTTTACGCAACGACGCGTTGGGGGAAAGATACGAGAAAGGATCTAGTGAAAAATGGGAATAGGCTTCATTGAAGCCATGGCTCTCCCGGAGCGCCTTCACCATGGCTTCCGAACGGATGTAGGTTTCGACAACCTTCGCGTCAGCCGCGTTCGACGTCGGCGCCGCGATGCCGAGCAGGCTCAGCGCGTCTTGAGGTGAACCAGCCTGTGCGCCACGCAACGCAAACGAGGACGACGTTTGATACTGCGCAGGTGCGAGCAGCAGCAGGTAGAGGGCATAAATCAGCGTCGGCCCGAGAACGACGATAGCGGCCGAGCGCCACAGCCATGCCCGGCGGACCGCTGCTTTCGCCTGTGCGGCAGTGACCGGCACATCCATCGTAGTCATGCGATGCTCTTTCGGGCCAGGATTTCCATGTAATATTCTTCTGCGGCGTCCAAATCTTCGAAAGGCACGACGCGGCCGTTGTCGACAACCACGGCGCTCGTGCAAAATTCCCGAATTGTAGACATGCTGTGGGCGGTCATGATGATATCTGATCGAGACCGTCGCTCCGCGAAAGCCTCGTGGCATTTTCGGCGGAACGAAGCGTCGCCCACGCTGAGTCCCTCATCGATCAAGTAGACCTGAAAGTCTATCGCCATGTTCAAGCCGAACATCAACCGGGCTCTCATACCGGAAGAGTAGGTCTTGATCGGCTCATAGAAGTAAGGGCCCAGTTCCGAGAACTCGCGAACGAACTCCGTCGTTTCGGCTATGTCTCGCCCGTAGATTCGGCAGACGAATTTGAGGTTTTCCGCTCCGGTCAACTCGCCGTTGAAGGCGTTTGTCAGACCGATGGGCGAGGAGACGGAAACCGATCGGAGCACCCGTCCGCGATCGGGCCGTTCCACGCCGCCGATCAACCGCAGCAGCGTGGACTTGCCCGCGCCGTTCAAACCGAGAACCGCAGTATTTGCCCCACGGTAGAAGACAAAATTCGTCGGCCGGATAATGGGTCTGCGGCCGTGACGCGTAATGTAGGATTTCTCCAGGTCGATCATCTCAATCATCGACGCCGCCCTGCGACGAGATCATAGCCGCTAATCTGGTGCAACCAGTCGATAAACAATCCGATAAACAGGCACGTCAGTCCGAACTGGAAAGGGTAAAGATGATCCACGTGCAAGCTTGAGAAGGTCGGCAGGGCGGCATCTCTGATCCACTCAATGACGTGCGCCAAAGGATTCAACACCGCCCATTTTCGTATCGCCGGCGGCAGACTGTCGAGCGTGAACCACACGCCTGACGTGAAAAAGAGGATACGGCTCAGTATACCGGAGAAATCCCGCCATTGATCGAACATCCTACCCATCTGCGCACTTAGGTATGAAAGCCCGTACGCCAGGCAAGCAAGAGCGGCCAGGGCCTGGAGCAGACTAAAGCCGCGGTCCACCCACTCGTGAAAGGCGAGACCGTGAAACACCTTCATGAAAACCATAATGATCAGCACGACGCAGAGACTTATCGTCAGTTCAAGTATCTGCCGTGCGGTGATTACCTCGAAGGCCCCAACCTTGCGATAGATCATGAGACCGCGATTGCTTGCAACGGCGCCCGCGCCCTGGGTGAGCCCCCCTCTGACCAGAAACACGGGCATGATCCCCGTCATGAGAAAAATCGTCAGGCTCTCACCGGCTGCAGGCGTCCGGTGACGAAGGTAGGCGAAAATCAAAAGAAGGGAGACCAGCTGAGTCACGGGCTGGACGATCGCCCAAAGAAACCCCGCGGAGCGGCGCCCATACCGTGTGAGCGCTTCGCGGAGGATCAGCGCATGGATGACCACCGCCGTACTCTTTATTGTACGGCGTACATCCTCACTCCCGCGCCAGAGACGCTTCAGAGCCCCCCCGAACGTAGTCGCGGTCCTTTCGGGGGAGTGGGGGGAGGCTGAACGCCATGGCGGCATAGCACTCATGTCATTCCGCTTCGCTGCCGATGACCTAGCCCTCTAGCAACTTCCATTCGCTTCAGCCAGCGTTACGACCAAAGCCCACAGGCATCGACAAGGTGGCCCTTTGGCCGTTCCATCGTGTAAAACTCACTATGACAAACTAGACCGACCAGCACCTGGCAGGTCATGGCCTCTTTGAACGTCGTGAAGACGAGGCCCTGAGGGTCGGTGAGAAGATCCTTGTAGGGATCGACACACACAATCCGGCCCGGATAGGCGCGACTCAAAGAACGCGCGATCTCGAGCGCCGGGCTTTCGCGAAAATCATCGACGTCCGGTTTGAAGGTCAACCCCAGGCAGGCGGCGCGGGCTTCCGGATCCCCATCCAGAAGTGCTTTGACCTTATCCATGATGAACCACGGCTTGCCGTCATTCACCTCGCGCGCCGTCCTGATGAGGCGGGACTGTTCAGGTGCCTGGGCGACGATAAACCAGGGATCAACGGCGATACAGTGCCCGCCCACCCCGGGCCCAGGCTTCAGGATGTCGACGCGGGGATGATGATTGGCCAGCGCGATCACTTCCCAGACATCCATCTCCATTCGGTCGCAGATCAGCGACAGCTCGTTGGCGAACGCGATGTTCACGTCCCGGAAGGCGTTCTCCACCAGCTTGACCATTTCCGCAGAGCGGTCGTCGGTGAGGAGGAGGTCGCCTGTGGTCAACGACCGGTAGATTCGGGCCGCCCGCATGGCGGCCTTCGGGGTCACCCCGCCCAGAACACGCGCGTTGCTCGTCAACTCCGAAAGCGTCTTCCCCGGAATAACGCGCTCAGGCGAATAGGCGACATCGATATCGGCGCCCGCATCTTCCCCCGGTTCAGGAAAACGAAGGTCGGGCCGCGCCCGCTTCATGCGGTCGATCATCTTGCGCGTGGTGCCCACGGGTGAGGTGGACTCCAGCACCACCAGACAGCCTGGACGCAGGCGAGCCGCGATGGCGTCTGCCGCGGCGAAAACATAGCTAAGATCGGGCGTGCGAAATTGATCCTGACCCACAGGGGTGGGCACAGCAATCAGATAGGCCTCCGCCTCAGGCATGTCCGATGTTGCCCTGAGCGCTTTCTTCTCGACGACCTCGATAAGGAGGTCTTCCAGCCCCGGCTCCACGAGATGCGGACGGGCCTGATTTACGGCATCAACCACATTTGGGTTCACATCGACGCCCACGACCCTGTGGCCGGCTCGCGCTAGCGCCGCCGCAGTCGGAAGCCCGATGTAGCCTAAGCCGACCACTACCAGATCGAGCTTCGGCAACGGTGGAGCGTTGAATTTAGCGTAAACGGTCAGCGACATTGATCAACTTCTCTACGATACGCTGCGACGCGCCTCCATCACCATACGGATTGGTCACGTTCATGGCGGGACGGATCAAGGCCGCAAGGACACCCTCGTATATCCGATCCGGATTAGTCCCCACCAGCTCTGCAACGCCCGCTTCAACGGCCTCGGGACGCTCTGTGACATCGCGGGTGACCAGAACCGGCTTGTTTAGCGACGGCGCTTCTTCTTGGACTCCTCCGGAGTCGGTCAGAATGACGCTCGAGCGCCCCATGAGATAGACGAACTCCTCGTAGTTCACGGGATCTATCAGGTGAACGCCGCGGCAGTCGGCCAGCATTTCCCGGACGGGGCCTTGCACGTGTGGATTCAGGTGAACAGGAAAGATCACCTGAGCCACGTCAGAGTTGGACAGACGCTTGATGGCTGAGCAGATTCCTCGGAAACCCTCCCCGAAATTCTCTCGTCGGTGGCCCGTCACCAGGACCAGGGGACGGTCATCCTCGATCATGTCGAAGCGAGCGGCTAGTTCCGCCGCCCTCACGGGATTTGCCAGAAGACGCTCCTGAACCTGCAGCAGCGCGTCGATGACGGTATTGCCGGTCACATGGACTTTGTCCGCTGGGACAGACTCCGCCAGAAGATTGCGTCGCGCGCCTTCGGTGGGGGCGAACAGGTGATCGCTGACCATATCTGTGACGCGGCGATTGAACTCTTCGGGCCATGGCTGGTCCAGACGCCCGCTCCGCAGCCCGGCTTCTACGTGTCCGATGGCGACCTTGCGATGAAACGCCGCCGTGGCGGCGGCCGCCGCAGTTGACGTATCGCCATGAACCAGAAGCAGATCAGGCTGGTTTTCCTTCAGCACTCGGTCAACGCCGAGAACGGCAGAAGAAAAGAGCTCGTTCAAGGTCTGGTCTGGCCGCATTAAGCCCAGATCTTCATCAACGCGGAGGCTGAACAGAGACAGGACCTGGTCCAACATCTGCCTGTGTTGGCCGGTGGACCAGACGAGACATTCGAAGGATGGATTCGCCTGCAACGCGCGGATAACCGGCGCCATCTTGATGGCTTCGGGCCGCGTGCCAAAGATTACTGCGATGCGCATGGCGCTCACGGCTTCGGTTGCGGCCGGCTAACGCCCGCCGCTCGTCTGCAGCCGATTGGTGATGAAGCCACTAGAAAATCAACGCCCCACTGCGATGTTTGGTGCAGCAGCCTCGATTTCAGTCAGTATGGCGCGGACCGTAGTGGGCGACACAATCGATTCGCGGATCAAGGTCGTGCTGATGCCTTCGGTGCGCGGCAAATAAACGACCTCACACATCGGCTTCAAGTCGTCGAAATGACCTTGCCAGTCATGCCCCATGCCGAACACGGAGATGCCGCGCGAAACGATGTCCACGGCTTTTTGCGACCAGTCGTTTTCGGGGATGACATCATCGACGCAGCGGAGCGCGGCGATGATGTGCATTCGCTCCTCGAAGCACACAACGCTCTTCTTGCCTTTGATCGTGTTGAAGGTGTCTGTTGAGACTGCAACCGTCAGGTGATCTCCAAGCGCGCGGAGGCGCTCCAGGAGCCGAAGGTGGCCCATGTGGAAGAGATCAAATGTACCGTAGGTTATGACCTTGCGCATCGCCGCACCCTTTCCACTATCCCTCACTCCAGTCAACCATATGGAGCGTCATCGGAATGTCACCGGAGCTTCGTCGTCACCACATAGTCCGCACCTATCATCGTCCCGTTCGTGAGACCGAGGAGCGCCGTGTGGAGCAGGCCACAAGAAAAATAATCATCAGGCAACGAACGGGGCGCGCCATGGATGTGCTTTGCTTTAAACATCCCGATGGCTGGACCCTCTACATCCCGGGACAGAAAGCATGGCGGGAACCGCGATCAACCGGCACTCCGCCCCAGCTCAAATCGACGAACTGATTCAAGGACCCGCACAATCGCCCAATCCCGGGGCCTTTGCGCCAAGATCGCCAGAGCGACCTTCTCAAACTGCGGGAATTTTCCCGAAAAATAATACTCAAAAAGTTTGCAGTAATAATACCACATCATCTCACCTTCGTGAGTGATGATCATGTTGGGCGTATCGACGAACGTTTCGAACTCGACGCTAGGTCGCACCCAATCTCCGTAGTTTTCTTGCAGATACAGGCCGTAGTTCCGGGGTATCAGATGATCTTGCCCAAGAAACTCACGGCTCACTAAATCGAACGGCGAGTTCCACCATTTGCTTTTCAGGCCCTCGTGGACGATGCGGCCATCCTCTTCGCGATGCCAGAACACATCGACTAACACGCCACTCGCGTGCTGAAGGCGAAGAAGGCCCGGCGACTGATAAGGCTTTATCGAGAACCAGCCGCTTCGGGCGATGACATCCTGGATCTTCGCCTTATCCAAGCCCGTCTCCATCACCCCGACGTCTATATCCTTATCATGTCCCAAGATGTCGTTCTCGCGGACGCAGCCAAGCAAAGTGCCGCTAATCAGGAACATTGGAGCTTCGGCTTCATCCAACGCTTGCTTTAGGTTCTGCAGCGTAACGCGCGCGTCCTCGACCCAACCTTGACGCGCGCTTTTCGACGGAGCCTTTTTGGAGCCAAAGCCGACGATTTCAGCGCTGGTGATAAAGCGCTGGCGAACCGCCGCTTCGGCTTCCCGATAACGCCCCTGTTCGCGACACGCCATCGAGTAATGATAAAGCGCCGTTCGGGATTCCGCGCCCTGCTTGCTGAAAGAAGGAGCCAGGAACGCGGCGAATTCGTCCAGATCTGCGGCCGATTTCACCGTCAGGCGCAGGGCGCGGATATTGTCCGTCTTCCAGGCTGTTCGTTTGGCGAACAGTCGCTCCACGAGCCTGCGCGCCCGCTCATGCTCACCGTTCAGGCAAAGGGCGTCCACCCAGGCGTGGGCGGCTCGGTCATAAGCAGGAGAGGGCTTGGTGGTCGGCTTGAGGAGAACGAGCGCCTCTCCGAACGCCGCAGCGGCCTCTCCCAGCCGTCCGAAATGGTAATAAATCTGAGCCTGGGCCGAACGCGTTTGGGAAGAGGCTCCGTAGGCGTTCTCCGCTGAATCGAGCGCTGCCTGCGCGTCTTGGGGCCGGCCACGCTTCAACAGCGCGACGGGCAGCCATGTCCGCATCTCCCGAAGTCGGGCGTTCATGAGATGTCGAGGCCGATCGTACGCTTGCAAAACCTCCACGGCGCAAATGGCGTCGGAAATCGCGCCGTCAGCCTTCAGAGCCGTCCAATCGGCGTAAACCCTGCCGATGCGGTTCGCCTCCTGCAATCCGGAAATTCGGGACGTCGCCAAGTCCTGGTTTGGCTGCATGTTCATTCCGAGGCGGTTCCTGTCGCCTGATTTCCTCTCGCGAGGCCATTCAGCATGGCGAGCTCTGATCCAGCGCAATAAATCCGATCCAAACCTTCGGTCAGCATCGACAGCCACGCGCGCTGGCCTTCGTCCTGGATTACCAGGCGATCTGCGGTCCGCAACGCGGCGCGCAGAAGCGCTTCCTCCCTTTGTCCCTCGTCGGTCGATCGCCAAACGGCATCGTTGAAGCGGTCGATCCATTCTGCGGCATCGCCGATCTCATAAACGATCGGCAGTTCCAGTCGTCGACCCACTGACGCCGCAACCAAGGCATCTCTTGCGCTTGAAGCCCATACAAGCCGCAGGTCCCGCCCCCTGCCCGCTCGCACGACCTGATCCGCCAACCGAACGGCCTGGCCGGCCTCGGCTCCATTCAAATGTTCGACTGCGGTCCACACGCCGAGGGCGAGAGAACCGGTCGGACTATCAGCCGAAAACACCTCCAGAGGCCAATCCTGCTCTTTGAAGAAACTCAGGATAGACTCCCCGATCAGCGGACTTCTTTCTTGTGCGATCAGGACCACAGCCCCCGCATCTCCGAGACGCCGCTCGAGCACAGGCAGAGAGAAGCTCTCAGCCCAGTCTAGCAGAGCACGGCGACACGCGGCCTCCAACAAGCGTTGGTCCGGCACGAGCGGCAAAAGAAACAGAGCGTCTCGGTCGCGACCTGCCGCAAGCCGTCTAAGCGCTAGCCCTCGCGCGAGCTTGGCGTCCCTCGTCTCAAAGATGAAGTGCTCGGCGACAGCCTCGCCAAAAGGCGCTTCATGCCCTGGAAGGGGATCCACGCCTGCCGCCAGAGTGGTCGCGTAAGATTTGATGGCGCCACGCAAGACACGTTCAGCCGACCAAGCTTCGTCTTCCCCCACCACAGCCCCCGCTCGTTGCGGTGCGGCGATTGGATCGACGGGCTCGATGGACAAGGCGCCGGCGCCATACGGCGTCTTGTCCAGCTTGCGCCAGTGGCGCAAAATCACCTCCGCCTTCGCTGCCCCACTCGGCGCCGGGATGACGAAACGAAACGTGCCGCCGCGCATATAATCGTAGGGGTAAAAATAGCTGCCAACTTTGTCGGAATGTCGCAACGGTGGAGACCTTACCTCGAGCGCTTTGCCCGCCTCATCATAGAAGCGAACCTGCGCAACGACGCTTTTCGACGATGCCGGTGAAGCCGGGCGCAACTCGGCAGACACCTCCAGCGCTTGCACGTCTTGGCCGATCGACACCGCTCCACGAGAAATCTCGTCGGCAATCTCTGTAGAGCCTTGGCGCGCATCGGGCGTCACCTTCCGCCATAATCGTGCGAGGCGGCGGGGTCCTTTTTGAATTGACGTCAATTAGGCAGCTCCGATTAATTCGCACGCACAATAACGCCCAAAGAACGGATTGAAAGTCGCGTCAATCGGTTCTGGACCACTAAAACCTTTGGTCGCCTCATGGTCACCGTGCAGACAGTGTTCGTCATCATCGAAAATGCAGCGCCGGAAGACACTCAACTGATGAATACACGACCACCACCCCTGAACGCGGCGGCGCCGTCAGTCTGAGAGCCAGAGACGACAAGGATCGGTCGCCAGATCTCGCGCCCCAATGAATAACGGGGCCGAGGCGGTGGAAATCAACGACGAAGATGGACGCCCAGTCGACTTTGACCTGCTGTGCAGCCAGGTCGAACGAGCATGGCGCCAAGATCTCGGGATTTGAGAGTGTCAGATCGCCATCCGCAACTATCAGATTCTGCGAGGAATTTTATGGGCCATCTAATGGTCCCCCCCGTTCTGATCGCCGTTATGGGTTGCCAGCCGTCGATGACAGCTGCGGCGGCCGCCGATCCCATTCGCGTCTGCTTCGAGCTGGACGACGACTGCATCGCCCTGGCGGTCCAGGAACTGGCCAGAGCGCAAACCGAAATACTCGTTCAGTCCTACGCCTACACCAATCGACGCATCGTCCAAGCGCTCTCGGACGCGAAGAGAAGAGGCGTTCCGGTCCGAATGATCGTCGACGTCACCGGCGAGCGCGCCTCGCGTGGAAGAGGTTCAGGAGGCCGGTGTCGATGTCTTGACGGACTACAACGTCACGCTGCAACACAACAAGGTTATCATTGTCGATCGCCGCATCCTTATCACGGGTAGCCACAACTTCACTAGCGCGTCCGAAACACACGCGGAAAACATGTTGGTGATCGAAGACCCCTCCAAGGTCGCTGCCTATGTCGCGAAGTGGGAACGGCGAGCTCGCGCTTCGCGTCCGTACCGAATTCAGGCCGCCCGCAAGCCAAACGACAAAAGGTAACAATTTCCATCGGCGTACTTTCGGGTTCTACCGTCCGTGCGCTGACAACGGAAACGCCGTGCCCCTCCACTTCAAGAGAACCATCTTTAAGAGCAAGGCGTTCGCTGTCCACGAAGGGACGAGGGATGTCAGCCGCAAGCAGGTGATCCAATTGTTCCTGATATCCCCCACCACGAAGGAACCGTTCCGGCAGGTCACGCCAACGACCGCCCGATCGCGCCATTCACAACAGACCGTCCACGAACAGACGACCGTTGCTGCGTTGACCCCGTTTGCCCTTGCGACCACCCGGCACGAACGGTTCGATACGCGCCCACTGATCGTCCCGAAGAGCCTCGCCTTCCACCAACGCCCGCCAAAAGAAGCGTCGGATCAGAACCGCGCCAGTCCGGGAGTCCTAAATCGTCACTACGACCTTGAATACTCGGAGGTGTCGGCCGGTCGTAACGAGCCACGCAATTTAACCGCAACGGTTGCCGCTACGTCTTAAACCCAGCCGCCCTTGTGCAGCGAGCGCGCGATCTCCGCGCACGTCTCGGCGAACGAAAAATCAGGTCGCTGCAGCTTTCGCGCCCGGTGCATACGGATAAATGATCCTCTGACGTAGCCGTTGACGGTGTAACGTCGCACCCAGTCGCTTATCACCGCCTCGACCGCCTCGGCGTCATGAACCGGAGCAGCCATTAACGCGTCATAGGCCGGCATCTCCGCGAAGCGCCACACGTTAGGACAGCGCGAAAACCAGGTATCCCCCATCAAAACCGCCTTGCGGCGCAGGCAGGCGGCCTTGATACATGTCGTTCCGGTCTGCGACGCTGTGAAGACCGCCTTTGACATTAGCTCCAACTGTGGCGTGTCCATATCGATGACCGCTACGTTAAACAGGGACCGGATCGCGCGATAGAAGTAGGCTGACCTGCCCCGGGCGCCGCTCATGCTTTGCGAGAACTGGGAATAATGTTCCTTGACGTAGATGGCACATCTAGTCGTACCTTGCATCGCAGCGCGGCAATGGCATCATAGGCATTGTACCAACCTCCATCTAGATTGCCAGTCTTCTCGGGCTCGTAGTGCAGCGGGAAATAGCCGAATGGTTCGGACAACTCGGGAATAAGCGCCAGTTGCTCGTACTTGAAGCGTTGCAAGTTCAGCAATTCCAACTTGTAGGCCAGCCAAGCATCGCTTTCTGATTGATATATCTCGACGTGAAAGCGGACACTGGGGTTGTCCTCTAGAAAATCAGACGAAATGACCCGATACGACGCCTTGCTGCGGGGTGGGGTTTGCAGATCAATGGCTATGGGTTGGCGCCGATATTGGCCGAAGCGGTCGCACGTGGCTTTCGGCGTCTTAACGCCTTCGTCCTTCGCCCTCTGCTCCTTCATGTATGACGGCTCGAACGTCTGTCATCTTCTGCGGGTTTGCTCAGCATTACAGCAGCAGCAAGAGCGAATGCCGTGAGACGGCAAGCCATCTCTTAGCCACGACATTCGCACTTTCGTAGGTCGCCATATTCCGCAACACCATCTGTAAGTGCCGAAGATCGGCTTCCTCCCGATCACGAACTTCATCGTCTTCGTGCAGGTCAACTTCATCGAGCGGAGCGAGTTGATCGGCCAGTTCATCCTCTGGCAGAAACGGGGCGGGCATTCGAGTCTCACCTGAGCGCAGATCCTGCCCTGACGGCCTAAAGTTTACGATGTCCGGGCGATCCAAGCCCGAGATTCCGATGAGATCGGCAGGCTGGTCGGTTCATTTGCCCGATGCGGCTAGCGGTGACAGCGCCACAACGCTCGGCCAAGACGACTCATTCGGCGTCGAACCGATCGAAAACGTCAGGATGCTGATCAAGAAAAGTCCTCCGAACATGTTCCGTGAATTTTTCCGGCCGCTCCGACTACCTTGACCTAGCACTAGCCCGGCTTTTCACCATGAACTTTGAGCTCATATTTCCTTCCGCCGGCCAATTCGACAAAGCGACATATCCTGCTGTCATGCGCTCTTAGCGTGACGGGGCGTCGAGATTCTTCTAGGAGAGCGCTCCAAACGCCTGCCCGCGAGGGTCTTGGCATAACTGGAAACTTTCGATGTCAGCGCAAACGGATCATCTGGTGCGAAAAATTTTCACCCGAAAGCGTCGCGCTCTAATTCGACGATTGCGTCGCATCGCGCTTTTTTCGCCCGATCTGGCTATGCCCCCCGAGGTGCTGCAGGCTTGGCGCACAGGCCATTTCCCAAGCGGCTGGTGGAACCAGTTGGACGCCGATTGGGTCGTCTACGCGCTGAACTGCTGTCGACGCGATGAAGTACGTTCGAGGCATCACCCGGAGTACCGGCGCACCGAAGCGCTGCTGGTCGAGTTGATATGGTCGCCGTTCGCAGAGTTAGCCCTGACGACCGTAGACCAACTGTGGGCCAACAGAACCCGCGCTCCAGAAAGGCCTTCAATCGCCCTTTTGTCAGCAATCAGCGCCTATAGGGCTGGCCAGACTGCGGCGGCGATCAAGACGCTCGAGCCCCTGCAGGTAGAGGGGCGCGCGCTCACCCTCAAGAAGATCGTTGGCTTTCTTTGCCTCTGGCAGGGCAAGCGGGCGCGCCCCCCCAAAAGGACGTTCGCGCAGCGCTTTCCCCAACAAGAGGCCGGTCTAGGATATTACGGCACGCCGCCAATCTTCCGGCCCGATCTTCTAAGAGCACACCTTTGGCTGGCGAAGTTCGCCCCAGAGCCGATCCCAGATGCGCGAGCAATCTCATGGACGGGCGCGCGCGCGGTTGACTTGAGGGCCGCCGCTGCGGCCCTCGCGCATACAGATTTTCCTAGCGCGCTCCACTTGGCTTCGCAGGCGGCTAGCCGGCGAGCTCGCTCGAAGGCTTTCGTGGCGGTAGGAAAGGTAGCCATGAAGAACTGGCGCCTACTCGATGCGTTGAACGCCGCCGATGCCGCTTTGAAATCTTGGCGGAGCTCAGCCAAGGCGCACGCACTGAAGGCGATGATCTTCCAACTTCTGGGAGATCGAACCAGCGCCGTGCTGTCCGCTCAGGCGGCGCTCGCCCTCGATCCGCTTAACTCGGATGCCGCACGGGTTGTACAGATACTGCTTCCACAGGCTCTGAGCATTGACCTCGACACCGTAACATCCGAAGCACGGCGCTCTCCACAACCCCTGGTAGCGACACATCAAGGGGCAATCATGCTGGTTCGAGCCGGAAATATCCTGGGTGCTGAGACTCTCTTAAAAAACGCACTCAAAAACTCGTCGGCCGACGGAGCGGCGCTTGCGCCGCTACAGCATTACCTCGCTCATTGTGCCGAACTGCGCGAAGAGTACCGTACCGCGCTTACCCGGTTCGCACTCATCGATGCTCGCAACCCTGCCTATTTGTACATACGCCATATTGGCTTGGCCCGGTGTCATCTGGAACTCGGAAATGCAACTGCGGCGGAGGACGAGATAAAGAAAGCGGAGGCTCATGACCTTTCAGCGGGTCTTCCAAAAAGATTTGAAAACGTTCGTATGGAGCTCCGCCTTCTGCAGGGGCGCATAGGTGAAGCCTATGGAGAATATCGAAACCGGAGGGTAACCCATCAGTTCTTAGACACTTTTGGAAAAAAGTATCTGCGGGTGGAAGAAACACTCTCAAGCAAGACAGAAGCGAAATCTGGCTTTGTGTTCCCTGAAGGAGGCCCTGGCGACGAAATCCGCCTGACGTCGCTGCTGGACGACATCCGAACTGTAGTTCCCAGCCTGACTGTGGCCTGCGAACCGCGGCTGTACACGATATTCTCCCGAAGCTTTCCCAGCATCGAATTCGTGCCGGTGCCAAGGTCGAGAAGGGAATTCAGAAGCCTCGACTATTTCTCGCGCCGGTCAGTTCGTGGAGCGCTGGCGGCCGACTCATTGAATGACACCGCCGTTGGCTTGGGGAAGCGCGCAGATGTCGCACTGTCTTATCTTGACGTTCTAGGGGAACTGCGGCCCGATCGCGACGCTTTTCCGCAACGCAAGGCATATCTAAGGGCGGATCCGGTTCGCGTCGATCGCTGGAAAGATTTTTTACAGCGGGAAAGCAGCGCCGCCGGTTCATTACGGGTCGCCCTTACATGGCGGAGCATGCTGACCAGCGTACAGCGAGATCGCCACTATCTCACTGTTTCCCACCTAAAAGCGCTCGGCGATTTACCGGGCATTGAGTTCTGGGTGACACAAACCGGCATAACCCTCGCCGAGGTTGCGGAAATCAAGGCTGTGCTGCCGAATGTACACTTCCCATACGGCCTGGACCTGCGGGACGATTTTGAGGAACAGGCGGCATTCTTCGCCAACATGGACCTGTCCATCGCACCATGCACCACGCATGCCGAATTTGCCGCCGCTCTGGGTTGCAGGACCTTGTTCCTGAGCAATATGGCTTCCACACTTTGGCGTCGCAACACGGATGGGAGGGATGTCTGGCACGCGAGCGCTAGACAGGTTTGCGGCGACCGGTTGGGCGACCGGGTAAGTCTGGTCGAAAATATCGTTCAACAGATCGCCGACTTTTCTGAAGAGATAAGAGCCTCCTAACCGCGGCTAGGAAATAGATTCTCGCGAGTTGAGCAGCCAAACCTCCCCTTGGACAACGCGTTGACTATAATAGCCGAAACAGCCCGCGGTGGACTGACCTGACGCAATCCGGATTGCTCTGACTCCGCACGACGACTACTAAAACCCGACCTTACTGATTTTCAACAAACCACGGAAATGTCGCATGTTCGAACAAAAATCTATCCTTATCACGGGCGGTTCAGGATCGTTTGGGAAGATGTACATCCGCCAGATCCTTGCGCGGTACCGCCCGCAACGACTGATCGTCTACTCTCGCGACGAACTGAAGCAGTTCGAGATGCAGCAAGAGTTTACCGATCCTTGCATGCGCTTCTTCCTTGGCGATGTGCGGGATCGGGAACGCCTGACGCAGGCGATGCGGGGCGTCGATTTCGTCATTCACGCCGCCGCGATGAAACAAGTTCCGGCGGCGGAATATAATCCGACGGAATGTATCCGCACTAACGTGAACGGTGCAGAAAACGTGATCGCCGCCGCCTTGGCCAATAATGTTGACAGGGTTATCGCCCTGTCTACGGACAAGGCGGCCAATCCAATCAATCTCTACGGCGCGACCAAGCTGGTCTCGGACAAGTTGTTCGTCGCTGCCAACAACATGGCCGGTAGCCATCGCACGCGGTTCGCCGTCGTGCGCTACGGAAATGTCGTGGGCTCACGTGGCTCGGTGGTGCCCTTCTTTGAGAGGCTGATCGCACAGGGCGCGACGTCTCTTCCAATCACCCACGAAAACATGACTCGGTTCTGGATTTCTTTGGAACAGGGCGTGGAGTTTGTTTTGACGAACTTCACCCGGATGCACGGCGGAGAAATCTTCATCCCGAAGATTCCGTCTGTGCGCATAATGGATCTCGCGGAAGCGATCGCGCCCGGCATGCCGACCCACGTCGTTGGCATTCGTCCGGGCGAGAAGCTGCACGAGATCATGTGCCCCGCCGATGATTCGCACCTCACCTATGAGTTCGGCGACCACTACGTCATCGCGCCAACGATCCGTTTCCATCATGTCGATGTGGACTTCGCCACGAATCGCCTGGGCGAAGAGGGCGCGCGCGTGGAACAGGGCTTTGAATATAATTCCGGCACGAACCCGCATTTCTTCACGGTCGAGGAGATACGGGCATTCAATGCTAAAGCGATGCTATGACCGCTGCTGAAACTGCTAGTGCTGGGTTGCTATTCTAACAACGCCCAGCTCATCGGGGTACCCTTCGAAGCAGGTGTCCGAAGGCGGCGACCGAGCAGCTCGCGATAGTAGCGGGTATGCAGGCCGTCGCCGGGACGCACGGAGCGAAGATTGGCCGACGTCAGTTCTTCTCCGGCTTTAGTGTCCTCGGCGATGAACAGAGACCGGCCGAACTTGCGATTGGCCGCCGCCTGACCCGTTGCGCCGTACTGGACCCGTCCCAGCGCCTGTTCCGCAATGCGGATTTGTTCAACCAACGATTTGAACTCGTCAGGCGTCAACGAGAAGCTGGCGTCGGGGCCGCCGACTGCGCGATCAATGATGAAGTGCTTCTCTATCACGCGAGCACCCAACGCTACGGCCGCCACGGCGACGGCGTTGTCCATGGTGTGGTCCGACAGCCCTACCTTGCAACCGAACGTTTCCGCCAGATTGGGAATGGTCCGAAGGTTGGCGTCCTTCGGCTCGGCCGGATAGGCTGAGGTGCATTTCAGCAGGGTGATGTCGAAGTTGCCCTGTCGGTGGCAAGCCGCGACCGCCTCTTCGATTTCCGTCAGCCCGGCGATGCCGGTGGACATGATCATCGGCCGCCCCTTGGAAGCGGCATATTCGATCAGCGGGATGTCGGCGATCTCGAAGGAAGCGATCTTGAAGATCGGCGCACCGAGGTCGTTCAGGAAATCTACGGCTGTAAAATCGAACGGCGAGGAGAAGAAGGTCAGACCATGCCGATCTGCCTCCGCCTTGATGGGGGCGTGCCATTCCCAAGGTGTATAGGCTTCGGCGTAAAGGTCATGGAGCGTCCGGCCGTCCCATAATGTACCCTGGCGAATTTGAAACAGTTCGCTGTCGGAATCCAAGGTGATGGTGTCCGCAGTATAGGTCTGCAGCTTGATGGCGTCCGCACCTGCAGCCGCAGCCAATCGAACGGTTTCCAGGCAGACGTCCAACGAACCTCCATGATTGGCCGACAACTCGGCGATGATGAAAGTGTGATCCGGAAAACGGAAATCAGCCATTTGGAATCTCCTGTTGCTCAGCCCAGTCTGCGCGCGCGAGCGTCATACTCAACAAGCTCGTGTTCTTTTCGCAGGAACCGTGAAGAATGAAACCCGCTTTTCGGTACAAGGAGATCGCAGTTACATTGTCTGACGCGACCTCCAGTCGAAATATTTCTACATTCCCGGGACCAAAGGCCACCTCGCATATGGCCGCTAAAAGGCTGTTGCCCAAGCCTTTCTCCGTTCGAAATGGGTTGCGGTAGATGCCGAGGTCAGCCGTGCGGATCGCGGCATCGATTCTGTGAAGGGACACGACCCCAACCACGCCAGCGTTGTCGAAAGCCAGATAGTTGGCGTTCAGCAGATCACCAGCCTGTCGCGCCATATATGCGAGATGGTTCGCCAGCGAAATCTCGCCAGCGGTCGCCATCCACCGGGCCACCTGGGGATGCGTCCGCATTTCCCACACGAACACCTTCTGCTCCTCATTTAGAAAGGCGAATGGCGTCAGTCTCAAGCCGCCATAGCTCATGGCCGTTTGGAGGGACATCGTCAGATCCTTACTTCAGCCACAAGGCGCCGGATTCCTTGGCCGTCGACTAAGCGGGCGCCCGCTTCGCTCATGACGATGCGATCCTTTAGAGAAAGCGCGCGCAGACTGTTGAGGATATTCGGCTCGAGAGCCGGATCATCCCACCATCCAACTACACGCCCCGCCCCAGTTTCCGGCCAATATGTCACGTGGCGACGCTGATTGTCCGCGACGCCGAACAGGAGCGTGGGACACCCGCACCGCGCCAGTTCGTAAAGAGTCTGGCCCGCCGCGCTTACAGCGACATCGGACGTGAGCATGAGATCCCGCATCTCCCCTGCGGCTAGACCGTGATGAAGCCGGACGGTCGACGGCAGGTCCGTTGGCGTCTTTGCCCCAGGCCCGGAGACTAGGTCGATGCGCGCCTCCGGCAAAGAGTGGGCGATCGCTTGAGCTATACGGCCGCTGATACCGCGGTGGTCCACTCCCCCCGCCAGCACCAGAACGCTGCCGATCGCAGCTTGAGGTTTGGCTCTTTGCCTCACATCCCAGAACGCCTCACGCATTGGATGCCACAAGGGTCCGGTAAGCCAGCGAGCACGCCCCTGTTCGCCGTCGATCGGGCCAGGCGAGCTGTGGACTACCAAGCCTGACGGATAGGGCAGGCGAATCAGGTCGTCGATGAAGATAGCTGTTCCCGCCTTGGCTGCGATGGCCTCCAAGACATCAAGGTCGGCGGAATAGGAATCGACAAGGGCCACATCCGTCGTTCCCACGGAGCCATTATCAGATTGCCAGCGACGCCATTGAACCTGCCTCTCCTCGGCCAATGCTCTGCGGGCGCCTTCATCGCCGTCCACGATCCAGCGGGTCACCCCTCCCAAGCGGTCCCAATGCTGAGCGTACCCCTTGCACCGGGTGAGGTGACCGAGGCCGCGCACAGCGTCCCCCTCGGTATAAATCGTAAGCCTTTGCTGGCTGCTCAAGCCAGTTCACTCCTCAGCGCATGCTTGAGTTCGCACAGGCGCCAGTCGTCCTCAGAATCGATATCCTGCGCTTCCATTTCCCCGACGGCGAAACTGCCCGCGCGGCCCGCCAGAATTGGTCGCCGTTCCAGGCAGGCCTGCGCCGTCAACCAGTAGAACTGGCCGGCGTCGTGATAGGCGGGCTCCAGATCCTGCGATCGCTTGGCATAGGCCGAAGGATCGATCATCTGCGTCTCACCCGTGGCGGCGCGGCGCAAGGCACGCTGGATCGGCGCGCCATAGGCGAGGACGGGAAAGACGCTGTCATGCCCCTGCTCAACCAGCATCGCTCGACCTTGGCGCAACCGCTCCACCGTGACGAGCGGCGCCGTGGCGAGAAGGCAGCAGATCGCATCGAACCGTCGACCGCTCCCCTCCATGGCTTCGACCACCTCCCCAAGGACATCGATCAGGCCTGCGTGGTCGTTCGAATTCTCGGCCGAGCGTAGAAAGGGGGTCTCAGCGCCCCAGGCCCTGGCCGTCTCCGCGATCTCCGAGTCGTCGGTCGACACCATGACGGTTTCGAACAGACCGCTTGAGAGGGCGGCTTGGATCGACCAGGCGATGATCGGCTTTCCACGGAACTCGCGGACATTCTTGCGCGGGATTCGCTTGGAGCCCCCGCGCGCCGGAATAACGGCCAGCGCCTTCACGCCAGGCTCCGCACCGCCTCGACCACCTGATCGACATCGGCGTCGGTCATGGCTGGGTACAGGGGAATGGACAGGCAGCGGTCGTAGTAGGCCTCAACCGCGGGCAGGCTTGCGGCGCCATAGGTCGCCCGATACCAGGGCTGGGTATGCACGGGGATATAGTGCACCTGAGAACCGACGCCTCGCGCGGCAAGCGCGGCCATCGCGTCGGCGCGGCTTACGCCGATCCGCTCGAAGTCGATCTGCACGACGAACAGATGATAGCTCACCTGTTGATTGCCGGCGTCGTGCGGCAGACCGAGCCAGTCTAGATCGACCAGCTCCCGCCGGTAGCGCTGCACGATTTCGCGGCGCCGCTGGACGAACCCGTCCAGCTTCCGAAGCTGGCTCGAGCCCAGTGCGGCCTGAAGCTCGGTCATCCGGTAGTTGTACCCCAGCCCTTGCTGTTCGTACCACCACGGACCCGGGCTTTGCTCTAGCCTGGCCGGATCGCGCGTGATCCCATGGGAGCGCAGCATCAGCAGGCGCTCGTACAGGGCGTCGTCATTTGTGGTGATCGCCCCCCCTTCCCCAGTCGTCATGGTCTTGACCGGGTGGAAGGAGAAGACCGTCAGGTCGGAATAGCGGCCGTCGCCGACCTTTCCGCCGTCGGCGTACTCGGACCCGATGGCGTGGGCGGCGTCTTCGATCACGCGCAGGCCGTGTTCGTCCGCCGTGGCCTTCAGCGCTTTCGTGTCGACGGGAAGACCGGCGAAATGGACGGGCGCGATCAGGCGAGTGCGGGGCGTTATGGCCGCCCGAACGGCCTCGACCGAGAGATTGAAAGTGTTCGGATCGATATCCGCGAACACCGGCCTGAGGCCGGTATAGGCCATGGCGTTCGAGGTCGCGACGAAGGTGTTGGGAGAGGTGATGCCCTCGCCGTCCTCAAGCTCCAGCGCCGCGACTGCCAGATGGAGACCGGCGGTGGCGTTGCTGACAACGACGCAATGCTTAGCCCCGACGTATGCTTTGAGATCGTTTTCGAACTGCTGCGTCGCCGGACCCTGCGTTAGATAGTCAGACCGCAGCGCGGTCAGGACGGCCTGTTCGTCCTCTTCGTCGATCCACTGCCGACCATAAGAGATGAATGTCACTGCACGAGGTCTCCGCCGGGCCGGGGCGCCTGTCGGCCCTTGTCGGGGGTATCCCGCATCCGTCGCTTCGCCGCAAGAACGACGAGCTCCGCCTCGTTTCAGAAGCGTTCGAGCCTCATCTGCGACGAACGAAAAGCGCACGCTTAAGCCCAGCCACCAGCGCTTGGATTGGAGATCGACGATCGGTCCGCGAAGGCGGAACTTCGCCAAATTCAATCACTGTCCGTAGCCGAATCTCCTCGCCTTGCAAGGTGGCACCCAGCGCATCGATCGCGTCCAGCCGGTGGTAAGCGGGCGCGGCCCAGCCCTGCATCGGGTTCTTGGCGCCCCGATGACGAGACAGGGTGATCGGCAGGACGGATCCATACCGGATTGCGGCGCCGGGAAGCCGCCACCCGTTCTTATGAACTTGGCCGGAGAGGTCGGAAGCGAGGTGAAGCCACGCCGTCACCTTGCGGCTGCGCCCGCAACGAATGTGATCCTCAAGGACCAGACGCTGGCCGGGCGTGTAAAGGAAGGTACGTTCGTGAACGACGCCGAACAAGGGCCGATCAAACGCGCCTTTGATGACCCAGGTATCGCCGTCTCGGCTCAGCGAACTCAACATGCCCCCAACAGGCTGCGTCTGCCGGACGCCGTTATCGTCGCGCTCCTCCATGAGGTCGATGCTGTTATGGGCCGCCGCACTCCGCATATGGTTTTTGATGGGAGATTTCGAATAGGTGTATCGACCGCTGTCGATGATCCAATAGCGCCCTTTGTCGAACAGTTCGAAACTCAGGTCGTCGGCATGTTTATGCATGCTGCTGTGATGTCCCGCACCGACGATCAGCATGAAGGCCTCGTCAGGGGCAGCGTCCGGCGAACTCTTGACGATCGCATAGCCCGCTTCTTTGAAGAGCTTGGCGGCGACCACGTCGTCACTCACCCGCTCCGGAGGTGATTTCCGCCGACTCGAATCGCCAATCGCAGAGATGCGGCCGTCGGGAAAGACGAACCAGGGCTGGGCTGCGAGCGCTCTATCGCGGATGTTGATCACTTCGGTCAGGTCATCATACCAGCCGCTGCCGAGAAGCTGTTTCAACGTCCGCAGGGCGAAACCGTGATAGCCGGGCGAGTGCTCCAGATGGACGCCCTCCTGACCGAACTGCTGGCGCATCAGGCGCCTGAACATGTCCCTGGCCTGGTCCCGCGCCGCCTCGGACTCTTCAGTCTGCGGCAAGGTCAGAGCAAGCGCCATGAGACCGTGGACCTGGAAAAACCCGTGGTTCGTTAGGGAAAAGAACTCAGGATCCCGGAGCTTGGCGACGTGGGCCCGGCCCAGCGCTTGAAGTCGGGCCTTCAGAGGCTTGTTACGCCTTTTGTTGATCTCCGGCCGACTAAGAATATAGGCCAGCCTCGAAGCGCGGTGCCCTGTTCCCATGTCGTTCCAGAACACCGCCGGATGATCGCGCCCATGCAAAGCCTCCGCGTCCGCCCAATCCAGCATGACGGGAATAATGTATTGGCTCCATCCCGCCTTCTGGGTGCGGTCCCGCGCCACGATCAGGGGATCGATCAGCCGCCAGGAATGAATCTGAAACCGCCAGTTCGCGTCCTCTCCGCCCGCTGTCAGCCAATCGATCGGCGCCCGGACATCCATCGGCTGGGTGTCGTGGCGCGCCTTCCAACCTTCGGCGAGCAGCGCCATCGCCGCCTCACGCGGATTCCGCTGCGCCAAGCACAGTGCGGTCCTAAAATTATGAACGGGTTCCAATGCTCATCCTGAGTGCGCGGGACCCCTGTCCACAGCGGAACGGTCGCTTAGCTCAAGCACGAACCGACCGCAACTCGGGCGACCGGAGCCCCGTCACGGCTGCAGCTACAGATTCAGCAGCGCCGGGTCGCCGCCCTGCGCGGCGATATTGACGCTGATCGCCTTCTCGGCCGCATACCGGATCAGGCTGTTCGGCCCGCCCGCCTTTGGACCAGTGCCCGACAGTCCCTCGCCGCCGAACGGCTGGACGCCGACGACGGCGCCGGTGATCGAGCGGTTGACGTAGACGTTGCCGGCGGGGACCAGGTCGATGACTTCGGCGGCGAAGGCTTCGATGCGGCTGTGGACGCCCAGGGTCAGGCCGTAGCCGCGGGCGGCGAGTTTGCCGGCGACCGACTTCAGGTCGGACGGAGCGTAGCGGTAGATGTGCAGGATGGGGCCGAAGACCTCGCGTTCGAGGAAGTCGGGCGTCGGGATTTCAGCGATGGTGGGGGCGAACAGGTCGCCCTTTTCGGCGCCCATCGGCAGGGCGGCGCGGGCGATGATCTTCGCTTCCTTCGATAGGCGCTCGACGTGGGCCTCGAGGGCCCGACGGGATTCGGGATCGATAACGGGGCCGATGTCGGTCTTGGGATCGGCAGGGTCGGCGACGGTCTGAACCGCGAGCGCGCCCTTCAGGCCCTCGATCAAGGCGTCGGCCGAATCCTTGGGCACGTAGAGGATGCGTAGGGCAGAGCAGCGCTGACCGGCGGAGCCGAAGGCCGACTGGATCACGTCGTCGATGACCTGTTCCTTGAGCGCTGTCGTATCGATGAACATGCCGTTCAGGCCGCCAGTCTCGGCGATGAAGGGGATAATGGCGCCGGGCCGGGCGGCGATGGAGCGATTGATGGCGGCGGCTGTGTCGGTGCCGCCGGTGAAGGCGACGCCGTCGATGCCCGGATGGGTGACCAGGGCCGCGCCGACCGTCTCGCCACGCCCGGGAACCAGGGCCAGCAAGTCGGCGTTCAGGCCGGCCTTGTGGTAGAGGCGCACGGCCTCGGCGGCGATCAGCGGCGTCTGTTCGGCGGGCTTGGCCAGGACTGCGTTGCCGGCGGCGAGGGCCGCAGCGATCTGACCGGTGAAGATGGCCAGGGGGAAGTTCCACGGCGAGATGCAGGCGAAGACGCCCCGTCCGTGCAGGAACAGCTGATTGGTCTCGCCGGTCGGGCCCTTCAGCGTTTCCGGGGCGGTGAAGTCGCGCTCGGCCAGCAGGGCGTAATAGCGGCAGAAGTCGGCGGCCTCGCGCACCTCGGCGACGCCGTCGTTCAGGGTCTTGCCCGCCTCGCGGCTGAGCAGGGCGACCAGCCGATCCAGATCGGCCTCCAGCGCATCGGCCATAGCGCGCAGGACTATGGCGCGCTTGGCGCCGCCCTGGCGGTCCCATTTGTCCTGAGCCTCGGCGGCGGCCTGAACGGCGGCGTCGATGTCGGCCGCCTCGGCTTCCGAGACATGGCCCAACACCTGTGATCGATCGAAGGGATTGGTCACGTCCTGAGCGTTGAGGCCGGCGCGCAGCTTGCCGCCGATGATCGGACCGCTGGTCAACTTCTCGCGGTCGACCAGTTCCAGCGCCTTGGCGTGGGCTTCACGGTCGGCGGCCTGAGAGTAATCGCGGCCGAGGGAGTTCTGACGATCGCCGTACATGTCTTTCGGAACCGGAATCTTGGGGTGACGGTCGGGCGCCTGCTCGACCAGGGAAATGGGATCGGCCGCGACGGCCGAGGCGGGCACGCGCTCGTCCAGCAGGGCGTGGACGAAGGAGGAGTTGGCGCCGTTTTCCAGCAGGCGCCGCACCAGATAGGGCAGCAATTCCTCGTGCCCGCCGACAGGGGCGTAGGCGCGGACGATGACGACTTCGTCGGCCCAGGCCTCGTGCGCGGCGTCATAAAGCGCCTCGCCCATGCCGTGCAGCCGTTGGTGCTCGACCGTGACGCCGTGATCACGCGCCATACGCCGCACGGCCGCCAGGGTGTGGGCGTTATGGCTGGCGAACTGGGAATAGATGGCCGGCGCGGCCTCTATCATGGCCCTGGCGCAGACCAGGTAGTTCAGATCGGTCGCCGCCTTGGTCGTGTAGACGGGATAGTCGGTGCGGCCGAACACCTGGGCGCGCTTGATCTCGGTGTCCCAATAGGCGCCCTTGACCAGGCGCACCATCAGACGACGGCCGGAGCGGCGGGCGAGGTCAGCGACGCGTTCGATCGTCTCCAGACCGCGTTTCTGATAGGCTTGAACCGCCAGACCCAGGCCGGTCCAGTCGCCAAGCGACGGCTCGTGCGCCAGCCGGTCCAGCAGCTTCAGCGAAAGAGCCAGACGGTCCGCCTCCTCGGCGTCCATCGTATAGTTGATGTCGTATTTGGCCGCGATCTGGGCCAGGCGCAGGATGCGGGGATACAGGGTCGCCCAGACGTCGTCTTCGTGCGTCGCCTCATAGCGGGGCGACAGGGCCGACAGTTTCACCGAGACGCCGTGGCCGTGTTCCGGCCCCTGGCCCTTGGATGTCTTGCCCACCGCCTCGATGGCGTCGGCGTAGATCTTCTCGTAGCGGTCGGCGTCGGCCATGGTCCGGGCTCCCTCGCCCAGCATGTCGAAGCTGCACAGCCAGCCTTCCTTATTCGACCGCTTGAGCGCGCTCTGGATGGTGCGGCCGACGACGAACTGCTCGCCCATGATCTTGACGGCGGTGGCCACCGCCTGGCGGATGACCGGCTCGCCCAGACGGCCGGCGATCCGCTTGAGGAAGCCGGGCAGATCGGTGCGCGCCTCATCATCAACATCGACCAGCTTGCCGGTCAGCATCAGACCCCAGGTCGAGGCGTTGACGAAGAGGCTGTCTGACTGACCCAGGTGGGCGGCCCAGTCGGCCGAGCCGATCTTCTCGGCGATCAGGCGATCGCGGGTGTCCTCGTCCGGCACGCGCAGCAGGGCTTCGGCCAGACACATCAGGGCCAGACCTTCGCGGGTCCCAAGCGAGAATTGCTGCAGGAAGCTTTCGACGACGCCCTGCTTCTTCTGGCTGCGACGCGCGTGTTCGACCAGGGCCGTCGCCTCGGCGACCACATCCGCCCGTTCGATCGCATCCAGAGGCATGCGTGCCAGATTGGCGGCGACGGCCTCTCGCTCGTCGCGAAACTTGTGCGTATCCAGACCGTCCCAGGCGGCCAGTCTCGAAGGCATGAAGGCGGGAGTAGTCATTGGCGACAGATCCTGTGGATTTCAGCCGTATATGCCGGAGTTCATTGAAGGTGCTTCGTATGATACAAGACTGGACCGAAGATCGTTCGGTATGAGGCCGCGATTTCCGATGATCGATGTCGACGCTGTTGATCGCCGCATCCTGCGGGTGCTTCAGACCGACGCCCGCATCTCAAACGCCGAACTGGCGCGACGCTGCAACCTGTCGCCCGCCGCCTGTTTCGAACGGGTCAAACGGCTGCGCGAAAAAAAGATCATCACCGGCTACGCCGCGATGATAGACCCGGCTCAGGTCGGTCGGGATCTGCTGATCTTCGTCGAGGTCCTGCTGGACCGCACCACCGGCGACGTCTTCGAAGCCTTCGCCGCCGCTGTCCGCAGCCAGCCGGAGGTGCTGGAATGCCACATGGTCGCCGGCGGCTTCGACTATCTGATCAAGGCCCGCGTCGGCGACATGGACGCCTATCGCGCATTCCTAGGCGACGTTCTGGTGCGGATGCCGGGGGTGCGCGAAACTCGCACCTATGCGGTGCTGGAAGAGGTAAAATCGACGACGGTGCTGCCTCTATAAGGAGGCTAAGGAATACTTTTGATTGCGGTCTATCTACCTAGAGCTTTGCGTCAGGTGACGGACGCTCTCAGTTACCCTATGCCTGCACCCACAACAATAAGGTACGACGCCGTCGCCAATGCCGGTTATTTTCCCTGTCATCATGTGCGGCGGTTCCGGCACGCGTTTGTGGCCCGCGTCGCGACCGTCGCGCCCAAAGCAGTTCATTCCATTGTCAGGCAACCGGTCCCTGTTTCAGGAGACCGTCGAGCGCGTCATCGATTTGTCCGGCTCGGAGGGCAGGCTGATCGTCATTGGCGGCGCTGCGCATCGCCAGGCGATTTGCGAACAGTTGAAAGAGCTGGGACGCGACGCAATCGTCCTTCTGGAACCTGAAGCACGCGAATCCGCCGCCGCCATGGCCGCCGCCGCTATCTGGACCAAACGACAGCATCCTGATGCGGTGAATTTGTTTGTCGCGTCCGATCACCATATCCCAGACGGCGACGCGTTTCGTGCCGCAGTTCTCATGGCAAGCGAGGCCGCACACGCCGGCCGCATCGTTACGTTTGGCGTCGTGCCTTCCGGCCCCTCGTCGGCCTATGGATATATTGCCCCCCGCAGCGAAGGGTTGGCGGAGGTTCAGGCCTTCGTCGAAAAGCCCGACCTCGTCACCGCGGAACGCTACATCGCCGAAGGGTATCTGTGGAACAGCGGCAACTTTGTCGTCCGCGCCGATGTCCTTCAAGATGAGCTCCGCCAGGCCGCCGCAGGCCTGATCGAGGCTGTTTCTGATGCGCTCGATTCTTCGCTCTCGGACGGCGGCGCGCTCCTCTTGGGCCGCAGATTCGGCGATGCGCCGAAGATCTCCATCGATTACGCCGTCATGGAAAAACCCGGCGTGCCGCCGTCCTGCCGGTCGGGTTCGATTGGTCGGACCTCGGCGCCTGGGACGCCGTTCACCGGTCGGGAGAGGGCGACGTCGGCCTGCATGTGTTCGAGGACGCCGAGAACTGCCTGGTCCGGGCCTGCGACGGCGTCCTGGTCGCCGCCGTCGGCGTGTCCGATCTCGCCATCGTGGTCGAACGGGACGCGGTATTGGTTACCGATCTGGCGCGGAGCCAGGACGTACGAAAGATCGTGAGTCGATTGGAGGGGCTGTCGCCGCGCCATCTCGACTTCCCGCAGACGCCTCAGGAAACGCTTGAGCAGGGCGCGACGCGCTTCGCGGCGTGGATGCGGCAAACGGCGCTGCCGACCTGGTGCACCTTGGGTCAGAACGCCGAGGGCGGCTTCGAGGAGTTGCTGGCCCAGGACGGGCGGCGACTTCCGGCCTCACGACGCGCCGTCGTGCAGGCGCGCCAGCTCCAAGTCTATTCCGCAGCAGGTCGTCTCGGTTGGTCCGGGCCTTGGAGCGCTGTGGTCACATCAGGCTTGGCCTGGACAGAGCAGCGCCTCATGAAGGCTGACGGGCGGGTGCGGACCCGGATATCTTTCTCCGGCGCCCGCGAAGTCGACACGACGACCATCTATGATCAGGCCTTCCTTCTCTTCGCCCTGGCCGACATTTCGATCGCCATGCCCGCCGCAGCCGTCGAGGATCAGGCGGCCCAAATCCGCGATCAGGTGGTGGCTTCCATGGACGCTGACGGCGGTGTCGTGGAAACTGGCGATCATCCCTATCAAGCTAACGCGCATATGCATCTGCTGGAAGCGGCGCTCGCGTGGGAGGACGCAGGAGGCGACTCGTGCTGGGCAGGGCTTTCGGATCGGATCGTCGCCTTGGCGCGCGAACGGTTCATCGATGCCGACACCGGCATGATCCGAGAATTCTTCTCTTCTGACTGGTCTCCGGCAGCCGGCGGCGAGGGTTCGCTGATAGAGCCCGGTCATCAGTTTGAATGGGCCTGGCTTCTGGCTCGTTACGCCAGAGCCCGCGCCGACGCTCAGACACGCGAGGTCGCCTGGCGACTGTTCGAGGCTGGCCTGAACGGTGTCGATCCCTCGCGGGGAGTGGCCATCGATGCGATGGATATCGACGGCTCGATCCGAAGCGCGCGGGCGCGCCTGTGGCCGCAGACGGAATGGCTGAAGGCCGCCCTCATCCTGGCGTCGTCTTTAGACGACGGTCGACGCGACTTGTGCCTGGTGCAAGCCGCCAAAGCCCAGCGCGCTGTGTGGCGTTATTTGACGCCCGTCGGTCTGTGGCGCGACAAAATGCTGGAGAGCGGCGCTTTCATCGACGAGCCAGCGCCTGCCAGTTCCCTTTACCACATCATGGCCGCCTACAGTCAGGTCAGGGCCACGCTAGGCGCCTTGCGCCGCGATCTTGCCTCTTCGCTGAATCTGTAATCAGAGCTCTCGACATCCGTCTCGCCTTCGTCATGCGAACCGTCTAGAAGTTCCGCCCTTACTCAACGGCTCAGGGTCCGCCCGCCTCAATGCGCATCGTTCTGGCCACCGACGCCTGGGAACCTCAGGTCAATGGCGTCGTCCGCACCCTGACGCGCACCGTCGCGGAATGCCGCGGCATGGGCCATGAGGTCGAGGTCATCGAACCGAGCTTGTTCAAGACCATCCCCTGCCCCACCTACCCTGAGATCAGGCTGGCGCTCGGGGCGGAAGAAGAGATCCGCGAGATGCTGCGGGCCTTCGAACCCGAGGCCGTCCATATCGCCACCGAGGGCCCGATCGGCATCGCCACGCGCCGCATCTGCGTGGAATGGAAGCTGCCGTTCACGACCAGCTATCACACCAAATTCCCCGAATACGTCTCGGCGCGTTTCCCGATCCCGGTTCAGGTCGGCTACGCCTATATGAAATGGTTCCACAAGCCGTCGGGACGGCTGATGGTGGCGACGCCGACCCTGCGCGACGAACTGGTCGAGCATGGATTCAAGAACGTCTCGCCCTGGTCGCGGGGCGTGGACACGGAGGTGTTCAATCCCGACCTGGAGCGCATCTACGACGAGCTTGGCGGCAAGGACTGGCCGCGCCCCTTCTTCCTGAACGTCGGCCGTGTGGCGGTCGAGAAGAACATCGAGGCCTTCCTGCAACTCGACCTGCCCGGCACCAAGATCGTCGTGGGCGATGGCCCGGCCCGCGCCGAGCTCGAAGAAAAGTATTCGGACGCCAAATTCCTCGGCGCCAAATTCGGCGACGACCTGGCCCGCTGTTTCCGCGACGCCGACGTTTTCGTCTTCCCCAGCTGGACAGACACCTTCGGTCTGGTGATCCTCGAAGCTATGGCGGCCGGGACGCCGGTCGCCGCCTATCCGGCTCACGGCCCTATCGACATCATTCCCGGATCGAACGCAGGCGCAATCGACAAGGACCTCAAGACCGCCTGCCTGCAGTGCCTCGATCTCGACCGTAAGGCTGTGCGGGCCTATGCGGAAAAGTTCAGCTGGCGCGCTTCGGCCGAGCAGTTCGTCGAGAACCTGCAACCCTATCCCGAACCTGAGCGCGGCCGCTTCTGGCGTCGCCTGCGGCGCATCGCCCGCATCCGCAAACGCGCCGCCGCCTGATCGATCGGCCCGTCGAGCCGCCCCCCTAGGACAAGCCATGATGAAACCCTGTCAGGACCTGAAGCCGAACACGGCTGCTTACGAAATCCAGGCCTTGGTCAAGCCGACAGGCTTTCGCGAATACGACGCGCGCTGGATCCTGGAAAAAGAGATCAACCTTCTCGGCATTCAAGCGCTGGGCCTTGGCCTGGCCACCTATGTCCACGAGATCGGCGTCGCGCCGAAGATCGTCACCGGCCATGACTTCCGCGGGTACAGCCTCAGCGTCAAACAGGCCCTGATCCTGGGGCTGCTGGAAGGCGGGATGGAGGTGCTGGACGTCGGTCTGGCCTTGTCGCCCATGGCCTATTTCGGCCAGTTTGAACTGGATGCGCCGTGCGTCGCCATGGTCACCGCCAGCCACAACGAGAATGGCTGGACCGGGGTGAAAATGGGGGCCAACAAGCCCCTGACCTTCGGCCCCGACGAGATGGGGCGCCTGAAAGAAATCGTCCTCAACGGCGAGGGCGTGGCCCGCCTCGGCGGCAAGCTGGTGCGCGTCGATGACTTCCGCGAAACCTATGTCGCCGACGTGGCCTCCAAGGTGCAGATCAAGCGACCGCTGAAGGTCGTCTGTGCCTGCGGCAACGGCACAGCCGGCGCCTTCGCCCCCGACGCCCTGCGCCGGATGGGCGTCGAGGTGATCGAGATGGACACCGACCTCGACTACACCTTCCCGAAATACAATCCGAACCCGGAAGATCACGCCATGCTGGTGCAGATGGCCCAGCGGGTGCGAGAAACGGGGGCCGATCTGGCCCTGGGCTTCGACGGCGACGGCGACCGTTGCGGCGTTGTGGACGACACGGGAGAGGAGATCTTCGCCGACAAGATCGGCCTGATGCTGGCCCGGGACCTGTCCAAGGTCTATCCGGACAGCACATTTGTCGTCGATGTGAAGTCGACCGGCCTCTACAAGACCGACGAGGTGCTCAAGGCGAACGGCGCCGAGGTCGTCTATTGGAAGACGGGCCACTCCTACATCAAGCGCAAGACCGCCGAACTGGGCGCCTTGGCTGGGTTCGAGAAGTCGGGCCACTTCTTCATGGCCGGCGATCTGGGCCACGGCTACGACGACGGTCTGGTTGCGGCCGGAGCTGTGCTGGCCATGCTGGATCGCAATCCAGGTAAAAAGCTCAGCGAACTGAAGTCGGCCCTTCCAGACGCCTGGACCAGTCTGACCATGTCGCCGCATTGCGATGACGAGCTGAAGTACGGCGTGCTGGAGCGGATCGTGAAGGAATACTCCGACCTGGCCGCAGCGGGCGACGAAATCCTGGGCCGCAAGATCGTCGAGGCTATCACCGTCAACGGCGTTCGTGTGCACCTGGAAGACGGCTCATGGGTCTTGGTCCGCGCCTCGTCCAACAAACCGGAGCTGGTTGTGGTGGTCGAGAGCATGCGGTCCGAAGACGACATGCGCGATCTGTTCCGCAAGGAGATCAAGCCGCGCCTGGCCGCCTATCCTGAAATCGGCTCCTTCAATCAGGAAATCTGAAAGATCACAGCGGACTGAACCAATCGCGCCCGTGACCGCTTCCCTCTCGGCTGAGGCTAGGAGGGAAGATTGCCGCGCTACTTTTTCCATACCCAGAACGGAGATTGCATCCGCGACGATCAGGGCGAGGAACTGAGGAGCATTGACGCGGCGCGCGAGGAAGCCGTCGCCGTGCTGGGCGAAATCCTTCGCTACCGGGGCGCATCGTTCTGGACGACCCGCGCCTTCAGCGTCATCGTCACGGACACCGAGGGTCGAACGGTCGTCAGCGTCACGGCCTCCGCATCCGATCAGGCGCCCGAGGGCTGGACATTGACGGGGGACGCGTGATGACCAAGGCTAGCAGCGCCTCAAAGATTACCACGCTGGTCGATAAGCTGTCGCTCCGGGACCGGCTCAATCCCGAAGAAATAGAGGCGTTACGCGCTGTCCTCGATGCGCCCAAAACCGTCTCCGCCGGATCCGATATCGTGCGCGAGCACACCCGCCCGCTGCACAGCACCCTTCTGATTTCGGGCTTTTCCGCGCGTTACTCCACGCTGGAGGACGGGTCGCGTCAGATCACGGAAATCAATGTGTCCGGCGACTTCATCGACCTGCACAGCCTGTTGATGAAGCAGATGGATCACGGCGTCGTCGCCCTAACCGACTGCGTGATCGCAGAGGCGCCGCACAGCGGCTTGATCGACATCACCGAGCGACATCCACACCTGGGCCGACTGCTTTGGCTGGACACCATCATCGACGCCGCCATCCATCGACAGTGGCTGGTGGCCATGGGCCGGCGCAGCGGTCTGGGCCATCTAGCGCATCTGGTGTGCGAGCTTTACCTGCGGCTCCAAGCCGTCGGCCAGACGGGTGATCTGTCATTCGATCTTCCGCTGACGCAAACGACGCTGGGTGACGCGCTCGGCCTTTCGACTGTCCATGTCAGCCGTCTGATTTCCGAGCTCCGCAACGAGGGCGTCGTCGCATGGACGGGCGGACGGATTGATATCCTCGACTGGCGTCGTCTGGCCGAAATCGCCGAATTCGACCCCACCTATCTGCGCCTGCAATCCGAGCCCGTCTGATCGCTTAACGCATGTTATCGCACCGAACGGCGATCGGCCGTCTAGACGGGGCATGTCTCAGTCAAACCTCGCGCACGCTCTGTTGTCTGCCCTTGCAGTTCAGGGCCTGGACGAAGGCGATGCATTCTTCGCCGAGGCTGGCGCACGAAGCTCAACCACACAGAATGGCGAAGCTGTCGTCACGCTGATTTTGTCAGGCGTCCTGGCGCGTATCGGGCTCTACGGCGCGCTGTCGCATGGGCTGGCGTCCAGCGACGACGTGATCAACTTCGACGCTGTATTGGGCGGGGGTGGGCCAGAGTCCGCCGTTTGGTTGACGGCCGGACGATACCTGACCGTCTCCGCTCGCAAGCTGGCGCAAAAGATCGATCGCGACAGTCTGGTCGAGATGGCGTTGATTGATCTTCGCCGTCGCAACATCGCCCTTCAGGCTGAGCTTTCGCGCCACGCCACATTAAAAGTCAGCCAGCGCCTGGCCGCCCTATTGCTCGACGTTCACGACCGAGAGGGAGGCGACGTACTCGCCTTGCGTCAAACCGAGCTGTCGTATCTGATGGCCGTGCGGCGCGCCAGCATATCGACCGCCTGCACCGAACTGTGCGCCGCCGGCGCCGTGCGGCTGCGGCGCGGCGCGATCCAAATCATCGATGCGAACGCCCTGCGCCGGATGACGGACGCGGCCTATTCGACCGTGACGGACTTGGCCAGGTTGCGGGGCTGATCCACGTCGGTGCCCTTCTGAACGGCGGTGTAATAGGCCAGCAGCTGCACCGGCACGGCATAGACCAGGGGCGCGATCAGCGGGTGGCAGTCGGGGGCGTGGATGCGGCGAATGCCGGCGCCGTGCGGATCGGGGGCCTTTTCCGGCGCGATCATGATGACCGGGCCGCCCCGCGCGGCGACCTCCTGCAGGTTGGACGCGGTCTTTTCGAACACATCGTCGAGCGGAGCCAGGGCGATGGTCGGGGTCTCTTCGTCGATCAGGGCGATGGGGCCGTGTTTCAACTCTCCGGCGGCATAGCCCTCGGCGTGGATATAGCTGATCTCCTTCAGCTTCAGCGCGCCTTCCATCGCCAGCGGGAACATGGCGCCCCGGCCCAGGAAAAGGACATCGTCGGCCTTTGACAGGTCATGAGTCACGGCGCGGATGCTGTCGCCCATCGTCAGGGCCTCGGCGATCAGGCGCGGGCTTTCGAACAGAGCCTTGACCAGCTCGGCCTCGGTCGCAGCATCGATCCGGCCGCGCGCCACGCCCGCCGCCACGGCCAGGGCTAGGATAGCCGCGACCTGGGCGGTGAAGGCCTTGGTCGAGGCGACGCCGATCTCAGGCCCAGCATGGGTGGGCCACAGCACGGCGGCTTCGCGCGCCATCGAGGAAGAGTGAACATTGACGACGGCGGCGGTCTGCAACCCTTGCGCCTTGCACCAGGTCAGGCTGGCCAGGGTGTCGGCCGTCTCGCCCGACTGGCTGACGGCGACCGCCAGCGTCTTGGGCGACACGGCAGGCGAGCGATAGCGGAACTCGGACGCGATCTCGACGTCGCAGGGCAGGCCGGCCAGCTTCTCGAACGCATAACGGCCGATCTGACCAGCGTAGAAGGCGGTGCCGCAGGCGACGATCTGGATGCGGTCGATGGCGGCGAAATCGACGGGATTGGTCTTGGCCTTGCCCGTCACCAGGTCGAGATATTCCGACAGGGTGTGCTGGACGCTGTCGGGCTGTTCATGGATTTCCTTCTCCATGAAGTGGCGATACTCGCCCTTTTCGACCATGGCCGATGAGGCCGAGACTTGGACGATGGCGCGTTCGACTGGCTTGCCCGCCACGTCGAACATCTGGGCGCCGGCCTTGGTCACGGCGACGTAATCGCCCTCTTCCAGATAGGAAATCTTCTGCGTGAACGGACCGACGGCCAGCGCGTCCGAGCCCAGATACATTTCGTCCTCGCCCCAGCCGACCACCAAGGGGCTGCCGCGTCGCGCGCCCAGGATCAAGTCGTCCGTCCCGTCGATCAGCACCGCCAGCGCATAGGCGCCGGTCAGGCGATCCAGAGTGGTCTTGAACGCCTCCAGCGGCGCGCGACCCGTATTCAATTCGGCGTCCAGCAGGTGGGCGATGACCTCGGTGTCGGTCTGGCTTTCGAAGACATGGCCTTCGGCGGCAAGCTCGGCCTTCAGCTCGGCGAAGTTCTCGATGATGCCGTTGTGGACCAGGGTGACGCGCCCAGCCTTGTGCGGGTGGGCGTTCTCGGTCGTGGGCGCGCCGTGGGTCGCCCAGCGGGTATGGCCGATGCCGACCGTCGCCGTAATCGGATCCTCGGCCAGGACGGCCTCAAGATTGCGGATCTTGCCCTTGGCGCGGCGGCGCTCGACCGAGCCGTCCACCACGGCGGCGACGCCGGCGGAATCATAGCCGCGGTACTCCAGCCGTTTCAGGCTGTCGATCAGCCGGGGAACAACTGGCCCGTTGCCAGTGATGCCGATGATGCCACACATGCCAGAGACCCCGCAGAAACGTAGTGGATTGAGCACGCCGCTTTGCACTGGCGGCGATCCGGGGCTAAGCCACACATCAAGCCCCTCCGGCCGTCTATGCAATCTTAAGGCGGGCCGCATCAAAAAAGGGGTTTCGGAACGTTACCCGAAACAAAGGACCAGGCCTTGGGCGACAGAAAATACTTCGGCACCGACGGCATTCGCGGACGCGCCAACACCTATCCGATGACAGCCGAGGTCGCGCTTCGCGTCGGTTTGGCCGCCGGGAAACTGTTCCGCACCGACGACGATCGGCGCCATCTGGTGGTGATCGGCAAGGATACGCGTCTGTCCGGCTATACGATCGAGCCGGCCCTTGTCGCCGGGTTTGCTTCGGTCGGAATGGACGTGCGCACCTTCGGGCCCGTGCCGACGCCGGGCGTGGCCATGCTGACCCGCTCGATGCGCGCCGATTTGGGCGTGATGATCTCGGCCTCGCACAACGATTATGCCGATAACGGGATCAAGCTGTTCGGCCCGGACGGCTACAAGCTGTCGGACGAGATCGAGCTGAAGATCGAAGCGATGATGGATCAGGGCCTGGACCAGGGCTTGGCGCCGTCGAACAAGCTGGGCCGGGTCAAACGCATCGACGACGCCCAGGCCCGCTACATCGAGATCGCCAAACAGGCCTTCCCCAAGCGGCTGACGCTACAGGGGCTGCGTATCGCCGTCGATTGCGCCAACGGCGCCGGCTATAAGGTCGCGCCGACCACCCTTTTCGAACTGGGCGCTGAAGTCTTCCCCGTGGGCGTGACCCCGAACGGCACCAACATCAACGCCGAGTGCGGCTCGACCCATCCGGCGACCCTGGCCGATGCGGTCAAACGCTACCGCGCCGATATCGGCATCGCCCTGGACGGCGACGCTGATCGACTGATCATCTGCGACGAGACGGGTCGGGTGGTGGACGGCGATCAGATCATGGCCCTGGTCGGGCTGGATTGGGCCAGGCGTGGCCTGCTGACCGGCGGCGGCGTCGTCGCCACCGTCATGTCCAACCTGGGGCTGGAGCGCAAACTGAAGTCCGAGGGGCTAACGCTTGAGCGGACCAAGGTCGGCGACCGCTATGTGATGGAGCGGATGCGCGAGGGCGGTTTCAACATCGGCGGCGAGCAGTCGGGCCACATCATCCTGCACGACCACGCCACCACCGGCGACGGCCTGATGGCGGCGCTGCAGGTCCTGGCCGTCCTGGTCGAATCCGGCAAGCCGATGAGCGAATTGGCCCGTCAGTTCAATCCCGTGCCGCAAAAGCTGGAAAACGTCCGCTTCACCGCCGACAAGCCGCTGGAGACCGACGCGGTCAAGGCCGCCATCGCCGAGGCGGAAGCGGCGCTGAACGGTCAGGGGCGGCTGCTGGTGCGTCCGTCAGGCACGGAAAAACTGATCCGCGTCATGGCCGAGGGCGACGACGAGGCGCTGGTGAGGCGCGTGGTGGCCGATGTGGCGGGCGCGGTGCGCTCAGCCTAGGGTTTGCACGCCGCCGGCGGATCGCCGTCGCGCGCCCACAGCTTGCAGGACCGGTCGATCTCCCCCTGGATGAGGTCGCAAGGATTGGCGGCGTTGCAGGGCGGGCGGGTCGCCGGGCTGACCTGGATGCAGCGCTCGACCAACCGGGCCGAGGCGGCGGCGCCGATGGCGTCGCGGCAGGGGACCTCGCTGACCGGCACCGGCTGAGCGGGCATGTCCGGTCCTTCGGGAATGCTGGCCTCGACGTCCCCGGCCGGTTTGGTCGCTTCCTTCTCCGCAGCCGCCGGCTTGGCGGGCGGGGCAGGCGGCGGAGCGTCCGGCGCCAGTGGAACCGCGTCGATGACATTGCTGCTTGCCGCCGTGTCTCCGGACGCAGGCTGATCGGCTGGATCAGCGCGCTGACATCCGGCCATCAACACAACGCAGGCGGCCATCGAAAGCCAGGGGGATCGACGCATCGACTTGTCTCCGGTCAGGACTGACCGGACGAGGATGCCCGTCCGCGCCCCGAGGTGAAACCCCCTATCGCTTCACCGCCGCCAAGGCCGCCTTCTGCAGGGTGAACAGTTCGGTGCAGCCGATCTCGGCCAGCGAGAAGAGCCGGTCGAATTCGGCGCGCGAGAAGCCGCGCTTCTCGCCCGTGGCCTGGACCTCGACGATCTGGCCCGAGCCGGTCAGGACAAAGTTCGAATCCGCCTCGGCGTCGGAATCCTCTTCGTAATCCAGGTCCAGCACCGGCACGCCGTCGCAGACGCCGCACGACACGGCCGCCACCTGATCCGTGATCGGGTCGGCTTTCAGCACGCCCTCGTCGCGCAGATAGTTCAGGGCCAGGCTCATGGCGACCCAGGCGCCGGTGATCGACGCTGTACGCGTGCCGCCGTCGGCCTGGATGACGTCGCAGTCGATCAGCACCTGACGTTCGCCGAGCGCCTTCAGGTCCACCACGGCGCGCAGGGAGCGGCCGATCAATCGCTGAATCTCTTGCGTGCGGCCCGACTGTTTTCCGGCGGCGGCTTCACGACGCCCGCGCGTGTGGGTGGCGCGGGGCAGCATGCCGTATTCAGCGGTCACCCATCCCTGACCCGAATTGCGCATCCAGCCCGGCACCTTGTCCTCGATCGAGGCGGTCACCAGCACCTTGGTGTTGCCGAAGCTGATCAAGCACGAGCCCTCAGCATAACGGTTGACGCCGGTCTCGATGGTCACGGGACGCAGTTGATCGTCGGTGCGTTGCGAATGGCGCATGGGAGGGATCCTGGAAGTCTGACCTTGGAAGCTGTGGCGGCGGTGCTTATCCTGAAACCGTGAGCCTGTATGCCCCGAAAAACCCGCCGTTCGACGCCGGCCAGTCCCTTGCGGGTCTGGCGGGGCTGGATGCGCGGGCGCGCGACATCTTTCGTCGCATCGTGGAAAGCTATCTGGAGACAGGCGAGCCGGTCGGGTCGCGGACCCTGTCGTTGGGCGGTATCGCCCTGTCGCCTGCCTCGATCCGCAACACCATGCAGGATCTGACCCTCGCGGGCCTGCTGGCGGCGCCCCACACCTCGGCCGGGCGCATCCCGACCCATGCGGGCCTGCGCCTGTTCGTCGACGGCCTGCTGGAGGTCGGCGACCTGACCAAGGAAGAACGTCGCGAGATCGACGGGCGGCTCGCCGGGCGCGGCCGGAACTTCGAGTCCGCCTTGGACGAAGCCTCGAACCTGCTGTCCGGCCTGGCCGGCGGCGCCGGCGTTGTCTCCAGCCCGGTCCGTGATTCCGGCGTCAAACATGTCGAGTTTGTCGCCCTGGGCGGCGATCAGGCCCTGGCGGTCATCGTCGCTGACGACGGCACAGTCGAAAACCGCATCATGACCCTGTCGGCCGGCGTCACGCCTTCGACCTTGGTCGAGGCCTCCAACTTCCTGAACGCCCGCCTGCGCGGCCGCCCCTTCGCCGACGCCAAGCGGGAGATGACCCAGGAGCTGGAAATCGCACGGCGTGAACTGGACCAGACCGCCGCCCGCCTGGTCGAGGACGGATTCGCTGCGTGGTCCGGCGGCCAGGATCGCGAGCGGGCCCTGATCGTGCGGGGTCGCGCCAACCTGCTTCAGGACCGGGAAGGCCTGGCCGATCTGGAGCGGGTCCGCGTCCTGTTCGATGATCTGGAGCAGAAGGAACAGCTAATCGGCCTGCTGGACGGCGTCGATGCGGCCCAAGGCGTGCGCATTTTCATCGGCGCGGAGACACGGTTGTTTTCACTTTCGGGTTCCGCCGTGATCGCGGCGCCCTATATGAGCGGCCGACAACGGGTTCTGGGCGCAATCGGCGTCATAGGCCCCGCAAGACTGAACTACGCCCGTGTCATTCCGTTGGTGGACTATACCGCCCGGGTGCTGGGCCGGATGCTGGACGGGAACGACAAGTGAGCGACAAGCCCCTTAACGACGAACTGAACGCCGTGGACGCCGACATGGCCGAAACCAACGCCGAACACGGCCTGGACGCCCATCCGTCAGACGATCTGGCGCCGCTGGACGCGGTGATCGCCGAACGTGACGAATGGAAGGACCGCGCCCTGCGCGTCGCCGCCGAGATGGAGAATCTGAAGCGCCGTTCGGAGACGCAGCAGAACGACGCCCGCGCCTTCGCCATCCAGCGCTTCGCCAAGGACCTGTTGGGCGTCGCCGACAATCTGGAGCGCGCCCTGATGGCGGCGCCCAAGGACGCCGAGGGCGCCACGGCCGGTCTGGTGACCGGGCTGGAACTGACGCAGAAGGCCCTGCTGCAAGCCTTTGACGCCAACGGCCTGAAGCGCGTCGCGCCCCAGGCCGGCGAGGCCTTCAACCCGCATCTGCACCAGGCGATGATGGAACAGCCGTCCGAGACCGTGCCCGGCGGATCGGTGATCCAGACCATGCAGTCCGGTTTTGAACTGTTCGGCCGCACCGTGCGCCCCGCAATGGTCGTCGTCGCCGCCAAGGGATCCGGCGCCCAGGCTCCCAACCCCTATGGCGCCGCCCCCGCCGCCGACGGTCAGGCCTTCGACGGCAAGGCCTGATCCGCGGTCTCTAGGCGGCGTCGGTCAGAACTGACGCCGCCAGGCTCCGATCAAGGCGAACTCCGGCGGCGCGTCTGCAACATGGCGCGGCTCGCGGCTTGCGACCGCTTGCAGCGTCATGCTGGATCCGTCCCACAGCCGACGTTCGCCACCGAGGATGAAGTCGATCTGGCGGCCGCTGGGCGTCGCCGAGAAGCTGCGGCGCGAATAGGTCAGCGGATCGAAATATTCGATAGGCACATCGGCCAGCAGCGCTGAGAAGGTGCCGCTTTCGATCCGCAACGGCTGCGACAGGGTAAAGCTGATCCGGTCGCAGATCATAGAACAGCCCGTCAGCAGGCCCAGCCGCCAATTCGAACTGATCGCCGCCTGATCCATCGACAGGAACCGGCCCTCGATCCGGGTCGACCCCATCCCCGCCTCGCCGATCAGGCGCAGGCCCGGCCGCAGGGTCCAGTCGCCGCCCAGCGCATAGAAGCTGGTTCGTGACGGCAGGGCGAAGTCGGACCCGCCCGGCAAGAAGGCGCCCAAGGGTCCGAGACGTTCATCCAGGGCGCCGACGCTGAACGACAGACCGCCCTCCGCTCCGCGCCATCCGATCGCCGCGCGACTATAGGTCGAGGCGTCCTGCTCGACACGACGCAGCGGCATCCGGCGGTCGCCGCCTCCGCTTTCGCCCGAGACCGTCACCGCGCCGAAGCGCAGCGCGCCCCGCACGGCGTGGTCGGCCTGGGCCAGGGCGGCGAAACCGTCGCCCGCCGCGCCGTTGAACGGCGATGTCGCCCCGCCTTTTCCTTGCCAGACCGAGAAATTCATCCGACCCGTGGCGACGTCAAACATCGCCTCCTGACGCGGCTCGTCCCCCATCCAGGGCGCATCATAGAGATCATGACGAGGCGCGATCGGCTCGGGTCGGGCGCTGGGTTGCGCCGCAATCAGGTTCAACCGACCGCCGCCCGGCAGGGCCAGGGTGGTTGTCGCCGTGGTGTTCTGCTCGAACGGCGCCGCCTGATAGGAACGGCTTGGGGCAGTCGGATAGGCGCCGCCCAGTTGGACGGCGAACATCCGATCGTAGGCGTCGTACAGCACCGTGTTTAGCGCCGTTTGGCGACCGAAAGCGTCCCCGAACGCCGCGCCGACGAAGCTGCCCGGTTCGCTCATGCTGACAATGGAACTCCCGTCAGCCATCGGCGTCGAGGTCGTTCCGACCGGTCTGAACGCGCCGGCCATGTCCAGCAGGCCGCGCCCATAGACGATGTCCGTGCCGGGATCGCCGGCGTCGCGTGCGGTCGTCAGCAAGATATCCAGAGCCGCACGCGCCGACAGATTGGGGAAGGCCTGCATCAGCAAAGCGAGCGCGCCGGAGACATGCGGAGCCGAGAAGGATGTGCCGTTGACGCGCCAACACGACGTGCCCTCGCACCCTGTGATCACATCCTCGCCCGGCGCTGAAATATACCCGGCCGCCGTATCCCCTGCCCGGTTCGAGAAGCTGGACATCACATCGGTCGCGCCGTGCGATCCGACCGCGATGACGCTGCCGGCGAACCGGGGATCGATGGCATAACGCGCGGGCCAGCCCGGATTGGCATTTCCGTCATTGCCCGACGAAGCCACGATTACGGCGCCCGAGTTGACCGCGCGCAGCAGCGCCGCCTCGAACGCCGAGCCCAGCCGCCCATCGCCGCCCAACGACATGTTGATAATTTTGACGCCATTGGCGACGGCGTAGTCCAGCGCGCGTACAAGATCCGAACTGCTGAAACAGACGTCCGTATTCTTGTCCGTGCAGTCAGAGATATCGGTGCGGATCGACAGGATGGTCGAATTGTACGCCACCCCGATCGTACCGAACCCGTTGAAGTTCGAGGCGATCACGCCCGACACGCGCGTGCCGTGGCTGCTTGACGCCACATAGGGCGTATTGCGCCCCACGACGACGTCCGTCGAGGCGCTGGAGATACGCCCCTCCAACTCGGGCAAGGTATTGGCGATGCCGGAGTCGACGACGGCGACGGTGACGCCGGCTCCGGTCGCCCCGGCCTGCCAAGCGGATTGGACCTTGATATTTGCCAGGCCGTAGTTCCGCAGATACTCGCTCGACGTGACCGAGGGAGGCGGCGGCGGCGGAGGCGGTGGTGGGGGCGGAGGTGGGGGAGGCGGCGGGGGTGGCGGGGGCGGAGGAACGGGGGGCGTGATCGTGCCGCCGCCGCCACCGCCGCCACCACCTCCGCACCCTGCGAGAGGCAGAAACAGCAGACCGATACCCAGGACGATCACCCCACGAAGCCGCAATCCGTTCACGCCCTACCCTCCCATACTCGGGCTGCTCCCCGCAGCCTTGGCGCCAGTAACGCCCTAATTCTTTAACGCTTTATCGAACGTCGCCAGCAGCTTGGACCAGCCGTCCTTGGCGTCTGCTTCCGAGTAGCTTGCGCGGTAGTCGGCGTGGAAGCCGTGCTGGGCGTCGGGATAGACGACGATCTGGCTGCCGGTCTGGCTGGCGCGGGCCAGGGCTTCGCGCATCCGTTCGACGCTGGCCAATGGGATGCCCTGATCCTTGCCGCCGTACAGGCCGAGCACGGGCGCCTTCAGATCGTCGGCGATGTCGACCGGCCAGGGTTGGCCCGATGAGATCTGAACCGGCGTGGCGTCTGCGGCGGGCGCCAAACGGCCATACCAGGCCACGCCCGCGCCGATGGCGGCGAAGCGGGCCGCCGCCTGCCACACCACCTTGCCGCCCCAGCAGTAGCCGGTGATGCCCACCTTGCCGTCCTTGGACCACGACTGCTGGCTGGCCCATTCCAGCGTCGCCGACAGGTCGCCCATCACCTGCTCATAGTTCGCCGCCCCGACGATCTGCATGATCCGCTGCATGTCCGACAGCGGCGCGGGATCCTCGACCCGGACGAAGAAGGCGGGCGCGATGGCGGCGTATCCCTGCTTGGCCAGACGGCGGCAGATGTCGCGGATATATTCGTGGACGCCGAAGATCTCGGACACCACCACCACGACCGGGAAAGGCCCGTCGCCCGCCGGCCGGGCGACATAGGCCGGAAGCTGGAACCCGTCCGGCGCGGCATAGGTCACGGTCTCGGTCGACAGGCCCTCGGCGTCGGTCGTTATGGGCTTGGCTTCTTTGGCCAGGGCCGCGACCGCATAGCCGGAAAAGAGCAAGCCACCGAATGCGCCCAGTGTTCGACGACTCAGTTTCAGATCGTCGGCGGTCTGGCCTTCGGGGCGGATCAGCACGGTCATGGGACGCTCCAACGCGGGAAAGACGTCAGAGCATCACGGCTGACGGCAGTCGTCCAGTCACGATAAGGCGCGCTTTAAAACGGGAAGAAGGGTGCTCAAGCAGTGCGATGCCGCGCGTCGAGCGTTAGCGCCCTTCCTTCCAAGATTAGTGCCTGAAGACCCGCACGCCGGTGAAGGCCATGGCGATGCCCTTCTCGTCGGCGGCGGCGATGACCTCGGCGTCGCGCATGGAGCCGCCCGGCTGGATCACCGCCGTGGCGCCGGCCGCGACCGCTTCCAAAAGGCCGTCGGCGAAGGGGAAGAAGGCTTCGGAGGCGCAGGCCGAACCCTCGGCCAGGGACTGGGCCAGGCCCTTGGCCTCACCGGCCTCCTTGGCGCGAATGGCGGCGATGCGGGCGCTGTCGCGGCGGTTCATCTGGCCGGCGCCGATGCCGGCGGTCTGGCCGTCCTTGGCGTAGACGATGGCGTTGGACTTGACGTGTTTGGCCACGGTGAAGGCGAACAGCATGTCCTGGATTTCGGTCGGGGTCGGCTGGCGCTTGGTGACGATCTTCAGGTCCGACGGCTTGATCAGCGACCGGTCGCGGCTCTGGACCAGGAAGCCGCCGGCGACCGAGCGGAACACCTCGCCCGGGCCGCGGGGGTCGGGCAGGCCGTCGGTGATCAAAAGGCGTAGGTTCTTCTTGGCCGCGAAGACGGCCTTGGCTTCGTCGTCGGCGCCGGGGGCGATGACGACCTCGGTGAAGATGCCGGTGATGGCGCGGGCGTCTTCGCCGTTCAGCGGACGGTTGACCGCAATCACGCCGCCGAAGGCCGAAACGGCGTCGCATTCCAGCGCGCGGGCATAGGCTTCGGACAGGTCCTTGCCCACGGCCACGCCGCACGGGTTGGCGTGTTTGACGATGACCGCGGCCGGCTGTTCGAACTCGGCCACCAGCTCATAGGCGGCGTCGGCGTCCGCAATGTTGTTGTACCCCAGTTCCTTGCCCTGAACCTGTTCGGCATAGGCCACGCCCGGACGGCGCTCGCCGGTGCGGTAGAAGGCGCCCGTCTGATGCGGGTTCTCGCCATAGCGCAGGGTCTGGGCCAGGGCGCCCGCGATCGACTTGCGGGCCGGCGCGGCATCCTCGAACTGACCGGCGAACCAGCCGGAGACGGCGGCGTCATAGGCGGCGGTGCGGGCAAAGGCGCGGGCGGCCAGGCGCTTGCGCAGGGCCAGATCGGTCGAGCCTTCGGTCTTCAGCGCCTCAAGGATCAGGCCGATGCTCTCGCCGTCGACGGCGACGGCGACATAGCCGTGGTTCTTGGAGCCCGAGCGGATCATGGCCGGGCCGCCGATGTCGATGTTCTCGACCGCCGCCTCGAACGCGCCGCCGGCCGCGATTGTGCTTTCGAACGGATAAAGGTCGATCCAGACAATATCGATGGCGCCGATGCCGTGGTCGGTCATGGCCTGGGCGTGGTCGGCCGCATCGCGCACGCCCAGCAGACCGCCGTGAACGATGGGGTGCAGGGTCTTGACCCGGCCGTCCATCATCTCGGGGAAGCCCGTCAGATCGGCCACGTCCTTGACCGGCAGGCCCAGCTTCTCGATCGCCGCGCGCGTTCCGCCGGTCGAGACCAGTTCGACGCCCAGATCGTGCAGGGTGCGGGCTGCGTCCTCCAGCCCGGCCTTGTCGGACAGCGAGATTAGGGCGCGTTGCGGCTTGACCCGATCAGGGGCGGGCGGAAAGTCGGGAGCGGCGGGCATGGGCGGCGTCCGTGATGGCAGGGGAGGATGGCGCGCCGTCTAGACCCAAACCGCTTCGCCGTCACCCCATGGGCGGTTTCAGAGCCTGATCGGCAGAGATCAAATCACTGCGCGATTTTATCGACGCCGTGAATCAGGCTCTTGAATCATGTCGGTTCGCCGCTCGCGCCGGCCGGGCTCAGCTTCCAGCGGATCTTGGTCTCGCTGTCGGTGCGGGCCGAGCCGCGCACCACGATCTGAAGGGAGCGGCGGGTCAGGCCGGCGTCGATATGGACGCTGGGCTCGATGGCCACGTCCGGTCCGTCGGTCCTGAACCACCAGCCCCGGCCCGAGGCGCCGCGCAGCAGGATCGACCGCCGGTCGCGCGCCAGAGAGGCCTGCACTCCCGGCTCCAGATGGAAGCGGATGGCGTAGGGCGCCGCGATCTGGCGCACCATCTCCTTGCGGTCGGGCGTGGGGAAAAGCTTCTCTTCGGCCCGCAACTCGTCCAAGCGCTGGTCCAGATAAAGCCGGCGCTGATGGTTCAGGCCGAACAACTCATTCCAGCCGTCGTGTTCCATCTCCAGCCAGACGGCGCCGTCGCCGCCGCGCAGGTCGGTGGTCACATGGATCGGCGGTCCGACCAGGCGCGGGCCCAAGAGCTCACCCTTCCAGCCGCCCAGCGGTTCGTTCAGCGATCGCTCGCCCAAGGTCAGGGTCGAATGGGCCGGCGTGAGCCGCAGGGCCTGGCGGTCGGTCGAGGCCGGCGTCCACCCCGAGCCGGTCACCAGACGATCCTTGCCGCAGGCGATCTCCAGCGCCAGCGGCTGGGCGCAGGCGGCCGCCCCCCAGGCGTCGCGCGCCGGCGGGGCGGTGTCGGCGATGATGGTGAGCAGGGGGCTGGCGATGCGCGTCAGGCCGGCGACCGCACCGGTCGCTGCAGGCGCTACGTCGCTGCTGGCCATCGCTTCGTCGTCGTGGGCGCGGGCGGCCGCGACGCGTTCAATGGTGGAGGGGCCGCCGCCCTGGAAGCTGGCCAGACGACCATCGGGCAAGGTCAGCAGGCGCAGGCCCTGCGTCAGCCCGGCGATGGCGGCCGAGAAGCTCTCCGGCGTCGGTTCGGACAGTTGCGACAGGGCGTCGTCCAGCGTCAACAGGTCGAGCAGCAGCTCAAGCCCCGCCTCGGGACTGCGCGAGGCGTGGCCGCCGTCGGCCTGCACCGTCGTCTTCAGGGCGCCGCCCAGCCGCGACAGCGCGCGGCGGCGCAAGGTCTGCCCTGGCGCCCCCGCCAGCACGCAGCCGCCGATGGCCGCCGCCGTCAACCGCTCGGCCCGGCTGGCCAGACCGCCGGGCGGACGCAGCAGCTGTCGGGTCTGGCGCGCCAGACTATCGGCCAGTTTCAGCCGCTCGGCCTCGGTCGCGACGGCGCCAATCCGCCGTGCGCCGCACGCCAGATTGACGACCCGCCGGGCCAGGATTTCCGGTCCCCACGCGAAGGGCGACCACCGTGCAAAGGCGTCGGCCCAGGCCAAGGTCAGACGCAGCGCCTCGCGCGCGCCACGGTCGCCTTGTGCCATCAGGCCCGGCAACCAGGCGAAGGCGTGAAGCTCGACCGCAAAGGGCCGCGAGGGACTGGGCCGGTTCCACGGATCGGACGGCGGTTCGACCTCCATCGAGGCGCCCGCCAACATGAAACGTCCGGCCAGAACATTGCGGCCCGGCGCGGGATCGTGCGGGCGAAAATCGCGCGGCGTGGCGGCGAACGCCGTCACCTTGCCCCCGCCCAGCGGAGCCCCAAGCGTCAGGCCGTAGCCGGGCAGACCGTAAAGCTCGATCCACAGCTGCCGCGTCGCCAACCGTCCGGCGATGGCGGGCCACAGACCGGGTCCTGCGATCGTGTCGCCCGACCGCACCGGCGTGCGCACCGGCGCGCCAGGCAGGCCGGGGATCTGACCCGAAGCGACGTCCAGCGTCGTTTCTTGGCCCCGCGGGGCGAAGGGACCGAGCGGGCTCACGAGAGGCTCGGAGCAGCCGGCGCGGCTTTCAGGGCGGCGATGTTGGTCGCGTAATCGCCCTTGAACACGAACGACCCAGCGACCAGAGCATCGGCCCCAGCGGCGACGCAGGCCCCGGCGTTGGCGGAGGTCACGCCGCCGTCCACCTGAAGGTGAGCCGACGAACCGGCGCGGTCGAGAATGGCCCGCGCGCCCGCGATCTTCTTCAGCGAACTTTCGATGAACTTCTGACCGCCAAAGCCCGGATTGACCGACATGATCAGCACCAGATCGACCAGATCGACCACCTCTTCCAGGATCGACAGCGGCGTCGCCGGATTGAACACAACGCCTGCCTTGGCGCCCAGCTGACGAATGCGACCCAAGGTGCGGTGCAGATGCGGCCCGCTTTCAGGATGGACGGTCAGGACATCGGCGCCCGCCTCGCGGAACGCCTCCAGCCATGGATCCACCGGCTCGACCATCAGGTGCACGTCGAACGGCAGCGTCGTGTGTGGCCGGATCGCCTTCACGATGTCGGGGCCAAGCGTGATGTTGGGCACGAAATGCCCGTCCATCACATCCACGTGGATCCAGTCGGCGCCCGCCGCCTCCAGCGCGCGGACTTCTTCACCCAGCCGCGCGAAATCGCTGGCGAGGATCGACGGGCAGATCAGAGGAGTAACGGCCATGGCCTTCCGGATAAGGCGGGTTGCGGGCAGGAGCAAGGCGCTCCCGCTCAGGAAACCCGTTCCAGCCTGGCCGCGAAGAAGCCGTCCAGTCCGCCGTGTTCGGCCCACATGGAGGGCAAGATGCGCAGCCAGCCTTCGGGCGTCAGCGCCTCGGGCGGGGCGCCGATGGCAGCCGGATCGGCGGCGACGGTGCGGAAGGCGGGGTTGCGACGCAGGAAGGCGATGATCTGAGTCTCGCCCTCCTCACGCTCCAGCGAGCAGGTGCAATAGACTAGACGGCCGCCCGGCTTCACGCGTTCGGCGGCGGCGTCGAGCAGGCGATGCTGGACGTCGGCCAATTTGGCCACCTCTGCCGGTTTGGTGGCGCGCAGGACTTCGGGGTTGCGGCGGAAGGTGCCCGTCGCGGTGCAGGGCGCGTCCAGCAGGACGGCGTCGAAGGTGCGGGCGTCCTCCCAGTCCTCGGCCGGAACGGCGACCACCTCGGCGGTCAGGTCGGTCCGCTTAAGATTCTGCGTCAGGCGTTTCAGACGCGGGGCCGAACGGTCGAGCGCGACGACCGACGCGCCGGCGGCCGCCAGTTGAAGCGTCTTGCCTCCAGGCGCGGCGCACATGTCGAGCGCCGTCTCGCCGGGCTTCACGCCCAGCAGCCGGCCGGGCACGGCGGCGGCCGCGTCCTGGACCCACCAGTCGCCGTCCTCGAAACCGGGCCAGCCGGCCACATCGCCGCGACGGCCGGTGCGAACCGTGCCCCCGGGCAAGGCTTCGCCCTCGACAGAGGTAGCCACGGCGGCGGGATCGACGCCTGGCTTCAGGCTGAGATCGGTCGCGGGTTCTTCGCGCGCGGCCAAGGCCAGACCCGCCAGGGCGGCCTCGCCATAGTTCGCCTTCCAGCGCGCCGCGATCCAGTCCGGCAGATTGCTCTCGGCCGTGGTCAGGCCCGGGCCTTCACGCCCAACCCCGCGCAGCACCGCATTGACCAGATTCTTGTAGGGCCGGGTCTTGGGATCACGCTCGGCCAGTTTCACCGCCGTCGAGACGGCGGCGAAGGCGGGCGTTTCCAGCACCAGAGTCTGGGCCAGGGCGATGCGCATCAGGGTGCGCACAGCTTCGGGCGGCGACTTCTTCAGGCGGCGATCCAGGATCTGGTCGATCTCGCCCAAACGACGCAGGGCCGCCATGGACACGGCCCGGGCGAAGGCGCGGTCCACCGGCTCCAGCGCGCGTGCGGCAGGCTGAGACAGGGCTTCGTCCAGGCCGTTGCGCTTCTCCAGCGCAGCGTTCAGCAGAATGCCGGCGACGACGCGGGCTTCGACGCCGATGTCGTCCTGCGACGGACCTTGAGCGGCCTCGGCAGAGGCCGGGCGCGGACGGCCCTTGGTGGCCATGCGACGGCCGCGCGCCTGCGAGCTCTGCCCGCCCCGTCCCTCGGTGCTCATACAGCCACCTGCGCGCCGAGCTCGACCACGCGGCCGGGCGGGATGTGGAAGAAGTCGGTCGGATTGGCGGCGTTGCGCATCAGGAATATGAACAGCTTGTCCTGCCACAGCGGCATGCCCTGACGCGCCGACGGGATCAGCGAACGGCGACCCAGGAAGAAGCTGGTCGACATGATGTCGAACTTCAGCCCCTGCTTGCGGCACAGGCCCAGCGCACGCGGCACGTTCGGCGTTTCCATGAAGCCATAGGTGACCGTGACCTTCTTGAAGTCGTCGTTGATCGGCTCCATTCGCACCCGGTCGGCTTCCTTGACGCGCGGGCGCTCGGAGGTGCGCACGGTCAGGATGACGTTCTTCTCGTGAAGCACCTTGTTGTGCTTGAGATTGTGCATCAGCGCGACCGGCGCGACATCGGGATCCGAGGTCAGGAAGATGGCCATGCCCGGAGCACGGTGCGGCGGACGGGCCTGAAGCATCTCGATCAGATCGTTCAGCGGCAGGCTGTCCTTGCGCGTCTTGGTCGTCAGAATCTGCGTCCCCCGCACCCAGGTCCACATCACCACGACCAGCAGGGCGCCCAGCACCAGCGGCATCCACGCGCCATCCGGAATCTTGAGCAGGTTGGAGGTCAGGAAGACGCTGTCGATGAAGGCGAACGGAATGAGGGTCCCCGCCACCGCCCACATCGGCCACTTCCAGCCCTTGCGGATGACCGAATAGGCCATCAGCGTATTGACCAGCATTGTGCCGGTCACCGCCACCCCATAGGCGGCCGTTAGGTTATGCGAGCTCTGGAACACGACCAGCAGCACCAGCACGCCGACCATCAGGAAGGTGTTGACCGCCGGCACGAAGATCTGTCCGGCCTGGGTCTCGGAGGTGTTCTTGATGTCGATGCGCGGCAGAAGGCCCAGTTGCACCGCCTGCTGCGTCACCGAGAAGGCGCCGGTGATCACCGCCTGAGAGGCGATGACGGTCGCGGCGGTCGCCAGGATCAGCATCGGCCAATAGGCGAACTGCGGCACCATGTTCCAGAACGGGTTCTCGGATGCGGCCGGATTGTCCAAGATCAGGGCGCCCTGGCCCAGATAGTTCAGCGTCAGGCACGGCAGGACGAAGGCCAGCCAGCCCATGCGGATCGGCGCCTTCCCGAAATGGCCCATGTCGGCATAGAGGGCCTCGGCCCCCGTGACGGCAAGGAAGACGCTGCCCAGGATCACGAAGCCCAGGAAGCCATCGTTGAGCAGAAGCATGACGCCATAGTGGGGCGACAGGGCCCGCAGCACGCTGACGTCGTCGAAGATATGATACAGGCCCAGCGCGCCCAGGCTCAGGAACCAGACGGCGGTGATTGGGCCGAAATACTTGGCCAGGCTGGCGGTGCCGCGTGACTGGACCAAGAACAGGGCGATCAGGATGCCGGCCGAGATCGGCACGATGAAGGAATCCAGCCGCCCGGCCAGACCCGGCGCGTCCTGCAGGCCTTCGACGGCAGACAGGACCGAGATGGCGGGCGTGATGATGCCGTCGCCATAGAAAAGGGCCGCGCCGCAAACGCCCAGAATGAAGATCCAGGCGCTGCGTCGCCCGACCGCGAATTGGGCCAGCGCCATTAGCGACAGGGTGCCGCCCTCGCCCTTGTTGTCGGCGCGCATCAGGAAGAAGACGTATTTGAACGTCACCACCACCATCAGCGCCCAAAACGCCAGCGACACGACGCCGATCACGGCCAGATCGCCGCCGACGCCGGAGCGCGCATGGTCGATCGCTTCGCGCAGGGCGTAGAGCGGGCTGGTGCCGATGTCGCCAAACACCACGCCGATCGCGCCGATGGTCAGGGCCCAGAAGCCGCCGTGCTTGGCAGCCTGGCCGCCCGGGATGTGGGATTCCGGACCCGTGGCGTGGGTGGGCTTGTCCGGCGTGTTCGACGCGGGCGAGGGAGCGCTCGCGTCGTGGGGAGTGTCCCCGGCCATGCGTATCCTCCGGGTCTCCGACGCGGCGTCGGTCCCTTCAAAGCGGCGAGCCTTTAGGCTCATTCCACGCGGTCTTCAATCGCGCCGCGATGGATTCGGTTTCGGCGTTCTGCGGCGCGATTTGTGATTCGGCCCCTGAACGCCTATTTTCGCATCAGGAACAGAACCATGTCAGACAGCCAACGCTTCCCCGTCGCCGCCCACGCCCTGGCCTATATGGCCCACAAGGGCGCCTTTGGGCCTGCGCAGGCGATGCCAAGCGGCGTGCTGGCGTCCTCGATCCCGACCAATCCCGTCGTGGTGCGCCGCGTGACCGCCCTTCTGGCCAAGGCCGGGCTGATCGCCACCCGCCCAGGCGCGACCGGCGGCTCCTGGCTGTTGCGGCAGCCAGAGGACATCCGGCTGGATCAGGTGCTGAAGGCGGTGAACGGCTGCGCCCACATCGGTTCGCCCCCCGCCGGCGCCAAGGGTTGCCCGATCAGCGAACATATCCCGCGCCAAGTCGCCAAGGCCCTGACCGCCGCCGACGAGGCCGCGACCGAAGCACTGTCCAAGATCACCATCGCCGATCTTCTGGCCGACAACCCGATCGCGCTGGCGGCCTTCGCGCCGCACAAGTCCTGCCCCGTCGCGGCCTGATCGCGCCGTGAATCGAACCGTTCTGATCACCGGCGCCTCGGCCGGCATCGGCGCGGCCCTGGCCCGGACCTATGCGGCCGAGGGCTGGAATGTGATCCTGACAGCGCGTCGCCAAGGCCCGTTGCAGGTTCTGGCTGACGACCTGACCGCCGCCCACAGCGTGACCGCGACCGTGATCCCCGAAGACTTGTCCGATCCCGCGGCGCCCGAGCGGCTGGTCGCAGCAATCGCCGCGCGCGGCCTGACCGTCGACGGCCTGGTCAACAATGCGGGTTTCAGTCGGGTCACGGGCTTTCTGGATACCGACCTGAGCGCGCACCGCGCCATGATCCAGGTCATGCTGACCGCGCCGGTCGAGCTGTCGCGCCTGTTACTGCCCGGCATGATCCAGCGGAACTTCGGCCGGGTGTTAAACGTCGCTTCGCTGGCCGGCCAGATGCCCGCGACGGGCGGCGACACCCTGTATGGGCCGATCAAGAGCTTCCTGATCAAGGCGTCGCAGGGCTTGTATCTGGAGACGCAGGGAACCGGCGTCCACGTCACGGTCCTGAACCCCGGCTACACCCTGACCGAGTTTCACGACGTCAACGGCTCGCGCGACCAGGTCTCCAGCGCCTATCCGGCCTGGATGTGGATGGACGCCGCGCGCGTGGCGCGCATCGGCTATGACGCCTGCGAGGCCAACCGTCCCAGCGTCACCCCCGGCGTTATGAACAACGTCATGGCCGGACTGGCCCGCTTCCTGCCCGATGGCCTGGCGCTCCGCATGGTGGCGAACCATGCGAAGCGACTGGACCGGATCTGATCAGATGTGGATGGCGTGCCCGAGGGCGCGCAGGCTGGTCTCGTGGAAGGCTTCGCCCAGCGTCGGGTGGACGTGAATCGTCCCGGCGACGTCTTCCAGCACTGCGCCCATCTCCAGCATCTGGGCGAAGCTGTTGGACAGTTCCGACACATGCTGGCCCACCGCCTGGATGCCCAGAATGCGATGATCGGATTTCGACGCGATCACCCGCACGAAGCCGCCGTCCTCGCCCGCCTCGATGGCCAGGGCGCGGCCGATCGCGGCGAAGGGGAAGACCGACTGGATCACATCGTCGCGGCCCGCGACCTCGTTCGGGCCCAGACCGGCCGAAACGATTTCCGGCTCGGTGAAACAGACGGCGGCGATGGTGACGGGGTCGAAGATGCGGTCATGGCCAGCGAGGATTTCGGCGACCACCTCGCCCTGGGCCGAGCCCTTGTGCGCCAGCATGGGTTCGCCGGTCAGGTCCCCGACCGCCCAGACGTTCTTCATGCTGGTGGCGCAGCGCTGGTCGATCTTCACGAACGGCCCGGCCATGGCCACGCCCATGTTTTCCAGACCCCAGCCTTGCGTGCGCGGACGCCGACCGACCGTGACCAGCACCTTGTCGGCGTCCAGTTGCAGCGGCTCGCCATCCTTGGTCGTGATCGACAGCTTTCCGTCGCCGAAGCCCCCGGCGCGCGCCCCCAGATGCAGCTCGACGCCATGCTTCTCCAGCCACTTGGCGACCGGATCGGTCAGGGCCTTGTCGTAGAGCGGCAGGATACGGTCGGCCATTTCGACGATGGCTACTTCGGCGCCCAGCTTGCGATAGGCGATGCCCAGTTCCAGCCCGATATAGCCGCCGCCCACGACGACCAGCTTCTTGGGAACCTCCGACAGGCTCAGCGCCTCGGTCGAGGAAATGACGTCGCCGCCGAACGGCAGGAAGGGCAGTTCGACCGGCTCGGATCCCGTCGCCAGGATGACGTGTTCGGCGGTGATGCGGATATCGCCTTCGTCGGTCTTGACCACGCAGGTCTTGGCGTCGGCGAACTCGGCCCAGCCCTTGATGACCTTGACCTTGGCCTTCTTCAGCAGGGCCGCGACCCCGGCGTTCAGCTTACGGACGATGCCGTCCTTCCATTCGACTGTCTGCGACAGGTCGATGGCCGGCGCCGCCGCCGTGATGCCCAGCGTCCCGCCGCCGGCCGCCTTGGCCACCGTCTCGAACTTGCCCGCCGCATGGATGATGGCCTTGGACGGAATACAGCCGACGTTCAGGCAGGTGCCGCCCAGCCCATCGCCGCCGTCCACCAGCACGGTGTCGAGGCCCAGCTGGCCGCAGCGAATGCCGGCGACATAGCCGCCGGTGCCCGCCCCGATGATCAGGACTTTGGTTTTCAGGGTCTGGGTCAACGATAGGCCTCAAGGCGGGTGCTGAACTGCGGAGGAACTTGCTGGGGCTCGAAAACGCGGACCGCGCCGGTCTGGGTTTCCATGGCCAGTACGACGTCGCCGGGTTTGACGCGCTGAAAATCGACGCAAATCATGCCTTGATAGCCGCCCAACGGACGGGCGGTTTCCGCAGCGGTCAGGGTGTATGTCTCTTGCGGGGCGCCTTGAAGCGTTTCCAGTCTGGCGATGGTCGCCTTGGACTGAATGACCTCGATGGTCGGCGTCCGGCTGGGTTCCGGCAAACGCTCCACCGTCGTCACGCGCCCGATGAACAGCGCCGGCCCATCGGTCCGTAGCAGAGACGACCAAGCCGGCGGCGGCTCAGGTATGCAGGCGTTCGCAGACGAGGCGACGACCCCGACGGCTGCTAGCAGGCTGGCGCCGAAGGTCAACGCTTTGACTTTGAATTGCCGCATCACATTACCCTTCCGATCCCGATGTTCCTCTCTCGGCGACGAGAAAGGATCATCAAGAGCCATGGCGCCAATTTCGAGGTGATGGCCATAGACGCGGGCGGACCTCGCTTTCCCGCTTAGAAAATGGGCATCACCCCATCCACAGCGTCGCGGGGTTCTCCAAAAGCCCCTTGATCCGCTGCACGAACACCGCCGCATCATGTCCATCAACGATGCGGTGATCGAAGCTGGACGACAGGTTCATCATCTTGCGCACGACCATCTGGCCGTCCTTGACCACGACCCGTTCGGCGATCTTGTTCGGACCAACGATGGCGACCTCGGGGTGGTTGATGATCGGGGTGTGGACCACCCCGCCCAGCGTGCCCAGCGAGGTGATGGTGATGGTCGAACCCGACAGTTCCTCGCGCTTGGCCGAACCGTCCTTGGCGGCGCCCGAGACGCGGGCGATTTCCAGCGCCGTATCGTAGGGGTCGCGCGCCTCGGCATGGCGGACCACCGGCACCATCAGGCCGTTCGGGGTCTGGGCGGCGATGCCCAGATGGACCGGGGCGTGCTGGGTCAGGACGCCGGCTTCATCGTCATAGGTGGCGTTGATCTGGGGCTGGTCGCGCAGGGCGACCACGATGGCGCGGGCGATGAAGGGCAGGACGTTCAGCTTGGGCTGATCCTTGGACTTCGTCGCGTTCAGGTGGGCGCGCAGCTCCTCCACCGCCGTCATGTCGATTTCCTCGACATAGGTGATGTGGGGAATGCGGCGCACGCTCTCGGCCATCTTCTCCGCAATCTTGCGGCGCAGGCCGATGATCTTGACCTCGGTCGTCCCTTGCGCATTCGCATAGGTCGAGCCGCCGCCGGCCGGCGCCGACGCGGGTTGCGAACCGCCGCGCGCGATGAATCCGTCCAGATCCTCGTGCGTGATCCGACCCGCCGGGCCGGACCCGGGCACGAAGGTCAGATCGACGCCCAGATCCCGAGCGCGATTGCGCACGGCCGGCGAGGCCGACGGGCGTTCGCCGGGCGCACGTCCCGTCAGGGCGGGAACGGGCTTGGAGGGCGCAGTCGCTGAAGTCGCGCTTTGAGCCGTCGGAATCGCGGCGGAAGCCGTCGTCGCATTCTCGGTCGGCTTGGAGGCCGGTTTCGGCGCCGCGACGGGCGTCGAGACATTGCCCCGGCCCTCGACATCGAACGCGACCAGCGGCCCGCCGACCGGCACCGACTTGCCCGCCTCGCCGTACAGGGCGACGACGGTTCCGGCGACCGGCGAGGTGATCTCGACCGTGGCCTTGTCGGTCATGATGTCAGCGATGATCTGGTCTTCCTCCACCGCGTCCCCGACCTTGACGTGCCAGCCGACCAGTTCGGCCTCGGCCGTGCCTTCGCCGACGTCGGGCAGTTTGAAGACGTAGTTGCCGGATGTCGGCGCCTCGGCAGCGGGGACCGCCGGCGTCTCGACCTTCGGCGCCTCGGCGACCACGGGCGCGGGGTCCGGCTTTGCGGCGGGGGGGGCGACGGGCGTCGGGGCGTCATCGGCATTGCCCGCCCCCTCGACCTCGAACTCCACCAAGGGACCGCGCACCGGCACCATGGCGCCGGGTTCGCCGTGCAGGGCGACGACCTTGCCGCTGACCGGAGCGGTGATCTCAACCGTGGCCTTGTCCGTCATGACGTCAGCGACGATCTGGTCCTCGGCGACCGTGTCGCCGACCTTGACGTGCCATCCGACCAGTTCGGCCTCGGCGGTGCCTTCGCCCACGTCGGGCAGTTTGAAGACGAAACGACCCATCTTATCGACCTCCCGTCATGACGCTCTTCAAGGCGTCTGCGACCCTTTGCGGTCCGGGGAAATATTCCCATTCGAAAGCGTGCGGATAGGGCGTGTCCCAACCGGTGACGCGCGCGATCGGCGCCTCCAACGAATAGAAGCAGCGCTCCTGAACGAGAGCCGACAGCTCGCCGCCGAAGCCCGAGGTCTTGGGAGCCTCATGCACGATGACGCAGCGGCCGGTCTTCTTGACCGACGCCTCGATGGTTTCGATATCCAGCGGCACGAGCGAGCGCAGGTCGATGACCTCGGCGTCCACGCCCGCGTGCTCCGCGCCGGCTAGGGCGACCCAGACCATGGTGCCATAGGCCAGGATGGTGACGTCGTTTCCTTCGCGCAGCACGCGCGCCTTGCCGATGGGCTCGACATATTTGCCGGTCGGGACCTGGGCCAGATCCTGGGCCTTCCACGGCGAGACCGGCTTCTCGTGCCAGCCGTCGAATGGGCCGTTATAGAGGCGTTTCGGCTCGAAGAAGACGACCGGATCGTCGTCCTCGATGGCGGCGGTCAGCAGGCCCTTGGCGTCGTAGGGGTTGGACGGAATGACGACCTTCAGACCCGCGATATGGGTGAACAGGCTTTCGGGCGACTGGCTGTGGGTCTGGCCGCCGAAGATGCCGCCGCCGTAAGGGCTGCGCACCGTGATCGGCGAGGTGAACTGACCGCCCGAGCGGTAGCGCATCTTGGCCGCTTCCGAGACGATCTGGTCGTAGGCCGGGTAGATGTAGTCGGCGAACTGGATCTCGACGACGGGACGCAGCCCATAGGCGCCCATGCCGATGGCGGCGGCGACGATGCCGCATTCCGAGATCGGGGCGTCGAAGCTGCGGGTCAGGCCGTGCTTCTGCTGCAGCTTGTCGGTGACGCGGAAGACGCCGCCGAAATAGCCGGCGTCCTCGCCGAACGACAGGACATTGGCGTCTTCGGCCATCTTGACGTCGATGGCCGAGTTCAGCGCCTGGATCATGTTCATGGGGACCACGCCCGCGCCCGTCGCTTCCGAGGCGGGGGCGGCGTTCTGGTCGACCATGTCGGGCTCGACGCCGTCGTTGCGATCGGCGTCGGTGAAGGTGGTTTGCTCGCTCATGGTCAGACCCCTACCTCGCGGCGCTGTTCGATCAGCCGCCAGTCTTCGGTCGCATAGACCTCTTCGAACATCGTCTTCACGCTGGGACGCGACTGGCCCAGGGTGCCGATGGCTTCGGATTCCTTGCCCGCGGCGCGGACCTGTTCGACGGCGTCCTTTAACGCCTCGGCGTGACGCTCGTCGTCCCATTCGCCGATGACGGTCAGATGCTGGCGCAGACGTTCGATCGGATCGCCCAGCGGCCATTTCTCATGCTCGTCGCCGGGGCGATAGCGGCTGGGGTCGTCGGACGTCGAGTGCGGGGCGCCGCGATAGGTGAACAGCTCGATCACCGTCGCCCCCTGGTTCGACCGCGCCCGTTCCTCGGCCCACTGGGTCGCCGCCCAGACCGCCAGGAAGTCGTTGCCGTCCACCCGCAGGGCCGGCAGGCCATAGCCGATGGCCTTGGAGGCGAAGGTGGTCTCAAGCCCGCCTGCGATGCCCTGGAAGGAGCTGATGGCCCACTGGTTGTTCACGACGTTCAGGATGACCGGGGCGCGATAGACGGAGGCGAAGGTCAGGGCGTTGTGGAAGTCGCCTTCGGCCGTGGCGCCGTCGCCGATCCAGCTGATGGCGATCTTGTCGTCGCCCTTGTAGGCGCTGGCCATGGCCCAACCGACGGCCTGCGGCACCTGGGTGCCCAGATTGCCGCTGATGGTGAAGAAGCCGTAGTCCTTGGCCGAATACATGATCGGCAACTGGCGGCCTTTGATCGGATCTTCGGCGTTCGAATAGATCTGGTTCATCATCGCGACCAGCGGATAGCCGCGCGCGATCAAAAGCCCCTGCTGACGATAGGTGGGGAAGCCCATATCCTCGCGGCTCAGGATCATGCCCTGGGCGACCGCGATGGCCTCTTCGCCGGTGCACTTCATATAGAAGCTGGTCTTGCCCTGGCGGTGGGCGCGGTGCATCCGGTCGTCGAAGGCGCGCGTCAGGATCATGGCCTTCAGCCCCCGGCGCATCGTCTCGGGATCCAGGCGCGGGTTCCACGGACCGACCGCGGCGCCCTCGTCGTCCAGCACCCGAATCAGGCGGAAGGCGAGATCGCGCATCTGATAGGGCGTCGACCCGACCTCGGGCCGTTCGACGACACCGGCAGGATCCATCTGCAGATGGCTGAAGTCCGGCGTATCGCCGGGACGGCCCGACGGCTCCGGCACGCGCAAGGACAGGGGCTGGCTGTTCTTTTTGTTCATTTTGTCGTTCATGCGGGCGTCCATATCCGTTCTGGGGTCCGTCCGTGTTTCCTCTGGACGTGTGATAACACGCCGCTTAAGCAGGTGCTCGCTCAATTTGACCTTGCGCAATCCCGATATCGGGTATTTTATTTCGCGATAATCATAATCGGAGAAACGCATTGGCCGACGAACTCGACCCCATCGACGCCCGCATCCTGGATATCCTGCAACAAGACGCCGGGCTGTCGGTCGCAGAGGTCGCCGATCGCGTCGGGCTGTCGGCCTCGCCCTGCTGGCGGCGGATCAAGCGGCTGGAAGACTCCGGCCTGATCACCAAGCGCGTCACCCTGCTGAACGCGCAGCTGCTGGGCCTGGACTTCGAAGTCTACGCCATCGTCAAACTGATGCTGCCCTCGGCGGATAATCTCAATGTCTTCGAGGCCGCCGTGGCCAAGTGGCCGGAAGTGGTCCAGTGCGCCACCATCACGGGGCGCGAGGACTATGTGCTGCGCATCATCACCTCGGACATGCACGCCTTCGACCTGTTCCTGCGCGAGAAGCTGCTGGCGCTGGGCATCGTCTCGGACTGCGAAAGCCACATCGTCACGCGTGGCGTGAAGAATGTGACCGCACTGCCTCTTGGCATCATCACGCCTCACGTCGGATAACGTCGCTCAGGCGGCGCGGGCCGCTTTCGGAGCCGACACATGATCGAACTGGTGATCGACGCACGCCGCAAGGACCTGGGCGGGTTCGAGGTCGGGCGCGTCCTGCCCTTCCATTCGCGCCGGATGGTCGGGCCCTTCATCTTCCTGGACCAGATGGGACCGGCCGAGTTCGCGCCCGGCGCCACGGCCATCGACGTGCGGCCCCACCCGCATATCGGCCTGTCGACCCTGACCTATCTGTTCGAGGGCGAGATCATGCACCACGACAATCTCGGCTACGATCAGGCGATCCGGCCGGGCGAGGTCAACTGGATGACCGCCGGCAAGGGCATCGTCCATTCCGAGCGCACCGATCCGCTGAAGAAGAGCAAGGGCGGACCGATGCACGGCATGCAGGCCTGGGTCGCCCTGCCCGACGAGGCTGAGGAGATGGACCCGGCCTTCCACCACCTGGGCGAGGACGCCCAGCCGGCTTACGAGAACGGCGGCCTGTTCGCGCGGCTGATCGCGGGCGAGGCCTACGGCGCCAAGGCGGCCGTGCCGGTGTCGTCGCCGCTGTTCTATATCCATTGGGAGCTTCAGCCCGGCGTGCGCACCGCCCCGCCCGCCGGCAAAGGGGCCGGGGGCATGAGCGAGCGTGCCCTTTACGTGGCCAAAGGCTCCATCGAGGTCGGCGACCGCACCTTCCACGAGGGCCAGATGATCGTGCTGGAGCCGGCGGCCGAGCCGACGATCAAGGCCCTGACCCAGGCGACCGTCATGGTGCTGGGCGGCGAGCCGGTGGGTGAACGGCTGATCTGGTGGAATTTCGTCGCCTCCAGCCAGGCCCGCATCGATCAGGCCAAGGCCGATTGGAAGGCGGGCCGGATGAGCCTGCCCCACGCCGACGATCTGGAGTTCATCCCCCTGCCTGACGAACCCGCAAAGGCGCAGGCGGAGCCTGCGTCAGTGACGCCCAAGCCGACCGATCCGGTCTAGCGGGCAGGCAGAAGGTGACGCGGCGAGGTCGGGTCGCTACATGCGGCCTATGAACTTCGATTTCGACGCCCAGGTCACCGCCGCCCTGTTCGACAACACCGGCGCCGTCTTCGCCCTCGGCGACGGCTCGGTCCGGTTCGAGGACCGGACGCGGGTGGAGGCGCACGACGGCGCCGTGCTGTGCGCCTGCGTTCACCCGTCCGGCGACGGGATCGTCACCGGCGGCGACGACGGCAAGGTCGTCTGGAGCCGTCGAGACGAGGACCCGGTCGTTCTGGCCACGGCCAAGAACCAGTGGATCGACGCCATCGACGCCTCGCCGGCCTCCCGCCTGATCGCCTTTTCCTTCGGCCGCACCCTGTCGGTGATCGACCCCAAGGAGGTGGGCTTCCGCCGCGACTTCCAGCACGAGCGCACCGTCTCCGGCGTCGCCTTCGAACCCAAGGGCCGGCGCATCGCTACCTCGACCTATGGCGGGGCGGCCCTGTGGTATGCACGGATCGAAAAGCAGCAGCCGATTAAGCTGGCCTGGGCCGGGTCGCACACCGGCGTCGCCTTCTCGCCCGACGGCGCCTTCGTCGTCACGACGATGCAGGACAATCAGATGCACGGCTGGCGCATCAAGGACGCCAAGAACCTGCGCATGGGCGGCTATCCGGGCAAGGTGCGCTCGATGGCCTTCCTGGCCAATGGTCAGCTGATGGCGACCTCGGGCGCGCAGGGCGCGGTCCTGTGGCCCTTCATCGGATCGAACGGACCGATGGGCCGCGAGGCGACCGAGATCGGCTATGACGACACGACCCTGGTCAATCTGGTCTCGGCCCGCGCGGATCAGGGCCTGCTGGCCGCCGGCCTGACCGACGGTCGGGTCTGGGTCGCCCATCCAGCCGCCCAAGGTCTGAACTTCGTCAAGGCCGAGAAGGGGCCGGCCATCGTCGCCCTGTCGCTCAGCCCCGCCGTCGACAAGGTGGCCTGGGCTGACGAAGACGGCGCCGCCGGGGTGTTGATTCTCTGATGGCGACGGGCCGCAAAAGTTGGCGTCGCGTCGTGCTGACCGCGTTTCTGATCCTGGCCCTGATCCCGGTCGCTGGCGTGCTGATCGTCGCCATCGTCCCACCGCCGCCCACCATCTTGATGTTGCGTCAACTCGCGAGGGGCGACGGCATGGACTATCAGTGGCGGGGTCTGAACCAGATCTCACCCAACCTGGTGAACGCCGCCATTGCCGCCGAGGACGCCCGGTTCTGCAGCCACCACGGCTTCGACATGGAGGCGATCCAGAAGGCCCTGGACCACAACGCCGAGGGCGGGCGCCTGCGCGGCGGATCGACCATTAGCCAGCAGACAGCCAAGAACGTCTTCCTGTGGCCCGGCCGCGACTGGATCCGGAAGGGTTTGGAGGCGGGCTACACCGTCCTGATCGAGGCCGTGTGGTCCAAGCGCCGGATCATGGAGGTCTATCTGAACGTGGTGGAATGGGCGCCCGGCGTCTATGGCGCCCAGGCCGCGTCGCGCCACTGGTTCGGAAAGGACGCCCGCGACCTGAGCCCGCGTGAGGCGGCGCGTCTGGCCGCCATCCTTCCGGCCCCGCGCCGTTACGAAGCCGCCGCGCCCGGCCCCTATGTGCGTCGGCGCGCCGCGCGCGTTCAGGCGGCCATGGGCACGGTGCGCAACGAGGGTCTGAACAGCTGCGTCGTCGGCCGCTGAACCGTCACGCTTGACGGGCGACCGGGCCTGACCTCTCCTGCCCGCGCTGTTCAGGAGATCCATCATGAAGCGTCAGATGATGACCGCCGTCGCGGTCTGCGCCCTCGCCTTTGCCGCCGGCTGCGCCAGCACCCGCGAACCCGCCGCCGCAGCCCCGGGGGTCGAACAGACGGCCTCGACGACGCCTGCGCCGGCCGTCAGCGGCATGCGCGCCGACTATCCGATCACCGCCGACGGCGCGACCGCCTTCATCGCCGACGCCGAAACCAAATGGGCCGAGGTCAGCGAATATGTCGCCCGAATCCAATGGGCGCGCGCCACCAACATCACCTTCGACACCATGTGGCTGGAATCCAAGGCCAACGCCGAAGCGACCGAGCTTCAGGTCCAGCTGGCCAATCGGGCGGCCAAGTTCAACGACGTCCAGGTCGATCCGGTCGTGCGCCGCAAGCTGAACCTGCTGCGGCTCAGCCTGGTCCTGCCGGCGCCCAATCGTCCCGGCGCGGCCGAGGAATTGGCCCAGATCACGACGCGGCTGGATTCGACCTATTCGACCGGCAAGTTCGACTTCAAGGACAAGCCGATCACGTTGGACGAGGCCTCGCTGATCCTGGCCGACAGCCGCGATCCCGCCGAGACCAAGGCGCTGTACGAAGGCTGGCGCACCATCTCGCCAGTCATGCGCGACGATTACGCCCGCATGGTCGAGATCGCCAATGAGGGCTCGCGCGAACTGGGCTTCGCCGACACCGGCGCCCTTTGGCGCTCGGGCTATGACATGCCCGCCGACGACTTCGCCGCCGAGACCGACCGGCTGTGGGCCCAGGTGAAGCCCTTCTACGAGAACCTGCACTGCTATGTGCGCGCCCGGCTGAACGCCAGATACGGCGACGCGGTGCAACCCGATCACGGTCCGATCCGGGCCGATCTGCTGGGCAATATGTGGTCCCAACAGTGGGGCAACATCTATGACGTCGTCGCCCCGCCCAGCGGCGGCGCCTCCAGCTACGACCTCACCGAACTACTCAAGGCCGCCGATTACGACGCGACGAAAATGGTCAAGACGGGCGAGGGCTTCTACGTCTCGCTGGGCCTCGACCCGCTGCCTCAGACCTTCTGGGAACGCAGTCAGATCACCCGCCCGCGCGACCGCGAAGTCGTCTGTCACGCCTCGGCCTGGGACCTGGACAACGCCGACGACATCCGCATCAAGATGTGCACCAACGTCAACGGCGACGACTTCTACACCGTCCACCACGAACTGGGTCACAACTACTACCAGCGCGGCTACAAGAACCAGCCGATGCTGTTCCGGAACGGCGCCAACGACGGCTTCCACGAGGCCATCGGCGACTTCGTCGGCCTGTCGGCCCTGACGCCCACCTATCTGAACCAGATCGGCCTGCTCAAAACCACCCCGGGCGCAGAGGAGGACATTCCCTTCCTGCTCAAGATGGCCTTGGACAAGATCGCCTTCCTGCCGTTCGGCCTGATGGTCGACCGCTGGCGCTGGGACGTCTTCTCAGGCGAGACGGCGCCGGCCGCCTACAATACCGCCTGGACCGCCGACATGCTGCAATACCAGGGTCTGGTTCCGCCTGGACCGCGCCCGGCCAACGCCTTCGATCCGGGCGCCAAATACCATGTGCCCGGAAACACGCCCTATACCCGCTACTTCCTGGCGGCCATCTATCAGTTCCAGTTCCAGCGCGCGGCCTGCAAACAGGCCGGCTGGACCGGGCCGCTGCACCGCTGCTCCGTCTATGGCAACAATGAGGTGGGCGCGCGCTTCAACGCCATGCTGCAGATGGGCCAGTCCCAACCCTGGCAGGAAGCGATGAAGGCCTTCACCGGCGACGACGGCAATGACGCCTCGGCCATCGCCGACTATTTCGCCCCGCTGAACGTCTGGCTCCAGGAGCAGAACCGCGGTCACCAATGCGGATGGAGCGCCGCCTGATCACGCCGCGGCGTTAACCGTCCCCTTCACAATTCCCTTAACCGCCCGATGGCAGACTGAGCGCTAATCGGGCGGTCCGCGTCCTTTGGGATGGGCATGGTGAAGGTTTCCAAACGGATCGGCAGGGCGGTGGAGGCTCTGCGCATGTTTACGTCGCGCCTCTCGTCGGACCGCGGCGGCAATGTCGTGATGATCTTCGCTCTGGTGATGCCGGCGCTGATCATGCTGACCCTGGGCGGCATCGACATCAACCGCGTGACGACGGCGAAGGCCCGCGTTCAGGACGCGCTGGACGCGGCCGCCCTGGCCGCAGCGCGCTCGTCCTACACCGATCCGAAAGACCTGAAGACCGTCGCGCTGGTGGCGCTGAGAGCCAATCTGCGCAACGCCTCGGTGGAGCCGTTCGCCGACGACGCCGTCAAGATCGAGTTGACGAAAGACCAGGTCGTCATCGCCGACATCCAGGTCCAGGTGAAGACCCTGATCGCCAATGTGGTCCTGCCGCCCTACGGTAAGATTCTGGACGACACCCTGCCCGTGAGCGTCCACTCCGAGGTGAATAGATCGTCCAAGGATATCGAGGTTTCGCTGGTGCTCGACATCACCGGCTCGATGGCCAGCAACAATCGGATCGGTGATCTGAAGAACGCCGCAAACCAGCTGATCAAACTGGTCGTTCAGCCGGCCGCGAAACAGACGCCCTACTATTCCCGCATGGCGATTGTGCCCTATTCGATCGGCGTAAATCTAGGTGCTCGCGCCGACGCCGCACGCGGCGCCTCGATCGGATCGACCAGCATCAGCGGCGCCGCATGGGCGGCGGCGGCGGCCAAGTCGATCTCTGGCATCACGCGCGCTTCGCCGGGCGTCGTGACCGCCAACAGCCACGGGCTATCGACCGACGACTACGTCTGGATCAGCGGCGTCGGCGGCATGACCCAGATCAACAACCGCGCCTACAAGGTCGTGCGGATCGACGCCAATCGGGTGTCCCTGCAATATCAGTCGGGCACGAACTGGTATGCGCTGAACACCACTAGCGGCAATGGATACAGCAGCTACAGCTCGGGCGGTCAGATCCGCAAATGCATGCGCTCCGACTGCTTCGTGACCATCTCCTCCACAACTCACGGCTTGTCGAAAGGCGACACGCTTCAGATCGCTGACGTTAAGGGCATGACGGCGCTTAACACGACGAATGATGAAGGCCTTTACGAAGTCCAAGAGAAAATCTCGAACGACGCCTTTGTAATCCCTGTCGGTGGCGCCACGTTCGCTGATTATTCTGGTGGCGGCTCGGTTCAGTGTGGGCGCGATGGATGCGCCACACGCGTCTTCCGCGACGCTCAGTACAATCGCTTGACCGCCTTTAGTAACACCAGCTGCGTCAGCGAGCGTACGGGTTCACAAGCCTACACCGACGCGGCTCCGAGCACAGCCACGGTGGGTCGCAACTATGCCGCGCCACCCCGCACGACGCCCTTAAAATCCGCGGGTAACCCTTGCCCGGCAGCGACGATCCAGCCGTTGACATCCAATATCAGCACCTTGACCAGCCTAGTAAATGGGCTGTCTGTGACGGGCTCGACATCCGGGCAGATTGGTCTCGCCTGGGGTTGGTATACGGTATCCAACCAGTTCAATGGGCTGTGGTCATCGAACCCCGCAGCGGCCTATGCACCGACCAAGGTTCTGAAGGCGGTGATCTTGATGACGGACGGGGAATTCAACACGCCCTATTGCGGTGGCGTCATCGCGCGCGATGCGGGCTCAGGGTCCGGCAACCTCTTTGACAAGATCGCCTGCGATGCGACGAATGGCGACCCGTTCGATCAGGCCTCAAAACTGTGCACCAGCATGAAGAACAAGAACGTGATCGTTTACACGGTTGGGTTCTCAATTACCCCAGGCAGCGACGCGGCCAAAATTTTGAGCAGTTGCGCCACTGACAAAGACAAGGCCTTCCTACCGCAGTCGGGCGCGGACCTGTCCAATGACTTCCAAGCCATCGGACGCGACATCACCCGACTACGGATTTCCCGCTGACGGCCTAGAGCAGGCGGATTTCGCGCAGGCGTTCGGTCAGATAATCCTCGGCTAGGATGGTCTTGCCCGCATAGCGATCGGGATTGTCCGGCGTGATGGCGCTGGGCAGGGTCTCGATCGGGAAATCCGGGTTGAAGTGCAGGAAGAAGGGCGTCGAATAGCGGGCGAAGCCGCGACGCTCGGGCGCCGGATTGACCACGCGGTGGGTCGTCGACGGCAGGACGTGGTTGGTCAGCCGCTGCAACATGTCGCCGATGTTGACGACCAAGGCGCCGGGCGGCGGGGCGATGTCGAGCCAGCTGCCGTCCTTGTCCTTCAGCTGAAGACCGGCTTCTTCGGCGCCGAGCAGCAGGGTGATGACATTGATGTCTTCGTGCGCCCCGGCGCGCACACCCGGTGCATCGGCCGGAACCGGCGGATAGTGCAGCATGCGCAGGACGCTGTTGCCCATGTCCACCTTGTCCGCGAAGAAGTCGTCGCCCAGCTTCAGATAGCGGGCGATGGCGCGCAGGATCTTGGCCCCGAGCGCATCCAGGTCCTCGAACATGCCATACAGGTGCTCGCGGAAGCCCTCGACCTCGGACGGCCAGACGTTGTCGCGCATGTAGCGGCGATAGGGATGGCCTTCAGGCAATTCCCGGCCGACGTGCCAGAATTCCTTCAGATCGACCGTCTTGGCGTCCTTGGCCGCCTCGACCCCGAACGGGGTCAGGCCGCGCGCGCCGCCAGTACCCGGCTGATGGTATTGGCGCTTCACGTCTTCCGGCAGGGCGAAGAAGGCCTTGGCGTCGTCGATGGCCGCGGTGATGCGCGCCTCATCCAGACCATGGTCGGCGATCACAGCGAAGCCATAGCGTGAGAATGACGCGCCCAATGCATCGCTGAACGCCTGAAAATCGGCGTCATACTGCGTCATCGAAACCGGCTGAATGGCGCGGTCGGTCGTGTGGTCCGTCTGGTTCACGCTCACGGCGTCGTCCTCGATCTGGGATGTGCGGCGGTTCCCATACGCCTAATCGGCGGCCTTGTCAGGGCCATGGCGAGTGCGGACATGGTGGGTGTTCATGCGCCGTACAGATTGGAACCTTCACAGTAAGCGCACGTTTTTCGCGCCAGATCACGCAAAAGAAAAGGACCATTCCATGCGCGCCAAGTTCATCGTCGCCAGCGTTTCCATCGCCGCCCTGTTGGGGGCCGCCGCCTGCACCACCACGGATCCGTATCGTTCGGGTCCGGTTCGCAACAATACCGGAACCGGAGCCATCGCCGGTGCGCTGGGCGGCGCGGTGCTCGGCTATCTGACCAACACCTCGAACGGTGAACAGGGCCGCAAGAACGCTCTGATCGGCGCGGGCATCGGCGCGCTGGGCGGCGCCGCCGTCGGCCAATACATGGATCGTCAGCAGCGCGCGATGGAGGCCGAACTGTCCGGCTCTGGCGTCGGTGTGGCGCGCCAAGGCGACCTGCTGGTGCTGCGGATGCCTTCGGACGTGACCTTCGCCACGAACCAGTCGTCCATCGATCCACGCTTCCTGCCTGTGCTGGACGACGTCGCCCGCGTGCTGCAACAGTATGACCAGTCGACGGTGGACGTGATCGGTCACACCGACTCCTCAGGCGGCGACGCGATCAATCAGCCTCTTTCGGAGCGCCGCGCGAGCAGCGTCGCCTCTGAACTGGTTCGTCGTGGCGTGATCGCCCAGCGCCTCTATGTCGCCGGCAATAGCTCGCGCAACCCGGTGGCCTCGAACGCAACAGCAGAAGGAAAGGCGCAGAACCGCCGGGTCGAGATCCTGATCCGTCCGTTCACCGGCTGATCGGCGTCAAAATCAGAATGCTTGAGGGCGACGTCGTGAGGCGTCGCCCTTTTCTCTGCGTGGACGCATCACGCAGAAGGTGAGACGGCGCAAAGAAAAACGCCGCCTCCTGTCGGAAGCGGCGTTCTGTCTTTCGACAACTTCGAAGGTTGAGGCCGATCCGGACGAACCAGATCGGCTCCTGGGCAAGTCTTAGAAGTTGATGTCGATGGTCGCGCGGCGGTTGAGCGGTTCGCGCACACCGTCGGCGGTCGGCTTGGCCAGGTTGGTTTCGCCCTTGCCGTCGAGGGCGATCACGCCGCCGTTGACGCCTTGAGCAACC
>NZ_LMOY01000007.1:0-488943 GCF_001423685.1 Brevundimonas sp. Leaf168 | reverse complement strand
ATGTCGCTGGACGTCAACATCCCGGTCCCCTCGAAGTCGCTGCTCGCCGGCAACTACGAAGGCCAACTGACCGTCAACATCGCCGCTTTCTGATCTTTCAGAACGGCTTGAGACCCAAGGGCGTCGACATTCCGTCGGCGCCCGCTTCTCGTTAAGGGAGAACTACTGTGAAGCTTCAAGCTCTTCTCGCCGGAGTCGCCGCTCTCGCGCTGACCGCCGCTCCGGCCCTGGCCGGCGCCCCGCTCTACCAAGGCTCGGCCAGCGGCCCGTATGACGCCAACGGCAACGCGCAAAGCACCATCGGCACCTACACCGGTACGGCCCAACTGAACCTGGCTGAAAACTACGTCAACGGCCCGAACAACCAAGGCGACGTGTCGCTGCTGCTGATCACGGGCGGCGCCGCAGACAACAACGGCACGGCCTCCAACCAGGCCGGCGCGACCTTCACCCTGAAGGGCGCCGTGTCGACGGACTGCGCCTACTACACCGGCAACGCCTCGACCACGATCGACTTCGGCACCATCGGCATCTANCGGCGCGACCTTCACCCTGAAGGGCGCCGTGTCGACGGACTGCGCCTACTACACCGGCAACGCCTCGACCACGATCGACTTCGGCACCATCGGCATCTACGCCTCGGACAACACCGGCCCGGCCAACGCCTTTGACATGACCGCCCCGGCGAACGTGTCGATCGACACCAACCTGGCCGGCTGCAACACCTCCAACACCGTGACCGTGTCCAAGAACGACATCCGCGGCCTGGTGAACAACTCGGGCGCCGGTTATGACTCCAACGTCTTCCAGGCCAACCTGCCCTACTCGGTCCAAGGCAACTACACCGCCGGCGCCGTCGGCTCGGCCACGCCCGCGACCAACGGCAACTGGATCAACCTGGGCCTGAACGCCAACTCGACCCAGGCCAGCCACGGCGCCTGGAAGTCGGCCATGTCGCTGGACGTCAACATCCCGGTCCCCTCGAAGTCGCTGCTCGCCGGCAACTACGAAGGCCAACTGACCGTCAACATCGCCGCTTTCTGATCTTTCGGATCGGTTAGATCGGAAGAGCGTNATGTCGCTGGACGTCAACATCCCGGTCCCCTCGAAGTCGCTGCTCGCCGGCAACTACGAAGGCCAACTGACCGTCAACATCGCCGCTTTCTGATCTTTCGGATCGGTTCGTCGACCTGACGCGACAGGGGGGCCTTCGCGCCCCCCTGTTTGCGTTTCGGTCACCATTGTTACGCCATGCTGGGGGTCGGCTGGCGCGACGCTTGCAAAGGATTCGGCGCGACGGCTCGCGACGGGATTCCAAAAGCCGGCGCCAGATCGGCCTTCGGGGGAAAGACTGCCATGTTTTCATCGCTGAAGCTTCGTTTCGGCCGCGCGGCCGTGACGGCGGCCTGCCTGCTGGGCGCCGGGATCTTGATCCTGGCCACCGCCGGCGCCGCCTGGGCCATGCGCGTCTCGCCAATGGTCTCGGAGCTGACCACCACCGGCGCCGGATCGGCCGCCCGGATCGAGGTCGGCAACGTCGGCTCGGCCGCCCTGCCGTTCGAGACGCGCATCACCCGCATGGACATCGACGCCGACGGCAACATCGTCGAGACCGATGCCGACGAGGATTTCCTGGTCTTCCCGCCGCAGGGCGTGGTGCCGGTGGCCGGCCGCCAGGTCGTGCGCGTCCAGTGGGTCGGCGACGCCGCCATCGACACCTCGCGCGCCTACTATCTCTGGGTCCGCCAGCTGCCGGTGGCCACCGATCCCGACGCCGTGCCCGAAGACAGCGGCGCCGTCTCGGTGCAGGTGCTCTACACCATGAAGGCGCTGATCGTGGTCGCGCCGCCTGGGGCCGAACCCAGGGTCGAGGTGGTTTCCGTGACCCCCGCCATGGTCAGCCCGCCCGCGCCCGAGATCGACCCCAGCCTGTCGAACGGCGCTGCCCCGCCGCCCCCGCCCGAGGAGCCGGGCGTCGAGGTCGTCGTCTCCAACACCGGCAAGCGCTACGCCCTGATGAGCGGCGCCACCTGGATCGTCGAAGGCACCGACACCGCCGGCCAGCCCTTCCGCCGCGAATACGACAGCGGCGAAATCTCCAAGACCGTCGGCGTCGGCTACCTGGCCCCCGGCGGCGCCAAGCGCACCTTCAAGCTGCCCACCGGCGTGGCACTGGATCCGGCCAAGCCCGTCACGCTTCGGTTCGGACGATGAGACGCCTCGGGGGAAGCGTCTCGGCGTTGGCGTTGGCCTGGGGGCTGGCGTGCCTGCCGAACACGACCGCCCAGGCGGCGGTCCAGGGCATGGGCCAGGCGGTCGACGACGCCGCACAGACCGCGCGTGACGCCACCGCCGCGTTGAACCGCGCGAGCCTGGCCGCCGCCCAGGCCGCCGTCGCCGCCGTCGAGGACGCCCCGGCGCCGGTCCAGTCGACTTCGCCGACGCCCGAGCCCGCCCCGGCCCCGGCCGAAACGCCGGCGCCGCCCGCGACCCCGGCGTCGGTTCCCGCCGCCGCGCCCGCGGCCCGTCGCGACATCAACCCCTACGACCGCGACATCCCGATGACGGTGCCGCTGAACTTCAACAGCCGCGTGCTGGGGGAACTGCCCGTCGTCCTGACCCGCGACGACCGCTTCATCGTCGAAAGCGCGGGCTTCAAGACCCTGATCGACCCGCTGCTGACGCCCGAGGCGCAGCAGGAGCTGGCCGCCCGCCTGCAGGGCGTCGACTCCTTCGCGCCGGAAGAGATCAACGACACCGGCATCCAGCTGGACTACGACCCGGAGCAACTGGCGGTCCTGGTGCTGCGCATCGACCCCACCAAACGCTCGGTCGAATCCCTGTTCCGCGGCGGCAGCCCCGAGGAACCCGGCCTGCCGCCCGAGAATTTCAGCGCTTATCTAAACACCAACCTGTCGGTCCAGCGCCGGGAATCGACCGGCGACGTTCAGACGCCCAGCGTCTTCCTGAACGGCGCCATCCGCTTCAAGCGCCTGGTGTTCGAGGCGGACGTGCAGGGCCGCGAGGACCTGTTCACCGGCGACTACGAGGTCGAGCGTCGCTACGCCCGCTTCGTCTATGACCAGCCCGAGGACTATCGCCGCTGGTACTTGGGGGATCTGGAGCCGGAAATCCGCGGCCGCCAGGGTTTTTCCGAACTGGGCGGTGTCGGCGTGTCGCGCCAGCGGATGCGGTTCGATTCCTTCCGCAACAACGTCCTGGCCGGCGGCCGCCAGCTGGTGCTGCAGGAGGCCTCGACCGTCCGTGTGCTGAGGAACGGCGTCTTCGTGCGCGAATTTCGCCTGGACCCCGGCCAGTACGACCTGACCAACCTGCCGCTGGAAACCGGCTCCAACGACATCCAGCTGGAGATCCAGAACGATTCCGGCCGCGCTGAGACCGTCTCCTACAGCGCCTATCTGGACGCGATCGAGCTGGAACCCGGCGACTATGAATACGGCGCCTATGTGGGAGCGGTGAACAACGGGGTGTTCGGCTCGCCGGACTATTCCGAGGGCAAGGTCGCTTTCACCGGCTTCTGGCGCAAGGCGTTCGAGAACCGCCCCGCCGTGGGCATCGGCCTGCAGGCGTCCGAGGACGCTCAGACCGTTTCGGGCCAGAGCCAGCTGATCCTCAAGAACGGCGCGCGGGTGCGCCTGGACGCCGCCGTCAGCAACGGCGATCCCGGCGCGGGCTACGCCTTCGCCCTGGGCTTCGACCACATCGTCGACCTGGGCGACACCTACGACAGCTGGACGGTGGTGGCCGACTACACCTCCGAGGATTTCGCCACCATCGGCAATCCCACGGCCCAGAATCCCACCTCGTGGATCTTCTCGGGCGGCTATTCCCACCAGTTCTCGCAGGACTGGCTGGCCAACGTCAGCGCCTCCTATCGGATGAGCCGCAGCGACTTCATCGACGATTCCTATTCGATCAACGCCACCAGCACCTATCGCTTCGCCCCGCAATGGAGCGCGCAGCTGGGCCTGGAGTATTCGGACTTCGGCTCGACCTTCGGCGGTTTCCGCTCGGACGGCTTCGGCGCCACCTTCGCCCTGATCTGGCAGCCGCGCTACGATCGTCGCGCCGAGGCGCGCTACAACACCGCGCGCAACAGCGGCAGCGTGCGCTTCCAGCAGTCGACCGAGAACCGCGTCGGCTCCTACGGCTATTCGCTGACCTCGACCTATGACGACGGCCCGTCGACCCTGACCGGCCAGGTCGACTACGTCGCCAACCGCTTCGACGCCAGCCTCAGCCACACCACCTTTGGCCAGAACTTCTCCGACATCACCGAAGAGCAGGTCACGACCCTGCGCGTCGGCTCGTCCCTGTCGACCACGGGCGGCAAGGTGGCGGTCGGGCGCAACATCTACGACAGCTTCGCCATCGTCTATCCGCATGAGACGATCCGCGATCACTCGGTCATCGTCGGCGACAGCTTCCAGGGCGGCCGCTACACGGGCCGCAGCGGCCTGCTCGGCGGCGCCGTCGCCAACAACCTGACCGCCTACGTAAACCAGTCCGTCCGCTACGACGTGTTGGACGCGCCGCTGGGCTACAACATCGGCGACGGCATCGCCCGCGTGCGCCCGACCTATAAGAGCGGCTACGCCATCGAGGTCGGCAGCGCCAAGTTCGTCAGCGCCCTGGGCCGCCTGGTCGGCAACGCCGGCCGGCCCGTGGCCCTGATGTCCGGGCGCATCCGCCCCGCCGACTATCCGACGGCCGCGCCGGAGCTGTTCTTCACCAACTCCGTCGGCCGGTTCGCCATGCAGAACCTGGAGCCGGGCAAGCGTTATCGCGTCGAGCTGTTCTCGACGCCCGCCCTGGGCTTCGAATTCACCGTTCCCGCCGACAACGAGGGCCTGCTCGACCTGCAGGTCGTCAATGTGCCGCTCGACGTGCCCGAAGACTGAGAGCCGAGGAGGCTGAAATGACCCGTGTCCGCACCGCCGTCCTGATGACCGCCGCCGCCGCGGCGACCCTGATCGGGGCCGCGCCCGCCCTGGCTCAGAGTCAGGGTTGTCGCCTGTCCGTCGAGTCCGGCGCCGACAACTGGGCCATGCGCTACGACCCGTTCGATCAGGACGTCGCGGTCCAGGAGTTCGACGTCGCCGTGGTCAACCAGGGCGACGCCCCCTGCACCGCCGTCAGTCGGGTCGAGCTGCGCGGCGAACAGTTCGGCCTGACGCACGATGCCGGCGGCCCGCGCATGGCCTACGCCCTGGTCGACGAACGCGGCGGCGCCGACGTGACGCCCCGCGCCGGTCAGAGCGCGCGTCGCATCGGCGTACGGCCTCTGAAACTCGCCGCGGGCGAGCGCGGGCTGATGCGCTTCTCCTTCACCGCCGCACCTTCCGAAACCCTGTCGGCCGGTCTCTATTCCCAGAACGCCTTCATCAATCTGGAAACGCCGGACGGCCGACCGCTGGCGGAAAAACCCGTCACGCTCAGCCTCCAGGTGCCTTCGGCCGCCGTTATGGGTCTGAAGGGCGAGTTTCGTCGCAACGGCGGCACGCCGACGATCGACCTGGGGGAACTGACCCAAGGTGTTCGGCAGCTGCGCACGACCCTCTATGTTCTGAGCACGGCCGGATACAGCGTCTCGGTGGCCTCGCAGAACCAGGGCCGCCTGCGTCAGGGCGCCAGCGAATGGTATGTGCCCTATGGTCTGGTGCTGGGCGATCGCGACATGGACCTGTCGCGCGGCGGTCGGGTCGATGTGGTGTCGCGTCGCGCGCGACTGGACGACTATCCGCTGACGATCAGCGTCGGCAGCACGACCGGAAAGCGCGCCGGCGATTATTCCGACATCCTGACCTTTACGGTCGCCGCGCTTTAAGCGCCGGCGCCAAACAAAAAGAGGCGGGGACGTCGCGCGTCCCCGCCTCTTTTCAATTGAGATGCATGTCGCCGTCGATCAGATCGGCTGGATCGTCAGGGCCAGGATCAAAGGCTGTTCCAGTTCGACTTCGTCGAAGCGATAGGACACCGAACGGATCGTCGCGATGCTGGAGCGGCGCAGGGTCTGCATGCCGGACTTGTCCAGATCGAACGTCCGGTCGCCATAGAACATCACTGCTTTTTCGGTCAGCGACAACGGGCGATACTGGGCCGAGACGGTGAAGCCGCCGGGGCTGTTGCAGGCCTCGACCACTTCTCCAGAGCGACCGGCGGCCGCGAGGACGGGCGAGGTGGGCTTGACCCAGCACGCGACAGGCACGGTGGCGCGAAGGCGATAGGTGCCGCCTGCGGTCGGCCCGGCGAAGGCGGGAGCGGCGGCGGCGACCAGGCCGAGCCCGAGCGTGGCGGCGGCGAGAGCGCGAAGGATACCTTGGGTCATCTGCGGTTCCGATCTGCACATTGCAGAGGAACACTAGAACGCCGCCCGTTAAGGTCACGCGAGCGAAAACGCCTAACGCGGCTTAACCTTGATCGCCGACGTTAATGCGTCGGAAGGCATGATAATGTGCACAGGAATACTAAAGCGGACCCGGCCTAATCACTGATTGAGCTCAAGTCGCGCCGGACCTATGCGGTCTGTTCGATGACTGCCACCGCTTCATTCTCACGCGCATAGCGCTGGGCGATGATGGTGCAGGCGAACAGCTGGATCTGGTGGAACAGCATGATCGGCAGGACGATCAGCGGCACCGCGTGACCGGCGAACAGGATGCCGGCCATCGGGATGCCGGTGGCCATGCTCTTCTTGGAGCCGCAGAACAGGATGACGATCCGGTCGGGTCGATCGAACTTTAGCGCGCGGCCGGCGAAAAGGGTCAGGGCCAGGACGATGGCCAGCAGGGTGATGTTCAGACCGATGACCTTGGCCAGATCCAGCGGCGCGACCTGGGACCAGACGCCGGCGACGACGCCCTCGCTGAAGGCGGCATAGACGATCAGCAGGATGGAGCCGCGGTCCACCAGCCCCGTCAGCTTGGCGTGGCGGGTCAGCCAGTCCTTCAGCAGGGGGCGGCACAGCTGGCCCACGGCGAAGGGAGCCAGGATCTGCAGGCCGATGTCGAGGATGGACTGCAGATGGATGCCGCCATTGGCGCCGCCGATCAGCAGGGCGACCAGCAGCGGCGTCACGATCACGCCCAGCAGGTTCGACAGGCTGGCGCTGGTCAGGGCGCCCGCGACATTGCCGCCGGCGATGGAGGTGAAGGCGATGGACGACTGCACCGTGGACGGCAGCAGGCACAGATAAAGCATCCCCGTCAGCAGATCGGGCTGAAGCGACCCCCGCATCAGGAAGACCAGGCCCAGCCCCAACAGCGGAAACAGCAGGAAGGTCGACAGGAAGACCGTGCCCTGAAGCCGCCAGTGCAGCAGGCCCGCGCCGATGGCCGCCGGCGACATCCGCGCGCCGTACAGGAAGAACAGCAGGGCGATGGCGGCCTTGACCACCCCGTCCATGACCACGGCCGCCTGTCCGCTGGCGGGGAACAGCGCCGCCAGGATCACCATGCCGATCAGGGCCAGCAGATAGCCGTCGATCGGCAGGCGGGACAGGAAACGAGGCATGGACGGCTCAGGCTGCGGCGGGGTGACGCACAGATAGACGCATCAGCCCCCGCATTGAACCCGCGTCTTCAGGCCCCGGCGCGGTTCTTGACCAGATCGTCTACAACCGACGGGTCGGCCAGGGTCGAGGTGTCGCCCAGCGCGCCGATCTCGTTCTCGGCGATCTTGCGCAGGATGCGGCGCATGATCTTGCCCGACCGGGTCTTGGGCAGGCCCGGCGCCCACTGGATCACGTCGGGGGCGGCGATAGGGCCGATCTCGTGACGGACGTGAGCGACCAGGGCCTTTCTCAGATCCTCGGTCGCCTCGGCCCCCTTGTTCAGGGTGACATAGGCGTAGATGCCTTGGCCCTTGATGTCGTGCGGATAGCCGACCACCGCCGCCTCGGCGACATCGTCGTGCAGGACCAGCGCGCTCTCGACCTCGGCCGTGCCCATCCGGTGGCCGGAAACATTGATGACGTCGTCCACCCGGCCGGTGATCCAGTAGTACCCGTCCTCGTCGCGACGGCAGCCGTCGCCGGTGAAGTAGCGGCCCGGATAGGTCGAGAAATAGGTGTCGAAGAAGCGCTGGTCGTCGCCATAGACGGTACGCATCTGGCCCGGCCAGCTGTCGGTGATGCACAGATTGCCGGAAACGGCGCCCTCCAGGGGCTGGCCCTCGGCGTCCACGATCTGAAGCTCGACGCCGGGCAGGGGCAGGGTCGCCGAGCCGGGTTTCAGGTCGGTGGCGCCGGGAAGCGGCGTGATCAGATGGCCGCCCGTCTCGGTCTGCCACCAGGTGTCCACGATGGGGCAACGGCCGTCGCCGACCACCTCGTGATACCAGCGCCAGGCCTCGGGATTGATCGGTTCGCCCACCGTGCCGAGCAGACGCAGCGAGGCGCGCGAAGAGGCCTTCACCGGCGCATCGCCCTCGCGCATCAGGGCGCGCAGGGCCGTGGGAGCGGTGTAGAAGATCTCGACCTTGTGCTTGTCGACCACCTGCCAGAAGCGGCCGGCGTCGGGATAGTTGGGCACGCCCTCGAACATCAGGGTCGTCGCCGCATTCGCAAGCGGCCCATAGACCATATAGGAGTGGCCCGTGACCCAGCCCACGTCGGCGGTGCACCAGAAGACCTCGCCGGGGCGATAGTCGAAGACGAGCTCGTGCGTCCAGGCGGCCCAGAACAGATAGCCGCCCGTGGTGTGCAGCACGCCCTTGGGCTTTCCGGTCGAGCCGGAGGTGTAGAGGATGAACAGCGGATCCTCGGCGTTCATCGGCTCGGGCGGGCAGTCGGCGTCGACCTTGGCGGCCTCCTGCCCATAGTCGAAGTCGCGGCCCTCGATCATCGGCACGTCGGCGCCGGTGCGACGGATGACCAGGACGGTGTCGACCTTCACCTTCGTCAGGGCCTCGTCGACATTGGCCTTCAACGGAATGTGCTTGCCGCCGCGCAGACCTTCGTCGGCGGTGATGACCAGGTTGGAACCGCAGTCCTCGATCCGGCCGCACAGGCTGTCGGGCGAGAAGCCGCCGAAGACGACCGAATGCACCGCGCCGATCCGCGCACAGGCCAGCATGGCGTAGGCGGCCTCGGCGATCATGGGCAGATAAAGGGTGATCCGGTCGCCCTTTCTGGCTCCATGCGCCTTCAGCACATTGGCCATGCGGCACACCTCGGCGTGCAGTTCGCCGAAGGTGATGTGGCGGCTGTCGGCGGGATCGTCGCCTTCCCAGATGATCGCCGTCTCGTCCTTGCGGTGCGGCAGGTGACGGTCGATGCAGTTCGCCGAGACGTTCAGCACGCCGTCCTCGAACCAACGGATGCGGAAATCTTCCTTGTTGAAGGAGACGTCCTTGATCCGGGTCGGCGGGGTGATCCAGTCCAGACGTCTGGCCTGTTCGGCCCAGAAGGCGTCGGGCGTCTCTCGCGCGGCGATCCGCGCCGCCTCGTACGCCTCCCGGTCCATGTGCGCCTTTTCGGCCCAGTCGGCGGGGACGGGATAGAGGGCGGGATCAGGCACGCGAGACGTCTCCGGCATCAAATCAGAATCCGTATTTGGCGAACAGGATCAGTCGGGTCATGTCGCCGCTGGCGCCGGTTTCGATCTCGCGGTCTGCGAACATCAGCTCGGCGCCGACATCAAACGCCGTAACCGGCGACCAGATCAAGTTGGCGTGGAGGCTCTGTGCCGAACGGTTGGCGGCCAGGCCTGTGAAGGCCAGGTCGTTGTCCACCTTCTGCGCCGACCAGATCAGGCTGGAACGCCAGCCGGGTGCCCAGACGTGGCGATAGGCGGCGAAGCCGGCGACCACGCCGATCGCATCCAGATCGCCCGAGCCGTTCAGCACCGCGTCATTGGAGAAGTTCAGACCGACATAGCGGCCGATGCCTTCGCCGCCCGTCACCATCAGGCGCAGATCGTCCTTGGCGCCGACCTTGATCTTGGTGGAGGCCGACAGGCCCCAGCCCGTCGCAGTGGAATCGATGTTCGTCGCGGGATTCTGGTATTTCAGCTGACGCAGCAGGCCCGCGATCTGGAAGTCGCCCCAGGGCTTGGACACCGCATAGCGGGCGGTGAAGTCCGGGATGCTGTTGTCGTCGGCGACGATGCGCGCGCCGCCGCCGAACGGAGTCACCGTCGTCTCCGGGTTCTCGACCGAGACCGAGAAGGGCCCGCGGGTGTAGCGGACCTGGACCTGGCGGGCGAAGACCGTGCCCTCGGCCGCGCCGATGAAGTCGGCGGATTCAGGCAGGACGGCGGTGTTCTGGAAGTTGGTCCATTCCTGGCCGATCAGCCAGTTGTCGATGGTGATGAAGGCGCGACGCAGGGCCGGGTTGGCCGGGCTGGTGGTGCGCTGGTCGCCGGCGCCGGGCAGGGTCTGGAAGTCCATCTCCATCCGGGTGCCGATCTTGTGGCCGCCGATCATGCCGTCGGTTGTCAGCCAGAACCGAGTCTGGCGGGCGTTGAAGTCGGTCGCCGTATCCTCATCGGTCCCGCCGATGGGGATGGAGCCGGGAATATGGAATTCACGCAGCGCGTCGCCATTGACCGGATCGCCGCCGGAATAGCGAGTGGCGTAGGCGTCCACCTTGACGAAGCCGCCGAACTTGACCGTGTGGTCGCCGATGCGGAAGCCGTCGCCGGGTGCGGCGGGCGCCGCCGCTTGCTGGACCGGGGCGGGCGCAGCCGGGCGGGTCTCCAGGCGGATGATGTCCTGCTGTTGCGCCGCCTGCTGGGTTCGCGCGGCGACGACCTCGGACTTCAGGGCGTTCAACTGGGCTTCGAGCTGAGCGATGCGCGCCTCGAGCGCGGCCTGGTCCTGGGCCGAGGCCAGGCTGGGCGTCGCCATCAGCGCAACGGCGGCGGCTCCCGCCATCAGGCTTGTCTTGATCATGATGAACCTCCCGCGCCCGTCTCGCGCGGGCGTCCCTTTGACGACCTTTCCGCCTCCGGCCTCGGGGAGCCATTGGCCATTGGTCTAATTTCGACCAAAGTCGAACCGCGCCATGATGGCGACGACGCGGCCGGTCAGACGCCGCGCACGGAAGGAAGCCCATGGATCGCATCGTCGTCGCCGACGACCATCCCCTGTTTCGCGCCGCCCTGCGCTCGGCCGTCGACAAGGCGACGCCGGGCGCGGACGTGGTGGAATGCGCCAGCCTGGCCGAGGCCCGGGCCGCGATGGTCGCGGGGCCCGTCGATCTGTTGCTGCTGGATCTGAAGCTGTCGGACAGCGAGGGGATGGCGGGCCTCGCCGCCGTGCGGGCCGAACAGCCGACCGTGCCGGTGGCGGTGGTCTCGGCCAGCGAGGACGCGCCGGTGGTGCGTCACGCCCTAGGTCTGGGCGCCGCCGGCTTTATTCCCAAGTCTTCGTCCCTGCCGCAGATGGTCGAGGCGATCGCCGCCATCCTGGCCGGCGACAGCTGGGCGCCGGATGTGCCCGAGGCCGACGACGATCTGGCCGGCCGCGTGGCCAGCCTGACGCCGTCGCAGCTGCGGATCCTCGAAGGGCTGAAGGCTGGCCGGCTGAACAAGCAGATCGCCTTCGACCTGGGCGTCTCCGAAGCCACCATCAAGGCGCATCTGACCAGCGTGTTTCGAAAGCTGGGCGTTCACAACCGGACCCAGGCGGTGATCCTGGCTAAGTCGCTGGACCCGGCTTAACTAGACAGGAAGGCCTTCAGCGCCGCTGGCTTGATCGGCTTGGGAAGAAGGACGGCGCCGGCCGCCGTGGCCTGTTCGTTCAGCCCGTCGCGGGTGTCGGCCGTGACCAGGGCGATGCGGCGCACGCCCTGGGGCCTCAGCCAGTCGATGACGGCGAAGCCTTCGGGCCCGTCGCCCAGATGCAGATCGACCACGGCGGCGTCGAACGGCCCTTGCGCCGCCTTGGCCGCCTCGACGCTGGCGACCAGCGTCGGCCGCGCGCCCCAGCGGGTGAGCAGGGCGTTCAGCGCGTCCAGGATCACCGGCTCATTGTCCACGCACAGCACGCGCAGACCCGCCAGCGGCAGGCGCGCCTCGCGCACCGGCGGCGCCTCGGCGGGCAGGTCGGCCGCGCTGCGCGGCACGGTGATGCGGAAGGTCACGCCGCGCCCCACACGGGAACTCAGCTCCAGCGGGTGATCGAGCAGGCTGGACAGGCGGCGCACGATGGCCAGGCCCAGGCCTGCGCCCGGTTCGTCGACAGCGCCCGGCAGACGCACGAACTCGCCGAAGACGGTTTCGTGTTCGGTGTCGGGGATCCCGCGTCCGGTGTCGCAAACGAACAGTTGCACCGTCTCGCCCCGCCGACGCGCCCCGACCAACACCCGGCCGGCGTCCGTATAGCGGATGGCGTTGGCCACCAGATTTTGCAGCATGGAGCGCAGCAGATCACGGTCGGACGCGACCCACAGGCCGCTGGACATCACGGTCAGATTCAGACCCTTGGCCTCGGCCACGGGCGCGAACTCGCGGCGCAGTTCGTCGAACAGGCCGCCCAGCGACAGCCGCGCGACATTTGTCCGCACGCCGCCGGCCTCCAGCTTGGACAGGTTCAGCAGGGCGGTCAGCAGACGGTGGGCGCTGTCGATGGCGCGGTCCGCGTTGACGGCCAGGGTGCGGCTGGTCGCGTCTTCCAGCGCCGGCTCTTCCTTCAAGGCGGCGATGAACAGGCGGGCGGCGTGCAGCGGTTGCAGCAGGTCGTGGCTGGCGGCGGCCAGGAACCGGGTCTTGGAGGCCGTGGCGTCCTCGGCCACGCGCCGGGCCTCGTCCAGTCGGGCGGTGCGGTCCGCAACGCGCGCCTCCAGCCGTTCGTTGGCCTCTTCCAGCTCACGCGCGGCCTGGCGCAGGGCGGTGATGTCGGTGTAGCTGGTGGCGTAGCCGCCGCCGGGGATCGGCGCGCCGGAGGAGCGCAGCACTCGGCCGTCGGGCTGCTGGCGTTCGTGGTCGTGGGGGATGCGGCGGCTCAGCGCTTCCAGCCGCCGCTCGACCCAGGCCTCGATGTCGTCGGGGCTCTCGCCGCGCTCGGCGTTCAGGCGATAGATGACGGCGATGGGCAGGCCGACGTGGACGAAGCCGGGCGGCAGGTCGAACATGGCGACGTAGCGCCGGTTCCAGGCGGTGACGCGCAGATCCTCGTCCACCACGATCACGCCCTGGTCGATATTGTCGAGCGTGGTCTGCAGCAGGTCGCGGTTGAACTGAACGGCCTGGGACGCCTCGTCCAGCATCCGCACCACGTCCTCGGGCGCGCGGCCGACCCCGGCCAGGGCCGCCGCGATGACCCGACGGGCAGAGGCCGCGCCGATGGCGCCGGCCAACATCCGCTCGGCGGCGCGGGCAAGCGCCGCATCGGCCGGGTCGGCGTCGCGGAGCCTTGTGTCGGTCTCATCGCCCCAGGCGGTGAAGGCGCGCTCGGCCCGTTCGTCGCCGATGAAGCGGGCGACCAAGGCGCGCAGATCGCCGACCGAGGCGCCCGACGGCGCGGGCCGGGCCTCCATCCAGTCCGGTCCCAGCCGATCCACGAAGGCGCGGGCCTGGACCCGGTCGATCAGGCGGGGCTGAGCAAACCGCGACACGCCGACATATGCCGCCAGGTTCAGCGCCAAGCTGACGAAGACGCCGAGCGCCAACGGATCCTTGACCCCCAGCATGACGTGCAGGTGCCAGGGCGCGCCGGGCGACAGCTGGGGCATGGCCAGCATGACGATCCAGACGCCCATGCCGACCGTCATGCCCGCCAGCGCCCCCTGCGCATGGCCGCCGCGCCAAAGGACCGCCCCGAACAGGGCCGGCGCCAGCTGGGCCATCGCCGCGAAGGACACCAGCCCCATGGCCGCCAGGCCGCGCGACTGGTCCGTCGCCTGATAATAGAGCCAAGCCAGCAGCAGGACCGCGACGATGGCCCCGCGCCGGACCTGAAGGATGGTCCCAGCCATGTCGGAGGCGTCGCCGCGCACCCGCCAACGCTCGCGCGCCAGGAAGGGCAGGATCAGGCTGTTGGACACCATGGCCGACAGGGCGACGGCCTCGACGATGACCATGGCGGTGGCGGCGGAAAAGCCGCCGACGAAGACCACGGCCGTCAGCAGGGTCTCGCCGCGCTGGAACGGCAGGGCCAGCACCAGCAGGTCCGGATTGACCGAGGGCGCAAACAGGGCGCCGGCCGCCACAAGCGGCAGCACCGCCAGACTGGTGAGCAGCAGATAGAGGGGAAAGATCCAGCGTGCCCGCTTCACGTCCGACGGCTGACCGCCCTCGACAAAGGCGACGTGGAACTGTCGCGGCAGGCAGAAGATGGCCAGGGTGGACAGCAGGGTGATGGCGGTGAAGCGCGGCGTGACCTCGGGCGGCGCGGCCAGGGCGCCCAGGCCCTCGATGATGCGCGGCGGCGAGCCTTCGTTCAGCAGCAGGACCAGGGCGAAGACGGCGACGAACAGCAGGGCGCCCAGCTTGACCATCGACTCCAGGCCGATGGCCTGGATCAGGCCGCGATTGTGCTCGGTCAGGTCGGGACGACGGGCGCCGAATAGAATGGCGAAGAAGGCCAGGACGCCGGCCAGCACCAGGACCGTCAGACCCTCGGACCCCGCCACCGGCGTGCCGGCGGTCAGCAGGGCGCCGGCCATCGACAGCGACTTCAGCTGCAGCGCGATATAGGGCAGCGACCCCAGGATGGCGACGACGGTGACCGCCGCGCCCAGGGTCTGGCTCTTGCCGTAACGCGAGGCGACGAAGTCGGCCATGGAGCCCACGTTCTCGCGCCGGGCGGCCGCCGCGATCCGGCGCCACAGCGGAAACAGCAACGTCAGGCCGATCACCGGGCCGATGTAGATGGGGAGATACTCCCACCCGTCGCGCGCCGCCGTGCCGACCGCGCCATAGTAGGTCCATGAGGTGCAGTAGATGGCCAACGAAAGGGCGTAGACCGACGGCCCCAGCCCCTTGCCGCGCGCGCGCGCCGACGGCCGTTCCTGAGACCAGGCGACGGCGAACAGCACCGCCATATAGGCGGCGACCAGGCCGAGGATCGTCAGGCTGAACATCGGGGCATCTGAACCGGGCACGGGGTGTTTCACAAGTGAAAGGCGGGCCGTCTTGCGACGACCCGCCCCTCATTGCGCCTGAAAGCAGGATCAGGCGTTCAGATCGACGTCCTTGCCTTCCTTGACCAGCAGGAAGCCCAGAACGACCGTCCCCAGAGCCACCACGATCGGGTACCAGAGGCCGGAGTAGATGTTGCCCGTCGCCGCCACGATGGCGAAGGCGGTGGTCGGCAGGAAGCCGCCGAACCAGCCGTTGCCGATGTGATAGGGCAGGGACATGGAGGTGTAGCGGATATTGGTCGGGAACATCTCGACCAGGGCCGCCGCGATCGGTCCGTAGACCATGGTCACGTAGAAGCCGAGGATGAACAAAATCAGCACCACCATCGGCTTGTTGACCAGGGCGCTGTCGGCCTTGGCCGGATAGCCGGCGGCGGTCAGGGCCTCGCCCAGGCTCTTGTCCCAGGTCTTCTTCTGGGCGGCGAAGTCGGCCGGGGCCATGGCGTCGCCCCGGAAGCTGGGGATGACGGCCTGATCGCCGATACGCACCTCGGCGACGGTGCCGGCCGGGGCCGCGACGTTGGTGTAGGTCACGCCCGCCTTGGCCAGATAGGATTTGGCCACGTCGCAGGAGTGGTTGAACACCGTCTTGCCCACCGGATCGAACTGCAGATTACAGTCGGCCGGATCGGCATAGACCGTGACCGGCGCAGACGCGGCGGCGGCGGCCAGTTTCGGATTGGCGGCCTGGGTCAGGGCGTTGAACAGCGGGAAATAGGTCAGGGCCGCGATCAGGCAGCCGGCCAGGATAATCGGCTTTCTGCCCACCTTGTCCGAAAGCCAGCCCCAGAAGATGAAGAAGGGCGAGGCGGCGAGAAGCGCGATGGTCAGCAGCACATAGACCAGGGTGGCGTCGACCTTCATGACCCGTTCCAGGAAGAACAGGGCGTAGAACTGGCCCGTGTACCAGATGACGGCCTGGCCGGCGGTGAGGCCCAGCAGGGCGATCAGCACCAGCTTCAGGTTGGGCCATTTGCCGAAGCTGTCCTTCAGCGGGGTCTTGGAGCCCTTGCCCTCGGCCTTCATCCGCTTGAACGACGGGCTTTCGGCCAGCTTCAGGCGGATCCACAGGGACACGCCCAACAGCAGGATCGAGACCAGGAACGGAATGCGCCAGCCCCAGGCGGCGAAGGCTTCCTCGCCCAGCGTGTAGCGAACGCTCAGGATCACCACGAGGCTCAGCACCAGGCCGGCGGTCGCGGTGATCTGGATGAACGAGGTGTAGTAGCCGCGCTTGCCCTGCGGGGCGTGCTCGGCGACGTAGGTGGCGGCGCCGCCGTATTCGCCGCCCAGGGCCAGGCCCTGGATCAGGCGCATCAGCACCAGGATGATGGGCGCGGCGATGCCGATGACCGCATAGGGCGGCAACAGGCCGACGACGAAGGTCGACAGACCCATCAGCAGCATGGTGACGAGGAAGGTGTTCTTGCGTCCCCACAGGTCGCCCAGCCGCCCGAAGACGATGGCGCCGAAGGGCCGCACCGCGAAGCCGGCGGCGAAGGCCATCAGGGCGAAGATGTAGCCGGTGGTTTCGTTGACCCCGGAGAAGAACTGGACGGTGATGATCGCCGCCAGAGAGCCGTAGAGATAGAAGTCGTACCACTCGATGACGGTGCCGACCGATGAGGCGAGGATGACCAGGCGATCGCTGCGATCGACGGTGTGCTCCTCTCCTCCGGACGCAAGGGGTGCGTCGGTTGCCATGATCCATTTCCTCCCGTGTCGCCGTTATCGGCCGTTCTGCACATCCTTGAGGATGCGTGGACGCCGACATTGACCGAGAGCGGGGCGGGTGGAGAGAGCGACTTTGGTCGAGGATCGCTGGTCGCCAAGGCGACCTTGGGGTCGAGGATCGTTGGTCGATCAGCCGTCGATGGAGATGACCGGGCCGAGCTTGGGTTGCGCCTTGCCGCGTCGGGCGCTGCGACGCTTCAGCCAGGCGCGGATGCGGGTCTGGATCGGATTGTCGATAGCGAAGTGGAAGGCGAAGGCGAAGGCGACCGCCGCCATGACGCCCAGGCCCCACAGGCCCCATTGAACGAAGAGGGGCAAGCCGACGCGGGCTTCCACCGCATTGACCACGCCGAACCAGACGATGCGGACCACCTCGTTGGAGATGAACATGGAGAAGGAGACCATGGCGGCGGTCTCGACCCACTTCGAGGGCTTGGTCACAGGCACAGCGCCGGCGGCCAGGATGATGACCGAGATCAGGGTCAGGGCGACGAGGGCGTGCTTGTCGTGAAGCTGAAGCGCGAAGAAGCCGACGGCGGCCAGCACTCCGGCCCAGCCGGCCAGGCGCGGAGCGATCCAGACCTTCTGGGCGAACCAGGCCAGGCACATGCCCAGGAAGAACAGCGGCAGGGCGCGGATGATGCCGTAGCGCATCGGCATCTGATAGACGGGATAGCCGAGGAACGACCAGCACAGCTGGTTGGCGATCAGATAGACGCCGACGCCGACGGCCAGGGCGGACCACGGACCCAGACGCATCAGGCCGCGAATGATCCAGGGGAAGGCCAGGTAGCAGCCGATCAGGGCCGAGATCGACCAGGTCGGGGCGTTCCAGCCCAGGCCGCCGTGAACGCCGTAGGACTGAAGCAGCAGCAGCTGGGCCGGCAGCTGATCCCAGGCGAACCATTCGGGATTGCGGGGCGGCGAGCCGGCGGCGGTGGCCAGAAGTACGAAGCCGAGCAGCGACAAACCCATGATCAGGTGGGCGGGCACGACGCGCAGGAACCGCTTCAGGAAGAAGTCGCCGGGCGACATCCGGCCCTTGTCCACCGCCGCGCCATAGACGCGCATCAGCACATAGCCGCTGTCGATCAGGAAGAAGTTGGTCAGCAGGAAGCCGCCGCGTTCGAAGATCGGATTGATCAGGTGGGCGAGCGGTTCGGGACCGGCGGCCTGGAAGTGATGCAGGATGATCAGGAAGGCCACGATGAAACGCAGCGCGTCCAGCCAGCCGCCGCGCGCGATCTGAACTGTCTCATTGCGGGTCGAAATCAGGGACCAGGGCATCGTCAGCGCCTCCTTTGACCCCTCTACCGCAAGCTGCGGGCCAGTTCGCCTGTCAGGCGAACATCAGCCCCGCACCAGGCGCAGAAACTCTTCGCGCGTGCGGGGGTCGTCGCGGACGACGCCGATCAGGTGGCTGGTCGACAGGCTGGCGCCCGGCGCATTGACGCCGCGCAGGGTCATGCAGCTGTGCTCGGCCTCGATGACCACGCCGACGCCGTGCGGCTTCAGCACGGTCTGGATGGCCTCGGCGATCTCGGAGGTCATCTTCTCCTGGATCTGAAGACGGCGGGCGAAGCCACGCACGACCCGGGCCAGTTTGGAGATGCCGACGACGCGGTCCGTCGGCAGATAGGCGACGTGCGCCTTGCCCACGACCGGCAGCATATGGTGCTCGCAGAAGCTGACGAAGCGGATGTCCTTCAGCACGACCAGCTGGTCGTAGCCGCCCGTCTCCTCGAAAGTCTTTTCCAGATAGGAGAGCGGATCGACCTCATAGCCCTGGAAAAGCTCGCGGTAGCTCTTGGCGACGCGGGCGGGGGTTTCCAGCAGACCTTCGCGGTCCGGGTTGTCGCCGGCCCATTCGATCAGGGTGCGGACGGCGGCTTCGGCGTCGGCCTGGGAGACTTTGGAGGCGGGGGCGTCGGTCATGGCGGCCTAGATAGCGGAGCGCTTGAGGGAAGGGGAGAGGGCGAGCCGTTCCATTACGAGGCGGACGCGCGTTCAGACGGTGGAGTCGGAAAAAGAGAGTCTAATTCGTCTAATTCGTCTGAAATCGAATGGCTGGCGCTCCCCGAGGCGAAGGCGGGGAAGTCGGCATCGAAGCGGCGCCGTTCAAGGCCGCTGACGAGATTTTTCCGTGGTCAGGTCTGCGCGAAGACGCGTCTGGTTAGCGGCCTGTTAACCATCCTGTCGGCATTTTCTGCCCAGTAGTTTGCGGGAGCAGCCGATGAACGGCGCGGAAGTTCTGGACGTTGGGCGCGACGCCATCTGGCTGACGATCCAGCTGTGCCTGCCGGTGCTGCTGGTCGGCCTGGTCGTCGGTGTGGTGATCGGCCTGTTTCAGGCCCTGACGCAGATTCAGGAACAGACCCTGATCTATGCGCCCAAGATCATCGCCATCTTCGTTTCGCTGATCCTGTTCCTGCCGCTGATGGGCGCCCTGTTGGGCGGCTTCATGCGCCAGATCGCGGCCCGCATCGCGGGGATGTAGTGGACGCTTATGCGACCGCTGATCAGGTCTGGGCCGGGGGGCTGATCTTCGCCCGGATCGCGGCGATCCTGATGCTGATCCCCGGCTTTGGCGAGGCCTATGTGCCCCCGCGCGTGCGACTGTCGCTGGCGCTGGTCATCAGTCTGGCGCTGTGGCCGGTGGTGCGCGGTTCGCTGCCGGGCCTGCCGGACAGCATGGGGCTGATGGTCGGATGGATCATCCGCGAGGTGGTCGTGGGCCTGATGATCGGCCTGCTGCTGCGCATGTTCATGAGCGCCCTGGCGACAGCGGGCGAGATCGTGTCGTTGCAGACGACGCTCAGCTTCGCCCAGACCGCCAATCCGATGCAGGCTCAGCCGGGTTCGACCATCGCCGCCTTTCTGGCCCTGTTGGGCGTGACGCTGCTGTTCGCCACCGACACCCATCACCTGTTCATCGCCGGCATGGTGGGATCGTATCGGCTGATCTCGCCGGCCCAGCCGCTGATGATGGCCGACTTCACCCAGATGGCCGTGCGGACCCTGGGCGACAGCTTCCTGCTGGGCGTGCAGTTGTCGGCGCCGGTGCTGGTCTTCGCCTTGATCTTCAACCTGGCGTCCGGCCTGGTGGCGCGGGTCATGCCGTCGTTCCAGGTCTATTTCGCCGCCGCGCCCTTGAGCGTCATCCTGGGCCTGTCGATCTTTGCCCTGAGCCTGGGTGCGCTGGGCACCCTCTTCATCGACCGCTACCGCCGTCTGGCGGAGTATTTCGTGCTGGGAGGCCCTAGTGGCTGAAGGCGCGGATCCCGAGTCGAAAACCGAAGAGGCGACCCCGCGAAAGCTTGAGGACGCCCGAAAGAAGGGCGATGCGGCCAAGTCGCCCGACGTCGCCCAGGTGCTGTCGCTGGCGGGGGCGGCGGCGGTGATCCTGATGGGGGGAGGTTGGTTCGCCTCGTCCATCGCCGAACAGATGCTGCCCTTCATCGCCGCCCCGCACGAGATGCTGGGGGTGCTGAACTCGGGCGCGGGCAACCAGATCATGGTGCGCGCCGTCTGGGCCGTGGCGCCCTTTCTAGGAGCCGTCATGCTGGCGACCATCCTGGGCGGAGTCGGGGGCAATGTCGCCCAGTCAGGCCTGATCTTCACCGCCGAAAAGCTGAAGCCCAAATGGTCGGCGGTCAGTCCGATGCAGGGGTTCAAGCGTATCTTCGGCCCCGACGGCCTGGCGCAGTTCGTCAAGACCTTCCTGAAGCTGATCGCCGTGTGCGCCGTGTGCTGGATGGTGTTGAAGCCGCACCTGCGCGAGTTCGAGAACATGGCCTCGATCAGCCCGCTGGCGATCCTGCCGCTGGCGCGCGACATGGCGATCTCGCTGTTCGTGGCCTCGATCATCCTGCTGGGCGCCACGGCCGGAGCCGACTTCATCTGGCAGAAGATGCGCTTCGCCAAGCGGATGCGCATGACCAAGGAAGAGCTGAAGGAAGACTTCAAACAGTCCGAAGGCGACCCGCACATCAAGGCCAAGCTGAAGCAGATCCGCATGCAGCGCAGCCGCCAGCGGATGATGGCCAATGTGCCCAAGGCCACCGTCATCGTGACCAACCCGACCCACTACTCGGTCGCCCTGCGCTATGAGCCGGATCAGGGCGACGGGGCGCCGATCTGTGTGGCCAAGGGCGTCGACGCCCTGGCCCTGCGCATCCGCGAAGTGGCGACCGAGCACGGCGTGCCGATCGTCGAGAACGTGCCGCTGGCGCGCGCCCTGTACGCCACCGTCGAGGTGGACGAGGTCATTCCGCGCGAACATTTCGACGCCGCCGCCAAGATCATCGGCTTCGTCTTCCAGTCCCGCAAGCGCCGGTAAGGCGGCGTCAGGATTTGGGCGTATGATCGCAACACTGATTCGCGAGGCTGTATGACGTCCACCCGCCGCCCTTCGTTCGACCTGTTGTCCGGCGTGATGGCGTTCGGCGTCGTGGCGGCGATTGCGGCCCTGGCCTATCCGGCGTTTCGCGCCAACCCGACCTCGGCGCCGGGACTGGTGCTGATCCTGACCGTGGGCGCCATCGCCCTGATCGGTCTGTTCGGCTTCCGTCGGGCGGCGGACGCCAAGCCGAGCAGCGACGCGGCCATCGAGGTGCTGGACGCCATGGCCGAACCGGCGGCGCTGGTCTGGGATTCAGGGCAGATCCTGGCCTTCAACGCCGCGTGGTCCGAGGCCAATGGCGCGACCGGCGCCCTGCCGCGCGGCAAGTCGGCCCAGGCGCTGTACATGGCCTTCGCCCAGGCGCGCAAAGGCGAGCCGGGCCGCGCCATCGTCATGATCGGACAGCGCGAGGTCGAGGTCGTCATCGGCCAGATCGGCGATGGAAAGACGGGCGAGGGACGGTTCCTGATGCGCGCCGCGCCGGACGCCGTCCTGCCCATCGCCGCCGCGCCCGTTCACACGCCCGCCGCCGCGGCGACCGGCGAGGCGCGAGCCATGGCGGCCGGGGCGCCGTTCGGCTCGGCCGTGATCGGCGGCGACGACCTGTTTTCCGGCCGGGCGGAAGAAGCTAATCCGGCGCTTGCCGTTCTGACCGGACCGGGGGCGGCGCGCGATGCGGCCTTTGGGCATTTGTTCGATCCGGGCGGCATCGCCGAGGCGCGGCTGAAGCTGGCGGGGGGATCGTCGGGCCCGATCGAACTGGTCGCGCGGGCCTATCCCGACAAGATGCTGCATCTGTATGTGGCGCCCGAGGGCGACAAGCGGCGCATCTGGCTGTTCGACGTCTCGGGTCAGAAGTCGATGGAGCTGCAGCTCAACCAGGCCCAGAAGATGCAGGCCGTGGGCCAGCTGGCCGGGGGCGTGGCGCACGACTTCAACAATCTGCTGACGGCGATCCAGCTTCAGCTGTCGGGTTTGCTGGAACGGCACCCGGTGGGCGATCCTTCGTACGAGGGGCTGAACGAGATCCGCCAGACGGCCATTCGCGCGGCCGATCTGGTGCGCAAGCTGCTGGCCTTCTCGCGCAAGTCGACGGTGCGGCGCGAGCGGCTGGACCTGGGCGAACTGGTCGGCGAGTTCGCCATCCTGCTGCGGCGGCTACTGCGCGAGGACGTGCGGCTGGAGACCGACTACGGACGCGACCTGCCGGTCGTGCTGGCCGACAAGTCTCAGCTGGAGACGGCGGTGATGAACCTGGCCGTCAACGCGCGCGACGCCATGCGTGGCGTGGTCGAGCCGGGCGCCGGCGTCGTCACCATCGCCACGCGCCGCCTGACGGGCGACGAGGCGCGGGCCCTGGGCTGGGTCGATGCGCCGACAGACGAGGTGGCCCTGATCGAGGTGTCCGACACCGGACCCGGCGTGCCGCCCGAACTGGCGGACAAGATCTTCGAACCCTTCTTCACCACCAAGGCGGTGAACGAGGGGACCGGCATGGGCCTGGCCACCGTCTATGGCATCGTGCAGCAGGCGGGCGGCCACATCACCGTCAGCAATATCGAGGGGGCGGGCGCCGCCTTCCGCATCTTCCTGCCGGCGGCGGGCGAGGCGGAGCTGGCCGAGGTTCAGCCGGTCGAGGTCAAGGCCAAGGCGCCGCGCGACCTGTCGGGCGCCGGCCGCATCCTGTTCGTCGAAGACGAGGACGCCGTGCGCGGCATTGCCGCCCGGCTGCTGCGCCAGCGCGGCTATGAGGTCATAGAGGCCGCCGACGGCGAGGAGGCCCTGCTGCTGGCCGAGGAACACGCCGGCCAGATCGACATGATGATCTCGGACGTCATCATGCCGGGGCTGGATGGGCCGTCCTTGCTGAAGAAGGCGCGCAAATATCTGGGCGACGCGCCGGTCATGTTCATCTCGGGCTATGCCGAGAGCGACTTCTCGGACCTGCTACAGGACGAGACGGGCGTGTCCTTCCTACCCAAGCCGCTGGACATCAAGACGCTGGCGGAACGGGTGAAGCAGGAGCTGCACGCGGGCTGATCGCCCGCATGAAGGGCGGGGTCAGGCGGCGCGTCGAAGCGCGGACGGCGCCTTGACATACAGGCCACGGCGGCCGTTCACGGCGCGGAAGGCGACCGTCTCGCCTTCCAGACTTTCGTCCACGCCCAGAAGCAGGCAGCCGTCATCGACCAGGCGGCGCTCCAGTCCGTCCAGCAGACGCGCCCGGCGCGACGGGTCCATATCGGTCATGACATTGCGGCAGAAGATCACGTCGAAACGGGCGTCATCGGTCGGTTCGTCCAGCAGGTTGGCGCGACCGAAACGCACGGCGTCGGCCAGTTCGGCCTTGACGATCCACTGGTCTTCTCGTGGTTCGAACCAGCGCAGCATGGTCTTGGCCGTGAGCCCGCGCTGGATCTCGAAGCCGGTATAGAGGCCCGAGCGCGCCTTCTCGATCGCGCGCTGCGACAGGTCGGTGGCGACCAGATCGACATCGACGCCGATCTCCCTGGCCGCCATGGCGATGGACCAGGCCTCCTGGCCGGTCGAGCAGCCGGCCGACCAGATCTTGATCCGCCCGTCAGGCCGCGCCTTGGACAGGGCCGGCAACAGTTCGGTCTCTAGGATGCGGAAGGGGGTGCGGTCGCGACGGAACCAGGTCTCGGCGTTCAGCAGGGCCTCGATCACCGACCATGCCAGCGAAGCGACCGGATTGGCCCACAGGTTCGTCAGCAGAGCCTCGACATTGGCGTAGCCCTCGCGCCGCGCGATCGGACCCAGCCGGTGTTCAGCCAGGTGGATGCGATCCCGCGACAGCCGATAGCCGGCGCGGGTGGCGAGAAGGGACTGCAGCTTGTCGAAGTCCTCAGGCGTCATGCGGCGATCGCTCCGACCTCCGTCAGCTTGGACTGCAGGATTTCGCCGTCGAACGGCTTCATCACATAGTCGTCGGCGCCGGCGGCCAGGGCTTCGGCGATCCGCTCGGGGCGGGTCTCGATCGTGCAGAACAGCACCTTGGGTTGCTTGCCGCCCGGCATGGCGCGCAGGCGACGCAGGAAGGTGATCCCGTCCATCACGGGCATGTTCCAGTCCACCAGCAGGACGTCGGGCATGGCGCCGGTGCAATAGGCAAGGGCTTCGGAGCCGTCCGCCGCCTCATCGACCTCATAGCCCAGGCCCTCGACGATGCGGCGCGCAACCTTGCGGATGATGCGGCTGTCGTCGACGATCAGGCAGGTTCGGAAGTCCAAGGTCGATCCCTCAATGACACGACGGCTTTCGCCCGTGGCGCATGGACTGTTTTTATCTCAAACGCCAGTTAATGAGTCGTTTGGAAACGCCTCAGGCAGGCATTCGCGCGACCAGTGCGACCTTTCCGTCTTCAACCTTGACGCGTAGAGCGCCGCCGGCCTCGTTCACGGTCAGCCACAGCCAGTAGGGCTGGATCCATTGACCGGCCAGGCCCTCGACCAGGCGTTCGCCGGCCAGACCCGTGACGGCCTCGGGCTTCAGCCGGGCGCGGGCGCCCTCGGCGAAGCCTTCCAGATAGAGCAGGCCGTTTTCCACCCGCGACTGAATGGTGGCGACGCCGCCCATCGGCAGGGCGCCGACGGTCAGATAGGCGAGGTTGGTCAGGGCGCGGGCCTGGGGCTTGGTGAACTCGCCGTCGGCGATGCGCCAGTCGAGCGAGGCGCGGCCCCCCTGGACCATGCCGGACACCAGGCCTTCGATCTCGCGGGCTGTGAACTTCTCGCTGGTGGTGGCGGCGCCGAAGGCGACGCGAGCGAAGTGAACCAGGGCGACCATCTTCCTGGCGCTCTGCTCGATCAGGGCCAGGGCGTCGTCGCGCATGTCCTGAGCTGTCGGGTCCTGCATCAGGTCGAGGCCCGAGACGATGGCGCCCGACGGGCTGATGAAGTCATGGCACAGCTTGGCCGCGATATAGGTCGCCAGCTCCGTCCCATCGACCGGAAGGTCCAGCGGAGCGGCGTCTGTGTCGTGGGGGGAGGTCATGATGTCTGGCGCGCTCAGGTCACAGTTCGTGTCGCGCGCGAAGTTGGAGTGATTTGCCGGTTCATGGAACCGCCCGGATGGTCTATCGACCCGCCAATGACGACCTCTTCCACACCTGCTCTTGAGCGCGATCTGACGTCCGGCGCGCTGTCCCTGGCCATCGCCGAGATCGCAGAGGAGGCCGCGCGGCTGATCCTGCCCTATTGGCGCGCAGGCACGGCGGTCGAGACCAAGTCCGACGACAGCCCGGTGACCCAGGCCGACCGGGCGGCCGAAGCCCTGATCCTGGAACGGTTGGCGGCCCTGTATCCGGGCGTGCAGACGGTGGCGGAGGAAGCCGTGTCGGCCGATGGCGCGCCTGAAACCGCCGAGGACTGGTTCTGGCTGATCGATCCGCTGGACGGCACGCGCGGCTTCGTGCGCGGCGGCGAGGCCTTCACCGTCAATATCGCCCTGATCCATGACGGCTATCCGGTCGCGGGCGTGGTGACGGCGCCGGCGACGGCGACGACCTGGCGCACCGACAAGCCCGAGGGCGGCGCCTTTCGGCGTCAGTTCGGCGCCCTTCAGGCCGGCGAGGCGCATTCGGGCGAGGACTGGCGTCCGATCCGGGTGCGCGACCGGCCGCAGGAAGGCATGGCCCTGCTGAGCCACAGCGTCACCGACGAAGAGGCGACGCGTCTGGCCGCCCGTCACGGCTGCTCGCGCTGGCAGGGGACGGATTCGTCGCTGAAGTTCTGCCTGATCGCCGAGGGGCGGTTCGACGCCTATCCGCGCACCGGTCCGACCTCGGAATGGGACACCGCAGCAGGCCAGGCGGTGTTGGAAGCCGCCGGCGGACGGGTTCTGGCCGATGACGGGCAGCGGATGGCCTATGGCAAGACGCGGTTCCTGAACGGGGCCTTCGTCGCCATGGGCGGCTGAGGTCTAGGACCTCAACAACGCCTCGGCGCGGTCGGCGAGGGCGTCGACGCCCATTTCCCGGGCCGTCATCGCCGCCTCGCCCAGGATCAGCCCCAGATCGGTCGGGACGACGCCGCCAAGCCGATGCCGCGCCAGCATGATCTCGGCCATGCCGATCTGATCGGCGGCCCAGTCGAGCGGCGTCGCCGTCGCCATGCGCGCCCGCAACCGGGTCTCCAGCGTCATCAGGGCGGTCAGGTTCTTGACCGCCTCTGCCAGTGCCACCTCACGCGTGATGCGCCGCTCGCGCGCCAGGGCGCCGATGATCAGTTCGCCGCCCTGCGTCAGGGCCTCCGCCTGGGTCAGCAGCATCAGCGGCTGGGCGTCGTCGCCGACGCGAAGCACCTGGATCGCGGCCCAATCCAGCGGGCTGTGATCCGGCGTGAACTGATCGGCGGCGGCGTCGAACATGATCCGCCCCTGATTGCGGGCCTCGTCATGCCCCGCGATGGCGGCCAAGGCCGACAGGCCAGCGCCGCATAGAGCCAGGGCGCGGGCGCGGGTCAGGGGGCGATGGTCAGGGGATGCGGCCTCGACCAGGGCGCCCAGGTCGCGGCCGGCCTGATCCAGAAGATGCACGTCGCGCTGCACCACGCCCATTTCCAGCGACAGGGCCGCGCGATCCATACGCAGATCCATGTCCTCGGCGTCGTCTCTGCGCACCGCCTCATCCATCAAGACAGCCGCCTGATGAAGGCGGGCGATGTCGCCGCTCAGCCGGGCGGTGCGGACCGTCAGCCGGGCGTGAAGCGCGGCCATGCTGATCGCGATGCGTCGGCTGCGCGGCTGTCCGACCGCCGCAAGGGTCGTCGCCGCGCGATCCAGACGGGCGGGATCGCCGCACAGATCAAAGCGCAGCATCAGCACCGCCGCCTTGGCCATGGCCGCCCGCGCGATCTGATCCTCGCCCACCGCTGAACGCGCCAGGCTGTCTGCGCAGCGTTCGGCCCGGTCCAGACTGTCGGCGGCGCCGGTGCGCCGGGCGTGTTCACGCCACAGGGCGCAGGCGCGGTTCTCGGTCTCGAAGGGACGGGCGCAGGAGACGCGTCCGGCGTCCGTGGCTTCGCGTCTCGCCTCGGCGCGCAGCAAATCCGCGCCGATCAGTTCGACCCAGCCCAAGTCTTCGCTCTCTCGCGCCTGGGCGAAGAGTTTTCGAAGATCACGGCCGAATTCGAACATGCTGGACCTCGGTTATCCCGCTTCGGGACGCAGACTGCGTCACCTGCGGCGTCCAATGCAAACGCAGCGCCGGGAATGCGGTTCGGCTTGGCCTTAAGCCGGCGACCTAGTCGAGTTTCGGCGTCTTCTGCTGGCAGCGTTGCAGGTTGGCGCGCGCCTCGGGCGCATCGGCGTTGAGCTGACGCACTGCGGCGATGCGCGCGCGGGTCTGATCGGCCTCGGCGGCCGGCGCCGCCTTGCCCGCCGCCGTCGCGGCCTGCATGGCCGCAAGGGACCAGTAGAGCGCGGCGTCATACAGCCGCCGCCCCTGGGCGCTCTCGCCGCCTTCAAGCTCCGACGCGGCCTGGGTCAGGCCCGCACAGCGCACCGCCTCCTCATACGAAACCAACCCCACGGAAGGGGCGGCCTGCAGCATAAAGACGGTGCTGGCGAGGGCGAGAAGCGTCGACATGACCTCAGAATGGCTCAGCTGCGTGACCAAAGGAAGTCGTTTGCGGCGCCGGCCTTAGCCGCGCTCCTTCGTCTTGGTGAAGGCGATCTTGGGGAAGCGTTCGCCGACATAGCCGGTTTCCCAGCTCGACTTGGCCAGGAAGACCGGGGCCTGGTCGATGTCGCGCGCCATCTGGGGACGATATTTGCCGCTGAAGTCCTCGACGTCCGCGTCGGAGCCCTCCGCGCCTGGAGCGATCCAGCGCGCCTCGGCGTAGGGGGAGGGTTCGAAGACCACGTCCAGGCCGTACTCCTCGCCCAGACGGTCGGCCATGACCTCGAACTGCAGCTGGCCCACGGCGCCGACGATGAAGTCCGAGCCGATTTCGGGACGGAACAGCTGGGTCACGCCTTCCTCGGCCAGACCTTCCAGCGCCTTCTTCAGGTGTTTGGCCTTCAGGGGATCCTTCACGCGAACCCGTTGCAGGATTTCCGGCGCAAAGTTCGGCAGGCCGGCGAAACGGACCACGCCGCTCTCCGACAGGCTGTCGCCGACGCGCAGCACGCCGTGGTTCGGAATGCCGATCACGTCGCCGGCGAAGGCGTCGTCGGCCAGTTCCCGATCCGAGGCGAAGAACATAATCGGCGCATTGACCGACAGGGACTTGCCGGTGTTCTGCACCTTCAGCTTCATGCCGCGCTTGAAGGCGCCCGACGCCATACGGAACATCGCGATCCGGTCGCGGTGGTTGGGGTCCATGTTCGCCTGAACCTTGAAGACGAAGCCGGTGACCTCGTTGGATCCCGGTTCGACCTCAGTCTCGACAGGGGCGGGGGCGTTGCGGGTCTCGGGTGGGGATTCCTTTTTGGCCTTCATGACCTTGGGCGCCGGGGCCCAGTCGCCGATGGCCTTCAGCAGTTCGTCGATGCCGAAGTGGCGAAGCGCCGATCCCCACAGTACCGGGGTCATGTGACCTTCCAGGAAGGCCTGGCGGTCGAATGCCGGATAGCCGCCCTCGACCAGTTCGACGGCCTCGGCAAGGTTGTCTTGCTCGCCCGCCTCGAAATACCGGGCCGCCTGGTCCAGCGGCAGGGCGGGGGGGTGTTCGGGATCCTCGGCTGAACCGGCGGCCTTGCGGGTATAGGGCTGGAACCGGCCGGTTCCGACCTCGACCATGCCGCGCAGGCGATTGCCGCTCTCGGCCGGCCACCAGATCGGGGCGGGGTCCAGCTGAAGGCGTGACGCGATGTCGTCCAGCAGAGCCATCGGGTCCTGGGCCTCGCGGTCCAGCTTGTTGATGAAGGTGATGATCGGGATGTCGCGCAGGCGGCAGACCTCGAACAGCTTCAGCGTCTGCGGCTCGATCCCCTTGGCGGCGTCCAGCACCATGATGGCGCAGTCGGCGGCGGTCAGGGTGCGATAGGTGTCTTCGGAGAAGTCCTCGTGCCCGGGCGTATCGAGCAGGTTGAACATCTTGCCGTCGTGCTCGAACGTCATGACCGAGGCGCTGACCGAGATGCCGCGCTCCTTCTCGATCTTCATCCAGTCCGAACGGGTGCGGCGGTTCTCGCCGCGCGCCCGCACCGCGCCGGCCGCACGAATGGCGCCGCCGGCCAACAGGATATGCTCGGTCAGGGTCGTCTTGCCCGCATCCGGGTGGGCGATGATGGCGAAGGTCCGGCGGCGGGCCGCTTCTTCAGGCAGGGTTAGTGAGGACATGGCGCGCGACTAGCGCGGACACGCCTCAAAGTCACGGGATTGCACCGGATGAAATAACCCCTCGCCACGAAGGGCTATCGGAGTCATGCTCGGTTCTGGAGGAGACGATCAGGCCGTCAGAGTCCGACGCTCCCCTCCCGGATCAATCCGGGATCATAGGGAAAGGACAAGGACGATGGCTGTCATCCATCCTCAAGACCGTATCGCCCATGCGCCGCGTGAGCGGGCGCCGCTGCATCCGGCGGTGGGGCTGGTCGTCGGCTTCGGCTTTATCGTAGCCGTGGCGACGCTGGTCCATGTGGTGTTCAACGCCGTCTTCTGACGGCGTTTCAGGCCGCGATCAGGCGGCCAGGCGGTTCCAGACGGCGCGGTCGGCGGAGACGGCGTCGAGGCGACGACCCTTGGCCTGAAGCTGGCGCATCACCTGTTCGGGCAGGGTGCAGAAACGCGGTTCGACGAGGTCGGGATTGCAGGCGGCGGCGGGCGCGGCGAACAGGGCGGCGTTCACGTCCGAGCTGCGCTCGGCGATCAGCCAGGCCAGGCGGCGGGCGCGTTCGGGATCGTTGCGGTGAAGCAGCGGGTCCTCGGCGAACAGTTCGCAACCCAGTTCCAGCAGATAGTCCAGACCCAGCTTCTCGAACCGGCGCGCGTCGGCGGGCGTGACCGGGCAGGCCTCGTCCAGGTCGAACACGACATCGTTCAGAAGAAACAGCATGGGCGAGACGCTCGACTGGCCGGACGCGAGTTCGTCCGTAAGCTCACAATAGGCGCCGCCGCTTGCAGTCCCGTTCACGGACGCGGTTAAGAGTTTCTGACCAGCCGGCCGTCGCCTTGTAAGAAAAGCGACGGCGATGACGCGACGTTACCCTTGCGCCAGTGTGCGGCCTCAGCTTACCTGATCACGCATTGTTACAGGCCGGCGTCGCGCCGGAGAGAGGCCGTCATGACGACCCATGAAGATCGCGCCGGGCTGAAGGTCGCGGGCGAATTGATCGCCCTGATCGAGCAGGACGTACTGCCTGGGCTGGGACTTGATGCGGCGGCCTTCTGGAGCGGAGCGGCGGCGATCTTCGAGCGGTTCGCGCCCGAGAACCGGGCGCTTCTGGCGCGACGCGACGCCTTGCAGGCTCAGATTGACGACTGGCACCAGGCGCGGCGGGGCCAGCCGTATGATGTGGCGGCGTCCGAGGCGTTTCTGAAAGAGATCGGCTATCTGGTGGAGGAGCCGGCCCCGTTCACGATCGGGACCGAAGGCGTGGACGCCGAGATCGCGCGCATGGCCGGCCCGCAGCTGGTCGTGCCAGTGCTGAACGCCCGCTTCCTGCTGAACGCCGCCAATGCGCGGTGGGGCAGCCTGTATGATGCGTTTTACGGCACCGATGCGTTGGGCGACCTGCCGGCTGGCGGCGGCTATGACGCAGCGCGCGGCGCGCGGGTCGTCGCGCGGGCCAAGGCCTTTTTGGACGAGGCGGCGCCGCTGGCGGAGGGTTTGCATACGGATGTCGCCGGCTGGTCGGTAGTTGATGGCGCACTGTCGCCCGCGTTGAAGGATGCAGGACAGTTCGTCGGTTTTACCGGCGAGACGACGGCGCCGTCTTCCATCCTGCTGGTCAACAACGGGCTGCACATCGAACTGGTGATCGACCGCAGCCATCCGGTGGGGCGCAGCGACGCGGCGGGGCTGGCGGATGTGGTGCTGGAATCGGCCCTGTCGACCATCGTCGATCTGGAGGATTCCGTCGCGGCCGTCGATGCGGCCGACAAGGCCGAGGCCTATCGCAACTGGCTGGGTCTGATGCGCGGCGACCTGTCCGCGACGTTCAAGAAGGGCGGCGAGACCCTGACCCGCGCTCTGGAGCCGGATCGCCAGTGGACGGCACCGGGCGGGTCGTCGGTGATGCTGAAGGGACGCAGCCTGCTGTTCGCGCGCAATGTCGGCCATCTGATGACGACCCCGGCCATTCTTCTGGCGGATGGGTCGGAGGCGCTCGAGGGGATCATGGACGCCATCGTGACCAGCCTGATCGCCCTGTATGACATCAAGGGTCTGGGTGGGTTCGGCAACAGCGCGACGGGCTCTGTCTATATCGTCAAACCCAAGATGCACGGGCCGGAAGAGGCCGCCTTCACCGATCGGCTGTTCGATGCGGTCGAGAACCTGCTGGCCCTGCCGCGCCATGCGATCAAGGTCGGGGTGATGGACGAAGAGCGGCGGACCTCAGCCAATCTGGCGGCCTGCATTCAGGCGGTGAAGGACCGGATCGTCTTCATCAACACCGGCTTTTTGGACCGCACCGGCGACGAGATCCACACGGCCATGCAGGCCGGCCCGGTGGTGCGAAAGGCGGACATCAAGTCCAGCGCCTGGATCGCGGCCTATGAGGCGAGGAACGTCGCCATCGGCCTGAAATGCGGCCTGTCGGGCAAGGCCCAGATCGGCAAGGGGATGTGGGCGGCGCCGGACCGGATGGCGGACATGCTGGAGCAGAAGATCGGTCATCCGAAGACGGGCGCGAACACCGCCTGGACCCCCTCGCCGACGGCGGCGACCCTGCACGCGCTTCACTATCATGCGGTGGATGTTTTCGCGGTTCAGAAGGATGTAGCTGGGCGCGAGACGCCGGGGCTGGAGGCTTTGCTGACCCCGCCGCTGGGGAATGGCGTCAACTGGTCCGAGGACGAGGTGGCGGCCGAGTTGGACAACAACGCCCAGGGCATACTGGGCTATGTCGTGCGCTGGATCGACCAGGGGGTGGGGTGTTCCAAGGTGCCGGACATCCACGACATCGGCCTGATGGAGGACCGGGCGACGCTGCGGATCAGTTCGCAGCATATCGCCAACTGGCTGCTGCACGGGGTCTGTACGGCCGATCAGGTCGAGGCGGCCTTCCAGCGCATGGCGTCCAAGGTGGATGGGCAGAATGCGGGCGATCCGCTGTATCGGCCGATGGCGACGGACCCGGATAACAGTCTGGCCTATCAGGCGGCGCGGGCGCTGGTGTTCGAAGGCGTCGAGCAGCCGAACGGTTATACCGAGCCGTTGCTGCATGCCTGGCGGTCGAAGGCCAAGGCGGCTCACTCCGTCTGACGCGCCTTGGGCGGAGCGGGCGGTTCCGGCGTCTCGGCCTCGTCGTCGGCCATGACGTCGTCGGCGGCGTCGTTGGCGGTTCGGGCGGGACTTTGCGGGCCGGTCGGTCGCGGCGGTGACCCGACGCCGTAGCCGAGGCGCTTCAAGGCCTCTTCGCCGTCCAGGCCGAAGGCGGTGCGCAGGCGAAGGTCGGTCTGAGGCACCGGCACCTCGACGCCCGCCGCATCCAGGGCGTCGGCGATCAGCCAGGTGTAGGCGGCGTGCATGGCCGCTGGGCGTTTGACGGCGTCGCGCGTCGGCCAGACCACCAGTTCGAACGACAGGCCGCGATCGCCGAAGGCCACCAGCCAGACCTGGCTCTTGCGGGCCTCCGTCTCCGGCAGGGTAAAGGGGCTGGCGCGGGCGGCGGCCAGAACCGCATCGCGCACCTGTCCCCGTTCCGACCCATAGGCGACGGTGAAGGGCACATGGATGCGACGGGTGTCGCCCTTCATCGTCCAGTTGGTGACGGGCTGTTCGATGAAGCGCGAGTTGGGCACCAGGACATTGACGTTGTCATTGGTGCGGACACGGGTGGCGCGCGGGCCGATCTCCATGATGGCGCCGCGGATGCCGATGTCCTCGATCTCGATATAGTCGCCGACCGACACCATCCGGTCGAAGATCAGGAACAGGCCGGAGACGAACTCCTTGACCACTCCCTGCAGCCCGAGACCCACGCCGATGCCCAGCGCGCCGGCGAATACGGTCAGGGACGACAGGTTCAAACCCGCCGCCGACAGAGCCGACATGACGCCCACGACGATAATGCCGTAGCCGGCCAGACGCTCCAGCAGATAGATCGCCTGACGGCTGCGGTCCGAGCGTTCGCGCACCCGGCGCAGCGACCGCGTCACCAGCCAGTGGGCGGCGAAGGCGATTAGGAGGATCACGCCCGCGCTGACCAGACCGCCCAGCGTCAGATTGATCCCGGCGATGCGGGCGATCTGCGACTGCTCGATGGTGTCGAGGCCCAGCTTCTGGATCGGATTGGTCATCGCGTCCTAGAGCGTCCGGCGAACGGTCAAGGTTCCGAACCTAGATGGCGAAGTCCTCGGTCGAGAAGCGCCCATCCAGCCAAGCGACGATGCGCTCGGCGGCGTCCTCGGGCGACATGGTGGTGGTATCCACGACGATTTCGGGGCTTTCGGGGGCTTCATAGGGGCTGTCGATGCCGGTGAAGTTCTTGAGCTCTCCCGCGCGGGCCTTTTTGTAGAGGCCCTTGACGTCGCGCGCTTCAGCGACCGCCAGGGGCGTATCGACGTGGACCTCGACGAACTCGCCCTCGCCCAGCAGGTCACGGGCCAGGCGGCGTTCGGCGCGGAAGGGCGAGATGAAGCTGACCAGGACGATCAGGCCGGCGTCCACCATCAGTTTCGACACCTCGGCGACGCGGCGGATGTTTTCGACCCGGTCCTCTTCGGTGAAGCCCAGGTCGCGGTTCAGGCCGTGGCGGACATTGTCGCCGTCCAGCAGATAGGTGTGGCGACCGTCGGCGTGCAGCCGTTTTTCCACCAGATCGGCGATGGTCGACTTGCCGGCGCCCGACAGGCCGGTCAGCCAGACGACGCGGCCCGTCTGGTTCTTGATCGTGGCGCGAGCGGCCTTGTCCACGGACAGGGCCTGCCAATGGATGTTGTGGGCGCGGCGCAGGGCGAAGTGCAGCAAACCCGCCCCGACCGTCCGGTTTGAGATCCGGTCGATCAGGATGAAACCGCCAAAATCCTTATTCTCGTCATAGGGGGCGAAGGCGACGGGGGCGTCCAGCGACAGGTTGCAGACGCCGATCTCGTTCAGCTCCAGCCGTTTGGCCGGTTGTTGCTCCAGGGTGTTGACGTTCACCTTGTGCTTGGGCTCGGTGATCGTGGCGCCCACCAGCTTTGCGCCGATCTTGAGCAGGTAAGGCCGGCCCGGCAGCAGGGGCTCGTCGTCCATCCAGATTACGGTGGCCTCGAACTGGTCGGCCGCCTCGGGCGGGGCGTCGGCGCTGGCCAGCACGTCGCCGCGCGAGACATCGATCTCGTCGGCCAGGGTCAGGGTGATCGACTGTCCGGCCACGGCCAAGCTCAAGTCGCCGTCGGCGGTGACAATGCGGGCCACGGTCGAGGTCTTGCCGGACGGCAGGACGCGCACCGGATCGCCCGGCCGCACGGTCCCGGCGGCGATCTGGCCGGAGAAGCCGCGGAAGTCGAGATTGGGCCGGTTGACCCACTGCACCAGCAGGCGGAACGGATCGGCCTGAAGAGCGTCGCCGACCTCCAGCGTTTCCAGCAGGCTCATCAGCGGCGGGCCGGCGTACCAGGGCGAATAAGCGCTGGGTTCGGTGATGTTGTCGCCGCGCAGGGCCGACATCGGAATGGCGTTGAAGGCCTGAAGCCCGATCTGACCGGCGAAGGCGCGAAAGTCGGAAACAATGGAATCGAACACGGACTGGGACCAGCCCATCAGGTCCATTTTGTTGACCGCCAGGACGACGTGGCGGATGCCCAGCAGGCTGACCAGATAGGCGTGGCGGCGGGTCTGGGTCAGCACGCCGCGCCGGGCGTCGATCAGGATGACGGCGGCGTCGGCGGTCGAGGCGCCGGTGACCATGTTGCGGGTGTACTGTTCGTGGCCTGGCGTGTCGGCGACGATGAACTTCCGTTTTTCGGTGGAGAAGAAGCGATAGGCGACATCGATGGTGATGCCCTGTTCCCGCTCGGCGGCCAGGCCGTCGACTAGCAGGGCGAAGTCGATGTCGCCGCCCTGGGTGCCGCCGCGGCGACTGTCCGCCTCCAGCGCCGCCATCTGATCCTCGAAGATCATCTTGGAGTCGTACAGCAACCGGCCGATCAGGGTGGACTTGCCGTCGTCCACGCTGCCGCAGGTGATGAAGCGCAGCAGGCTCTTGTGCTGGTGAGCGTCCAGATAGGCGTCGATGTCGCGCGCGATCAGGTCGGACTGGTGAGCCATCAGAAATAACCCTCCTGCTTCTTCTTCTCCATCGAGGCGGATTGGTCGTGGTCGATCACCCGGCCCTGGCGCTCGGATGTGGTGGTCAGAAGCATTTCCTGAATGACCTCGGGCAGGGTCGCGGCCGTACTCTCGACCGCCCCGGTCAGGGGGTAGCAGCCCAGGGTGCGGAAACGGACGGACTTCATCTGCGGCGTCTCGCCGGGGCGCAGCCGGAACCGGTCGTCATCGACCATGATCAGGGCGCCGTCCCGCTCCACCACCGGCCGGTCGGCGGCCAGATACAGCGGCACGATGGGGATCCGCTCCAGGTGGATGTATTGCCAGACGTCCAGCTCGGTCCAGTTTGAGATCGGGAAGACGCGGATGCTCTCACCGGGATTTTTGCGCGTGTTGTAGAGCCGCCAGAGTTCAGGCCGCTGGTTCTTGGGGTCCCAGCGATGTTCGGCGGTGCGGAAGGAGAAGATCCGCTCTTTGGCGCGCGACTTCTCCTCGTCGCGACGCGCGCCGCCGAAGGCCGCGTCGAAGCCGTAATGATTCAGGGCCTGTTTCAGACCTTCGGTCTTCCACAGATCCGTGTGCAGGGCCGAGCCGTGATCGAAGGGGTTGATGCCGCGTGCGAGGGCGTCGGGGTTCTGGTGGACCAGCAGCTCGACGCCCAGATCGGCCGCCGCCTGTTCGCGCATCGCGTACATGGCGCGGAACTTCCACGTCGTGTCGACGTGCAGAAGCGGGAAGGGCGGCCTGGACGGATAGAAGGCCTTCTTCGCCAGATGCAGCATGACGGCCGAGTCCTTGCCGATAGAATACAGCATGACCGGCCGCTCGGCTTCGGCCGCCACCTCGCGCAGGATGTGGATGCTCTCGGCCTCCAGGCGCTGAAGGTGCGTCAGGCGTGCGGGGGGTAGAGCGTTTCGGCTTCCGGTCAGAATGGCAATGTCCACCAGCGGTATCTCCGTCGAACGGAGGTGAGAACGGCAATGTGCGCCAAGGAACAAGCGATGGATACTGCACTCGGCTGTGAGATTTTCGGCCCGCAGCGTCCGATTTCGTCATCGGAGCGTAACGGAACCAGGGTCGCTGAAAGCGGCTTATGGCATCAAAACGGAAACGCCCATGTCCAGCCTGAAATCCTTCGCCGCATCCGCCGCCGCCGCGATCGCGCTGGCGGGATGCGTGACCGCACCGTCGCCTTCCGAATATCGCGCGCCCCAGCCGGCCAAGCCGGTGGACGTGCAGCGTCTGTGGTCCGGGCGCTGGCACGAGATTGCGCGCCTGCCGGATCGGCTGACCGACGGCTGCGTCGCCGGCGCGTCGATCTATACGCCGGTCGAGGGCACGCGGGTCGATGTGCGCGACACCTGTCAGCTCGGCACGCCGGACGGCAAGGAAAAGGCCATCGGCGGACGGGGTGAAATCCTCGATCCGGGCACCAACGCCAAGCTGAGGGTCAAGTATCTGGCCGGGTTCGTGACCTGGGATTATTGGGTGCTGGATCGGGCGGACGACTACAGCTGGTTCATCTCGGCGGATCCGACCTTCAATCGCCTGTTCATCTATACGCGCGACCTGCCCAGTGAGCAGCAGGTGCGCGCCTTGACTGAACGGGCGCGGGCCCTGGGGTACGACGTCAGTCGTCTGGAGTTCCCGGCCCAACCGGCGCGGTAAGGATCAAAGGCCATGCGCTCTTCCCGGACGGTTTTGTTCGCCTCGACACTGCTCGCGACGGTGATCGGTTTGGGAGCCTGCGCGGGCGGGACAGCCTTGCCCGTCGCGGCGGGGTTTGGTCCGGACCCGCAACTACCGGCGCCGCGTCAGGGCTTGCTGCCGACCGTCAACATCGCCCCGGCGTCGAGCTGGCCCGAAGGCGCGACGCCGGTCGCGGCAGCGGGATTGCGCGTACAGGCGTTCGCGACAGGCCTGGATCACCCGCGCTGGCTCTATCGCCTGCCCAACGGCGATATTCTTGTCGCGGAGTCGAATGCGCCGCCCAAGCCCGAAGACAAGAAAGGCGGTCTGCGTGGCTGGGTGATGGGGAAGGTCATGGCCAAGGCCGGCGCCGGCGTCCCAAGCCCCAACAAGATCGTCCTGCTGCGGGATGCGGACGGCGACGGCGCAGCGGAGACCAGGAGCGATTTCCTGACAGAACTGAACTCGCCGTTCGGCATGGCGCTGGTCGGCGATCGGCTGTACGTCGCCAACGCCGATGCGGTGGTGGCCTTTCCGTATCGGAGCGGCCAGACCCGGATCGACGCGGCGGCGACAAAGATCACAGACCTGCCAGCCGGCCGCAATCACCACTGGACCAAGAGCCTTGTCGCCAGCCCGGACGGCCGGCGGCTTTATGTCGGGGTCGGATCGAACTCCAACGTCGGCGAAAACGGCCTGGATGAGGAAGTCGATCGCGCCGCCATCCTGGAGATTGATCCGGCGACGGGCGCGCGGCGGGTCTATGCCTCGGGCCTGCGCAATCCGGTCGGCATGGACTGGAACCCGCAGACCGGCCAGCTGTGGGTGGCGGTCAACGAGCGTGATGAAATCGGCGACGATCTGGTGCCCGACTATATGACCTCGGTGACGCCGGGCGCCTTCTACGGCTGGCCGTGGAGCTATTACGGTCAGACGGTCGATAGGCGTCCGCCCGCCAATCCGGCGATGGTCGCGCGCGCGATCCGGCCGGATTACGCCCTGGGCGCGCATACGGCGTCGCTGGGGCTGACGTTCGGACATGGCGCGAGCCTGTTGCCGCCAGCCTTGCGCTCGGGCGTTTTCGTCGGCCAGCACGGGTCGTGGAATCGCAGCGTGCGCAGCGGCTACAAGGTGATCTTCGTGCCGTTCGTCGATGGGCGTCCCGCCGGGCCGCCGCAGGATGTTCTGACCGGATTTCTGAACGCCCGGGGTCAGGCACAGGGCCGGCCCGTCGGGGTGCAGATCGACCGGCAAGGCGCGCTGCTGGTCGCCGACGACGTGGGCAATGTCATCTGGCGCGTCAGCGGCGCCTGAACCGCGATCATGAAAAAAGCCCCGGCCGAAACCGGGGCTTTCCATTCTTCCGCTGAGATCAGTTCAGCGGCTGGACCGTGATCGCCGGAGCGGCGGGCGTGGTCACGACCGGAGCCGGAGTTGAGGCTGCGGGCGCGGTGTTCAACTGGCTGGTGCTCGACGTCGAAGCCGCCGGCGCGGCGTAGGGTTGCGGACCCGCAGGCGTAGCCGGCGTCTCAACACGGGCGGCGGCGGGCCGTTCGACGGCAGGCGCAGCGCGACGGGCCACGGGTTCGGCGCGGCGAGCGACCGGCGCAGGCGCAGCAGCCGGCGTCGGAGTCGCAGCGGGCGTAGACGCGACCTCGACCGGAGTGGGCGTGACCGGCGCCTGAGCGGCCGTCATCGCGGCCGGCGCGGTCTGCATGGCCGGTGCAGCGGTCTCGGCGGGTTGGGCCGGAGCGGCCTGTTCGCCGCCCATCATCATGGCGACGCCGCTGCCCAGCAGCACCACCGCGCCGATCGGGGCAAGGATCATCCAGGTCTTCACCGACTTCTTGGACTTGGTCGTGCGGGCGTAGCGCGGAACGAAGGTCGTGTCCTCAGCGCGGGCTTCGGTATTGGCGTTGGCATAGGTCATAGACATTGTTTCTGTCCTCCATAACGTCGATCAACCAACCCGCCGTCCCGCAACGCCGTTCCGCGTAAAGGGCAAAAGCCCCGAAGAAACACCGTTTCCGCCCGGAATGCGGCGAAGACCGTGCGTCCGCCCGCCGCATTTGCCGTCAATGCGGCAATAAAAAGCAGGGCGGCGCTCTGGATTTCCGCTGCGTCAACCGAACAAATGGATCACGGCCGGACGGCAATTCGTCGTGTTCGCGACGGATTGCGGACCCTACGGTTGACCCGACCGGCCGCCTTCGTCCATCACCGGACCGGGTGGAACACGCATTGACCGGAGTACGGCGCGCATGGGTTTTGTAGCCAATATCCGCAGGGATGTCCGGTTCGCGCGCGGCCTGTTCCGTCTGTTGAAACGCATCAAGCCGATCGAGTTGGACAGCGACGTCCTGCTCTGCGACGACTTCGAAGAAGCCGTCGACAAGTTCGCCGACAACATCGCCATAGACGACGGTCAGCGCACCCTGACCTATCGCGACCTGGACGCCATGGCCAACCGCTTCGCCCACTGGGCCAAGAACCGGGGCCTGCGCCGCAGCGACACCATCGCCCTGATGATGACCAATCGGATCGAGTATCTGGCGGCGTGGATCGGCTTCTCCAAGGTCGGCATCGCCACGGCCCTGATCAACACCAATCTGAACGGGCAGGGGCTGGCCCACTGTCTGGCCATCTCCAAGGCGTTCAACGTCGTCGCGGACGAGGATTGCTGGCGTCAGATCGAGGAGGCGCGGCCTCTGGTCGATCACAACCTGGCGCTCTGGGTTCTGGGCCTGACCGACGATCTGGAGACCAGCGACCGTCGCGGCCTGGACAAGCCCGTGCGCGGCGGGTCTTCGGTGCGGCCGTCCAAGTCGGCGCGCGAAGGCCTGACCAACCGCGACACCGCCCTTTATATCTACACCTCCGGCACGACCGGTCTACCCAAGGCGGCGCGCATCCCGCATTCGCGCGCCCGGACCTATATGCGCGCCTTCGCCGGCGCCACGCGTTCGACGCCCGAGGACAGGATCTTCAACGTCCTGCCGCTGTATCACTCGACCGGCGGTCTGGTCGGGGTTGGCGCGGCGCTGCTGAATGGCGCGCGGCTGGTGATCCGCAAGAAGTTCTCGGCCAGCACCTTCTGGCCCGACGTGCGCTCGTCGGGCGCGACCATGTTCGTCTATATCGGCGAGCTGTGCCGCTATCTGGTCAACTGCCCTCCGCACGAGGACGAGACCAAGCACAAGCTGCGTCTGGCGTTCGGCAACGGCCTGCGCGCCGATGTCTGGCCCGACTTCCAGAGCCGGTTCAAGATCCCCGACATCCTGGAGTTCTACGGCTCGACCGAAGGCAATGTCTCGCTGTTCAACTTCGACGGCAAACAGGGCGCGATCGGTCGGGTGCCGAGCTTCCTGAAGTCGCAGATCAATATCCGCCTGGTCGAGTTCGACGTGGAGACCGAACAGCCGATCCGCGGCTCGGACGGTCTGTGTCGCCTGGCGCGCGTCGGCGAGGTCGGCGAGGCCATCGGCCTGATCGGCAACGACATCCGCCACGACTTCTCGGGCTACGCCGACAAGGCTGCCTCGCAGAAGAAGATCCTGACCGACGTGTTCAAAAAGGGCGACCGCTGGTTCCGCACCGGCGACCTGATGAAGCAGGACAAGGAAGGCTATTTCTACTTCGTCGACCGGATGGGCGACACCTTCCGCTGGAAGGGCGAGAACGTCTCGACCTCCGAGGTCGAACAGGTGCTGATGGACGCGCCGGGCGTGACCGAAGCCATCGTCTATGGCGTGCCTGTGCCGGCCCAGGACGGCAAGGCCGGCATGGCGGCCCTGGTGGTCGAGGGCAAGTTCGACGCCCAGGCCTTCTCCGACCATGTCGAGGCCAAGCTGCCCGCCTATGCTCAGCCGGTCTTCGTGCGGCTGATCAAATCGGCGGAGACGACCGGCACCTTCAAATACCGTAAGGCCGATCTGGTGGTCGATGGTTTCGATCCGTCCAAGACCGGCGCCGCCCTCTATGTGCGGGGCGGGGCTGCGGGTTATCAGAAGCTGACGGCGGCCGGGCGCAACGCCATCCTGAAGGGCGAAAGCCGTCTGTAACGACTGGGAAGGCGGCGTTCGCGAAACGCCGTCTTAATGATTAATGGCGATAGTCCCGACCTCTCGCGTCAGGATTGTTCGCCTCCATGTTCCAGATCATCGGCATCGTGCTGCTGTTCGGCCTCGTCTTCGGCAGCTACGCCATTTCGGGCGGCAAGTTCGAAGTGATCCTGCACGCCGCGCCGCACGAGCTGATGGCCATCGGCGGGGCGGGCATCGCCGCCTTCCTGATCTCCAACTCCCTGCCGGTGATCAAGGGTTCTATGGCGGGTCTGGGCAAAACCTTCGCCGGGCCGAAGTGGAAGAAGCAGGACTATAAGGACCTGCTGTCGCTGCTGTTCCAGCTGACCAAGACGATGAAGTCCAAGGGCGTGGTGGCGCTGGAAAGCCATATCGAAAAGCCCAAGGAATCGACCATCTTCCAGAAGTATCCCAAGGTGCTGAAGGACCATTTCGCCGTCGACTTCATCTGCGACACCCTGCGGATGATGACGATGAACCTGGAGGATCCGCACCAGGTCGAGGATGCGATGGAAAAGCAGCTCGAAAAGCACCATCACGAGCATCTGGAAAACGCCCACGCGCTTCAGAACCTGGCCGACGGCCTGCCTGCGTTGGGCATCGTCGCCGCCGTGCTGGGGGTCATCAAGACCATGGGTTCAATCACTGAGCCGCCCGAGGTTCTGGGCGGCATGATCGGCGGCGCCCTGGTCGGCACCTTCATGGGCGTGTTCCTGGCCTATGGTCTGGTCGGTCCATTCGCGGCGCGCCTGACGGCCATCATCAACGAGGAAGCCGCCTACTATAAAATCATTCAGTCTGTGCTGGTGGCCCACCTGCACGGCAACGCAGCCCAGATTTCGGTCGAGATCGGCCGGGGCGACATCCCGTCGTCGGCGCAGCCGTCGTTCGGCGAGATGGAAGAGGCGCTGAACAGCATCACTGCCGACTGATCCCGACTTTCCTGATCTTAACTTGCCCTGCCGCGCGCGGCGGCCCTATCGTTTGCGCCAAGAGACGTTCCGCTCTCGCAAGCTTCGGAGACATCTTCATGCGTATCAAAGCCCTCGTCGCCGCATCCGCTGCGCTCCTGGTCCTGGCCGCCTGTAGCAAGGCCCCGGAAGAAAAGGCCGAAGCGCCGGCCACCGATGCTGTCGAGGCCGCCGGCAGCGCTGAAGAAGCCGCTTTGACGGTCGATCAGGCGGCCAAGGACGCCGAAGCGGCGGCCAATCAGGCCATTCAGGAAGACACCGCCGCCCAGGCCGCCACGACGATGCAGGGCGCCGACGCCTCCGCCGCCGCGCCCGCGCCTGTCGCGCCGGCCGAACCTGCGCATGGTCCGGCGGCCGCCCACTAGGCCGCGTCGAAACCAAAGCCCAAAGAGGCCGCTCCGACGGGGGCGGCCTTTTTCATGTCGGCGACGAAGGTGCTAGAGCCGCGCGATGACGCCTGATGATGACGCCTCGCCCCTGCTCACCTGGACCGAAGAGGGCGAGCCGCGCTCCGGCCGATTCGGCGACGTCTATTTCTCGCGAGACGACGGGTTGGCTGAAACGCGGGCGGTATTTCTGGAAGGTTGCGGCCTGCCGGACGCCTGGATGGGGCGAGATCATTTCACGGCGGCCGAGCTGGGGTTCGGCACGGGGTTGAACATCGCCGCCCTGCTGGACCTTTGGCGACGAACGCGGCCCGAGGGCGGGCGGCTCAACATCTTCTCCATCGAGGGGTTTCCGCTGACGGCGGCGGAAGCGGCGCGGGCGCTGGGCGCCTGGCCCGAGCTGACGGAGGCGACTGAGGCCTTGATCGCAAACTGGCCGGCCGCGACGCCGGGCTTTCACCGGGTGGACCTGCCGGGCTTCGACGCCGTGCTGGACCTGGCGGTGGGCGATGCGGCCTGGGCGCTGGAGCAGTGGTCGGGATCGGCGGACGCCTGGTTCCTGGACGGTTTCTCGCCTGCGCTGAACCCGGGCATGTGGTCGCCCGAAGTGATGGCCTTGATCGCCGAGCGCTCGGCGCCGGGCGCGCGTCTGGCCACCTTCACCGTCGCCGGAGCCGTGCGGCGCGGCCTGGCCGAGCATGGCTTCGTCGTCGAGAAGCGCCCCGGCCATGGCCGCAAGCGCGAGCGGCTTGAGGCGCGTCTCCCCTCAGTGTTCGAACCGTCACCGCCGCCCCGTGTCGCCGTGATCGGCGCGGGTATCGCCGGCGCATCGGTGGCGCGCGCGCTGAAGGCGCAGGGCCTCCGGGCCGTGGTGTTCGAGGGTGAGCGTCCCGGCGCGGGCGGCTCCGGCTTTCCGGCGGCCCTGGTTACGCCGCGTCTGGACGCCGGCGACCTCGGGATCGCCGCCCTGCACGCCCAGGCGCTGGAGCGGGCGGCACATCTGTATGCCTCGATCCCGGATGCCGTAACGGGCCACGGCGTGCTGCAACTCCCCCAGGCGCCGCGCGATGCCGCCCGGTTCGAAAAGATCGCTCGCCAGCCGATCTGGAATGACGATGACATGGTGGTGCTGGACGACGGGGCGGCGTCCGCCGCCGGCGAAGCGACGGGGCAGGGCGGTTTGCTGATGAAGGGGGCGTTCGCGCTGCGCCCTGCGGCGGTGCTCTCGTACTGGCTTTCGGACGCGGAGATGCGCTCTGAGCGCGTGATGCGGCTGGAGCGCGCCTACGGCCGCTGGCGGCTGATCGGCGAAAACGACGCGGTGCTGGGCGAGGTCGATGCGGTGGTTCTCGCCGCCGGTTGGGGATCGGCCGCCCTGTTGGAAGGGTTCGACCAGACGCCGCGCCTGTCGCCCGTGCGGGGGCAGGCGGACTGGATCGACGGGGACGTGACCATCCACCCCATGGCTTGGGGCGGCTATGCGGTTCCGACGGGCCAAGGCGTGCTGTTCGGCGCGACCCATGATCGGGGCGACACCGGCACGGCGCCGAGCGACGACGACAGCGCGCGAAATCTGGCGACCTTGGAAGCGCGCTTGCCGGCGTTGGCCAAGCGCATCACGGCGGCCGGGACGGTGCAGCATCGGGCTGCAGTCCGCGCCACGACGCCGGATCGCCTGCCCGTGGCGGGCGCTCTCGATGACGGCCTCTATGTGCTCGGCGGTCTGGGGTCGCGCGGCTTCTGCGTCGCGCCTCTGCTAGGCGAGCATGTCGGCGCCCTCATCCTGGGTCAGCCCTCGCCCCTGCCGGGCGATCTGGCGGCGCGCGTGTCGCCCCGTCGGTCTTCGGTGCTGGCGGAGGCTCTTGCATCGTCCTCACCCACGCGCGCAGGATGAAGCGGGGGCTTGTTCAGGAGTTGACTATGCATCGCCTAATTCTGTCGTCGGCTGCTCTCCTCGTACTGTCGGCCTGTGCGCCGTCGCCGGGCGTGACGACGGCCAGCCGCGCCGACGCCGGCCAGTGCTTCCGGCCCAATCTGGTGCGCAACTTCACCGCGCCGAACGACCAGACCCTGTATGTTCGCACAGCCGACGCGGGGGTGTTCCAGATCGAAACCCCCTTCTGTCGCGACATGACCCGCGCCCTGTCGATCGCGCTGGAACCTGTCGCCGGATCCAGCCGCCTGTGTCCCGGCGATCAGGCCTCACTGCTCAGCCCGGCGACGGGCCCTCAACCGTGCCGCGTGCGCATCGCCAGGAAGCTGACGACTGCAGAGATCGAGGCCCTGCCGTCTCGCGATCGGCCCTGATCAAAAACGCTTTCGGAGTCTTCGGGAGAGATTGAATTCTCGCTTGCGCAGGTATGAAATGATCGTCTTGCCTGGGGAGGGAAGAGGATGATCAGAACAATCGGCGTGGTGGCGATCCTGGCGACGGCGGCGATCGCATCGCCATCGGCGGCCGAAAGCTGGGCCACGTTTTCACGCAGCGACACCACCGTCTATCTGGTGGATATCGATGCGCTGACGCCGGTGGACGGCGTGGCGACGACGCGGATGGCGCGGGTGCCCGCGCGCGGCGAGGCGACCAATCTCAGCCATGAGACCGAAGAGGTCATGGTGCGGTGCTCGGACGGCCAGTCGCGTTCAGGCGCGACGGTGACCTATGGCGCGGACGGGGCGGAAACCGATCGCTATTCCGAGGATACGCCGTGGGAAGCGACACCGGCCGGCGGCATCTATGGCGCCATCAAATCCTTCGCCTGCGAGGACATGCGGCCCCGGACAGAGGCCTTCCCGACCATCCAGGCCTTCATCGCGGGCGGACGCGGCCAGTAGGCCGCCCCTTTCGCCGTCAGACGTCGACGGCGGCGTCCAGGGCGTTGTCCTGGATGAACTCGCGCCGGGGTTCGACCACGTCGCCCATCAGTTTGGCGAACAGGTCGTTGGCGTCTTCCTCGTGTTCGACCGAGACCTGCAGCAGGGTGCGGGCGTTGACGTCCAGCGTCGTCTCCCACAGCTGCTCGGGGTTCATCTCGCCCAGGCCCTTGTAGCGCTGGATCGACAGCCCCTTCTTGCCGGCGTCCAGCACGGCGGTCAGCAGGTCCAGCGGACCGCGAATGGTCGTCGACTTGTCCTTGCGGCGGTAGGTGGCCGGGGCGCTGAAGACGCCGTCGAAGGCGCCGGCGCGTTCGGCCAGACGACGGGCGTCGAGCGAACGGATCAGGGTCTCCTCCAGCACGATCGTCTCCTGCACTGCGCGACGGGTGCGGCTGAAGACCACGGCGCCCTGTTCGCCCGGCGCGCCCGCCCACTCCCCATCGCCCTCTTCGGCATAGAGGTTCAGGCGCACGGCGGCGGCGGCCGAGGCGGCCGCCATGTCTGCGTTGTCGGCGAACAGGCCGGCGAGCGCCGCCTGTTCGATGGCGAAGGCGGGAGCGCGTTGGCTGAGGCGATCGACGCCCGCGCTGAAGGCCTTGGCCTCGCGCACCAGGGATTGCAGGTCCAGACCCAGGCGACGCTCGCCCGTGGACAGATCCAGTTCGGCCTCTGACGCGCCTTCCTCGATCAGATAGGCGTCCATCTCGGCCTGATCCTTCAGGTAGCGCGACTGCTTGCCCTTGGAGACCTTATAGAGCGGCGGCTGGGCGATATAGACGTGGCCACGCGTGATCAGCTCGGGCATCTGACGATAGAAGAAGGTCAGCAGCAGGGTGCGGATGTGGGCGCCGTCGACGTCGGCGTCCGCCATCAGAATGATCTTGTGATAGCGCAGCTTGTCGGCGTTGAAGTCGTCGCGGCCGATGCCGGTGCCGAGCGCCAGGATCAGCGTGCCGATCAGGTCCGACGACAGCATCCGGTCAAAGCGCGCGCGCTCGACGTTCAGGATCTTGCCGCGCAAAGGCAGGACGGCCTGGTTCTCGCGGTTGCGCGCCTGTTTGGCCGAGCCGCCGGCGGAATCACCCTCGACGATGAACAGTTCGGACTTGGCGGGATCGCGTTCCTGACAGTCGGCCAGCTTGCCCGGCAGGCTCGAGATTTCCAGCGCGGACTTGCGCCGGGTCAGGTCGCGGGCCTTGCGGGCGGCCTCACGGGCCGACGCCGCCTCGATGATCTTGGCCACGATCTGCTTGGCCTCGACGGGATGTTCTTCAAACCAGGTCGCCAGGCCTTCCGAGCACAGGCTTTCGACGGCCGGACGCACTTCGGAGGAGACCAGTTTGTCCTTGGTCTGGGAGCTGAACTTGGGATCCGGCACCTTGACCGACAGGACGCAGGTCAGGCCCTCGCGCGCATCCTCGCCGGTGACAGACACTTTCTCTTTTTTGCCGGCGCCCGAGCTCTCGATATAGCCGCCCATGACGCGCGTCAGGCTGGCGCGGAAGGCCGACAGGTGGGTGCCTCCATCCCGCTGGGGGATGTTGTTGGTGAAGCACAGCATGGTCTCGTGGTAGCTGTCGTTCCACCACAGGGCGAGATCCAGTTCGATCCCTTCCTTCTTGCCGCGAATGACGATGACGTCCTTCAGGATCGGCGTCTTGGACTTGTCGAGGTGGCGCACGAAGGCTTCGACCCCGCCCTCGTAGTGCAGGATCATCTCGACCGGCTCGGCGTGGCGCTGGTCGGCCAGCTTGATGACCACGCCCGAGTTTAGGAAGGCCAGTTCGCGCAGACGGTGTTCCAGCGTCTTCAGGTCGAAGTCGATGTGGCTGAAGGTCGTGACGGACGGGAAGAAGGTGACCTCGGTGCCGCTCAGCGGCTTGCCGGTGTCCTCGCGAATGGGGGCGTCGCCGGTGACTTCAAGCGACTTGACCGTGTCGCCGCGCTCGAAGCGCATCTGGTGCGCCTTGCCGTCGCGATAGATCTTCAGCTCCAGCCAGTCGGACAGGGCGTTGACCACGGACACGCCCACGCCGTGCAGACCGCCGGACACCTTGTAGGAGTTCTGGTCGAACTTACCGCCGGCGTGCAACTGGGTCATGATGACTTCGGCCGCCGAGACGCCTTCGCCTTCGTGGATGCCGGTGGGAATGCCGCGGCCGTTGTCGGTCACGGTGACTGAGCCATCGCTGTTCAGGATGACCTGGACCAGGTCGGCGTGGCCGGCCAGGGCCTCGTCGATCGCGTTATCGACCACCTCATAGACCATATGATGCAGGCCCGAGCCGTCGTCGGTGTCGCCGATATACATGCCGGGGCGTTTGCGCACGGCGTCCAGGCCTTTGAGAACCTTGATGGAATCGGCGCCGTATTCGGGCAGGTCGGCAATCGGATCGGTCATGAAGTCATTGGCTCTGAAGTCCCGACCGGGACGGGGATGGAGCGCCGGACCTGGCGCTCGAATCGACGGCGGGATCGCACCGCGCCGAAGCCCGCAATATATAGGAAATTCCGGCGAAAAAGCGAGGAATTCCGCGATTGGAGCCTAGTCGGTTTCCAGCGCGCCGCCGGCCACGCGGACGAACTGGGCGCGGCCTTCCAGACCGGCGAACAGGTCGCGTTCGGTCCCGGTCATGAAGGCCTGCAGACCCAGCGCCGTGATCTCGTCGAACAGAGCCGTGCGGCGCGCCTCGTCGAGGTGGGCGGGGGCTTCGTCCAGCAGCAGGATCGGGCGCGCAGCATGATCTGAAAGCCGCGCGATCTGGGCCAAAATCAGGTTCAGGACCAAGGCCTTCTGCTCACCGGAAGAGCCCTCGGCCGCAGGGCGCTGTTTCTCGCGGTGAAGCGCGGTCAGGTCGGTGCGGTGCGGCCCGAACAGCGAGCGGCCGGCGGCGCCGTCGCGGGCGCGGGCCTTGGTCAGGCCCTCGCGGATGGCGGCGGCGATCTCGTCCTCCTCGGCGCCCGCTTCGGCCATCTGTTCGGCGGCGCCGTCCAGACCCAGGTCGGCCTGGGGGAAGGGCCGATCGCTGCGGGCGTCGATGGCGGCCTGAAGCGCGTGCAGGGCGGCGACGCGGGCGAGAGCGGCGCGGGCGCCGGCCTCGCCCAGCCGAAGCTCCAGGGCGTCCAGCCAGACGGGGTCGGCCTCACGGCCGTCCTGGGCGTCGTTTAGCAGGCGCAGTCGCTCGCGCAGCGCCTTTTCATAGGCGGAGACGCTGGCGGCGTGATCGGGATCGGCGGCGAAAACCAGTCGGTCGAAGAACTTCAGCCGCTCGGCGCGCGCGTCGGAAAACAGCCGGTCTTGTTCCGGCGTCGCCCAGACGGGACGCAGATAATCGAGCAGCCGCCCCGGCTGGGCCGTCTCGCCGTCGATCCGCACGATGCGCCGCGCGGCGCCCGCCGTCTGAACGCCGGTGCCCAGCCGCGTCTCGTCGTCCAGTTCGACCATGACGGCCCAGGCGCGTCCTGTCGCCTCGCCCGGCTCGCGCCGACCCATCTCGGCGGCGGTGGCGCCCCGCAGCCCCTTGCCGGGGGTCAGGAGACTGATCGCCTCCAGAAGATTGGTCTTTCCCGCCCCGTTCGGGCCATGAAGCACCAAAGGCCCGGAGGTCATCTCCAGCCGCGCCCCTGCATAGGAGCGGAAGTCGGTGAGGGTGAGGGAGCGGATCACGCTCGCTCTCTAACGCGCGTGAGGCAGGATTACACCCGCAGCGGCATCAGCACATACTGAACGCCGGGATCGCCCGGATCGAGCACCAGGGTCGGCGAGGCCGGGTCGGCGAAGCGGAAGGCGGCGTTTTCGCCCGTGATCTGGCCGGCGACATCCAGCAGATAGCGGGCGTTGAAGCCGATCTCGAACGGTTCGTCGGAATAGCCGATCTCGACCTCTTCCTCGGCCTGGCCGGCTTCCATGTTGCGGACGGTCAGCTTCACGCGGTCGTTGTCGAAGGCCAGTTTCACCGAACGGCTCTTCTCGGCCGAGATGGTGGCGACGCGGTCGACGGCCTTGGCGAACAGGGCGTTGTCGATGTCGGCCTGTTTGTCGTTGCCGCGCGGGATGACGCGCAGATAGTCGGGGAAGGCGCCGTCGATGACCTTGGACGTCAGGGACGCCTCGCCCATCTGGAAGCGAATCTTCTGGGCCGAGACGGTGACCTCCACCGCGCCGCCGGCGTCGTCCAGCAGGCGACGGACCTGGTCCACCGTCTTGCGCGGTACGATGACGCCAGGGCCGCCGGCCGCACCCTCGGGCGCCGGGGTCTCGGCCAGGGCCAGGCGGTGGCCGTCGGTGGCGACGGCGCGCAACAGCGGAATGCCGGCCTCGGCGACCGTGTGCAGATACAGGCCGTTCAGATAGTAGCGCGTTTCCTCGGTCGAGACCGCGAACCGGGTCTTGTCGATCAGGCGCGCCAGATCCTCCTTGGGCAGGACATAGGAGGCGCCGGCGCTGTCTGTGGACATCACGGGGAAGTCGCCGGCCGGCAGGACCGGCAGGTTGAAGCGCGACCGGCCGGCCGAGACGACCAGGCGCGGATCGTCGCCCGAATAAAGCAGCGAGACCTCGGCGCCTTCCGGCAGCTTGCGCACGATCTCGTACAGGGTGTGGGCGGGGGCCGTGATCTGACCCTCGACCTGAACCTGGGCCTCGGCCTCGTCCACCATTTCCATGTCCAGATCGGTGGCGGCGAAAGCCAGCCGGTCGCGGCCCGCGCTCAGCAGGACGTTGGACAGGATCGGAATGGTGTTTCGACGTTCGACGACGCTCTGCACGTGGCCCAGGGCCTTCAGGAGCGCGGATCGTTCGATGGTCAGCTGCATGTCGTCTCGCCCGGCGCGGCCGACTCGCAAGGCGGCTGCGGTTAAGTGACCTGGGACACTAGCGGATTGCGCGGCGGGAGCAACGGGTCAGACCCGCTGCTCCACAGCTTCAGCCCCGCAGCTTGCGTGTCAGGGCTTCGACGTCGCGGGCGATCTGATCGTCCTGCGGCATCAGCTCCTCGATCTTGCGCACGCCGTGCAGGACCGTGGTGTGGTCGCGTCCGCCAAACCGACGGCCGATGTCGGGGTAGGAGCGGGTCGTGTGCTGCTTGCACAGATACATGGCGATCTGGCGCGGGCGGGCGACCGAACGGGTGCGGCGCTCGCTCAACAGGTCGGCCTGTTTCATGTTGAAGTGGTCGGCGACCGTCTTCTGGATCTCGTCCACGGTGATGCGGCGCTCGGGACCGCCGCGCATGGCCATGCCCAGCAGGGCCGAGGCTTCGTCCACCGACACCGACGACAGGCGCGCGCCCGCAGCAGCGGCCAGGGTGTTCACGGCGCCCTCAAGCTCGCGCATCGAGCCGGGGGTGCGGTCCACCAGCTGGGCCAGGACTTCGGGGTTGGCTTCGCCCTGGACGACGCCCAGGGCCGACAGGGCCTTCAGACGGTTCTGGGCCACGGCGATCTTCAGCTCGCGGTCGCCCGCCTCGACCGGGCAGGTCAGGCCGGCGGCGAGGTGGCTGCGCAGGCGCGGCTCGACCTCGGTCAGGGCCATGGGCGCACGGTCGGCCGAGAAGACGATGCGTTTGCCGTCCTCGATCAGGGCGGTCAGGGTCGAGAGCAGTTCTTCCTGGGTCGACGTCTTGCCGCCCACGAACTGGACGTCGTCCAGCAGCAGCATGTCGGCCGAGCGCAGGCTTTCCTTGAAGGCGGCGGTCGAGCGGTCCTGCATCGCCTTGACGAAGGTCGACAGGAAACGTTCGGCGGTCAGATAGACGACCTTGGCCTCAGGCCGCAGACGCTGGGCCTCCCAGGCGATGGCGTTCAGCAGGTGGGTCTTGCCGTAGCCGTAGGGGCCGCAGAAGAAGACGGGGTTGAAGTGTCCGTCGGCCCAGCTGGCCACCTGTTTGGCGATGGCCAGGGCGAAGGCGTTGCCCTGGCCCTCAACGAAGCTGTCGAACGTCAGGCGATCCTGCAGACCCGCGGCGCGAACGGCGCGGGCGCCGTCAGCGCTGATTTGGGCGGCGGGAGCCATCTGCGGCGAGGCGGCGAAGGCGGCCAGGCGCGGGGCGGCGTCCACCACATTGCCCGGCATCACGGCCGAGGCCGGCGGGGCCGATCCCACTTCGGCGCGGCAGCGCACCTCGAGACGGCGCGACAGGCCGTCCAGGCCCAGCCACAGCTCGTTCATGCGACGCAGGGCGTTCTTGCGCACCCAGTCGCGAGCATAGGCAGTCGGCGTGACCAGGATCAGATGGCCGGCGTTGTCCAAGCGGACGGCCGACGGGGCGATATAGGAGGAGAACGGGCCATCACCGATTTCAGCGCGCAGGCGCAAGGACGCCTCGCTCCAGATGCGGTCCGGATCCGTCAGTCCCGACGTCTTCGTTCCGCCTGCCATCGCCGCTGCGCCCCCAACCATCTTTGCCCGCCCACCTTAGAAGAACCATTCCGACCTTCCGCGCTTCAGGGCGATGGTTCAGGGACGACTTCTCCTGCGCCGAAAAGCGATGCTTTTCGGACGGGGTCTAACCTCTGAACAGACATCTCCCGCCGACGCGAAACACAGGCCTCGCGCCGTCTTCATCCGTGCTGGGATGGAAGTGCGTTAGAGGCCAAAACTTACGCCGCGAGCCGGGTGGGTCAACGCTGATTCGTTGGTCGATTCGCAGTTAAATTGTTTGACTCCGTCAAACCCTGACACCGCTTGGAATTTCGGCCGGATCATGGCTCGACGATCGGTGTTTTCGGGTTTGACAGTTAGCGACACAACGCAAAACGGCGAAGGAGCTTGCGCGCCTTCGCCGTTGATATTGCTTTATAATCCCACAACGAAACAGCGACAGCTGCTCCGTCCGCTGTTGGATTAATTTTGGCTCAGGCGGCCGACAGCTTCTTCAGCTGGGCGGCCAGGCGCGAAACCTTGCGCGAGCCGGTGTTCTTGTGAACGACGCCCTTGGAGACGGCGCGCATCAGCTCGGACTGGGCCTCGATGAAGGCGGTCTTGGCGACGGCGGCGTCGCCGCCGGCCAGAGCTTCCTGGAACTTGCGCAGATAGGTGCGGACGCGCGAGCGGCGCGCCTTGTTCACTTCGGTACGCGCTTCGATCTTGCGGATCGCCTTGCGGGCGCCGGGGTTGTTGGCCATGTCAAACCTTCGAACGGAAAACGCCGCGGAGCACACGTCCACGGCGCGGAAATCTCAAGAGGGCGGGCCTATAGCCGAAAGCCCGGAGGCGGTCAACGCGGAGTCTTCATCGCTGGACTCCGAGGTTGGGCCAGGACGCCGGTTTGAGCGCGCCTTGCGCGCTATCATCCAAACGCAACCCAACAGGCTTTAACGCGCTTTAGCGGACTTTCCGTCGCAGGTTTTTGCGTTGTGTCGAAAGTGCGCAACGCTTTCACTTTGTTCATGAATTGTGTCGTTTTACGGCCATGTTTGTCCCGTCCTGACAAGGGCTGAAATCATCTCCCGGATCGTCGTTCCATGACCCAGACCGCGCTTCTCCTGCTTGCGCTGGCCCCCGCCGCCGGTGTCGTCCAGCCTGCTCAGGCCCAAACCACAGAGGCTCAACCCGTAGAAGCGCAGGCGCAGGTCCAGCAGGAGGAGCCGACAGTCGTTTTGCCGGACGTGGAGGTGACGGCGGCGCGGCGCGGGGTGGCCTTGGGCGGGCAGGAACCGATCGTCTCTTACGACACCGCCCAGATCCAGGCGTTCGGCGCCACCAACATCGGCGAATTGATCACCCTGCTGGAGGCCCAGACCCGCAGCGCCCGCGGCGGGTCTCCGGTCTTCCTGGTCAACGGACGGCGTATCTCGGGCTTCCGCGAAATCCGCGGCATTCCGCCCGAGGCCATCGAGCGCTTCGACGTCCTGCCGGAAGAAACCGCGCTGTCCTATGGCTACAGCGCCAATCAGCGGGTGGTGAACATCGTGCTGAAGGCGGACTTCAAGTCCCTGACCGCCTCGGTCAACGTCAGCCGGCCGGAGCACGGCGGTCGCACGACCACCGCCAGCGAGAACAACGTCCTGCGCATCGCCGGCTCCGATCGCTGGTCAGTCGATATCAACGGCACGACCTCCAACACCCTGTTCGAGACCGAGCGCGACATCGACCGCAGCACGACAGCCGGCGGCGACAGCGAACTGGCCAACGCCTACCGCACCCTGTTGCCCAAGACCGACGAGCTGTCGGTGTCGGGGACCTACAAGCACGACCTAAACGACAAGGTCGGCATGACGCTGAGCGGCAGCGTGGAGGACTCAAACAGCTTCAGCTACCAGGGGCTGCCCAACGTTCAACTGACCGTCCCGGGGACCAATCCGTTCTCGCCGACCGGCCAGGACGCCAATCTGTTCAGCTATCTGGACCTGCCCGGCGCCCTGACGCGCAAGACCGACACCCGCACGGCCGAACTAGGCACGGTGTTCGACGGCTATGTCGGCGACTGGCGCTGGACGGCGACGGGGGAATACAGCCGCGTCGAGACCGACACCACGACGGGACGAGGCGTGAACGCGACGGCGTTGCGGGCCCTGATCGCGGGCGATCTGACCGTCAATCCGTTCGGCGACCTGACCGACCGGGCCATCGTCAATCCGCGCGACACTGCCAACTCCGTGGCCCAGACGGCGACGGCGGAACTGGTGTTGAACGGGCGTCCCTATGAGCTGCCGGCCGGCGACATCACCTCGACCTTCAAGGTCGGGGCGGGTTATCAATCGCTGGATTCCGAGAGCCTGCGTTTCTCCGAGAGCCTGGGTTCAAGTGTCGCTGTGGATCGATCGCAGTCGCGCAACTCAGGCAGCGTGCAGGCCAACTTTGACCTGCCGATCTCCAACGTCGAGCGCGGCGTCCTGCCCAAGATCGGCGACCTGTCGGCCAACCTGAACCTGGCCTATCAGGAACTGTCCGACTTCGGCGGCGTATCCTCGGTCGGGGCCGGGCTGAACTGGTCGCCGGTCGAGCGGCTGTCCTTCTCCGCCAACTATTCCGACGAGGGCAAGGCTCCGACGGTCCAGCAGTTGAACGACCCGACGGTGGGAACGCCGAATACGCCGGTCTTCGATTTCCGCACCGGCCAGACCGTCGAGATCAACCGGATCACCGGCGGCGATCCCAATCTGCAGGCCGAGGATCGGCGCATCCTGAAGCTGGGCATGAACTGGCAGCCGGTGTCGGACAAGGATTTCCGCCTGAACCTGGCCTACACACGCACCGAGGCGGACAACGAAATCTCCAGCTTCCCGGCCATCACGCCCGATCTGGAAGCGGCCCTGCCGGATCGGTTCGTTCGCGATGCGGACGGCAACCTGGTGTCCATCGACGCCCGTCCGCTGAACTTCTTCAAGCGCGAGCAGCAGGACGTTCAGTGGGGTTTCAACTTCTCGCGCCCATTCGGCAAGCCGAACCCCGCGGCCGCGGGCGGTCGTGGTCCGGGCGGACGCGGCGGTCCTGGTGGCGGTCCGGGCGGCGGCGGAATGATGATGATGGGAGGACCGGGCGGCCCTGGCGGACCCGGCGGCGGCGGGCGGATGCGCGGCGGGCGGGGATCGGGAATGCAGCCCGGCCAAGGCATCTTCAACCTGTCGCTGACCCACACCTGGCGTGTCCAGGACGAGGTCACCATTCGCGACGGTCTGGCGCCGCTGGACCTGCTGGACGGCGATTCCATCTCCGGCTCGGGCGGTCAGTCGCGCCATGAGGTCCAGCTTCAGACCGGGCTCTCCAGAAACGGTGTGGGCGCCTTCGTCAACGCCAACTGGCGCTCGGGCACGACGGTCAATGGCGACGCGCTGGGGTCGCCCGATCTGGACTTCTCGGGGCGGACCACGGTCAATCTGTTCGCCTTCGCCGACCTGACCCAACGCACGTCGTGGGTCGAGCGCTTCCCGATCCTGAAGGGCACGCGGATCGGCTTCGGCGTTCAGAACATCTTCGACGACCGCGTCTCGGTGACCAGCAGCGACGGTCAGAGGCCGGTCAACTATCAGCGCGACTATCTGGACCCGCAGGGGCGCGTCTTCCGCATCAATCTGCGCAAGATCCTCTTCTAGAGGATCAGGGCCAGACGGTCGCCAGGGCGATCATCACGACGGCGGCGGCGAGCGCCAGGGGAAAGAAAAGACGGTCGGACATCGATCCGACCGTTACCCCGACCTGCGCGGCGCGACAAGCGATGGCGAGGCCCGCGAGCCTTGACCGACTTCGGAGGGCGTCCTACCCCGAAAGGCCGTATTTCGAAGGACCGACCGAATGCCGCGCCTGATCCTGCTCCGCCACGGCCAGAGCCAGTGGAACCTCGAGAACCGCTTCACCGGCTGGGTCGACGTCGATCTGACGGCGGAGGGCGAGGCCCAGGCGCGTCGCGGCGGCGAACTGATCGCCGAGGCCGGCTTCAAGCCGGCAGTGATGTTCACCTCGGTCCTGACGCGCGCCCAGCGCACCGGCGCACTGGCGATGCAGGCGGCGGGCCTGACCGATGTGCCGGTGATCGAGGACTGGCGCCTGAACGAGCGCCATTACGGCGGTCTGACGGGTCTGAACAAGGCCGAGACGGCCCAGAAACACGGCGAAGACCAGGTCAAGATCTGGCGGCGCAGCTACGATGTGCCGCCGCCCCCGCTGGTGCCCGGCGGCGAGTTCGATTTCAACGCCGACCCCCGCTACGCCGGCAAGGCCATTCCCGACACCGAAAGCCTGAAGACCACCCTGGACCGGGTGAAGCCCTATTGGGACGCCGAGATCGCGCCGCGCCTGAAGGCGGGCGAGGACGTGCTGATCGCCGCCCATGGCAACTCCCTGCGCGCCATCGTCAAACTGCTGTTCGGCGTGCCGGACGATGAGATCGTCGGCGTCGAAATCCCGACCGGCAATCCGCTGGAGATCGATCTGGACGCGGACTTGAAGCCCACCGCCGCCCGCTACCTCGACGCCGCTCGCGCCGAGACATTGCCGACCGCATCATGAGCTGGAGCGAAGCCGACCAGGCCTTCATGGCCCAGGCGATCGCCCTGGCGACCGGCCGCATGGGCGAGACCTGGCCCAACCCGGCGGTCGGCTGCGTCATCGTCAAGGACGGCCGGGTCATCGCCCAGGCCGCCACCGCGCCGGGCGGCCGTCCCCATGCCGAGGAGCAGGCCGTGCCCGCCGCAGGCGCGGACGCCGTCGGTTCGACCGTCTATGTCACGCTGGAGCCCTGCGGCGCGCGGTCGTCAGGCCGCAAGTCCTGCGCCCACTTCCTGACCGAGGCGGGCGTGGCGCGGGTCGTGATCGCCTGTATGGACCCGTCGCCTTTCGCAGCCGGACGCGGTACGGAGCGACTGCGCGCGCAAGGGCTGACCGTGGAAACCGGCCTGATGTGCGAAGAGGGCGCGGCCCTGTGCGAAGGCTTCCTGCACCGGCTGGAGACCGGCCGTCCAATGGTGCGCATCAGCGAGGACGGCGCCGGGTTCGACGGCCGCTTCGTCGCCTCGCCCAAGGCCGATCTGATCACCGAGCTGAAGCGACTTGGGGAGGCCGGTTATACGCGCCTGTGGACCGGGCCGGGCGAGCTGGCCGAGGCCCTTCAGGGCCAGGGGCTGCTGACCGTCTGAGGCGGCTTCGCCGTTCAAAGGTTTCTTAAGTCAGGCCGCGTAATGTGCCCTGATGGCCCTCGCCGCTGAACCCCTCGTGAGAAAGCGCCTGACGCAGGCGGAGCTGGACGTCATCTGCGCCAAGCATGATCGACTATTCCAGGCCCGCCCCGGCGGCGCCCGCGCCGTCTTCGCGTGGATGGACTTGTCAGGCCTCAGCCTGAAGGGCCGCAATCTGGCCGACGCCGATTTCGCCGCCGCCTGTCTGGAAGGCTGTGACCTGACCGGCGCCAAGCTGGACAACGCCAACTTCTTCGGCGCGGACATGCAGGACGCGATCCTGGCCGAGGCCAGCCTGCGCCGTTCCGACCTGCGCGGCGCCTGTCTGCGCGGAGCGGACCTGTCGGGGGCCGATCTGTTCGAGGCCGACCTGCGCGAGGGCACCATCGCGGCCGCCGACGCCAGATTGGGTTTCAAAGTCATCGAGCCCCGCCACCGTGACGAAACCGAGGCCAGCGGCGCCTGCTTGGCCGGCGCCAATCTTCAACGCTCCAAAATGGCCGGCGTCATCGCGGTGAAGGCCGACTTCTCTGGCGCGGTGATGAAGGACTGCAAGCTCGTGCGGGCCAATCTGAAACAGGCGGATTTCCGCGGTGCCGACCTCGCCGGCGCGGATCTGTCAGGGGCGGATTTGTCGGGCGCGGACCTGCGCGACGCCATCCTTGTGGGCTGCAAGACGACCATGTGGCGCGCCGACGGCGCCGACATGCAGGGCGCCCTGACCGACAACAAGTCGTCCTGCGAATCCGTGGAAAAGATGCCGGCCGCCGAGATGCTGCGCGAACACGCGCGCTGGTGCGAGACCGGCGGCGCGGAAGGACAGCCGTCGGTCTTCAACGGCGTCGACCTGCGTCCGCTGAAGTCGATCACGGGCCTGAACCTGACCGCCCTGTCGGCCAAGGGCGCGGTCTTCTACGGCCTGGATATGGAGGGGGTGCAGTTGCAGGGCGCTCAGCTTGACAACGCCGACCTACGCTCCGCCAAGCTGCGTCGCGCCGACCTGCGCGGGGCGCGCCTGCGGGGCGCGCGACTGAACGGAGCGGACATGCGCGAGGCGCAACTGGGGCCGCTTCTGATCGCCGCCGACCGGCTGATGCCTGCAGATCTGACAGGCGCCGTGCTCCGCGGCGCGGACCTGTCGGGCGCCGACCTGAAGCGCGCCGTCCTGGCCGGCGCCGATCTGGGCCGTGCAACGATGCACGGCGCCCAGACCCGCCAGGCCGACCTGACCGACGCCAATCTGGCGGGCGTGCGCGGCCTGACCATCGATCAGGCCGCTTGAAGCCTTAGGCCAGCGCCTTCAGCTGATCGACCAGATCGGTCTTTTCCCAGCTGAAACCGCCGTCCGCGTCCGGCTTGCGGCCGAAGTGGCCGTAGGCGGCCGAGCGGGCGTAGATGGGCTTGTTCAATTGCAGATGCTGGCGGATCGCACGCGGCGTGGCGCCGCCGATCAGGTCCAGAATCTTGTCTTCCAGCACCGCTTCGGAAATCTTGCCGGTGCCGTGTAGATCAACGTGGATCGATTGGGGTTTGGCCACGCCGATGGCGTAGGAAATCTGGATGGTGCAGCGATCAGCCAGACCGGCGGCGACGACATTCTTGGCCAGATAGCGGCAGGCGTAGGCGGCCGAACGGTCCACCTTGGTTGGATCCTTACCCGAGAAGGCGCCGCCGCCGTGGGGCGCCGCGCCGCCGTAGGTGTCGACGATGATCTTGCGGCCGGTCAGGCCAGCGTCGCCGTCCGGTCCGCCGATCTCAAAGATGCCGGTCGGGTTGATGTGCCAGACCGTGTTCTCGTCGGTGAAGCCTTCCGGCAGCACTTCGAGAATATAGGGTTTGACGATCTCGGCGACCTGCTCGGAGCTCAGCCCCTTGGCGTGCTGGGTCGACAGAACGATCGAGGTAGCGCGGACCGGCTTGCCGTCCTCGTATTCGATCGTGACCTGACTCTTGGCGTCGGGCTCGAGCTGAGAGCCGCCGGCGTGGCGAACCTCGGCCAGGCGTTTCAGGATGTTGTGGCTGTACTGCAGGGTCGCCGGCATCAGCTCCGGCGTCTCGTTCGATGCATAGCCGAACATGATCCCCTGATCGCCCGCGCCCTCGTCCTTCTCGTTGGTCGAGTCGACGCCGACGGCGATGTCGGCCGATTGTGCGTGCAGGAAGCAGGAGTAGTCCGCCGTCTCCCAGTGGAAGCCGTCCTGCTCGTAGCCGATGTCCTTGACCGCGGCGCGGACCAGCGGCTCCAGGCTGTCGATGATGCTCTGGGTGAAGGCTTCGTTCTCTTCCTTGGTGTTGCCCGGCTGGGTGGCGCGAACCTCGCCGGCCAGCACGATGCGCTGGGTCGTCACCAGGGTCTCGCACGCCACGCGCGCCTCGGGATCCTTGGCCAGGAAAGCGTCCACGACCGTGTCGGAGATGCGGTCCGCGACCTTGTCGGGGTGGCCTTCGGAAACACTTTCCGAGGTGAAGAGGAAGGAAGAACGAGCGGCCAAGAGAGGCTCCTGTCAGTGTCAGACCGACAGACATATAAAGATATGCTTATATGTTCAAGTGATCTGACGCAGCGCCCAGCCGCTAGAAACTGCTTTGCGGCGTAAGCATATCGGCTGACTCCCCCTCATTTTAGGGTAAACAGGCCCAAGGGGGTCCCCATGCCAGAAGGCCTGACGACGAGAGAGAGCGAATGTGTCCGCCTGGCCGGCCAGGGTCTTGAGGACAAGGAAATCGCTGCGCGCCTGCGTATCTCGCCGCGCACGGTCGGCAATCACCTGCATCGCGCCTATGCCAAGCTGGGCGTTTCGGACCGCAAACTGGCGGCCCGGCGACTGAGTATTGGCTACTCAGAGGCGTCGATACTCATTCCCGACACCGGACCCAATACGCTCAATGATCCCACGTCGGCCGAACAGTCGGGCGATGCGGTTTCCGACCCAACGACATCCTGGCTTCTGCCTGCGCCTCCTCGGGGCGCTCTGGCGAGAGTGGGGATCATCGTCGCCGGGGCCGCTATCGCCCTTCTGTTCGCCATCGGGATCGTGACGGCGGGCATGGTGGTTCCATCCCTTTTCGACCGGCTTGCTCCCGCTGAAATGCGCTGACTAAACGGCTTAAAGGAAGGTGGAGCCAATGAAGAACATGCACGTCGGCGTCCGCGTGGCACGGCAGGTCAGAACCGCAGAACACGCCGTCGATCAGGCGATGATCGAGGTCAGCCGCTTGGTTCAGACCGCGTTGGAAGGTCGGGTCGAGGCGCGTCTGGCGGCCGAGGTTGGACAGGAAGCGCTGGCCAATATGGTGCGCGGCCTAAGCCAACTGGCCGAGGTTCGTAGCGCCGTCATCGCCAGTCACTGCGAACTGGCCCATGTCGCCGACGACCATCAGGTCGGCTGGCATATGGATGGCGCGCAAGAAGACAAGACGGTCAAACCCACTGGGTTCGCACCGGTTCTCGCCGTCGCCGCTTGATCGCGGCCATCGGAATGGGGTCGCCGCTGTCCTTGTTTCTGGTGGGTCTGACCTACGGCGTCATGGCGCTTCTGCTCTGGAAGGGTCGTATGCCGGAGCGGATCGCCTTGGTCGCTCTGGTCGTCCTCAACTGGGGCACGCCATTGGTCGATCACCTGTTCATCGGGCACTTCCGGTGGGGGGTGGCGATCCTGTCGGTGTCCATGTTCTGTCTGCTGGTCGGTCTGGCGCTCCGTTACGACCGATGGTGGCTGCTTCTCGCCGCCGGCGCCCAGCTCATCGCGGTTTCGACCCATCTGGCCGGCATCGCCGGCTCCGACGCCCTGCTGTGGTCGATCGTATCGACCCGAATGGTCGTCTGGTTCGAGCTCCTGCTTCTCGCCCTCTTCGGCGTCTGGGAGGCCCAGTGCGCCCCCTACGCCCGTCCCAAATCAGCGCCCGGATCGATCCGGGCGCTACAGAAAGTCTGAATGTCATGAACACCCAAACCACCCCCGCCTTCATGCCGCTTTTCCGCTCGTGGCTGGAAACGGCCAATCTGGCGAAACAGGTCGGATCGTCATCGTTGTCCGCCAGCGGCGAGAATCTACTCGTCGAACTGGATCTGGCGCCGATGGAAGCGGCGGAAACCACGCTTCTCGATCACGCCCCGACCTCGGCCGTCGAGGCGGTCTGCATGATCGAGATCATTCGCCAGAGCCTGTCCGACGCCGGCCGCTCGGACGGTCGCGATGCGCGCGCGCTGGACGCCATCCAGTCGTGGTTGGCAGGCGCCGCTCTCGACGGCGCCGATCATCGTGATGAGGTCGAGCAGTTGCTGAAAAGCGCTAGCAACAGGGCCTGATCAGCCGCGCAGGCCCTTGGCCACGGTTAGAAGGGCGTCGCGCTGGGCGGCGTCCTTGATGCCGCGGAAAGCCGCCAGCAGTTCGGCGACCCCGGGAGCGGCCAGCGCCAGCTCGTCGCCCTCGGCCGTTTCCAGTTCGCCCAGCAGGGCCGCGCCGGTCGATTTCAGCACCGAAGCGATCTGCAGCAGGCGGGCGGCCGAGACGCGGTTCACGCCCCGCTCGTACTTCTGGATCTGCTGGAAGGTCACGCCTGCGCCGGCGGCCAACTGCGCCTGGGTGATGCGCAGTTCCTCACGACGGGTGCGGATGCGTCCGCCGATGGCGATGTCTACGGGATCAACTGCGTCGTTCATGTCGGCCTGCGGGCATAGATAATGCGGCGCCATGGCCCCAAAACACCGACCCCGTCAAGCCAAAGCTGCTTAGCTAGGGATTGCTACGTGCGTTGCAGGTGACGATTCAACCTTTAGGATATATTTCGGCGATCTAGACGCCGCCTCCCGCGCGAACCGCGCTCGGAGAAGTGGTGCCGCTTAGGTGACTCGAACACCTGACCCCATCATTACGAATTCGATGGAAGCTTACTTGTCAAACTCAAGCCGCGCCTAGCTTCTGGCATCGTTTCGCTCAGGCTGAAAGCTCCCCACCCACAGGCTTCCCAGTTTGGGCCGAAGGGGCCATTGGGGTGTTTCCTAGTTAAAGATCGTTAGCGTGGGAACGCGACAAATTGCGACCTGCGCCATACCTGCATAGCCCGCGCTGCCAAGAGTTCACTTCGTAGGACGGCTCCGCTTCGTGGATGCCTTCGGAGCATCCGAAGAAGGCTTAGCTTTGCGGCCTTTCGCGCCCAGCCCAATCGACTTTGCCAGTTCCGACCGACGGGCCGAGTAGGCAGGCGAAACCATGGGGTAGGTGGAGGGTAGCCCATATCGATCGCGATATTCGTCTGGGGTGATCCCGTTCGACGATAGATGGCGCTTCAACGACTTGTAGGTTCGACCGTCTAGGAAACTAACCAGACCCTCATCGGTGATCGACTTCCGGATTTGCCCGGCACTGGCACGAGCGTAGATTTCGACAGCTTCCGGTTCAGGCTGGCCGACGTTCGCAAGCGCCGCATGGGTGGACGAGATCAGATCGCCGATCCGCTCCGGTGCCAGGTTGTTGTTCGAGAGGTAGTTGGCCACGATCCCAACCGTCATGTCGAGAAGCGATGAAGTCGGCTGATCAGTCATTTGGCGATGCGTTCCTGGCGATGGCAGAATCCCGGCTGAATCGACATTCCGTGCCCACCGTAAGCCGACATTCTGAGCGTCTGCAATGGGTGGACAGCCGACATCTTACCCGCGACTTCGCGCGTGCTCCGCCGCCAGTGTTGCAATGATACGGAGGTCGCCCGCGTTCACGTCCAGCGGCTCGTGCAGTTGAGAGAGTGCGTGGGTGATATCGTCGTCGTTGATCGAGAACGAGGGCGCTGTCGCGGCCTGGACGACTCTCGGATAGCGATGCCCCGAGAAGCGGTGAAATAGCCAGGCGACACCGAGCAAAAGCGCAGCGTTGAGCGCGACCGGCAAAAGAGGAAACAACCAGCTCGAAGCTGGGGCGCCAATGCCGGCGAGCACCGGGATCAGAGCCGTTCCACCGCCCGGTGGATGCAGGCAACGAAGAAGCGACATCATCGCGATGGCCACTCCAACGGCGAGCCCTCCTCCGAGCATGGGGTCATCGATCAAGTGAGCGATCGTGACGCCGATGGCCGCCGAAACGACATTGCCGCCCAGAACAGGCCAGGGCTGTGCAAGAGGGCTTGCCGGAACGGCGAAGACGAGAACAGCGGAGGCTCCCATCGACGCGATCATCAACAAGTGCGCCGGGCTGTCCGATCCCAGTATCCATTGCGTGGCGAGCCCGGTCGCCGCGATCCCGATTATGGATCCACCGCAGGCGACGATGCGATCGAGAATCGTCGCGCCAGCCAGGATGGGTCGGAATATCTGCATGGCAAGATCCTACGCGCTAGTCGGCGTGTCACACAGATATTCACCGTCTGCAACGCTGGGCCCCAACCATTTGGCGACAGCGCTTAAACGAGACATCGCAACCCGAGCCGGAGAGCCGCTATTTTGGGGCGGCTGCGGGTCGTCATGCGAACTCATACTGACCGAAGACGGATCCATGCCGTGAACCGACGTTCGGAACTTCACCTAGGGGTGGTTAGCGGACTCGGCTGGCGGCGTTCCAAAAAGGCCGTCGATCGACACCACAACGCGATCTACTTGTGTCAAAGCTCGGTTTCTTCGAGGTCGCGAAGGTCCCGCCCTCGAGTCTCGCGACCCAGCCAGAGGATTAATATTAGAGCTCCAGCCATCGGTACGCCAATTAATGCCGCCGCTACCCCGAACGGCGGCGTCAGGGCCGCGACGCTCAGCCCCTGAGCCAGCAAGCCGCCGAGCTTTGAACACCCGGCGATCCAGCCCGTTGCTCGGCCACGTATCCGCAACGGATAGTTCTCGGCTGTGTACGGTAGAATGATCGAAATTACGCCGCTGGACCCGACGATCAGAAGTGCAAGGGGAGCGATTGGGTCCGCCAGCCACTCTACGCCCGCACCCCGCATGAGGAACCCGACGAGGCCCAACGCAGTGACGCCCAACATCAAGGCGAGCGACTTCTTGGTGGACCATCGGCTGTACAGCCAGACAGATACCAGCACGGTGGGAGCGGCGATGAGGGTCGATTTGGCGATCAGGCCCCCCGCAGCTTCCATGCTGCGTCCTTCGGCGACCAGAGCACCCGGCAGCCACAACAGAAGACCAAAGTTGACCAGCCCCCAACTTAGCGCTGCAAGCGTGAGCGCGACGGTCACGCCCAGGTGCCGACGATCGACGGGGGGGAGATGCGAGTGATCTCCCCGCGTCGGCCCAGGCTGATCCTCGGCGTTTGAGCGAACGACCGCTCCGAACCGGGCCAGCACGGCTCGCGCCTCGTCTATCCGGCCGATGTGCTGCAGAAACCGAGCGGACTCGGGCAGCAGTGGGCTGAGCGCGATCAGCAGCAGGCCTGTCGGCAGGTTCAGGAACCACATGATGCGCCAGCCCCAATCCGGTTGCAGCCAAGCGGCCAAGACGCTGGCGGCGAAATAGCCACCTACCGCCCCTATGCCCCCCACTAAGACCAGGGCCCAGCCGCGATGCTTAGTCGGCATGATCTCAGCCAAGAGAGCGTAGGCCACCGGCAACATGCCGCCAGCCGCCGCGCCCATGAGAAAGCACATGCCGACATTCCACCAGAAATCCGGCATGGCTCCGCAGATCGACGTACCGATAAACATCACGCTGGACAGCAGGATCGTGGCTCGGCGACCGTAGATGTCGGCGAGCCAACCCCAGACGAAAGAGCCAACCACTGTTCCCGACAGTGCAGCGAAGGGCAGAACCGCCACCATGGCACCGCCGACGCCATACTCGGCGCTCATCCCAGGCGTAACAAAACCCAAGCTGGCCGGTTTCATGATGTCGATAATCAAGGCCAAGGCCAGCAACGCCATCATGCCCCAGTGCGCTCGCGTCAGCGGCGCATCCTCCGGCGGGGCTATGATTTCGGCGGTCGCCGCAACCTCGATCGTTGCCGGCAACAGACCATAACCGGTCAGCGCAATCCCAACCAAGATCGCGGCCATGCCCCACATCATCCCGGCGTCCATGGCCATCCCGACTAGCTGGAACCCCATGTCGCGGCCCATCCAGTACATGGGCAGGTGCAACACCACCCCTATCGTGACTACCAAGCAACCCAGCCAGAAGGCCCAGGCATTTCTGCGAGATTGAAGCAAATTTCGTTCCCCCAAGGATCACTCGCGCGTAGCCGAGTTCGATCTCGAGGCAAAGCTGCTACTTGGCAACCGTTGGATGAAGGTCCGATATGGGTCGATTTGCGAAGTTGGCTCACTTCCCGAAAGCGGACATCGGTTGCAATGCCAAGAGCGGACGTTGCGGACTTCCGATAGGGGTGGATAAGGCTAATTTTCGCGTCACCGCTCGTGAACGGATGTGTCAATCCAGCCAGAGATGTTACACCTCTCCGCCGCCTTCAATCCAGTTGATTCCATGTTGAGCTATGAGCTGTCGGCATGTCATTGGCTGAAGGAAAAGGCGGGTTTCTTCGGAAGAGAATGGCTGTCGCCAGTGCAATAGAGTGGATCTCAAGGCTGCATTGGCTGGCATGGAAAACATTTCTAGATCGGGTGCGGCATGATGATCTGGATCGGCAGGTGGAGGCACATATACAGTGCCATATACTTCGTCCGCTAACAGCTGAGCTTGGGGCGCAATCAGATTCAGGTTTTGTTTATGATATGCGCAGCCAAGAAATATTAGCCGCTCAGAGTCACGGACTATATGACGCAGCAAGTCGCTTTCGCCAGACTGAACCTTCTCGGAGAAGGTTCGAATACCTCGCGCAAGTTGCTCAATCCCATCTGATGACTGAACTTCCGTAAACTGACGTGGCGCGTTACCGTTCTCGTCCTGCCCGAGCGCCCCGTAGGCGTGGAGGATCGTCGCATGAGATACAACTTCTTCCGCTGCTTCAGTCGAGAGTCCCGAATGGGCGGCAAGAGCCCGTACAAGGAAGGCTTCCAAGGTGCGATCATAGTTAAACGTGATCACTTGAAGCCGCTTGAAAGCTTCGTCTAAGTTTCGTCTAGATACACCTGCCACAATCAAACGAAACAGCTGGTGATATACTGAAGAGTTTCCCGCCTCCAGGGCCCGTCCCGCGGGCTTGCTACCTATGGCGGATCGTTGTTCTTCCAAAGCGATGGCGCACGCAATGGACCACTTGGCAACCTGCACCAGCACGTGGTCGTGTTGGTGATGCTCTACAAGATTATCGATGGAGGCAGCGTATGGAAGTGCGGCTCTTAAGGTGCGCGACGCATCAAACCATTCAGGATTGCCGTGTTGCCCCAGCAACCATCTCAGCTTCTCGTTACCCCCCTCGCCGTGATTTTTTGGCAGAACTTCAACGAGTTTAAGCTTTAAGCCCTCGCCTAGCGGGAGACCAAGATCAGCGCTGAATGCGGCACCTAAAACGAATGTGGTTGATGGCCGAAGCATGCATCCTCCAGTGCGTGACAGTTCGCCTGGGCTACTGTTGAATCGTCAGAGCGCAAAGCGAGACTGACGACTGGGTGACTGCTCGAGCTGATCCCAGGCAGTCGTAATAGCAAATCTTGTTCATGCCGGATTGCCGCTCGCCTCTCGCGAAGCAGGTGGTCGATCCCGATGGTGGTGGACTAAGTGGACGCGGGAACTGTTGCGGTCTTTGGGACGGCGCAACCACCGACAGGGCGCACAACGACACAGACGACTGCGTCACCACGTGCGCCGAGCCAAGGCAGTCATAATAGCAAAGCTTATTGAATCCTGACGTTTGCTCGCCAGTGGCCATGCACATTGTCTGGGGGGCTGGAACCAACGCCGGAGACAAAGCTGCGGCAGATGGAATGCTTGCGGCGGTTGCCAAAGCCGCTACGAGGCTTCCAATTTTCACCAAGCTGCGGTGGTGTTGCCGTTTCATCTTCAATCCCCTGTTCCCTATGCACCACCAGGTAGCACAGAGGATTGCTGACCATGCAACTGCGGCGGTGCCACCAGTGGCGGATAACTAGGCCGTCGCCTCCATCAGATCACTGAACCTCGTCGTGTAGCGCGGAGATCGATTATTCGCTCTGGTGGACCAAGTGGTTGCCTTGCCGATCCCCCCTGGACGAAGGGTGTCACGCCCAAACCGAGCGTTTACAGAATCCAGGGCCACCATAAGCTTTTCGGATTTCACCGGGTCGTTCGTCGGCAGTAGATTGAGAGACGCCTGAGCCTCGGCCTGAAGGTCCAGCAGGATCACCCCACACTTTGCGTAGCGAAGGCCAGGCTTCCACATCGAGCCTCCCGCGCTGACGGCCTGGCGGATGATAGAAAAGCTGTCGCTCGTAGGCTCAATCTCAAACGATCGCTGACCGTTGTACCAAGGCTCGCCTGAGTGTGGATTGGTGTGAAAGAACACCTGCATCCCCGTGGCGGCCAAACCATGTGTGCGGCACTTTTCAGCGGCCCTGGATGCGTGAGCCGCAAGGGCTTCTCGCATGTCCTCCCAAGTCTCGAGAGGGCGTCCGAACATGCGCGTGACCGACACTGTCTGCCTCTTCGCCGGAGCCAGCGTCAGAGGCATGCATGACACACCATTCAGTTCGGCATGGGTTCGCTGGCCGGTGACGGTCATCAACTTCCTGATCGAAGCCGAGGGCAGACTGGCGAACTGATCCACGGTGAAGATGCCGAGCCCATTTAGCTTGGCCTGCGATGCGCCACCTACGCCCCAGATTTCTGAGATCGGCATTTCAGCGAAGGCTTGGCGGCGGGCATCCAGATCGCTGAAATCGGAAACACCAATCTCTGTGCCCTTGGCGTGCTTGTTCGCCAGCTTGGCGAGCGTCTTGGTCGGGCCGATGCCGATGCAGGTAGGAATTTTGGCGACCTGCCGAACACGGTCGCGGACACGCCGGCAGTAGTCCACCCGAGCGAACTGGGTCAAATCCACGAACATCTCGTCGATGGAGTAGGGCTCCACGCGCTGGAAGTGCTCGGACAGCACCTCAAACACCCTCCTGCTCATGTCGCCGTAAAGCGCATAGTTGGACGACTTGGCTATGACGTTGCGGAACTCGGGCTTGCGTTTCGACAGGTGCCAGACCTCGCCCATCTTGATCCCGAGCGCCTTGGCCTCTGCTGACCGGGCTATGGCGCAGCCGTCGTTGTTCGACAGCACGATCACCGGCTTGCCTCTCAGGGTAGGATCGAACGCCCGCTCGCACGAGACATAGAAGTTGTTGCCGTCGATCAGGCCAAACATCAGACGTCGGTCCGAACGAGTGCCGCGATCATCGCCCACACCTCGGTGTCATCACTGATCGGCTGCGGCGCGTAGTTGGAGGGCTCCAGCCACCACTCCCCGTCTTTCTCCGTCAGGATCGCCAGGACAACATCACCATGAACGAAGGCGACACAGACCTTTCCTGATCGGGGCTCTCCGTCCGTGTTGACCACGAGAATGTCGCCGGAGTGGATGCCTCGCTTACGCAGGCCATCACCCTTCACCCGGACGGCGTAACGTTGTGGCCGACGAAGCTCCAACAGCTCGGCCAGATCAGGGACAGCTTCGACGTGATCCTGGGCTGGGCTCTGAAAGCCGGTGGTTTCGTCCCCTCTGTATGCCTTCGCGCCCATGACGAGAACATATGCAGAACATTTGGGGGTGTGGGAAGAAGGATCGGCCGCCGCCTGTGGACCGAACCTATGGCGGCGCTGGAAAACACCACTTGCGAAACACTGGTATTACGCAGTTAGTCCGGCCCATGAGCGAACACGAAAAACAGATAGACGTCGCGATCGGTAAGGCCATTACCGGCCGTCGCGAAGCGATCGGAATGACACAGCGCCGGTTGGGCGAGGCGATCGGCGTCACTTTCCAGCAGGTGCAGAAATACGAGACGGGTAAGAACCGGATCGCCGCTCCGAAGCTGGTGCTCGCCGCCAAGGCGCTGAAGTGTGACGTGGCCGAACTCGTCGGAGAGAACCGTGGCGACCATCCCGGAAGCGCCCGCTTGATCAGGGCGTGGTCCAACCTGAATGACAAACAGCGCGAGGCCGTCACGTCCATGATCGAGGCCTTCGAATAGGAGGCCCAGGGTGTGCAACAACTACGCCTCGCACGTCCCCGCGTCGCAGATCGCTGACGCCTTCAGTGAGACGGGTTTCCCGCTTCGCTTCGACGGTGGCGCGATCCCGAACATCGAGCCGAACGATGACATCAAGATCGGTGACACACCCTCGATCGTGACGTGGGACGAAGGGCCTCTCCTGACATCGATGCAATGGTCCTGGCGATCTCCGCAAGGCCGCCCGGTGTTCAACTTCCGAAGCGACGGGCGAGAGTTTGGCAACACCACGCGATGCCTGATCCCGGCGTCGGCCTTCTACGAATTCACGGACGCCGAGCCTGGACAGAAGCGAAAGACCAAGTGGTCATTCTCGATGACGGGGGAGGCGTGGTTCTGGATCGCCGGACTAGTGAAGGATGGCGCTTGGGCCATGCTGACGACAGAGCCCGGACCTGATGTGTCGCCCTACCACGATCGGCAGATTGTCGTGCTGCAACCCCCGGCCGGGCTGGACTGGCTGACGTTGAAAAGTCCTGCGGCCGAAACACTGAAGCCGTCGTCTGCTGGCTCTTTTCAGGTTGTGAAAGTGTTCCCCTGAACTCGCCGAGGTTGATGGTGTCGCTCCAACCTTTAGGGCCGACGCAATCAAGGGCCACAAAAGCGCTTGCCGCATTTAACGCCTGCCCACCACAGCGCATTTTGTTTCTCCGATTGCTGTTCGGGCAACCGCAATGGTAAGGCGGCGCTTGTCACAACCGGGGGGCTGACGTGCTGAGTCGAATTGAAGACGTTTATCTGAACATCTTGCGGATCGCCGTGCTGTGTATCGCAACGATTGCATTGTTGGCGTTCGTCTTTTCTCTAATGCAATCAGGCCCGGTGTTGGGCCGGCTAGTCGGGGTCTCCACAACCACAGAGATTCAGAACGCCACGCTCTCGGCCTTCGTGGCGGAAAACAGGGAGGCCTTGGGCGCGCCGGACTCGGCAGCTGCCATCGACGCGTCAGCCCAAGTAGTCCCTCAACCGATAGAGAAGGCTGCGGAAAACATTAGCGCATATGTTGCCAAGCACCACGGCTTCACAATTGAGATGGTGCAGGCACGTGCACATCTAATGTCGTTCCACGATGCCATGCCACTGGCCTACCAAGCACAATATGCAGCCAGCATCGAAGCGATGACCAAGCAGTTGGTCGATGCGGTCGGTGAACCTCTCTCCACGGAGAACCTGAACCGAGCGATTGCTTGGCACGCAGATCGATTCCAAAGTCAGATCCAGGAAAAAGAGCTAATTAAAGCGGAAAGCGCATCAAAAGCCGTCGTAGCTGCAACGGTCGCGGGGATGTCGCTGCTCACCTTCCTGATCGTGATCTTCTTCTTTGTAGTTGTGAAGATCGAGCGGAACCTGCGGGTGGTTCGCACTCAGAACGTTTCGGGAGCCGTCTAGTGGAGTTCCGTCTTCAACTCGCATCGTGCTTCGCCACCTGTCTCCTTTTAGTGGCGTGCGATCAGAAACAAGAAGCGGCACCTGTAGATACGACGCTCGCCACAGCATCGACCACTAATGAGCCGTGGGCCACGTATGATTCATATGCCGCACCCTCCGATGCAGCGCCTGCTGACCAAAATGGCGGTGAGCAACTCGATGGCGCTGCCCTAAACGCACAGCTCGCAACCCAAGTTATGAGAATATATGAGGGGCCACGCGCCGCTCCCATTCTTGATGACGACGAACGCGCCTACAGAACTCGCATTCTGCAAGCAGCCGCTGAAGGCGTCAATTTTGCTGGTGCCAGTACGGTGGTGCAGATTGGCTGTGGTTCCGGCTGTAGCTTTGCTTATGTAATCAATCAGGAAACGGGAGACGTGCGTCCCCTGGGCCTTGGTGGCGAAGAGCAAATGTACCTGACACTTATGTTTGAGGCAGATCAGCGCGTCCTTGAGGCAAGCTGGGAAAATGGCGACCAGTGCATTCGAGCGTCCTATTTATGGAACGACAGAACACTGGATCCTCTGGACCAGGAACAGGCTTACGCAAAAGTCGATGGCAGTTGCGATCAAGCAGGCGCTTGATCTTCTGACGATTTGAAGACGATTTGGTGTGGTTGGCATTCTTACAGCCGGTCCTGAATCCTTCAGAAGATCGACGGGCTGCATCTCGACGGCAAAAAAAAATAGGTGCCCATCCGCACCCCGACGTGAGCCAGGATGCGGATGAAGCGCTTAGGGATTAGGCGGCGGCTTGTTTCGCTGCCCCAGCCTCGACGGCCTTCAGCAGCGTGTCATTGGCGAGGTGCGAATACCGCTGGGTGGACTGGTAACTGGCGTGACCCAGCACCTTGCCAACGGCGAACAGATCGACACCGCTGTTGACCATGAACGACGCCGCCGAATGTCGAAGGTCATGAAGGCGTAGACCCGGCAGCCTGGCCTCCCTGATCGCCCGTTGCCAGCCGTGCTTGATGGACACGAAGGGAAGGCGGGTCTCTGGATTGGGCACCAGCCAGGGGCAGTCCTTGAAGCGAGGCAGCGTCTCGATGATCGCCAACGCCGGTGTGGAAAGCGGGACGTGACGTGGCTTACCGGTCTTGCTGGTCGGGATCAGCCAGGACCGACGTTTGACATCCACGTTCTCCCATTTGGCGTCCAACAGTTCGCGAAGCCGTGCCCCTGTAAGAAGGAGGAGGCCGACGATGTGCTGAAGCTGAGGGTTCTGCGATGCCGCCACAGCCTCCCTCAACCGCGTCGCTTCCTCGGCAGACAGGAAGCGTTCACGGCCGTTGTTCAGCGGTGTCCGAGGGATGCCACGGGTGGGGTTTCGCTCGGTGCCGGGGATGTCCCAGCTTGCCCCAAGGACGAACGACCGGCCGATGATGACACGGAGTTTCTCGACCGACGCCGGGGATAAACCCGACGCCCGTTTTTCACTGAGCCACTGAGCCATCGACCGACTGTTCATGTCGGTGAGGCGTGTCTTCCCCCACTTCGGAACGATGTGGACGCGCATACACATCTCGACCGAGGCGTAGGACTTGCTGCCTTTGATGAACTCCAGGTGCTTCAAGGACAGATCGCCATACACCGGGATGGACTTGACCAGAGCCTTCTGAGCGCTTGGATCGCCACCCATCACCACTTCAGATCGAAGATGCTGAGCCTTCTTCCTGGCGACAGCGAAGGTGACGTCGTTATAGCCGCCGATCTTATGCTGCTTTTGCGTCCCTGCTTGGCACAGGTATCTCAAGTAGTAGGTCTTTCCGCCTGTGCAGCGGCATTCCAGCACGAAGCCGGTCACGGTGGTGCAATACCAGTCGGTCTTCTTCTTTCCGACCTCGCAGCCGGCATTGGCGACGAAGGCCTGAGTCAGGTGGGCCTTGGGCATGGGATTATCCTTTTGATGGGTTTGAGTTCAGACGAGCGCCATCACGCGGTGCCGACGGGGCGCAGCGGGAGGCGGTTTGCGGTGGAGGGGGAAGTCTGGAGCGGGGCGAGCCCGCGTTTGCCCCAGGGTGGCCCGCCTGGGCGGGGGCTGGGGTGTCTGGATAGCCGGGCTATGGGGTGCCCGGAGCGGGCCTCAGGGGGCCGCAGAGGTAGGCGATCAGCTTATAGGGTGGTGCCGACTAGACCGCAGTCAGGCGAACATGACGCCCGTAGAGCTTAAGCACCTGCCATGTTGCGACAGGGAGGCAGAAGTTCGTACGAGTGTTGGCTTCGGCTGCCTTCGCGAAGCCTCCAATAATGGTCTCGGTCGTCCGAGCCGGTGTATCGCTGGAGGATCGAAAGAGCATGGCGAAACGGCATGCCGCACTGTCGGGCGGCCGTCTCGGCGAGTGCGGCCTGACCTTCGGAGAACCCGCCGTCGATCAGGCTGAGAAACGTGATGACCAGGGTGGTTTGGTCATCCAAGTCGATGTTGAGTCCGTCGGTCTGACGTTGTCGGTTCATGAGAAAATATTCCTTGGAATAGGCGTGAGGGTGCGCTTGCCGGTGAACCGGTCCGCATGCTTGATTGAGTTGGGCTAGTGTTGAGCGGGTCTGGCCCGCGCCGTTTCAGAGTCAGGCCGGAAGCGCCACGACTCCCCCAAATCCCCAGGTCCCCAGATTGTTAGTCGGCCGTGTCGGCCGGAATGTCTGGGGTTTTGGGAAATTGGGGAGGGGCGGCGGTTCTATTCGCCCTGCTCGACCTGAGGCTTCCGGAGGACGGTGTAGGTCCGCTTTCCACGATCGCCTTTCTGGACTGACCAGCGATGCTTGTCGGGATCTTCGCCCGTGTAGCGATCCAGAACCCGTCGTGCTTGCGACCGGGATATGTCCCCGTCCTCAGCCACGGCGCGAACGAGCTTGTCCTGCCCGGAAGATGCCATGCCGCCGAAAATCAACGCGCGGATTCGGTCTGCAACCTTTGCGTCGTCCAGCATGTCGGCCTCCAAAGCGCTGAACTCCAATTCCTCAGCATAGACGGGACGGACAGAGGCCAGCTTCTCAGCGTATGTCAGGCCTTGTTCGGTAGAGTAGGCATAGGCCACCTCCTGGGGGCTGTCCGCCCGGCTCTTCTGTTGGGTGAAGCGGACGATCTTCTCGGATGCTCCTGGGCTGCCCATCATCGGTTCGGCGACATAGGCTGCATCGAAATCTTCGAGAATGTCCGTTGTGCCTTGATAACGCAGGGTTCCGTCGGCGTTCCGGTTCTTCGCTGTATGGCCCAGCGCAATGATGGTGCCGCCTGCCATCACATACTCCCGGCAGACATTGGCGAAGTTGCTGGAACGGGCTTTGTCCATAAGATTGGTGAACTTCTTCAGCGTGTCGATGATCACTACAGAGCCGCGAGCCGTGCCGTTCTGCGTGGCCTCGATAAGCTTGTCCACGAACTGATTGACCTTGAAGCCTTTCAAGCCGGGGGCCAGCATGTGAGCGTTCAGAATCTCCAGGATTTCGACCTTTTCGGCTAACCCTTTCCCGCTGTCGTCCGCGTTGATGTAGAAGAGCATGTTCGGATCGAGCCGCCCCTCGTCGATCGCGTCCTGAATGAACCTGATCACCAAGAGCGTTTTACCGGCGTTTGGTGGGGCGTAGATGATCGTTGCCTGCCCCAAAAACATGATGCCGCCAAGCAGAGGCATGGTGTCCACCGCCCGTGCGTGGAGCTTTGCAGCATCCCCTCTCAGACTGTGTCTGACGAGTGGGTTGAGCTTCTCTGCCGGTGTTTCAGGGGGCTCTTTATCCGGATCTTCCGGGGGTGGCTTAGGGGGTAGAACCATCGCTCGATCTCCTTGTCTGCGCGATCAGTGAGCGCGTTCTGACCGGCGAATTTCACGGTGTAAATGGGAGCAAATCTCTGTTTTGGCGGGGCAAAACCACGTTTCCTAGCGGACGATACTTCCGGCAGGACCTTGCCAAACTGGCGGCCAGATAAAATTTTTGTAATGCTCCAGCGAGGGCAGATTCAGTGCGTCTGGAGGCGTCGTGGCGAAAAAGAAGGAGGAGGATCTGACCGAGTTCGGTGGCCTTCGAGTCGTTTGGCTGGAGGCGTTTGTGCGGTCAGTGGAAGCCAGTTCCCGTGTTGCGGCCGCCGCCCAAATGGGCGTCGATCAGGCGACCGTTACAAAGCACATCCAGAAGCTTGAGAAGTGGCTCGCCCGAGGTCGAGTTCGTCCGCTGGTCGATTACCAAGTGTGGCCTTTGCGCCTGACCAGTGATGGGGAGAAGTTTTTACCTCAAGCTAAGATGGTGCTGGAGACTCTTCGCCAAGCCCGCATCTCGCCCATCGAAATGCCCTTGCCAGAAGACACGACAGAGGCTGCCATAATGCCGAACCCTGATATTCAGCCGCGCGAAGGCTGAGGAAGTCAGCCGTCGCCGGTCTGACCTCCCCGCCTGTCCGCCTAATCACGGGTGCGGCGGGTCGAGATACCGTGACTTCGAATGGCGTCGCTTGCGGCCCGAAAAAGCGATGACAAAGCCCAAAGCCGCAAGAGTGATGATGCAGGCTAGGGGCTGAGTCACAGTCAGGGCAGACAGGGCAAGGGTGCCAACGAACACCAGTGTCTGTCTCGGCCGCGTGATGAAGCTGACGATCAGAGCTAGCACCACCAAGGCCACAGTGGCCACGATGACGGCCCTGAGCACGGCGAGGGCGACGCATAGGATGAGCAGGAGAAGGAACCGGCCCATCATCGGCCCGCCTCCTCGGTCCAGAAGTGGACAAGGCAGAGGTGGTGCAGGCCCAACTCCGTCCCTGGACCGTTCTCTACGAAGACGACGGTGTCTCGCCCGCACCGGCCCCGGTAGACAATCTCGAACCATAGGCCGTGATCTTCCAGGGTGTCATAGGTCGGCTCCTCGGCATCATCGCCAGTGATCCGGAAGCCAACGGCGGTGTTGATCACGTCGGGGGTGTCGCCGCCCTGGACGACGACGATCCGGGAGTCCTCGCTGAGGCATGAGGGATGATCGGCGTAGGCCTGCCATCCGCGATGAGCGATCAGGGTGCGCAGGTCATCGTCTAGGTCAGAGTCGCTGATTATGCCGGCGACGTCGGCGAGGGTGTTCAGGCAGAGCATGGAAACTGGTGTCCTTCGGGCACAAAAAAAGCCCTCGCGACGGGATGTCGGAGGGCGCGGGTCGGATGAGTGGTTGACGCCTAGTCGGCGTTGGAGGTCGGAGGACGGTCGGCAACGCCCAGGCAGTTGAAGCGGAGCGTGTGGTTGGTGTGGGGATGGTCAGCGACGAACACCAGCATCCCGAAATCATCGGTCAGGACGTAGGCTAGCTCGAACCATGAGCCGTGGTCGTTCATCCATTCCCAGCCGGGTTGATCGGCCTGGTCCCAGGTGATGGGGAAGCCGACGGCGGCGTGAATGGCCTCGGGAGGATCGCTCGGCTGGACGACGACGATCTGGAGGATTTCGCCAAGGGGACGGCGACGATCGGTGTCCACCTGCCAGACACGAAGTCCGATCAGGGCGCGCAGGGAAGGGTCGAGGCTAGGGTCTGTGAGCGCGGCCGTAACGGCGTCGCGGTCGTTCAGGGAGAGCATGGTCTGGATGTCCTTTCCGGGCACGAAAAAACCCCCGCAGCGCAAGGCCACGGGGGTCGGTGATGGTTAGAGTTTTGGAAGGCGTCAGGTCGTCCTAGTGAACGGCCCTAAAGTCGATGACACGCAACAGGTTTTCAGGCTTCTGGCCGAGGGGAGGGACGTTTGTGTCCTGCCCCTGCCAGCGACCCGGTGAGGCACCACCTACCGAGCTGGAGGGACGCTCGGTGAAAGAGCGCCTGCCGCCTGGTTGAGCCGGTCCTTCAAACGCTTTGAACGGGTGATGCCAGAGAGGGGCATGGTGCCGCTGTGAGAGACGGTGAAGTAGAAGCCGTCCTGCACCGTGCCGTCAGCCTTCCGGCCCCTGGAGGGAACCATCGTGCCGACGATCTGGTGGCTGTCGAACAGGAACTTGATGGTGGCTTGATACCCTCTGTTGGGGTGTTCGACACGCACGATCGGGCTGGTGCCGAATTCGACGTTCATGGCGTCCACCAGGATCTGATCGGCCTGAGCCTCGGTGATCAGATAGACGGGTTCGCTCTGGCTGACATAGGTGCCGGGCGTCCGTGCTGGTGCCGAAGCGCAGCCACTGATCGCGAAAGCGGAAGCGGCGAGGGCATAGGCTAAGGGTCTCATTGGGCACGCCTTTCGATTGCCTGTGCGTGCTGCTGAATAAACTCTGTTTTGCGGCGGAGGGCTTCCGAGCAGGTGTTGGAGACCGTTTCTGGATCCCATTCTTCTTCGAGCATCTTTTGCTGAATCCTACCCATGAACAGACCGGTTGATTGACCTCCGCTCGCGACAAAGTCCGATGCTACTTGATTGCAGAACTCCTCGATTTCTTCGGCTTGAGTGGGGGCTTTAGTGGTTTGTGCAACGCCTTGATCGCAGGCCGCCAAAAGGGCGAGCAATGATGCGAGTGCGTAGGTTGATTTCATGATGTGATTGGTCCGTCATGGGTTTGAGTTTTTGGTGATTGAAGATCAGAGGCTTAGGTCGAGTGTGTTCATCTCCACGGTAGGGCAGGGTGAATCGCGTTCGTTGAGTATGGAAAAAATCCATATCGGAAAGGGAAAAATCGCATAAGCGGATTTTCCATATAGTTGGGTTGCCGGTTTAGACTCGGCGGCCCATTCGATGCCCAAGACGATCTTTGGCGGGGATCATCGGCACCTCGTCGCGGTGCTCGTTGAAGCGCGTCAGGCGTCAGGGCTCACGCAGGCCGAGTTGGCCGCGCGCGTGGGGAAGGATCAGTCCTTCGTGTCCATCATCGAGCGCGGTCAGCGTCGCGTGGACGTGCTGGAGTTCGTGGCGCTCGCTAGGGCCATGGATGCCGAACCAACCCGGCTATTCGAACGGGTGACGAGAAGGCTGGCTGCGACGTTGAGGATATAGTCGCCTCCCGTCTTCTTGCTAATTATTCAAATAAGATGGCGCGGTTTGCGCTCTCTGCCGTCGTCGATTTTCACGCAGCGGCGTCAGGGATTCCGTGCCTTCATCACCTCGGTGCAGAAGGCTGCCGACATCACTCAGGTTGAACTCGCGGCGCGGCTGGGTAGGCCGCAAAGCCCTGTGTAGAAGGTGGAGCGAGGCGATTGGCGCATATGATTGACCGCATTCGGTCAGGTCGCGGATGCCCTCGACCATGATCCGGCGACGCTGCTTCGGGATCTTCTAGCTCGCGGCAGGTGATGGCGTCTCTTGACCCTACCCAGTTATAGGCAGCGAAATTTCCCCCATCACCGTGTCCGTCTCCATCATGATTTTGATGACTTTCTGATAGTGGCCGATGTCGTCCCATGACAGAGCGCGACCACGCCGGTCCTTGAGCCATTTCTGGGCTGGCTGATAGCCGCCGATGAAGAAGTTCCAGGCGATGTCGGGCACGGCGTCGAAATACTGGTCGGCGTTGATGTGGACTCGATCGCCCTCGAATTTGGGATAGCCAGCCGCGACCACGTCGTCGCCGTCGCCGTGATAGGGATAGTGCGTCTCGCCGATGGCGGGCGCCTCCATCAGATGCAGGCGGCGCAGTTGCTCGCCCTTGTCGCTGACTTGGCGGAACACCTCGGGCGATGCTGGATAGGGGATGCGTGGAAAGTCGATCTTGAGGAACTCGGCATAGGTCGCGCGATAGTCCGGCGAGTGCAGCACCCCGTAGATGTAGTCGAACACCTTAATTTCGCTCGGCCGGGCGTCGCCCGTCGCGGCCCGGAAATCGTCCTCCGGCCCTGCCTGATTGGCGGGGTCAATCCCGGCGGCTTTGCAGATGGCGGCGTAGAGCTTCGGGTCGAGATTTAGCGTGCGGTGCTTGGCGGCGAAGGCGTCGGATTGATCGCTACATGTATCGGGATAAATGTACAATGGAACGTTCACAGCATTCGATGCTGTTGTTCCTGACACAATAATTACCTCTGATATGGTGTCGGTAACTAAAGAGTGGGCAAAATTACTGTCATTGTGAGCTTTGGATATGAGTAAGCCGATGTTTGGAGATGACAGATAATTCTTCATTATCGCTTCTCTTCCCCAATCGACCATATCTTTCCGATAAATTATCCACCTCTTATCAAACGGTCTGTAGTAGACTGGCCTGATATCGGATTTCCAATCTGACATTCTGATTTCTGGTCGAACCTGCTCAATCTTCCATCCACGCGTGTCTCCCGCGAGATATTTCTCGTCTTTTCTGGACGGGAAAAAAATATTTCGGATTTGTCTATCGCTAAGCGTTGGATCAATGAATTTCTCGATGCGAAGCCTTAGTTCCTCTCCGGAGAATCCAATGACCAGATGGTCTCGCGCTGTCGCGATCCCAGTTACATTGTGAACCATTAGTTCGTTGACGGAAAATCCCTGATCGTAGGCGTCTCTTGAGGCGACGGAAAATGGAGCCATCATGAAGTACGGCGCTTCTGGTTTAAGCTTAGTTGGTGCGCCGTCAAATCTATTGAGATCAAAAAGCTTAGCGCTCTTGCTTTCGCGACTACCCCATATCTCGCCGTGCCAGACCTCACCCAAGGTGCCTAACGTTTTCCCTTTTCGTATGGCAATAACCAGCGCTACGCCTTGACGAATGTCGAACACATTCTTGTCAACCAAACCAGGTGGCACGGGTTCTGGCTTGTTCGTGTTCCCGTGCAAATCAACTACCCAGATTTTGTCGAACGTCTGAAGCAGACGCCAACGCATGCCCCGAAACGTCGGGTTGTCTAAATATCCGTGATTAGTAATAAATCCTAAGACGCCTCCGGATGGATTTTGTGCGATTGTGTGCTCAGCCATGCGGATAAACTTCACGTAGTCGTCGTGCAGCCAGTGCTTGCGTTCGCCAAAATGTTTCTTACCAATGTACTTATAGTCTTCGATCAGACGCGTGATCCATTCTCCATTATTCTGAGATATTCCTGAATATGGTGGATTTCCGATCACACACATGATCGGCGACTGTCGCTTGACCTCACTTGCACCTCGCGCCTCTTCCGCGAGCGGCTGGAAAAACAGGTCGCGTACCTCGCGCTCGGCCGGCTCCAGCGCGTTGGTCAGCCAGACCGACAGCCGCGGCGGCTTGGCGCTCGGCTTGTAACCGCTCTCGGCCAACTGCATGTCCAGCTTCATGTGGCACATGGCGTAGCTGGCCATCAGCAACTCGAAGCCGTGCAGGCGGGGCAACAAATCCTGTTCGACATAGCCGGACCATTTACCCGGCGCGCGCGCCTTGACCCGGTCCGAGATCAACTGGACCGCCTTGGCAAGGAATGTGCCGGTGCCGGTGGCGGGGTCGAGAATCTGGACCCTGTGAACCTGGCGCTTTTCGGTGATCGGTTTGCCGGTCTTGGGGTGGTTTTGGCCGGTGTCCCAATCGACCGTAACCTTTGAGGTGTCGGCCAAGCCGTCGGCAAGGCCGAACTCGGACTTCAGCACATCGTCCACGGCACGGACGATGAAGTCCACCACCGGTTCAGGTGTGTACCAGACGCCCCGACTTTTGCGCTTCTTGGGATTATAGGCGGCCAGGAAGTCTTCGTAGAAGTGGATGAAGGGGTCGTTCCGCGCGGTGAACTTGCCGAAGTCGCGGAACAGCGAATGGGGGTCCGAGGCGCGCATGACCTCGACTAGATCATCGACAATATAGGTCAGGCGCTTGGGCAGTGCCGGGCCGGCGACGTATTCGAACAGCCCCTTAAGGAAGGGATTGGAGGCTGGCAGGTCGTCCATCGCCTCCTGACGGCTGAAGGTCGTCAGGTCGTCGTCGTGGAAGCGGGCGGCGAACATACCGTAGGTGATGGTTTCGGCGTAGATGTCGGCGAACTCGTCCGGTTCGAGGTTCGGGAGCAAGTTGGCCTTGAAGCTCTTAAACTGGCCGCCGAGGCCGGACCGAAACTCAGGATCTTCCTTCAGCGCCAGGCCGATCTCGTCCTTGATGATGGCCGCCTTGGCCGCCATCATTTCCGCCAGTTTCGAGGCGGATTTGATGCTGATCGGCTTCTGCTCGGCGAACAGCTTAAGCTGGCGTTTCAACTCCTCGAACTTTTCCGGAACAGGCTGGAGGCCCATCAAGAAGTCGGCGATGGAGACGAAGTGGACCTGTTGGCCGTCGCGGATGAACTCGAAGTCCACGCCGTTGGTGTAGATCAGGTTGGGGTAGGCGGCCTCGTAGCGTTTGCGCTGTTCGACCGAATAGCCCCTGAGCTTGATGACGTCCTTGTCGATGTCCTTGGCTTCGGCCCAGCCGATGGGGACGCCGTCGCGCTGGAACATGAAGTCGGGCATGCCGCCTTCGGACTGCTTTGGCTCATTGATGACCGTCAGCGCTGGGTCGATGCTTTGGAATAGGTCATTTAGCGCGGGGCGGTAGCTGTGTTCAGTGGCGTGGCCGCTTTTGAACTGGGCAATAACCCTCTCGAGATACTCAGAAATCAACGATTCACCCTCCGCAATCTCGGAGAAGCTAGCTGCACCGAGAAGGACTTGTCACCTCACGGGTGTCATCACGGGCAAGGGGACGTGCAGAAAGTAGGGCTTCGAGCGGAATTGGATCGGAAGCTGTTCCACCGCATACCCACGGAACTCCCAAGCGGAAGCACCTTCCTGCCTATCCCGGCCAGGCGTCAAAGCTAGAGATGCTTTGGGAAGGTGGTGCCGCTTAGGTGACTCGAACACCTGACCCCATCATTACGAATGATGTGCTCTACCGGCTGAGCTAAAGCGGCCCGGTTGCGACGGACGAAGCTGTCCGCGCGAGACGGGGTCTTTATACGGCCGGATCGCGCTTGCCAAGCGCCGCGTTCAAGATCGTGAGTAATGAGGTCTCGTCGGGCGATTTTGCCACAACGGGCGTCAGGCCGAGCGCGACGAGCGGAGCCGCGGCGGCGGGAGAGATGCAGGCGAGGACGGCCTGGGCCAAGGGGGCGTGATGAAGCTTGGCGAGGGCTTTTCCGGCGCGGGGGGAGTGGATCAGAACGGCGTCGAACAGTGCGGGCGCTGCGACTGACGTTTCGATGGCGCGATAGACTGTCAGCGAATGGACCGACACGTTACGGGCGCCGGCGGCGGCGAGGGCAGCGGTGAAATCGCCGGCAGGGGTTTCCGCTTGAGGGACCAGGACGGCGGCGTTGGCGATGGCGCTGGCGATCAGGCGGGCGAGATCGCGCAGGTCGCCGGATGCGGAGTGGACATCGGCGAAGCCCGCATCATGGGCGGCCTGGGCGGTCGCATCGCCGACGGCGAAGACCGGACGGTCGCGGCGGGGCGTCAGGGCGGCGAAGGCCGCCACGCCGTTGATGCTGGTGAAGGCCAAGGCGGCGAACGGCGCCAGATCGGGAACGGGCGGTGTCAGGTTCTGGATGGTCAGAAGGGGCGCGACGATCGGTTCGTACCCCATGTCGCGCAGGCGGGCGGCGGTGCGCACGGCGCCCGGTTCGGCGCGGGTGATCCATACGCGTGTCGGCGTGACGTTCATCCGTCCAGGGTCGCGGGATCGACTTCCTGATCGCCGGCCGAGGCGTGGACCTCGCCGCCCAGGCGTTGGCCCAGTGCGCGCGCGTCGGCTTCGGTCGGTTGGAAAAGATCGCCGACGCGCCGCCAGCGGGCGGAGCCGTCCGGGCTGAGCATTTCGGTGGTCAGATGCAGGGTGTCGTGTTCGATGCGGGCAAAGGCGCCGACGGCGGTGCGGCACGACCCCTCCAGCGCCGTCATGGCGCCGCGCTCGGCGGCGATGCACAGGGCGGTCTCGGGGTGGTTCAGGGCGGCGACCCAGTCTGCGTCGATGTCGGCGGCGCGGGTCTGGATGGCCAGGGCGCCTTGGCCCGGCGCCGGCAGGAAGGCGTCCAGCGACAGTTTCTCGCGGATATGTTCGGTGACGCCCAGGCGCGTCATGCCCGAGACGGCCAGCAGGATGGCGTCGAAGTCGCCCTCGGCCGCGCGGCGCAGGCGGGTGTCGATGTTTCCGCGCAGCATCTCGATTTTCAGGTCCGGCCGCAGCGCAAGCGCCTGGGCTTGCCGTCTCAGGCTGGCGGTGCCCAGGCGCGCGCCGAAGGGCAGGGCGTCGAAACTGTCGAAGTCACGGCTGATGAAGGCGTCGCGGGCGTCCTCGCGTTCGGGGATGGCGGCGATGCACAGTCCGTCGGGCTGTTCGGCAGGGACGTCCTTCATCGAATGGATGGCGATGTCGATCCGGCCGGCCAGCAGGGCCTCCTCGATCTCCTTGGTGAACAGGGCCTTGCCGCCGACCTCCAGCAGGCGGCGATCCTGGATGCGGTCGCCGGTGGTGACGATCTCGACCAGAGGAACGGCGGTCTCGATCTCGGCCTCGGGCACGTTCAGGGCGCGACCGATGGCGCGTTGCATCATGCCGGATTGGGCGAGCGCCAGCTTGGAGCGCCGGGTGCCGATGCGGAGAGGAAAGGTCATGAGCGTTGCGCACCGGTCGCCGGGTCGCTACCTCGACCCGATGGAGATGTCCGCCGACTATAGCAGCGGCGCCGATGCGGCAACTGGACGGGATGTCCCCCCTCGTCCCGGTCCGCTGACGGTGCTGGGCCTGGAGACCAGTTGCGATGAGACCGCCGCCTCGGTCGTGCGCCTGACGGGCGGTCGGGCGGAGGTGCTGTCCTCGGTCGTTCACAGCCAGATCGACGACCATGCGGCCTATGGCGGCGTGGTGCCCGAGATCGCGGCGCGCAGCCATGTCGAGATGATCGCCGAGGTCACACGCCGCGCGATGGCCGAGGCCGATATGGGCTATGACGGGCTGGACGGGGTCGCGGCGACCGCCGGGCCGGGTCTGGTCGGCGGGGTCATGGTGGGCCTCAGTTTCGGCAAGGCGGCGGCGCTCGCGCGCGGTTTGCCGCTGGTGGCGGTCAACCATCTTGAGGGGCATGCGGTGTCGGCCCGGCTGGGGGCGGAGGTCGCCTATCCCTTCCTGCTGCTGCTGGTCTCGGGCGGCCACTGCCAGCTTCTGGAGGTGCGCGGCGTCGGCGATATGAGCCGGATGGGGGCCACCATTGACGACGCGGCCGGCGAGGCCTTCGACAAGATCGCCAAGGCCTTGGGCCTGGGTTATCCGGGCGGCCCGGCGCTGGAGCGGCTGGCCATGCAGGGCGATGGGTCCAAGATCGATCTGCCGCGCGCCCTCTTGGGCCGCAAGGATTGCGACTTTTCCTTCTCGGGCCTTAAGACCGCGGCCTTCCGTATCGCCCAGACCTGCCAGACTGAGCAGGACACGGCGGATCTGGCCGATGCGGTGCAGAACGCCATCGCGCGCCAGCTGTCGGATCGGTCTGAGCGAGCCTTGGCGGCCTATGCGGAGACGCATGACCACCGTCTGTTCGTGGTGGCAGGCGGGGTCGCGGCCAACAAGACCATCCGCGCGACCTTGCAGGCGACGGCGGCGAAACACGGCTTCGACTTCCTGGCGCCGCCCATGGCCTATTGCACCGACAATGCGGCGATGATCGCCCTAGCCGGGGCGGAACGGCTGGCGCTGGGCCTGACCAGCGACATCGACGTGGTCGCCCGGCCGCGATGGCCGCTGGACGAAGCGCGCGCCCTGTCCGATCCTTCGCACAAGCCGGGCCGCAAGGGCGCGAAAGCATGACGAACGAAACCGCCTCGGGAGGGCGTATGGAATTCCGCACGGCAGGGGTCATCGGCGCGGGCGCCTGGGGCACGGCTCTGGCGCAGGTGTGCGTTCGGGCCGGACTGGACACGACCTTGCAGGCGCGCGAGCAGCAGTTGGTCGAGACGATGCGGGCGACGCGGGCCAACGACCTCTATCTGCCCGGCGTGCCGCTGGCCGACGAACTGAAATTCACCGCCGATCTGGCCGATCTCGGGGATTGCGACGTGATCCTGGCGGTGCCGCCGGCCCAGCATATGCGCGCGACGCTGACGGCGTTTGCGCCCTACTATCGCGCCGGCGTGCCGGTGGTGCTGTGCTCCAAGGGGGTCGAGCGCGGCACGATGAAGCTGATGACCGAGGTACTGGCCGAGACCCTGCCGGACGCCCCCGCCGCCGTCCTATCCGGTCCCAGTTTCGCGGGCGAGGTGTCGCGCGGCCTGCCGACCGCCGTGACCCTGGCCTGCGCCCATCAGGCGCTGGGCGAGGCCTTGCTGAACACCCTGTCGGCGCCGGGCTTCCGACCCTATCTGGCGACCGATCTGGTGGGCGCCGAGGCGGGCGGCGCGCTGAAGAACGTGCTGGCCATCGCCTGCGGCATCTCCGAGGGGCGCCAGTTGGGCCGCAGCGCCCACGCCGCCCTGATCACGCGCGGCTTTGCGGAAATGACTCGCCTCGCCGTCGCCATGGGGGGGGAGGCGGAGACGGTGGCGGGCCTGTGCGGCCTGGGCGACCTCGTCCTGACCTGCTCCAGCCCCCAGTCGCGCAACATGAGCCTGGGTCTGGCCTTGGGTCAGGGCCAGACGGTCGAACAGGCCCTGGCCGGCAAACGGTCGGTGGCGGAAGGCTATGAGAGCGCGCCGGCGGTTCGCGAACTGGCCGCGCGTCTGGGCGTGGAAATCCCGATTTCGGAAGGGGTCGCCGCCCTGCTGGCCGGCGAGATTGATGTCGATGGTCTGATCGACGGCCTGTTGTCGCGCCCGCTGAAGGCCGAGCGTGTCTGAAGCGGCCGAGGCGCCGGCCGAGCGCAAACGGGCCTGGAAGACGCCGCCCGGCGTGGCCCTGTGTGCCGAGGGCGACATCGCCGACCCAGGCTCGCGCGGCTTCGTGCTGCAGATCGGCGAGGCCTTCTTCCACGGCTTCGTGGTCAGGAAGGACGGTCAGGTCGCGGGCTGGGTCGATCGCTGCCCGCACGCAGGTTTTCCCATCGCCATGGAGATCGACCGTTATCTGACGCCGGACGGCGCACTGATCCTGTGCGGCTGGCACGGGGCGGTGTTCGAGCCGCTGACCGGCGAATGCAAGGGCGGCCCCTGCGCGGGCGGGCGACTGACGCCCTGGCCGGTGGCGGCCTCTGGCGGGATCGTCAGAACGGCCTGAGGCGCTTCACCGCGCCAGTCTGCCCTTGGCCTTGCCGGCGCTGAAGACCACGTCGGGATCCGGTTTCGTGATGTCGATGCTCGTGTGGCTCAACACCGACAGGATGTAGCGGCCGATGTTCAGGCGCGCCGTCTTCTTGTCGTCGGTGGCGACGACGGTCCAGGGCGCATAGTCGCGGTCGGTCTCGTCCAGCATCCGGTCGCGGGCGTCGGAATAGGCGTCGAACCGCGCCTCGGCCTCGGCGTCCAGCGACGACAGCTTGAACTTCTTCAACGGATCCTCGCGGCGTTCCTTCAACCGCTTGGCCTGCTCCTTGCGCGAGATATCCAGCCAAATCTTGATCAGAATGATCCCGTCGTCGGTCAGCATCCGTTCGAAGCGCGGCGCGTCGGTCATGAACTGGGCGTACTGCTCGGGCGTGCAATAACCCATGACCGGCTCGACCCCGGCGCGGTTGTACCAGGACCGGTTGAAGATCACCGTCTCGCCCGCCGCCGGCAGGTGCGGGACATAGCGCTGGAAATACCACTGGCTCGTCTCGCGGTCGCTGGGCTTGGGCAGGGCGATGACGCGGGTCTGGCGCGGCGACATATGTTCGGTCAGGCGCTTGATCGCGCCATCCTTGCCGGCGGTGTCGCGCCCCTCCAGCACGATGACCACGCGCGAGCCATGCTCGATGCTCCAGGCCTGGGTCTGGACGATGGCCAGCTGGATCTGTTCCAGCTCGGCGTCATAGGCGTCGGATTTCTTTCCCATGGTAAGAGAGTGGGCCGAGGGCCGGCAGAGAGCAAGGGCGAGGGAGCCGACTGCGAAGCTGGGCGTTAAGGCGCCGGGCCCGTCCGGCCTGCGAGGGGCCGAATGAAGCGCGATCTGGCGGACATGTGGAATCTGGTGTGGGAGCTGGCGCTGCTGGTCTGCGCCGGCTTTGCGTTGCTGAACGCCTTCGCCCCGCCCCAGGACCTGCCGTGGAAGCCGCTGGATCTGGATCGGCCTTTGGGCCGCGCGACAGCTGCCAAGGTCGCCGGATTCGATGTGCCGACCGCCGCCACCCCCGAGGCTGTCGAGGGCGCGACCGAGGCCTGTATGCAGGCGCTGCGCAATGCTGGGGTTAAGGTCGAACGCGCGCCCGACCGCGACGACGGCGGCTTCTGCGTGGTGCGCGGGGCGGTGCGAATCACGGGCGGCGAGGTGACGCCGCTGGCGCCGTCCGACGTCGTCATGCAGTGCCCGCTGGCGGTCCGCTACGTCATCTGGGAACGACAGGTGCTGCGCCCGGCCTCGCGCGACAGTCTGGGCTCGGCCCCCGCGCGGGTGGAAAACTATGGCACCTATTCGTGCCGCCGCATCTACGGCTCGCAGGACGAGGCCGAGCGGCCCAGCGAACATGCCAAAGCCAATGCGCTGGATGTCGCAGCGGTGACTTTGAAGGACGGTCGGACCGTCAGCGTTCTGAACGATTGGCGCGGCGACGGGCCGGCGGGCGAGCCGGGCGGCCGCTTCCTCCACGCCTTGCGCGACGGGGCCTGCCAGCTGTTCTCGACGGTGTTGACGCCGGACTACAACGCCGCCCACGCCAACCATCTGCACATCGACGGGGCCGCGCGGGGCCTCTGTCGTTAAGCCTGAATGCATCCGGTGCGACTCGCTTTGCTGTTGACCGTCTGGAAAAGCCGGGTGACAACATCGCTGCAGTCCGGATTTCGCGTGGGGTCCAAACCCGCGTTTCGCTCCTTCGCCTGAACGAGCTGTCCAGATGGATTGTCGGGTCACCTCGAGGGGGATCCGCCTGGAAAAGCGCGTTTACGGAGACGCAGACATGGCGACCGGCACGGTCAAGTGGTTCAACCCCACCAAGGGCTACGGCTTCATCCAGCCCGATAGCGGCGGCTCCGACGTGTTCGTTCACGTCACCGCCGTTCAGAAGGCCGGACTTCAGGGCCTCGATGAGAACGCCAAGGTCGAATACGAGCTGGAAAACCAGCGCGGCAAGACCTCGGCGATCGACCTCAAGGTCCTTTAAGTCGATCCAGCCTTCAAGGCTTAGAGGCGGGCGCGGGAGTTTCTCCCGCGCCCGTTTTGTTTTTTCCGGGCTACCGCGCCTCGCGCTACTTGAGCCCGTTTGATGCGTCCTGCGGCTTGGTCTCGGCGGCTTGGACGGTCTTGGTGTGTTGGGACCGCTGCGCCAGGACGATGGCGCCCAGCACCAGGGCGCCGCCCAGGGCCTGAACCGGCGTCAGGGTTTCGCCGAAGATCCACCAGCCCAGCAGGCCCGCGACAACAGGCTGGATCAGGATGGTCACGGCCGTGACAGAGGCGGGCAGTTTGCCCAGCGCCCAGGCCACGCCGCCTTGGCCGAAGACGTGCATCACGCCCATGGCCATGCAGGCGGCCCAGCCGGCCGGTCCGGCGGGGATGACGGCCTCGCCCAGCGCCAGGGCGACGATCAACAGCAGGGGCGCGCCCAGCAGGGTCGCCCAGAAGGTCACCCGCATCGCGCCGGCCGTGCGCCGCGCCGCCTGCACCGCCAGAAAATAGCCCGAGTACCAGACCGCCACCGACAGGGAGAACAGGTCGCCCAGCATCGGATTGGTCCCTTGGCCGCCATCGGCGCCCGCCGCCATGGCGAAGGCGCCGCCCATGGCCAGGGCCAGGGCCAGGATGAACAGCCGGTGCGGCCGCTCCTTCAGCACAAACCAGCCGAACAGGGTCACGACGACCGGCGTCAGGTTGCACAGCACCGTCGCGTTCGCGACCGAGGTCATGACGATGCCGTAGTGCCAGAAGCTGAGGTCCAGGGCGAAGAACAGGCCCGCCAGCAGCGCCCATTTCGACGGCCCGCCGACGCCGCCCGGCTCGCGCGCCGCCAGGATCGTCAGCAGGGGCAGGGCGAAGAGAAACCGCCAAAACCCCGCCGCCGCCGGTCCCGTCTCGGTCAATCGCACCAGAATGGGCGCCAGGCCCAACACGCTGGCCGCGATCAGCAGAACGATCAGCGCAAAGGCGCGCGAGGAGGGACGAAAGGCCATGGCGGACATGGCCCGGCTCTTACGGCGCCATGCGACCTGACGCCACAGGCGCCGTCAGGCCGCGCCTTAAACGAGCGGGTCGATCCGCGACCGCAACACGACGCTGAGGCCCGGCGCGCGGTCTCGATAGTCGATCGTCCCGTCCAACTGACCGACCAGGCTCTTGATCATCATCGAGCCGAAACCCTTGCCGGCCAGATGCCCGCCGGCGCCCTCGTCCTCCACCGTCATGCGGAAGAAGGCGCCGTCTTCCTGGAAGGCGATCCGCAACGGACCAGGCTTGCCGCCATAGGCGTATTTCTGGGCGTTGATGATCAGTTCCGTCAGGATCAGGCCGATGGTGATGGCGCGCCCTGGCTCGATGCAGACCGGGTCCAGATCGGTTTCGATGGCGGCGGCCCAGTCGGGCCCCATGCTGGAGCCCAGATCGCCGATCAGCTCGCCGATATAGCGGCTCATGTCGATGGTCGTGACCTGATCGCTCAAATAAAGCCGGCTGTGGACCGCAGAGACGGCGCGCACGCGACGTCGCGCCTCGTTCAGCGCGGTCGCGGCCGAGCCGCCCGCCTGTTCTCGCGCCTGAAGGCCCAGGAAGCTGGACACCAGCGTCAGGCTGTTCTGAACCCGGTGGTTCACCTCGCGGATCAGATACTGCTGCTGTTCCAGCCGCAGGTCGCGCTCGGACAGGCGGTCCTGTAGCGATCGGTTCAGCCGTCGGATCTGATGGACCGCGGCGTAGTCGGCCAGCGCGTCTCTGAGCCGGGCGGCGGATTCCACGGCGGCGGGGCCCCAGCGGTGCGCGCGGCCCGAGACGGTGTCCGACCAGCTTTCGAACGAGGCGCGGGGCGTCAGAATGGCGTTGGGGCCAGTCTTCTCCGCCGTTGCGGGATTGCCGGCCCAACGCACCGTTTCCAGCACCTCCGAGCGGAACCACAGCAGCGACACCGGCTGATCCAGAGGCAGGGCCACCGCCAGCAGACCGCTGGCGTGTGTCTTCCAGGCCTCGGCGGCGGGCAGAACCGAGGCCAGGTTGTGCGACGAGACGGGGCGCAGGCCCGGCCGTCCCGCAGCCCAGGCGGCGATGGCGCGTACGCCGTCTTCGGGCGGCGTATGGCCAAAGGTCTGGATGTCCCTGTCGCTGACGATGGCCAGACCGTCCGCGCTGGTCAGCTGCATCAGGGCGTCGGCCTTTTCGCCCAGCGCCTCTTGCATCGGCCGGTCTGGCGACAGCCGTGAAAGCAGTTCGTCCTCCATCCGGCGCAGGCGCGTGCGCTCGCGATAGAGGTCGGCGTCGGTCCTGGACTTCAGCTGTCGCGCCAGATTACGCGCCAGGGCCGTGCAGCCTACGCGCAGCTCATAGGGCAGCAGTTTAGGCGAGGCGTTGTGGCAGGCGACCAGCCCCCACAGGGCGTCATCGACGATGATCGAAACCGAAGCCGAAGCCCGAACGTCCATGTTGCGCAGATATTGCAGATGGATCGGGGACACCGAGCGCAGGCCGCTGTCGCTCATGTCCAGCGGCGCCTCGCCGGGCGCAATGGGGCGCAGGGGCTGGGGCGTATAGCGGCTGTCCGGGATGACCCGCACGGGGTTGCGCAGATAAAGGGCGCGCGCCTGCTGCGGGATGTCTGTGGCGGGGAAGTGATGGTTGAGGAAGGAGCCGGACCCATCGGCGCGGCTTTCGGCCACGACCTGACCCGCCTCGTCGTCCTGGAAGCGATAGATCATCACCCGGTCGAAACCGGTCAGGCGACGGAAGGCGTCGGCCGCCCGCTCGGACACCGTCTGGATCGTCACCGCCCGTTCCAGCGCGGCGCCGGCGGCGTCCAGGTTGGCGATCAGATCGACGCCGAGGCGGGCCTGCTGCGAGCTCTGCTCGACCTCGATGATCATCAGATCGTTGATCGTGCCAGAAGTGGTTCCCGGCGCACGATGCACCACGACGTCGTATTCCAGACGATTGGTCGCGCGCCAGCGACAGGCGAAGCCGGCCTCCTGATGCGCGGCCATGGCGCGCACGGCCCGGTCGGCGACATCGCCCAACACGTCGGCGACGGTGCGATCGATCCAGACCTTGCGGCCCGTCAACTCCTCGATCGCGCCCGCCCCCTGGCGGATGGTCAGGGATTGCAGATCCAGCACCAGCATGAAGCCGTGCGGTTGGATCGATTGAGGAATGTGGATCGGCTCGCGATCGCACTCGTTCAGCGCGGCGTCGGCCAGGTCGAGCGTCTCGGTCATGCCGCGGCCTCCTGCGGCTGGGGTTGCAAGGTGCGGTGGGCGAAGGCGAAACCGTCGATGCCGCCCTTCACCACCTGATCGATCGTGACGTGGCCGCTAACGCAGGCCCGGTCCAGCAAATCCATGAAGGCTCGCCAGCGTGCGCCGGTCTCTTCGCCATAAGGATCCAGAAAGCCGAGGCCGTCCAGATCGCGACCCTCGGCGGCCAGCCGGCGTCGAATGATCCGACCGCCCAGCATCGAACCTTCGGCCACATAGACCCAGCCCAGGGCTTCGCCGGCCGAGGCGGGCGCAGCCGGACGCGCGGGCGGAGAAATGCGCTGACCCAGTATCGTCAGGTCCTGGGCGATCCCGTTCGCACGTGATCGCGGTTCGAAGCCGGCGCCCAGTTCGGCGTTCAACGCCGCCACCAGCGGATGGCTGAGCGGCTCCAGTCCGGCATGGAAGCGGTAAAAGGCCGCCACGGTCGCCGGCCGCGTGGCGTGGTCCGCCAGACGCGGCTCGATGTGGGCCTGGACTTCCAGGGTTTCGTGGGCTGAGGCGGTGGCTTCCCGAAGAGCGAGAAGGGCAGGGGAAGCGATCATGGGGCTCAGATTAACACACTGTCTTGTCTTGTCGATTTGCACAGGCCAGAAGGCGCGGACCACCACGGAACGGCCCAGACCGCGTGGCGTTCACCAGCAACCTTCTCATCTCCCTTTGATCGGCAGATTTTCATGAAACTGCGCGTCCGCGCCGAACTCGTCTATCGTTTCGATCCGCCGACGGACGCCATCTACAAGATCCAGGTCGCGCACTGGCCGGGTCAGGACATTCTGGAAGAAACCCTGACCTTCGACCCGCCGGTTGATTTCCATGAGGACGAGGACGTCGACTTCGGCGCCCGCACCCTGCGTTGCCATGTCGAGGGCGAGGTCAAGCTGACCTATGAGGCGGTGGTCGAAAACGGCGTGCTGAAGGGCCTGCCGCCTAGCGTATCCCAGCATGACTGGGGCGAGCTGCCCGCCGAGGTCCTGCCCTATCTCCAGCCCAGCCGCTATTGCCCGTCGGATCAGTTCGGCCGCTTCGTGACGCGCGAGTTCGGCGACACGGCGGGCGGCGCGCGTGTGCTGGCGATCCTGAACTGGATCACCGAGAACGTCGCTTACGAGCACGGCGTGTCGGACACCGAAACCACGGCGGCGCGCACCTTCATCGACCGGGCCGGCGTGTGCCGCGACTTCACCCATCTAGGCATGACACTGTGTCGGGCGTCGGGCATTCCTGCGCGCGCGGTCAGCGCTTTCGCCCACCAACTCAGCCCGCCCGACTTTCACGCCATCTTCGAAGTCTGGCTGGATAACGGCTGGTGGCTGGTCGATCCGACAGGCTTGGCGCCGGTCGAGGGTCTGGTGCGGATCGCCTGCGGGCGGGACGCGGCGGACATCGCCTTCCTGACGACGCAGGAGCGCTGTCAGATGGTGCGCCAGTCGGTGACGGTGGCCGAGGCCTGACCGGCCGCTACTTCGGCTTCTGCGCCGCCTTATAGGCCTGAAGCTCGTCGATCACGTCCATCTGGCGCAGCACCTTGTTCTGCGGATCGATCAAGACATGGGCGCCGGCCGGAACCGCGATCTGGCCCCGACCGCCGGTCATGGCCACGGTCTGAACGCGCCCGTCGATCTCGACCTCCAGCGGCATGGGGAAGACGCCGCCGTCGCCGGTCGTCCACTCCAGCTTCAGCACATCGCCGTCGCGGGTTTGGGTCAGCACCGGCAGGGCGGCGTTGTAGAGATAGCCGCGGAAGAACCAGCCGTAGTCCCGGCCCGTAACGTCGTTGATGATCGCGAGGAAGTCTCCAGTCGAACGATAAAGCGGCGCGAAGTTCCCTGGTCTGGGGTCGGCTCGCCCATAGACCAGGCGCGTGACCGCGTCGTGGAAGGCCGTGTCGCCGATCAACATCCGCAGCGAATGGCTGATCAGCGAGCCCTTGGAATAAATGTCATTGCCCGGCCCAACGTCGCCCTTGTAGACCTCGTCTTCGGTCTTGGGCGTGCCCGAGACGACCGGATATTTGTTGATCAAACCCTCGCGCTGGTTGGCCAGTTCGCGCTGCATATAGCGGTCGCCCAGCAGCCAGCGCGCATAGAGCGGCTGCATATAGCTGCCCAATCCCTCGTGCAGCCACATGTCGTCGGCGTTCTGATTGGTCAGCTGGTTGCCGAACCATTCGTGGGCGAACTCGTGCTGCAACAGCCAGTCATAGCCCCGCCCGTCGATCTTGTAGCCGTTGCCGTAGGCATTGATCGTCTGGTGCTCCATGCCCAGGTGCGGGGTCTCGACCACGCCCATTTTCTCGTCGCCGAAGGGGAAGGGGCCGACGGTGGCTTCGAAGAAGTCCAGCATCCTAGGGAACTGGGCGAACAGGCCGTGGACCTGTTCGGGCGTGTCCGATTTCAGATGCCAGTAGCGCATCGGGATCGTGTTGCCGAACCGGCTGGCGTATTCGCGCGACACCTCTTCGTAGGGCCCGACGTTCAGCGCGATGGCGTAGGTGTTGGGCGATTTCGCCGACCAGTTCCAGGTGGTCCAGCCGTCGCCGTGATCGACCTTGCCCAGGAAGCGGCCATTGGACGGCGCCGACAGGGCCGACGGGACGGTGATGTGCAGATCGACGCGGCCCGGCTCGCCGTGCGGGCTGTCGATGCAGGGCCAGAAGATGTCGCAGCCCTCGCCCTGAACCGCCGTGGCGATCCATGGCTCGCCCGACGCCGCGGTGGACCAGACGAAGCCGCCGTCCCAAGGCGCACGGGGCGCCACGCGCGGCTGGCCGGCGTAGGCGACGCGCAGGGCTACCGACCGGCCCGTGGCCAACATGTGGGGCAACTGCACCGTCAGCCGGCCTTCGGGGTTGGACCAGCGATCGACAGCGACCTCGACTCCGTCGATCTGGACCGAGGAAATGGTCAGCAGGGTGTCCAGTTCGACGACCAGAGCGGTCAGGGGCGCCTTGGCGGTGAAGTCCAGCACGGCGACCGCGTCGATGGCCTTGTCGTCGGGCAGGACCATGATCGACAAATCGGCCTTGTCGAACTGCATCGCCTGCTGTTCCGGCGTCAGCGGCTGATCGGTGGCCAAGGTGAAGGCGGTCGATTCGCGCGGCGTCGGCGCCGGCTGGGCGACGGTGGCGCAGGCCGACAGCGTCAGGGCGCTGGCTGCGGCCAAAAGCAAAATCTTGATGCGCATGAAGCCGTCCCTCTCTGAGGCGACAGGCTAGCGTGAGCGGGCAATGGCGCAAAGAAAAAGGCCGGTGTTTCCACCGGCCTCTTCCAGAATTCTATGTCGCGGTCGCCGATCAGGCGGCGGCTTGTTCGGCCAGCTTGGCGCGAATCTGGCGCTTGATGCGCTGAGCGGCGATCGACAGCTGCTCGTCGCGTGCCTTGACGATGAAGACGTCCAGGCCGCCCTTGTAGTCCAGGGTGCGCAGCGCAGCGTTCGAGATGCGCAGGCTGAACGTCTGGCCCAGGGCTTCCGACGTGACCTTGACCGTCTTCAGCGACGGCAGGAAGCGGCGCTTGGTCTTGATGTTCGAGTGGCTCACGTTGTGGCCGACCATGGGGCCGATACCGGTGAGTTCGCAACGACGCGACATCGTCAGATCCTTAAGGTGCGGCGTCCAGCCCGAGCGTGGGAGAGGACGCATGAAACAGTTGCGCGCGGGAACCAGCCCGCGCGAGAGGGGGCCGTATAAGGGAAGAGGCGGTTCGGCGTCAAGCCGAGTCTGGACGGATCGTCCCCACGCCTCGTTCAGCCGTCATTCAAATGCCGCCCTGTATGGCCCATATGATGACGACCTCAAAAGAGACCCAAGCAGAACAGAAGGCTTCCATGTCCCGTCCGTCCTTGATCGATCGCCTGCCCAAGCGCGCGCTCGCCGTCCTGGCCCCGGTGATGGCCGGCGGCTTCATGCTGGCCTCGCCCGCCATCGCCCCGGCCCAGACTGCGGCTCAGTCCGAAGTCCTGCCCGGCTATTGGGAATACACTACCAGCGCGGTGGGCCAGCGCGACACCGAGCAGAAGTGCGTGCGGCCCAGCGAGATCAACCGATTCTTCGGCGGCCTGTCGACCAACAAGTGGCGCTGCACCTATCCGACCCGCGTGGTCGGCAATGGCAACGCCCGCTTCGAGGGAACCTGCCAGGATCGCAAGGGCCGTCGCATCGCCGTTCGCCTGAACGGGACCTACACCGAAACCAGCTTCAGCTTCCGCGGCGGCGCCCAGATCGTGCGCGGCACCCCCTATATCCCCGCCAGCATCACCGCGCGCCGCATCAGCGCCCAGTGCCCGGCCAACGCCGAATACTTCTGACCCCGGCTCTGCGACGCATCAAAAAAGGCCCCGGATCGCTCCGGGGCCTTTTCTTTAGTCCGAGACTCGAAGCTTAGGCGGCTTCGGCGGTCGGGATCGGTTTTTTGGCGCTGAGCGACTTGGCGAGCAGCTCGACGGCGGCGTCCTTGTCGATCTTGTTGGCGGCGGCGACTTCGCGCGCCATGCGGTCCAGGGCCGATTCATAGAGCTGGCGCTCCGAATAGGACTGCTCCGGCTGAGTGTCGGCGCGGTGCAGGTCGCGGACCACTTCGGCGATGGAGATCAGGTCGCCGGAGTTGATCTTGGCTTCGTATTCCTGGGCGCGACGCGACCACATGGTGCGCTTGATGCGCGCGCGGCCCTTCAGGGTGGTCAGGGCCTTGGTCACGACGTCGTCGGCGGCCAGCGAACGCAGGCCGGCCGTCACGGCCTTCTTGGTCGGGACGCGCAGGGTCATCTTCTCGTGGTCGAAGGTCACGACATAGACCTCCAGCGACATGCCCGCGACTTCCTGGGTTTCGATCGCCGCCACCTTGCCGACGCCGTGCGCCGGATAGACGACCGCGTCGCCAACCTTGAACTCCAGACCAGTCTTGCTCGTCATAATCGTCCTTTCCCGGTCAGGGCCGGGCGAAACGAAGGCGCAGGAAACGCAGACAGGATCTCACCCGCCGGATCGCTCCGTCGGAGGGGATGATGTCGGGCGTCAAAAGCGGAAACGGATCACCAAACCTCTGGCCGATCCCGTCTAGGGCGGGATTCTGTCGCAAACACGGGCGGCGCGAAGATTTCGCGGACCGCCCGATCCAATGGAACAGAACCTATCACAAATCTGCAGAATTTCAAAACGTCCACAGGGCGGACGTGCAAATACGGCAAGGCTTGAGCGGAGCCGGTCCTGAAATCAGGAACCCTTGCCCGGCTTGGGGCTGAAGTATTTCTCGTATTTGCCGGTTTCGCGCTCATACTGCTCGCGGTCGGCGGGGGGCGTGCCCTTGACGGTGATGTTCGGCCAGACCTTGGCGTACTCGGCGTTGACTTGAAGCCATTTGCCGTCCGGCTCGTCCTCGGTGTCCGGCACGATGGCGTCGACCGGGCATTCCGGTTCGCACACACCGCAGTCGATGCATTCGTCCGGCGCGATCACAAGGAAGTTCTCGCCCTCGTAGAAGCAGTCCACCGGACACACCTCGACGCAGTCCATGAACTTACATTTCACGCAGGCGTCGGTGACGATGTAGGTCATTGGGCGAGAAACGGGTGTCGGTCTGTGGGCGGGAGGCCTGCGACATGGCGGCCACGCACCCAACTGTCAACAGCGCGGCTTAAGGCGAGAGCCATTCGCAGCGTCTTGACAGAACGGCGCCTAATCGCAACTGTATTGATTGCATATCCGCCCCATCGACAGGAAATCCCCATGCGCACCCCCTTCATGAAATACGCCGTCGCCGGCGCGGCCGCCCTCAGCCTGGTCGCAGGCGGCGCGGTCGTGGCTCAGGCCGCCCTGACCAAGAACCCTGCCGAAGTCACCGCCGGGACCTACGATCTGGAATCCAGCCACGGCAAGATCACCTGGTCGGTCAATCACTTCGGCCTGTCGACCTATACGGGCCAGTTCGTGAACGTGAAGGCGGTGCTGAAGCTGGACCCGGCCAACCCCTCGGCCTCGACCCTGACCGCGACCATCCCGCTGACCGACGTGGCGCCCAACGACGACCGTCTGAAGGCCCACCTGCAGACCGCCGACTTCTTCGACACCGCCCAATATCCGACGGCGACCTTCGTCTCGCGCTCGGTCACGGTCGACGCCGATGACGCCAACGAGGCGACCGTGGTCGGCGATCTGACCCTGAAGGGCGTGACCAGGCCCGTCACCATCGAGGTCGAGTTCAACGGCGCCGGAACCGTCATGGGCACCTACAAGGCCGGCTTCGACGGCGAAGCGACCATCAAACGCTCGGACTTCGGCATCAACTACGCCCTGCCGGCCGTCTCCGACGAGGTGAAGCTGCACATCGAAGGCGAGTTCGTCATTCAGAAGTAGGCTATCGCGCTGCGCGCGACTTGAGGCCGTTCTTTTGGGCCTACCGCGCTTCGCGCTACTTGAGGCAATTTATACCGTAAGCGAATACAGGGCGCGGGCCTCCTCTGCGGGTCCGCGCCTTTCGCCAAGCCCCTCGACCTTCAGGCTGGTGACGCGTCCGTTCTGGGCGAAGGTCAGCAGGTCGCCGACGTGAACGCATCGGCTGGGCTTGTCGAGCCGCGTCTCGCGCCCCTGATGCGTCAGCCGCACCGCCCCCCGCTCCACCAGATCGGCCGCCAGGCCGCGCGTCTTCACGAACCGCGCGCGCCACAGCCAGATGTCGATGCGACAGGCGTTCTCGTTCAAGCCTTCGCCTTTCGACGCGGCCGACGACGCTTGGGCTGGGCCGGCGGCGCCTCCGTCAGGGCGGCGAGGGCGGCGAAGGGCGAGTCCTTAACGATCTTCGGCGCTGCGCCCGGCTTGTCGGGCAGGCGGGCGCGTTCGACCTTCAGGGCGGCGATGACCTGTTTCGCTTGATCGGCGCGCCAGCCCAGATCGGTCAGGGCCTCGTCGGACAGCCGGCCGTGATTGGCGGCCCGCAGCTCGGCCATCTTCTCCAGCGTCTCGACCGGCGCCAGCCACCGTCCAGCCAATCGCAATCCGTGCGCGGACAATAGCCGCGCCGAGGGCGGCTCCATGGGCGCGGGGATCAGATCGGGCGTCGCCGGGATCAGCGGCGCGGCGACGAAGGCCTGGGCGAAATGGCGGGCGCGCGGCTTTTGAAGGCCGGGCAGCCACACCGAATGCGCCCCGATGCGGATGGCGAAACTGCGCAGCGTGCGGCGCTCGACCTGACTGAGCGCGGCTAAATCGCGTTCGACCTCGCGCCGGTCGATCACGCCGCCGGCCTCGATCAGGCGAAAGGCGATGCCGCGCGGAAGGCCCTTCAATGTCCCCGACTCCACCGCCTGACGCAGCCGTCGCAGATCACGCAGCGCACGGCCCGCTTCCGCCGCCAGCCACGCCTCGATCCGGCGCTGGGCGCGCTCGCGGGCGGGCGTCGGTCCCAGATCGCCCAACAGGCGCACGGAGGGCGTAAAGGGATCGACCCCTTGCGGCGTTGCATTGATCTGCGCCGTCAGCACGCCGCGCCACAGCACCGCCCCGTCCGGCGTGACCGAAAAGCCTTCGTCGGTCTCGGCCGCCAGGCGCCCCAGCCGTCGATTGATCTCGGGCGTCACCGCACGCACGGCCGCCTGGCGCAGGGTCCGGTCTTCCAGGGCCGACGAGCCCTTCTCCATGTGGAAGCGCACGCCCTCCAGCTGGCCGACGACCTGACCCTCGACCGTGACCTCGCCGTCATCGGCGACGCCTGCAAACGTGTCTTCGCGCACGTTCAGCGCTCGCATCAGGGCGGTGGTGCGGCGATCCACGAACCGGGCGGTCAGCCGCTCGTGCAGCACGTCGGACAGCCGGTCCTCCAGCGCGCGGGTCTTGTCGCGCCAGCCTTGCGCGTCGTGGACCCAGTCCGGCCGGTTGGCGATGTAGGACAGGGTGCGCACCGCCGACAGCCGCGCCGACAGCTGGTCGATCTGACCGTCGTCACGATCCACGAAGGCGAAGCGCGGCGCCATCCAGTCGTCGGTCAGCCGGCCGCGCTTGCCGGTCAGGGCGTGGAAGACATCCTTAGCCAGCCGGGCGTGTTCATCCAGCGTCGTCTTCTGGAAGTCGGGCAACTGGCACGCTTCCCACAGACGCATGACCGCCCCGCGCGAGCGCCCCACGCGCGCGATCTCCTCGTCCTTGATCAGACGCCGCAGCAGGGTCTCGTCCAGCGCCTCCGCCGTCAGGCTCAGCCCCGATCGCTGGGGCGTCACCGTCAGCGAGCGCAGCAGATCGGGCAGGGTGTCGAAATCCAGCCGGGAGTTCCGCCACTCTGCCGCCTCGATCGGATCGAACCGATGCTCGACCACCTGTTCGACCAGATCGGGGTCCAGATCCTCGGCCTCGGCGGTGACGCCGAAGGTGCCGTCGCGCAGATGCCGGCCGGCCCGCCCGGCGATCTGGCCGATTTCATGGGCGTGAAGCCAGCGGGTGCGCCGCCCGTCGAACTTTCTCAGGCCCGCGAAGGCGACATGGTCCACATCCATGTTCAGCCCCATGCCGATGGCGTCGGTGGCGACGAGGAAATCGACCTCACCCGACTGATACAGGGCCACCTGGGCGTTGCGGGTGCGAGGAGACAGACTGCCCATCACCACCGCCGCGCCGCCGCGCTGACGCCGGATCAGTTCAGCGATGGCGTAGACCCGATCGGTCGAGAAGGCGACGATGGCGCTGCGGCGGGGCAGGCGGGTCAGCTTCTTGGACCCCGCATAGGACAAGGTGGACAGCCGGTCGCGCGTCACGATCTCCACGTCCGGGACAAGGCGGCGGATCAGCGGCTCCATGGTTCCGGCGCCTAGGAACATCGTCTCGAACCGACCGCGCGCGTGCAGTAGCCGCTGGGTGAAGACGTGGCCGCGTTCGGGGTCGGCGACCAGCTGGATTTCGTCGATGGCCAGAAACTCGACCGATCGCTCCAGCGGCATGGCCTCGACGGTGCAGACGAAATAGTGCGGGCGCGGCGGGACGATCTTTTCCTCGCCCGTGATCAGGGCGACGGCCGCCGCGCCGCGCTGTTTGACGATCCGCTCATAGATCTCGCGCGCCAGCAGGCGCAGCGGCAGGCCGATCATGCCCGAGGCGTGACCCAGCATCCGCTCGACCGCCAGATGGGTCTTGCCGGTGTTGGTGGGCCCCAGGACCGCAGTCACGCGGGACGGGGCGAGGCCTGCGGACCGGTCGCTCATGTCGCGACTAAGGTGGCGACGAATCTCTTCGGGCTCAAGCGTCGCCGGCGCGCATTCCGATCCGGACCAGGGTGGACAGGTTTGCGGCCTGCATTTTCGTCATCACCTTGGCGCGAAAGATTTCCACCGTGCGCGGGCTGATCTCCAGCCTTTGGGCGATCTCCTTGTTGGAACAGCCGTCGATCAGGGCGTCGAATACCTGACGCTCGCGCGGGGTCAGGGTGTCCAGTCGGGCCTTGGCGTCCTCGCGCGCGATCCGCTCGGCCTCAAGACTGGTCAGCGAGGCCAGGCAGCTGGAAACCGCGTCCAGCATTCGCTGCGGATCGAACGGCTTTTCGACGAAATCCACGACGCCCGCCTTCATCAACTGAACCGCCAGCGTCACCTCCCCATGACCCGTGATGACGATCACCGGCCAGGTGTCGCCGCGCAGGGTTTTCAGACGCCCGACCAGCTCAGAACCCTGAAGCCCCGGCATCCGCACATCGGTGATGACGCAGGCGCTGCGGTCTTCGGGTAGATTGTCCAGAAAGTCGTCAGCGCTGACGAAACTGCGCGCCCGATACCCGGCCCCGCGCAGCATCAGCACCAGAGCATCGCGCATGGCGGGGTCGTCGTCGATTATGAAAACGGAGTGCGGGCTCATCAGATTTCGGACTCCGTGGGACGCGGCAGACGAAACGAGAAGGTCGCTCCACCCTGAGGATTCCGGCTGACGACCAGGGTTGCGCCGTGGCTTTCGACGATTGAACGCGTGACCGACAGCCCCAGACCCATGCCGCCGGCCTTGGTCGTCGCCATCGGATGAAAGATGCTGTCGATTCTGTCTTCGGGGATGCCGTCGCCATTGTCGTACACCGCGATTTCATAGCCGTCCGCGCCCAGCGTCCGGCCGGTCACCGTCACGCGTGCGCCCTCGCGTCCGATGACGGCGTCCACGGCGTTGCGCACCAGATTGGCCAGCGCCTGCTGAATTTGAATGCGGTCGGCCAGAACCTGATCGTCGTCCTCTTCGACATCCAGAGCGATCGTCGTGTCGGTGTCCTGTCCCGTCAGGGCGAAGACCGGCGCCAGGTCTAGGACGATCAGCGAGGCCCGCTCTTCGGTAAAGGACCGCGAACCTGTCGCGACCTGTTCGCGCATGCGCCGGATGATGTCGCCCGCGCGCAGCAACTGGGTCTTGGCCAGGTCGATGGTCCTGGCCGGCCCTTCCGCTGGCGGCCCCAGCCGTGTCAGTTCGGCCTGGCCGGCATGCAAATAAACGGTGGCGGCGGTCAGCGGCTGGTTCAGTTCGTGGGCCAGGGTCGCGGCCATTTCGCCCATAGAGTTCAGACGCCAGACGCTGCTGAGCTTGTCGTTCAGGTCGCGCTCGCCTTTTCGGATCGTCTCGGCCTGGCTCTGATCGCCCAGCGTCAGGACGATGTGTTCGGGGGCGATGTCGTCGGGCAGGACGTTGGCGTGAAGCGTCAGCGGCGGCCCGGGCATGTCTATATTCCGGCTTGTCCAGGGGCCGGAGGACGCGGCAAGCACCTCGCCGCCTCGGCGAGCCTTCGCCAGGGCCGCGTCGTCGAAGCCGGGCAGCAACGATCCGAAAGGTTGCGCCATCGCCGCCTCTCGATCCACGCGCAGCAGATCGGCGGCGGCCGGGGTCACGCGGCGCGTGCGTCCTTCCCGGTCCAGCGTCACGATCGGCGTCGTGGCTACGATGGTGTCGAGCAGCATCTCGCGCAGCGCCAGATCGCGCGTCAGGGCACGGGCCTGTTCCAACGAGTCGATCAGCCGACGACAGACCTCGGCGATGACCCAGGCGATGACGGCGAAAAGCGCGGCGTTGGTCGCCGCATCCAGCACGCTTTCGCGATGCACCAGCCCCAGGTTGGCCCCGATGGCCAACAGGATCGCCAGCACGACTGCGCCCCTTTGCGCCAGCAGAGCCGTAACAATCACCGCCGGAACCAGCGGCAGATAATAGAAATTTCCAAACGGTTCGAGCGCGCTGCGAACCAGCGTCGCCACAAGAACAGCCAGACACGCGATCAAGACCCCGCTCCACCATGTCCTGGACCTGAAAATCATGTCCTCGTGCTGTTCCTAGGCTGCTGGATATATTTCACCGGAGTATGGGTTGGGATGTGAAAACTCGACAGAACTTGGGCTGCAGGGCCTCGCCGCTTTTCTGACAACTTTCGTATAGGCTCGTTTCGACTACGTGAACATACGTATTCGCTCAAAATCGGTTTGGAGTGACCAGCACCGCTGCCGATGACGCAGCTCGGACGCTGGGCGACACACCTCATGGGTTACGCAATCCTACATACGGTCCGGTTCAGATTTAATATTAATCATCGCCTCATCCTTGGGCTTCAGAATGCAGAAGCTTCAGGGATCACCATGTTTCGTTCGTCAGCCTTCTTTGTTGTCGCGGCAGTAGGCCTCGCAGCGCCGATCACGTCCCAGGCCCAATCGTTCGGCCTCGATGTCGGTGTCGCCAGCCAGTATGTCGGCAAAGGGCTGGGCAAGAGCAATCAGGACGTTGCGCCTTTCGCCAAGGCCGAAGCCGGCTTCGGCGAAGGCTACGCCAGCGTCTTCGTCTCTGACGCCGCCGGATCTCAAGGCTACGACCTGGAAATCGTCAGCATGGTCGGTTGGCGCCCCAAGGCGGGCGGCTTCACCTTCGATCTGGGGGTCATGAACCGCGACCTGCCAGGGTCGCGCGCCGGCGTCGACAAAAACTACTGGGAATATCAGGCAGACGCTTCACGCAAGCTGGGCCCCGTGGCGACGCGCCTGCGCGTCAACTATTCGCCCGACGGCTTTGCGGCGACGAAAGAGGCCTGGTGGCTGGAGCTGCAAGGCACGGTCGCCGTCGCCGCCAAGACAAAGATTTCGGCTGCCGTCGCCAACCGCATGGCGGACGGCGGCGTCGATTACAACGCCTGGAATGTCGGCGCCAAACAGAAGCTGACCGACGCCTTGGCCGTCGATCTGCGCTGGTACGACACCGACCGCCACAGCGCAGGCGAACCCTATGTGGGTCGCCTCGTCGCCGCCGCCACCTATTCGTTCTGAGTTACCGATCCACCGGGGGATGCTGAGTTGAAGTTGATTGAAAATATGCCCGTCGGCCGCAAGCTGTTCGCGGCCTTTGGTCTCGTTTTGGCGGCGATCGCCGTCATGGGCGTCGTCGTCGTCACGAGCCTGCTGCAATTGGAGAAGGCCGGCGAAGTTCGCACGGTGGAAAACCAGGCCAACCGCACGACGGCGACGGCCGAGTTCTACATGGCCCGCCAGGAGAACGCCTTCCGCGGTTACCTCCTGTCTCAGGATCCCTACTATATTGAGCGCGTCGATGCGCACCGCGCCAAGTTCCTGGCGGCCATGGACGAGTTGCGCGGCGAACTGCCCGCCGATCGCGCCGCCCTGATCGACAAGGCGGTCGAGGCCAATGCGACCTGGTACAAGAATGTCGTGGAAGCCGGTTCTGCGATGGTGCGCGACGGTCGCGCAGCCCAGGCCGTTCAGATGGTCGGCCGCAACGGAACGGCCGACAACTACGTCGCACCGGTCGAAGACACGATCGACCAGATCAAGGCTGCCAACGAAGTCGCGCGCGAGGCCTCGACCGAGGCTCAGGCCGCCGCCAGCCGCACCGCGCTGATCGCCACGATCGTGGGACTGATCTCGGCCTTGGTGATCGCCGTAATCGCCGGCTTCGTCGCGACGCGGTCCATCGTGCGCCCGATCTTCACGATGATCGGCTATGTGCAAAAACTGATGGCCGGCGACACCGACATCAAGGTCGCCAGCGCCGAGCGCAAGGATGAGTTCGGCAAGATGGGTCAGGCCATCGTGGCCTTCCGCGACGCCGCGATCGAAAAGGTCCGCGTCGAACAGGAGGCGATCGCCAACCGGTCCATGAGCGAGCAGGAACGCGCTGAACGCGAGGCCGAGAAGGCGCGTGAGGCCGCCGAGGACGCCCAGGCCATCGGCGCCTTGGGCCAGGGTCTTTCCGCCATGTCGAACGGCGACCTGACCTACCGGATCGAGATCGACTTCAATCCCAAGTCGGCTCAGCTGAAGACCGACTTCAACGCCGCCATCTCCCAGCTGCAGCAGGCCGTCTCGGTCGTGGTCAACAATGTCTCGGGCATCCGCTCGGGCGCCGGCGAGATTTCGCAGGCGGCCGACGACCTGTCGCGCCGCACCGAACAGCAGGCCGCCTCGCTGGAGGAAACGGCTGCGGCCCTGGATGAAATCACCGCCACGGTGAACAAGACCGCCTCGGGCGCCCGTCAAGCCTCCGACGTGGTTCAGGCCGCGCGCGGCGACGCCGAGAAGAGCGGCATCATCGTCCGCGACGCCGTCCAGGCCATGACCGCCATCGAAGGCTCGTCCACCCAGATCAATCAGATCATCGGCGTCATCGACGAGATCGCCTTCCAGACCAACCTTCTGGCCCTGAACGCCGGCGTCGAGGCCGCGCGTGCCGGCGAGGCCGGTCGCGGCTTCGCGGTGGTCGCCTCCGAAGTGCGCGCCCTGGCCCAGCGTTCGGCCGAGGCCGCCAAGGAGATCAAGACCCTGATCTCGGCCTCAACGGGTCAGGTCGGCTCGGGCGTCAAACTGGTCGGCGAGACCGGCGAGGCCCTGCAACGGATCGTGGACCGGGTCGCCGAGATCGACAGCCTGGTCACAGAAATCGCGGCTTCGGCCCAGGAACAGGCCGTCGGTCTGGCCCAGGTCAACACCGCCGTGAACCAGATGGACCAGGTCACTCAGCAGAACGCGGCCATGGTCGAACAATCGACCGCCGCCAGCCATTCGCTGGCCCAGGAGGCGGAGAGCCTGCAAGCCTCGGTCGCCCAGTTCCGCGTCGGGGCCTCGTCGCCGCGCGCCGCCGCGCCTGCGCCGGTTCGCACGCCCGCGCCCGTCGCCAAGCCCGCTGCTCGCTCCAGCCACATGGTCGCCGCGCTGAAGACCATCGGCCGTGGCGGCGCCGCGCCCAGGCCTCAAGTCACCGCCGCCGAAGACGGTTGGGAGGAATTTTGATGACTGAAACCCTCATCCTGTCCGATGTGCTGGACCTGAATGCGGCCGAGCCGCTGAAGGCTGAAGTGCTGGCCCTGCGCGGTCATCCGGTGGTCCTTGACGCCTCCGCGGTCCAGCGCCTGGGCGGCCTGTGCCTGCAGATTCTGCTGTCGGCGCGAAAGACGTGGGCGGCCGACGGCGTCAACCTAAGTTTAGGGTCTGTGTCCCAATATTGGACGGAACAATGGGCGGCCTACGGCGCGCCGGACTTCAACACCGAGGGGGCGTTGGCATGACCAAGACCGTTCTGACGATCGACGATTCACGCACCATGCGCGACATGCTGCTGATGGCGCTGGAAGACGCGGGCTATACCGTGATCCAGGCGGTGGACGGCGTGGACGGTCTGGAGACCTTGGCGTCCAAGGGCGCCGACGTCATCATCACCGACATCAACATGCCGCGCATGGACGGCTTCGGCGTCATCGAGGGCGTCCGCGCCGATCCGAACCACCGCACGACCCCGGTGCTGGTGCTGACGACCGAGAGCGACGTCGAGAAGAAGGCCCGCGCCCGCGCCGCCGGCGCCACCGGCTGGATCGTCAAGCCGTTCGACCCTGCAAAGCTGGTGGACGCCGTCCGCCGCGTCGCCGCCTGATCGCCTGAAGCCCGCCGGACCCCGACCTAATGGACGCCTTCGAAGCCATCAAAGCCACCTTCTTCCAGGAGTGCGACGAACTGCTCGCGGACCTGGAAGCCAAGCTGATGCTGCTTGAACAGGGTCAGACCGACCTGGAGACGATCAACGCCGTCTTCCGCGCCGTCCATTCGGTCAAGGGCGGGGCAGGGGCCTTCGGCCTGGAGGCCCTAGTCCGGTTCGCCCACGTCTTCGAGACCCTGATGGACGAACTGCGCGCGGGCCGTAAACCGTGCGACGCCATCACCATCAAGACCCTGCTGCGCGCCTCCGACGTATTGGCCGATCACATTCAGGCCGCGCAAGGGTTGATCCCTCCGGTGGACGAGGCGCGGTCCGCCGCCCTGGTCGCCGAAATGCAGGTCCTGACCCACGGCGGCGAGGCGCCGGTCGAGGTCGAGGAAGACGAGGATGACTTCGGCTTCACCCCCATGGCCTTCGACATGGCGCTGGACGAGCCTGCGTCCCTGCCCATCGCCGACCTGGGCGCGGACGCGCCGTCGGTCGGCTGGCGCATCGTGTTCAAGCCGATGGGCCGGATGTACGTCAACGCCAACGAGACCAGCCTGCTGCTGCGCGAGCTGGGTCGTCTCGGCCCGGTCACGGTCGTCGTGGACGACAGCGAGACGCCGACGCTGGACGCGCTGTCGATCGAGGACGGCTGCCTGACCTGGACCGTCGATCTGGCCGCCGCCGTCGATGAGGCGGCCGTGCGCGAGGTCTTCGACTTCGTCGAAAGCGACTGCGACCTGACCATCACGCCCCTGGGCGCTGGCGGCGCAACCGATATCGGCGCGTTCGACGACGAACCGGCCGCCGTCCTGCCCGCCAGCGACGATCTGGATATCGCCGCCCTGCTGGCCAAGGCTTCCGGCGCCGCCGAGCCGGCGGCCGAAGTGGTGCCCTCCGCCGCCTTGGAGCCCGAGCCGGCCCCGGCGCCGATCATCGCTACGCCCGTCGTTGAGCCCGTCGCCGCACCCGTGGCGGCGACCCCCGCGCCGGCTTCCGCCCCTGTCGCGCCCGCGCCGGTGACGATCCGTGTCGATCTGGACCGCGTGGATCGCCTGATCAACGTCGTCGGCGAACTGGTCATCCAGCAGGCCATGCTGTCGCAGCGCGTCCTGGAAAGCGGCCTTGCCCGGTCGTCCGGCATCGCGCTGGGCCTCGAAGATCTGGAGCTGCTGACCCGCGAGATCCAGGACAGCGTCATGGCCATCCGCGCCCAGCCGGTGAAATCGGTGTTCCAGCGTATGCCGCGCCTGGTCCGCGAAGTCGCCGACATGGTCTCCAAACAGGTCCGTCTGGTCACGGCCGGCGAGGACACCGAGGTCGACAAGACCGTGGTCGAACGCCTGGCCGAACCCATCACCCACATGCTGCGGAACGCCATCGACCACGGGCTGGAAACGCCCGAGGAGCGCGTCGCCGCCGGCAAGCCGGCAGAGGGCACGGTGCGTCTCGCGGCCCTGCACCGCTCGGGTCGGATCGTCATCGAGATTTCTGACGACGGCCGCGGCATCAACCGCGAACGCGTCAAGAAGATCGCCGTCGACAAGGGTCTGATCGCCGCCGACGCCCCCCTGACCGACGAACAGATCGACAATCTGATCTTCGCGCCGGGCTTCTCCACCGCCGCCGTCGTGTCCGACATCTCGGGCCGGGGCGTGGGCATGGACGTGGTCAAACGGTCGATCCAGGCCCTAGGCGGTCGCATCTCCATCAGCTCGGTTCCGGGCAAGGGCTCGACCTTCACCCTCAGCCTGCCGCTGACGCTGGCGGTGCTGGACGGCATGGTCGTCACCGCCGCTGAACAGACGCTGATCGCGCCGCTGCCGGCCATCGTCGAGAGCCTGACCCCGCAGGCCGTGGACCTGCATTTCGTCGGCGGCGTGGATCCCGTTATCCGCTTCCGCGACCGCTTCCTGCCGCTGATCGACGTGGCCCTGATCATGGGCTTCCGCGAACAACCGATGAACCCGACCGAAGGCGTCGCCGTGGTCGTCGAAACCGAAGGCGGCCAGCAGGCGGCCCTTCTTTTCGACGCCATCCAGGGCCAGCGCCAAGTGGTCATCAAGAGCCTGGAAACCAACTACCAGCAGGTCGAGGGCGTCGCCGCCGCCACCATCCTGGGTGACGGGCGCGTGGCCCTGATCCTGGATGTCGATGTGCTGGTCACCGACATGCGCCGCAAATCCGTCCGTCCCGACTTCAAGCTCGCGAGCTGAACCATGACCGAAGCCAAAGATCTCCAGCGTGAATTGATCGCCTTCCGCATCGGCAGTCAGGAATTCTGCGTCGATATCATGTCCGTGCGCGAAATCCGCGGCTGGACGCCGGCGACGCCTCTGCCCCGTTCGCCGGGATACATGAAGGGCGTCATCAACCTGCGCGGCACGGTCCTGCCGATCATCGATCTGGGCGCGCGCTTCGGCCTGACGACCTCGGAACCGACGGCGCGCCACGTCATCATGGTCGCCCATATCGGCGGCCGCATGGTCGGCCTGCTGGTCGACGCCGTGTCCGACATCCTGCAGATGAGCGAGGCCTCGGTCCAGCCGACGCCCGACGTCGCCAGCGATCAGGTCAAGACCTTCGTCAAGGGCATCTTCTCGATCGACGGCCGCATGATCAGCCTGATCGAACTGGATTACATCCTGCCGCAAGTCGAGGCCGAAGCCGCATGACCGCCGCCGCCGGCCGGGGATCCATCGTCGAGGGCGAGTTCGTCTTCACCGCCGAGGATTTCCGCCACATCGCCCAGATGCTGCACGCCCACGCGGGCATCGCCCTGAACGAGGGCAAGGCCGCGCTCGTGTATTCGCGCCTGGCCAAGCGGTTGCGCACCCTGGGTCTGACCAGCTTCCGCGACTACTGCGCCCTGGTCGAGGGCGTGGACGGCGTGGACGAGCGTCAGAAGATGACGGCGGCCCTGACCACCAACGTCACCCGCTTTTATCGCGAGCCGCACCATTTCGACGACCTGCGCGACCGGGTCATGCCCGAACTGGCGGCGCGCGCCCGCGCCGGCGGCCGGGTCCGTCTGTGGTCGGCGGCCTGCTCGAACGGGCAGGAGCCCTATTCGATGGCCCTGACCGTGCTTCAGGCCCTGCCCGAAGCGGCCGAGCTGGATGTGCGCATCCTGGCCACCGACATCGATCCCAACATGGTCGCCCAGGGCCACGACGGCGTCTATTCCGAAGAGGCGCTGGAGCCCGCGCCCGTCACCCTGTGGCGCAAATATTTCGACCGCGCCGATCGCGGCCAGTGGGTCGCCGGTCAGCAGTTGAAGCGTCTGGTCAGCTTCAAGGAACTGAACCTGATCGGCGACTGGCCGATGAAGGGCAAGTTCGACGTCATCTTCTGCCGCAACGTCGTCATTTATTTCGATGATGCGACCCAGGAACGGGTCTGGAAGCGGTTCACTCCGCTGATGAACCCCGGCGCGACCCTCTACATCGGTCACTCCGAACGCGTCTCCGGCCCGGCGACCAGCCAGCTTCAGACCGCCGGCCTGACGACCTATCGCCTGGGGTCTGCATGAGCCGCGTCCGCGTCCTCGTCGTCGACGACAGCCTGACCATGCGCGGGCTGATCTCGGCCGCCCTGAAGTCGGACCCGGAGATCGAGGTCGTCGGCACCGCCGCCGATCCCATCGAGGCGCGCGCCGCGATCAAGGCCCTGAATCCCGATGTCCTCACCCTCGACGTCGAGATGCCCAATATGAACGGGTTGGAGTTCCTGGAAAAGATCATGCGGCTGCGGCCCATGCCGGTGGTCATGGTCTCGACCCTGACGGCGGCGGGCACAGACGTGACCTTGGCCGCGCTGGAAATCGGCGCCGTGGACGCGGTGGCCAAACCGGCGGTCGCCAGCGTCGACGCCTTCCACGACCTGATCGGCAAGGTGAAGGCCGCCGCCCGTTCGCGCGTGCGCGCCCGCGGCGACACGCCCGCCGCCGCCGAGGCGCCGCGCGCCTATCACGCCGATCCCAATCAGATCCTCGCCATCGGTTCGTCCACCGGCGGGGTCGAAGCCCTGCTGACGGTGCTCAGCGGCTTCCCGCTGGATTGCCCGGCGACCGTCATCACCCAGCATATGCCGGCGACCTTCACCGCCAGCTTCGCCGCGCGCCTGGACCGCGTCTGCGCCCCAACCGTGACTGAGGCGGTGGACGGCGCCCCACTGAAGCCAGGCCATATCTATCTGGCCCCCGGCGGCGCAACCCATCTTGAGGTGTCCGGCGGCCTGACGCCCCGTTGCCGCCTGATTGCCAGCGATGCCGTCAACGGCCACCGCCCGTCGGTCGATGTGATGTTCGACTCCGTCGCCCGGCTGAAGCGTCCGATGACTGGCGTCATCCTGACCGGCATGGGCCGTGACGGCGCCAAGGGCCTCCTCGCCATGCGCCAGGCTGGCGGCCGCACCCTGGGCCAGGATGAGGCGACTTGCGTCGTCTACGGCATGCCCAAGGCCGCCTATGAAACCGGCGCCGTGGAGCGGCAGTTGCCGTTGCACCGCCTGTCCCCCGCCATTCTCGAACTGTGCGCCGATCCGGCTGCGCGGTCTGTCGCCTAATCGGGAGCGTAACCTATGCCCGCCGCCGCCTCACTTCACTGCCTGGTCGTCGATGATCAGATGACGATGCGCTCGTTGGTCCGCACCAGCCTGCAACAGCTCGGCGTGCGCGAAATCCGCGAGGCCGCCGACGGCGAAATCGCCTTGCGCGAGATCGTGTCCAAGCCCGCGCACCTGATCATCTCCGACTACAATATGCCGAACCTGGACGGTCTGGGCCTGCTGCGCGCCGTGCGCGCCCATCCCCCCACCTCCAAGACCGCCTTCATCATGCTGACGGGCCGCGCCGACCGCGAGCTGGTCCAACGCGCGGTGCAGTTCGGGGTCAACAACTACTTGGTCAAGCCTTTCACCGTCGCCCAGCTGAAGGGCAAGCTGGAAGCCGTTTTCGGTCCTCTGACATGAGTTTCGCCGCCCTGAAGGACACGGTCGAAAAGCGCGTTCACGTCGGTCAGGGCGAGCACTTCATCACGTCCGATCCCAATGTCGTGCTCAGCACCATCCTGGGGTCCTGCGTCGCCATGTGCGTGCGAGATCCGCTGGCGGGCGTCGGCGGCATGAACCACTTCCTGCTGCCCGAAGGCTCGGGCGCAGGCACCGACGCGGGACGTCGCTACGGCGCCTATGCGATGGAGCTTCTGATCAACGATATGCTCAAGGCCGGCGCCCGTCGCGATCGGCTGGAGGCCAAGCTGTTCGGCGGCGGCCGCATGTTCGACAGCCTGCGCGACGTCGGGCGCAGCAACGCCGACTTCGCCGAGAAATTCCTGCGCGACGAAGGCATTCCCGTCGTGGGCGGCAGTCTGCGCGGCGACGGCGGTCGGCGCCTGCACTACTGGCCCGTCACCGGCCGCGCCCTGCAGCGCGCTGTCACCGACGTCATCGCGCCCAAGCCCGTGCCCGTCATGGCCCCGGTCGACACCGGCGCCCTGGAACTGTTCTGAGCATGAGCGCCCCTCCCGAACACGCCGATCTGCTGGCCGCCGTCGCCGACGAGCTGATGCTGGTGCGCGAAGGCATCGACGGGATCGAGGCCCTGGTCAGCGATCTGGTCCGCCGCGCCCCGCCCGAGGAACGTCCCAACGCCCTGACCCAGGCCCAGGCCCTGGACGCCCTGACCCAGCGCCTCGAGGCTCTGTCCGGCGTCCTGCGCATGCTGGGCGGCGGCGCCAGCCCGTCCGAGGCCGTCAGCCGGCTGTCGCTGGCCGACATGGCCGGCCGCCTTCGTCCCGCCGCCGGCGAGCATCGCCCGCAATCGAACGCCGACGCCGGCGACCTCATGTTGTTCTGACGCCATGGCCAAGAGCGATCGGGTCAATCTGGCGCACACGACGGTCCTTCTGATCGACGACCAGCCCACGTCGCTGGATATGCTGGGTTCCATCGTCCAGGGCTTCGGCTGCAAGGAGCAGATCAAGTGCGCCTCGGCCCAGGCGGCCGTCGAACTGCTGGCGCGCCGCTCGGTCGATCTGATCCTGATCGACTGCATCATGCCGGACATGGACGGGTATGACTTCGTGCGCTGGCTGCGGCGCGACGCCCCCACCCCGACCCGTTATGTGCCCGTCATCATGATCCTGGGTCACGCCTCCCAGGCCAAGGTTCACCAGGGCCGCGACTGTGGCGCCAGCTTTATCGTCGCCAAACCTCTGTCGCCGTCTCTGCTGTTGAAACGGATCATCTGGCTGGGGGGCGAGGATCGGGATTTCGTCGAGTCCGAGCACTACATCGGCCCCGACCGCCGGGTGCACAACTACGGACCGCCTCCCGGCACCGATGGTCGTCGCGAAAGCGACCTGACCGGTGATCTGGGCGAGGCGGTCGAGGAAAACATGGATCAGGACGAGATCGACATGCTGATGAAGCCGATGAAGGTCAGCCTGTGACCGAACCTGTCGCCGCGCCCAAACCCTCCACCGTCCGCCGCGTCCACACCTCGCTCCAGCGTCAGATGGCGCGGCCGGGCGGCCGTCTGATCATCGAGGCCGAGTCGCGCGCCAACCAGGCGCTGGATGAACAGCGCGACCATGTCTTCACCCTGCTGACGGCCAACGTCGACGCCATCGAGGCCCTGTGCGCCACCCGCCCGCATGACGCTCCAGACCAAATCTACGCCTTCGCTTCCGCCATGGTCGACATGGCCGGCTATCTGGACGTCCCGACCTTCTTCGAGGCCGCCTTCAGCCTGTGCGAAATCGCCGACCGGATGAAGGGCGCCGGCGTCTGGTCCTGGCCGTCGGTCGAGGTCCACGTCCGCGCGCTTCGCCTGACCCTGGCCGCACAGGGCCAGACCAGCGCCGATTCCGACCGCCTTCTGGAGGGCCTGCGCGCCCTGACCGCCCACGTTCCGCCGATCGGTTAACGGCCGTTCCGTTCTGGCGGAACAAGGGCGAAACGAATCAGGACCGAATCGCTGACATCGCCCGTTTCGTCTTTTGTTCACCGCGACATCTTGTAGGTTAAGACCCCTTAACCACAAACGCCCGAGCCGCCACTTGCCGCCCCGCCGCCGGACTTTTTCGCCGCCCCGACTTCCCCCCGCCGCCCTGACCCGCTACGGCGTCGGGCGTGGCCCCGTAGCTCAGCTGCATAGAGCAAGGCTTTCCTAAAGCCGAGGTCGCAGGTTGGAGTCCTGCCGGGGTCGCCATCGCACTGTCGGGTGCATTCTAATCGTCGAGGGTCAGATTGCCCTCGAAAAGAATCCGATCAATCGCCTCCCACGGGCCGCCTAGGTAGCGCCAGACGAGCAGGCCTTCAGCGTGAATGTCGAAGGGTTCGAACTCCAGCTGAAGCTGCTCAAGCAGCTGTTTGGCGTCTGCGGGCTCGACCTTGTTCTGGATCGTGATGTGCGGTCGGAACGGGGCCTGGTCCTGGCGGGTTAGCCAGGGCGAAAAGGCCTCCGCGAGTTGTCTACGCAGTCGGTCCAGATCGGCGGACGCCAGGCGGTAGGCCACGCCACGCCCCAGGGGCCACGGGCCGCGCACATCGAGGCGGATGGGCGCCTGGCGTCGGCACGCCGACTTCAGCGTCTCCAACACGAAGTCTTCCTGCGCGCCGGGGAGGGCGTGGAACAGGGTCAGATGGGCCGGGACGACGTTGCGGTGGCGGGGAAAGTGCGCCTGACGCAAGCCGTCGAACCAGTCGAAGGCGCCGTCGTCCAGGGCTGCGGTGATGATGAGCGGCGGCGGGTCTGCCACGCTCAAGCCTCCCGCCGAGCCAGATCGCGCTGCCAAGCCTGGGCGGCCGCGCGGTGGAGTGTCGCGTGGCGGCGCGCCAGACGATCAATATCGTGGTCGTATCCACCGCCGATGACTCCGACGAGCGGCGCGACCGCCAGACAGGTTTCCAGCACATAGGCGTCGCGCTCAGCCAATCCCTCGTCGCTCAGCGACAGCCGCCCAAGCCGGTCGCTTTCGTGCGGATCGACGCCGGCGACGTAGAAGACGAGATCCGGCGTAACGCGTTGAAGCAGGTCGGGCAGAACGTCTTTGAGCCGGGCGACATAGGCCGCGTCGCCGGTTCCGTCGGGCAGGTCGATATCCAGATCGCTGGGCCCCCTCCGCACCGGAAAGTTCTTTTCGCCATGCATGGAAAAGGTGAAGACGCGGGGCTCGTGCTCGAAGATGAAGGCGGTTCCATCGCCCTGGTGGACGTCCAGATCGACCACCAGGACCGGTCCGACCTCGCCATTATCGATCAGGGCTCGCGCGGCCACGCCGACGTCGTTGAAGACGCAGAAACCGGCGCCGCCCATCGGGCCGGCGTGATGGCTGCCGCCAGCCGTGTTGCAGGCGAGGCCATGGCGAAGGGCGAGACGGGCCGCCGTCAGCGTGCCGCCGACGGCGGCCTGCGTGCGTTCGACGACGCTTTGGGTGATCGGCAAGCCGATGACCCGTTCGACCTTCGGCGGAACGCGGGTGTCCAGTACCTGGCGCACATAATCAGGATCATGCACGGCGGCGAGCAGGGAATAATCCGCAGGTTCGGGCTCCCACAGCCCCTCCGGTCCGATCAGCCCTTCCTCTCTCAGCACCTCCACCAAGCGCGCATACTTCTGCATCGGAAAGCGATGACCCGATGGCAGTTCGGCGCTGTAGGCCGGGTGATAGACGATCGGGGGGAGGGGGCCTGGTTCAGACATGGGTTCCGCAGACAACGCGCCGGCCTTTATGAGGCTGCATCGGAAAAGACAGTCGAAACCTCTCGTCGAAGGGCTCAGTCCGCCAGTCGGTACCCCACGCCCGGTTCGGTCACGAGAAGGACGGGCTGGGCCGGATCGGCTTCCAGCTTGTGCCGGAGCTGGCCCACGACGACGCGCAGATATTGAACGTCATCGGCGTGGCCGGCGCCCCAGATGGTCTTGAGCAGGTCGGCATGACCCAGGACCTTGCCGGCGTTGCGGGCGAGGTAGGCCAGGACGTCGTATTCCTTGGGGCGCAGCTTCACCCGCTCGCCGGCGCGGGTGACGATGCGGCGGTCCAGGTCGATGACGACATCGCCGGCCGTAACCACCCCGCCCGCGACCGGCCTCAGCGCGCCCTGACGCAGACCTGCCCGGATGCGCGCCAGCAGTTCGCCGACGCCAAACGGCTTTTCGACATAGTCGTTGGCGCCCAGGTCCAGGGCCGTGATCTTCTCGGCCTCGCGGTCGCGGGCGGACAGGACGATGATCGGCCCCTGATAGAAGTCGCGCGCCCGCGTCAGAACATCCTTGCCGTCCATGTCGGGCAGGCCGAGGTCCAGAACCACGGCGTCGGGGCTCCACAGGGCGATGGCGCGCAGGCCCTCCTGACCGCTGTCGGCGCGGCGGGGTTCATAGCCGGCGGCGTCCAGGGCAGGCGCCAGGAAGCGGTGGATCTGCGGCTCGTCGTCGATGACCAGAACCTGGGGGCGAACGGCGGACATCACAGCAGATCCGGGTGGGTGGCGATGGACTTGGGCAGGCTGATCAGGATGCGGGTGCCGCGCTTGCCGTCGGCGTCGTCCTGGATCGGGCTGGCGGCGGCGATACGGCCGCGCATGGCCTCGACGAACCCCTTGGCGATGGCCAGGCCCAAACCCGCCCCCTTGGCGCGATCGGTGGACTCCTCCATGCGGCGGAATTTGTCGAACACCCGTTCCAGCTCGGCGGTCGGGATGCCGCGTCCCTCGTCCTCGATGGAGATGACGACCGCGCCGCGATCCTCATAGGCGGCCAGTTCGATGGTCGTGCCGTCGGGACTGTAGGCGATGGCGTTTTCCAGGATGTTGACCACGGCCTGTTCCAGCAGACCCGGATCGGCCTCGATCATGCTGAGCTGAGCCGGAAAATCGCGCGTGACCTTGCGGTGGCCCAGGCGGCGGGACACCCGGTCGGCGGCGGCGTTCAGGATGTCGCGCACATCGCTCCAGTCGGTGCGCACGTTCAGGCCGCCGCCCTCCAGCCGGGTCATGTCCAAGAGGTCGCCGACATAGCGAGACAGGCGTTCGGCCTCCTCGCGGATGCTGAGCAGCAGGTCGTCGCGGACCTCGGGCTTCAGGGTTGCGCCATAGTCGATCAGGGTCGTCGCCGAGCCCAGGACGGTGGACAGGGGCGTGCGCAGGTCGTGGCTGACCGAGTTCATCAAGGCCGCGCGGAAACGATCGGCGCGGCGCAGGGTCTCGGTCTCCAGCGCCTGACCGGCCAGATCGGCGCGCTCCAGCGCCACGGCGCCCTGGTCCAGCAGGGCCATGGCCAGACGTTCCTCGTCCGAGCCCGCCGCCACGGCCGAGGCATCGATGCCCGCCACGCCGGCCCGGCCGCGCACGCCCTGCAAGGGCTGAAACCGCCAGTGAGTCTGCGGCAGGGTGCCGGTGCCGTGGCCCGTCACCTCGCCGTGGGTCCAGGCCCAGCGGGCGGCGGCCATGGCGTCGGGGGCCAGGGTCACGCCCTCGGGGCTGGCCGCCGTCAGTACGATGTCCTCGCCGTCGGGCAGAAGGACGACGGCGCCCGCTCCGGCGGCGGCTGACGCCTGTTCGGCCAGGCTGCGGGCCGTGGTCGCACGATCCTGGCCCGCCGACAGGGTCTGGCTGGCGGCCAGCAGGGCCGAGACGGCGGCGGCGCGCCGCTGGGCGGCTCTGGCCTGTTCGCGCACCCGCCCCGCCAGGGCGCCTGTGCCCAGGGCCACGCCCCAGAAAAGGACCAAGGTCAGGAAGTCGGTCGGCGAACCGATCAGGAAGCTGTAGCGCGGCTGAAGGAACAGGAAGTTGTAGGTCAAAAAGGCCAGGGTCGCCGCCGCCAGCGCAGGCCGCAGACCGTTCAGCACCCCCGCCGCCACCACCGCCGCCAGATAAATGACGCCCAGATCGACCCGCTCGAACCGGGTGTCCAGCAACAGGGCTGCGCCCGTCGCCGCCAGGACGAACCCCGCCCCGGCCGGATAACCGCGCCAGTCCAGCGCCGCCCGGACGCCCGACTTGGCCGCCGATTCGGGCACGGCCAGATCGCCCTCGGTCACGACGTGGACGGCGACGCCCTGGGCCTTGCGGAGCAGTTCGGTCGCCAGGGCCCGGCCGGTCCATTCGGCGAACCGCCCGCCGCGCGTCTTGCCGATGACGATCTGGGTGACGTTGTTGCGGTGGGCGTGATCCAGCACGGCGCGCACCACGTCGTCGCCGCTGATGGTCACGGGCCGCCCGCCCAGTTGTTCGGCCAGTTTGAAAGCCTCGGACAATCGTCCCGCCGACCGGGCGTCGGCGCGTGATCCGCTGGGCCGCTCGACATGGGCGACCGACCATGGGGCGTCCATCATCATGTCCGACATCCGCCGACCGGTCCGCACCAGGGAGGCGGTCATGGCGTCGCCGCCGACCAGAACCAGGATCCGCTCGTTCGCCGCCCACGGCCCTGATACGCCCCGTTCGCGCAGGTGGGTCAGAAGCTGGTCGTCCACCGTCTGGGCCGCGCGCCGCAGGGCCAGTTCGCGCAGGGCCGTCAGGTTCTCGATCTTGAAGAAGTTCTCGGACGCCAGCCGCGCCGTCTCGGGCACATAGACCTTGCCCTCGGCCAGACGCGCCCGCAGGTCCTCGGGCGTGATGTCGATGACCTCGATGTCGTCGGCGCCGGTCAAGACGCTGTCGGGCACCGCCTCGCGCTGGCGTACGCCGGTGATGCGCAAAATGACGTCGGACAGGCTTTCCAGATGCTGGATATTCAGCGTGGTCCAGACGTCGATGCCGGCGTCGCGTAGTTCCTCCACGTCCTGCCAGCGCTTGGGATGGCGCGAACCGGGCGCGTTGGAGTGGGCGTATTCGTCGACCAGCAACAGTTCGGGCCGTCGCGCCAGGGCGCCGTCGAGGTCGAACTCCATCAAGGCGCGGTCGCGGTGTTCAATGGGCGCGCGCGGCATGACGTCGAGCCCGCGCAGCAGGCTCATCGTCTCCTTGCGGCCGTGGGTCTCGACCACGCCGACGACGACGTCCAGACCCTCGGCCTTTCGACGGCGCGCGGCGCGGAGCATCTCATAGGTCTTGCCCACGCCGGGCGACATGCCCAGAAACACCTTCAGCCGCCCGCGCTTGCGGCGCGGAGCGGCTGAACTCGCGGGCGTTTCGGGCGCCGTTTCGGGCAATCAGCCCTCCGCGCCGAAGCGGGCGTCCAGCGCGCGGTTGGTCATCAGCACATTGACGTGCGGCTGGCCGATGAAGCCGAGGAAGGCCCCCTCGATGTGCGCGTCGATGATGCTCTGGACCTGCTGCACGGAAACGCCTCTGGCGCGGGCGATCCGCGCGGCCTGAAGCCGAGCGTAGGCCGGAGACACGTCCGGGTCGAGACCGGAACCCGAGGTCGTCACCGCATCGGCGGGGATGATACCCGGACCGTCCTCAGCGCGGATGGCCTGGGCGCTTTCGGCGACGCGGGCGGCCAGGTCCGGGTTCAGCGGCCCCATGTTGGAGCCGGACGAGGCGGCGGCGTCATAGCCGTCGCCCGCCGCCGACGGGCGCGGATGCAGATAGGTCGCGCCAACGAAAGGCTGGCCGATCAGGGACGAGCCGACGACCTGCCCGCCGGCGTCGCGCACCAGGCTGCCGTTGGCTTGGTCCGGGAAGGCGACCTGGGCGATGCCGGTGACGACCAGCGGATAGGCCAGGCCCAGCAGCAGGGTGAACAAGGCCGTCATGACGAGGGCCGGGCGAAGTTGGTTGACCATGGCCGTCGCCTCAGAAGGTCGCCTTCAGCGTGGCTACGGCGCGTGCGCCGTAGATGTCGCCGAAGTCGTGTTGATCGGTGTCGTGATAACGCAGGTCCACCGCCAGATTGTCGGTCAGCTGATAGGCCGCGCCCAGGTTCCAGGTGGTGTAGTCCAGGTCCGACGACACCCACTGACGGCCGACGGCGCCCGAGAGGGTCCATTTGTCGGCAGGGCTGACCGCGCCGTTGACCTCGGCATAGGTCGCCTCGTCCTCGGCCGCGCCGAAGAAGTCGGGCGAATAATAGACGGCGGCGCCCAGGGTGGCCGGGCCAAAGGCGCGCGAAGCGGCGGCTTTGAACTCGACATAGTCATAGTCGGCGCCGTCGGGCTGGCCAGCGTAGAGATAGCCGATCACCCCGAAGTCCAGCGCATAGCCGGCGACCTCGGGCCGATAGCCGGCATACAGATCGACCTCGGCGTCCGTGTCGTCGCCGAAATCGACGTTGGAGGCCCAGCCGCCGGCGTAGAAGCCGTTCCTGGTCAGATCGACGCCGGCCGAAAGGGCGGGGTTTTCCTGGGTCTGGCTGACACCGCGAAAGACGTAGTCGGAGGTGACGGCGACGTTAGCCGACACGTCCTGGGCCTTGGCTTCGCTGCACAGGCCCAGACCGGCGAGACCGACGATACAGGCGGCGGCGAACCAGGCGTCGTTGCGGCCCGAGGCGTTGGAGAAGGATTTACGCATTGGGTTTCTCTATTCGAACAGGATGAATGGCCATGGGGTTGGAGCGGGTGCGCGGATCGGTCTGCTGCAGCGTCGCCACGCCCCACATCACGGCGATGACCAGCACCGCCACGACGAGTTGCAGGATGCGAGAGACCTCCCGACGCATCACGCCAGACCCAGGCCGGAGATGAGCAGGTCGATCAGCTTGATGCCGACGAACGGGGCGATCAGGCCGCCCAGGCCGTAGATCAGCAGGTTGCGACCCAGAAGCGCGCCGGCGCCGATGGCCCGGTATTTGACGCCCTTCAGCGCCAGCGGGATCAGGGCGACGATGACCAGGGCGTTGAAGATCACCGCCGACAGGATGGCGCTCTCAGGGCTGTGCAGACGCATGACGTTCAGCGCGCCGAGCGATGGCAGGGCGACCACGAACATCGCCGGGATGATGGCGAAATATTTGGCCACGTCGTTGGCGACCGAGAAGGTCGTCAGGGCGCCGCGCGTGATCAGCAGTTGCTTGCCGACCTCGACGATCTCGATGACCTTGGTCGGGTCGCTGTCCAGATCGACCATGTTGCCGGCCTCGCGCGCGGCCTGGGCGCCGGTCTGCATGGCCACGCCGACATCGGCCTGGGCCAGGGCCGGGGCGTCGTTGGCCCCGTCGCCGCACATGGCGACCAGACGACCCTTGGCCTGTTCGGCCTTGATCAGGCGCATCTTGTCCTCGGGCGTGGCCTCGGCGAGGTAGTCGTCCACCCCGGCTTCGGAAGCGATGGCTGCGGCCGTCACCGGATTGTCGCCGGTGATCATCACGGTGCGCAGGCCCATCCGGCGCAGGTCGGCGAAGCGCGCCTTCACGCCCGGCTTGACCACGTCCTTCAGATGGATGACGCCGACCAGGGCGCCGTTCTGGGTCACGGCCAGGGGCGTGCCGCCCGAACGGGCGATCCGGTCCACAGCCTGGCGGAACTCGCCCGGGGCCGAACCGTCCGTCAGGTTCAGATCCTTCAGCACCGCATCGACCGCGCCCTTGCGCCAGCTGTCCTTGCCGACGTCCAGGCCCGACTGGCGGGTGACGGCGGTGAAGGGAATGGCGACGGCGCCGGCCGGCTGATCGACCGAGACGCCGGCGTTGCGGCCCAGCTCGACGATGGAGCGGCCCTCGGGCGTCTCGTCGGCGAGCGACGCCATGACGGCGGCGGCCAGGGCGGCCTCGGGGCGCACGCCCGGAACCGGGATGACTTCGGTCGCCATGCGGTTGCCGAAGGTGATGGTGCCGGTCTTGTCGAGCAGCAGGGTGTCGACGTCGCCTGCCGCCTCCACCGCACGGCCCGAGGTGGCCAGCACGTTCACCTTCAGCAACCGGTCCATGCCGGCGATGCCGACGGCGGACAGCAGGCCCCCGATCGTGGTCGGGATCAGGGTGATGAACAGGGCGCCCAGCACCATCGGGTCCAGATCGACGCCGGAATAGGCGCCCAGGCCCACCAGGGTCACGACCGCGATCAGGAAGATCAGGGTCAGGCCGGCCAGCAGCACGGCCAGGGCCAGCTCGTTCGGCGTCTTCCTGCGGTCCGCGCCCTCGACCATGGCGATCATGCGGTCGAGGAAGGTCGAGCCGGGCTTGGCGGTGATGCGCACCTTGATCCAGTCCGAGACGACGGTGGTGCCGCCGGTCACGGCGGACCGGTCGCCGCCGCTTTCGCGGATAACCGGGGCGCTCTCGCCGGTGATAGCGGCCTCGTTGACCGAGGCGACGCCCTCGATGATTTCGCCGTCCGAGGCGATCACGTCGCCGGCTTCGACCAGGATGATCGACCCGACCTCAAGCTCCGAAGCATTGGTGGGGACCACGCTGCCGGTCTTCGGATCGACGATCAGCTTGGCCTTGGTCGTGACGCGGGTGGCGCGCAGCGAATCGGCCGCCGCCTTGCCCCGCCCTTCAGCGATGCTTTCGGCGACATTGGCGAACAGGACCGTGGCCCATAGCCACAGCGCCAGCTGTACCGCAAAGCCCGCTGACTGACCGCTCGCGATGGCCGCAGCCGCCGAGAGCGTGGACAGAAGCGCCACGATCCAGGTGGTGAAGATGACCGGATTGTTGATCAGCTTTACAGGGTTCAACTTGACGAAGGCGTCGCCAACCGCGCGTCCGATCATCTGTCCCGAGAGGCCGCCCGCGAGAGGCGACGCACGGCCGCCCTCGCGGGGATCCAGAGTTACTTGTGTCATGTCAGGATGTCCGAAGGATCAGGCGCCGGCGACCGCCGCGAGCACCTGGAAGTGCTCGACGATCGGTCCCAGGGCGAGGGCGGGCAGGAACTGCAGGCCGCCGAGGATGAGGATCACGCCGATCAGCAGGCCGATGAACAGGCCGTTGTCGGTCGGCAGGGTGCCGGGGCTGGGCGCCAGCTTGGGCTTGACCACCAGACTGCCGGCGATGGCCAGGACGGCGACGGCCGGAATGAACCGCCCGAACAGCATGCCCAGACCCAGGGTCGTGTTCCACCAGGGGGCGTTGGCGGTCAGACCCGCAAAGGCCGAGCCGTTGTTCGCCGCCGCCGAGGTGTAGGCGTAGAGGATCTCCGACAACCCGTGCGGCCCCTTGTTCAGCAGGCCCGCAAGCGCCGTCGGGAAGACGGCTGAGATCGCCGAGAACCCCAGCACCGCCAGCGGCAGGATCAGCACCGCGATCATGGCGAACTGGATCTCGCGCGCCTCGATCTTCTTGCCCAGATATTCCGGCGTCCGCCCGACCATGAGGCCGGCGACGAAGACCGACAGCAGGGCCATCACCACCATGATGGCGATGCCCGAACCGATCCCGCCCGGCAAGATCTCGCCCAACTGCATCAGGAACATTTGCAAGGCTCCGCCCAGCGGCATGTAGCTGGCGTGCATCGAGTTGACCGAGCCGTTCGAGGCGCCGGTCGTGACGACGGACCAGACGGTGGAGGCGGGCGCGCTGAAGCGGACCTCCTTGCCCTCCATATTGACCGAGGCGTCCACTTGGGCGGCGACCAGGGATGGGGCCGGCTGGGTCTCGATCACATACATGGCCGCGCTGGCGGCGCTCAGCAGGATCAGGGCGGCCGCCGCCAGGGCGCGGATGTCGCGTCCCGCCATGGCGGTGCGACCGAAGGCGAAGAAGGCCGCCCAGCCCATGACGTTGATCGCCACGGCGGTCAGCAGATTGGTGATGGCGTTCGGGTTCTCGAACGGATGGGCGCCGTTGACGTTGAAGACGCCGCCGCCGTTGATGCCCAGCTGTTTGATCGCCACCTGGCTGGCCGCCGGGAACAGCGGCAAGGTCTGGGATCCGCCCTCGACGCCGGTCGCCGTCACATGGGCCGCCAGGCTCTGAACGATGCCGAGAGCCGACAGGGCCACGGCCAGGATCAGGGCGGCGGGCAGCAGGACATAAAGGGTCGTGCGTGTCAGGTCGGCCCAGAAGTTGCCGACGCCCTCGCCGCGATTGGCGACGAAGGCCCGCGCCAGGGCCGCCGCGATCGTCGCGCCCGTCGCCGCCGAGACGAAGTTCTGCACAGTCAGGCCGACCATCTGGGTGAAGGTCGACAGGGTCGCCTCCCCGCCATAGCTCTGCCAGTTGGTGTTGGTCACGAAGCTGACGGCGGTGTTGAAGGCCAGATGCGGCGACACGCCCGCGAACCCTTGCGGGTTCAGCGGCAGCACGCCCTGCAGACGCAAGATCGCGTACAGCAGGACAAAGCCCGCCAGATTGAAGGCCAAAAGGGCGCCGGCGTATCCCAGCCAGCCCTGGCTGCGTTTCGGATCGACGCCTGCCGCGCCGTAGAAGACGGCCTCGACCGGCTTCAGCACCGGATCCAGCCAGGTCCGCTCGCCATTCCAGACGCGCGACATATAAACGCCGATGGGCCAGCCGAGCATTACGGCCAGCCCAAGGGTCAGGGCGATCTCGCCCCATCCTTGAATGTTCATGATTTTAGTCCCGGTCCCTTAGAACCGCTCGGGCCGCAGCAGCGCCGCGACCATGTATACGGCGACGACCAGCGCCCCCGCCCCCCAGAGCATGGCGATCATCGTCACACCCGTTTCAACGCTGTGGCCAGCAAGGCGAAGACGGCGAACGCCCCCGCACCCACCGCCAGAAAAATCACATCGGCCAATCCGGCCTCCTCGCTCAAGTTCGAGCGGGGAACAGACCACCGGGCGGCATAATGGCGCGATGCGAGTCCGGGCCGCCGACCTAAAGGATTCATAAAACTAAGGAAGCTGGGTCGGTCGCAGCGCTGGCGACATTTGAAGCGCCCGCAACCCGACCTTCTGAAGCAAGGGCGTGCTTGAGGATGCGCCGCGCAGCGCCCGGCCGTTTGGCTTCAGATCAAATAAGAAAAGCGCGGCCTTGCGGCCGCGCTTCCAGGTGTCTTCGTCGAGATGATCAGCCCCGACGGTTGTCGTAATCGCGGCGTTCATAGCGGATCTGGGCCGAGAGGCGGTCGAAGCGACGGTCCAGGTCCTGGCGTTCCCAGGCGGTCAGGCCGCCGCGGCGGTAGTTGGCTTCCAGGCGCAGCAGGCTGTTGAACTCTCCGCGCAGACGGGTGGCCTCGCGGCGGCTCAGTTGGCCATTGCGGTAGCCCTGGTCGATGCGGCGGTCCAGGTTGGCCTGGCGGGCGTTGATCGACTGCCACGAGCCATAGCTGGCGTGGTGGGGCGGTGCCGGGCGGTGGTGATAGGATTGAGCGAAGGACGGCGCGGCGACCGAGGCGGCGGCCAGGGCGATGGCGGGGACGATGAGCTTGCGCATGGCGATCTCCTCAAATGTTCTGCCGGTCGGGGTGACCAGCGATGAGGCGATTTGAGCACCCGGCGACTGAGCCGGTTCTGAACAGGATCGATCAGGTTCGGTTCATCTGGATGAAAAAGACGTCAGGACGCCGTCTTCAGGATTGGTCGCCGGTTTGGAGCAGCGTTCGCTTTAAACTATACGACGTATTCAGCGCCCGTTCAGATGATCGGGACTAGATCGGTCACCATGTTTCGTAAACCCGCCCCTCTCCTGATCGCCCCTCCGGCCCTGGCCCTGGCTCTCGGTCTGGCCTTCGCGCCCGTCATGACGACGTCGGCGCAGGCCCAGTCGCGCGATCAGGACCAGCGCTCGCAGGACCGTGGTCCGCGCGTCAGTCCCGACGAGGCCCGTCGTCGTGGCGGCGAGGCCGGCGGCGGTCGCCCCATCGACACCCAACCGCGCCGCGACGGCAACTATTCCGTCCTGGTCGAACGCGACGGACGCGTGCGGGAGGTCGTGGTCGACGGCCAGACCGGACAGGCGCGTCCTGACAACAACAATCAACGTCGCAGGCCGAACTGATGCGCGTGCTTCTTGTCGAGGACGATGCGGATCTGTCGCGTCAGCTTAGGGCGGCGCTGGGCGACGCAGGTTATGCCGTGGATCATGCGCCGGACGGCGAGGAAGCTCATTATCTGGGCGAGAACGAGCCTTATGACGTCATCGTCCTTGATCTGGGCCTGCCCAAGATCGACGGCGTGTCGGTGCTGGAGCGCTGGCGGCGCGAGGGCAAGACGACGCCGGTCCTGATCCTGACGGCGCGCGGCGCCTGGTCGGACAAGGTGGCGGGCTTCGACGCCGGCGCTGACGACTATCTGACCAAGCCCTTCCATACCGAGGAGCTGCTGGCGCGTCTGCGGGCGCTGCTGCGCCGCTCGGCGGGCATCGCCTCGGCGACCCTGTCGTGCGGCGGCTTGCGGCTGGATCCCCGCGCAGCGCGGGCCAGCGTCAATGGCGAGCCCCTGCGCCTGACCTCGCTGGAATACCGGCTGTTGCACTACATGATGATGCATCAGGGGCGCGTCATCAGCCGCACCGAACTGGTCGAACACCTCTACGACCAAGACTTCGACCGCGATTCCAACACCATCGAGGTCTTCATCGGCCGGGTGCGCAAGAAGGTCGGATCGGATCGGATCGAGACCGTGCGTGGTCTCGGCTATCGGCTGACGCCGCTGGCGGGCGAATCCGACCCGGCGTGACCGAGGCGACGGCTTCGAAACCCAACGCCGACGGGCTCCACGACTGGGGGCGCTGGTTCGGTCGCCCCGGTCGCTCTTTGACCCGCCGGCTGATCTGGCTGGCCTCGGCTTGGATCGTGGTCGCTCTGGTCATTTCAGCGCTGGTGCTGACCCAGGCCTTTCAGGAATCCGCCCTGCGGCGTCTGGGCGCCATGCTGAATGAGACGATCGACGAGATCGTGGTCGGCGCCAGCCGCACGCCGCAGGGTGAAGCCATTCCGCAGATCCAGGACGCCAGAACTCTGCGGCTGCTGTCGGGCAAATACTGGCAGATCATGGAGGTTCGCCCCGACGGACAGCTGGTCAGCCTGGCGCGTTCGACCTCGCTGTGGCGCTATGACCTGGCACTGCCCGCCGACCTGCCCGCGCGCCTGGATGCGGCCTTCGGCGACGTCATCACCTTCAACACCACCGGCCCCAAGGACGACGCCGAGACGCGCGAGCCGCTGCGCGTCGCCGCCAGCATGAAGTCCATTCCCCGGCACGAACATCCGGTCATCTTCATCGCGGCGCTGGATCGTTCCGACGTCGACGCCGACACGCGCCAGTTCGCGCGCGTGACCTGGATCGCCTTTCTGATCCTGGGGCTGGGACTGGTATCGGCGGTGTTCATCCAGGTGCGCATCGGCCTGCGTCCCCTGTTCGACCTTCGCAACGAGATCGCGGACGTACGCAAGGGCAAGTCCGCCCGGATCGGTCGCTCCTATCCTCAGGAAATCCAGCCCCTGGCCGAGCAGGTGAACCGCCTGCTGGATCACAATCAGGAGGTCGTGGATCGCCAGCGCACCCACGTCGGCAATCTGGCCCATGCGCTGAAGACGCCGATCTCCGTCATGCTGGCCGAGGCGGGGACGAGCGAGGGCGATCTGCCAGAGCTGGTGCGACGCCAGACCAAGATCATGCAGGGCCAGGTCGATCACCACCTGCGCCGCGCCCGCGCCGCCGCCCGCGCCGCTCACGGTCTGGGCGAGACGACGCCCGTCGCCGAGGTGCTGGACGAGTTGGCGGTGATGATCGAACAGGTGTTCCGCGACAAGAACGTCGAGATCGACTGGCGCGCCCCAGACAGCCTGTCCTTCCTGGGCGAGCGTCAGGATTTGCAGGAAATCCTGGGCAATCTGATCGAAAACGCCGCCAAGTTCTCCAGGCGCCGGGTGCGCGTCTCCGCGGGCGGCAGCGGCCTGGGCCAGATGATCCTGGTGGTCGAAGACGACGGAACGGGCCTGCCAGCGGATCAGCGCGATACGGTCATGCAGCGCGGCGCGCGGCTGGACGAAAGCGCGCCGGGGTCGGGCCTGGGCCTGTCGATCGTGGACGACCTGACGCGCGCCTACGGCGGGCGGCTGATGCTGTCGGACAGCGACATGGGCGGGTTGAAGGCGGTGCTCGAACTGCCGGCCGCCCAGGTCGACTAGGCCTGCCGGTCTCCGCCCCGGCGGTAGCATTCGCAGGCCGCCCGTTCCAAGGCGGCGCGATCAAGCACCGTGATCCGGCCGCGCGAATAGGCGATGGCTCCCGCCTTTTGAAGCCCCTGCGCCGCCTCGTTCACCGTGGTCCGCTGCGAGCCCAGCATGGAGGCCAGATACTCCTGCGTCAGGTTCAGGGTGTCGCCCTCGACCCGGTCGTGGCAGCGCAGCAGCCATTTGGCGAACCGCTGCCCGGCGTGGTGCAGAGCGTTGCAAGCGGCCGACTGCTCCAACTCGCCCTGAAGTCGGGCCATGTATTCGGCGACGGCGTCACGAACGCCCGGCCGTTGAGCCGACAGGGCGCGGAACTTGGCGGCGTCCACCCGGCGCGCCGTCCCGGCGACCTGGGCCACGCTGCGGGTGTGGGCATGGTGCGGCACGACCGAGGCGACGACGCCCAGCACGCCTTCGCGCCCGATCATGACAGTCTCCACGGTGCGGCCGTCTTCCAGCACCGCGACCGAGGAGCAGAAGCCGCTGTCGATGAAATGCAGATGTTCGATAGCGTCGTCAGGCTCGCTGAACACATGGCCGGGCGCGAATTCCACCGGAGTGGCGATGGCGAGGAGAGCGTCGCGATCGTCGGGGTTCAGCCCTTGGATCAATCGGTTGCCAGGCGAGAGGCGGTTCATAAGTTCGCGCATAAGGCGATCTGAGCGCGGCGTCTGTCGAAACTCGACACAGCGTTGCTATATGTCACGCGGCTTTCTGGGGAAAAGTCGTGTCTTTACCGCGTTGTGTACGCGATCGGGCAGAGCGCAGTCGAGGCTCAGCGGGTGACGCGGCCGACCAGACGCCCGGCTTCCAGCACTTCGACACCCGCGCAGGAGGCATGGCGGGCCAGCTGCGATCGCGCGGCTTCCAGCGCCGTGGCGTCATCGGCGCCGTCGAAGAAGTCGAGCAGCGGACGGCGATCCGCCTCGTCGAAGAAGTGAAACTCGTAGATGTTCAAGCGAACGGCTCCCAACGATGCGAACCGTAGCGGCATACGCCCGGCGGTGTCTGTCGGATGTCGACACAGCGACAAGCGGAGCCTTTGCCTCGGCCGGGGCGTTAGGGCGGCCTGACGTGGGAGACATCATGAACGCCGCCAAGACCCTTCGCCTGCCGCCGCTGGCGACCCTAATCGAATGGGCGGCGCGGGTCGGCTATGGGGCGCGAGGCTTCGTTTACCTGTCGGCTGGAGCGCTGACCCTGCTGGCGGCGACGGACCGGATCGGCGATGCGGTGGGGACCAGCGGGGCGGCGGGCTGGCTGGCCGAGCAGCCGTTCGGCAAGGTCTGGCTGGTGCTGCTGGGACTGGGCCTGTGGGCCTTCGTCGGCTGGCGGGTGTTGCAGGCGGTGTTCGACGCGGATCACGAGGGCAGCGACCTGAAGGGCTGGACGACCCGGGCGGGTCAGGCGGTCAGCGGTCTGTTCTACGGCGTGCTAGCGTCGGGGGTGTTCGAATATCTGGACGAGTTCGGCGAGGCGACGAACGCCTCGGCGGCCCAGGCCGAGAGCGTAGCCGAGAACCAGGAGAAGGCGGCCATGCTGCTGGGGATGCCGTTCGGCGAGGTGCTGCTGATCGGGGCCGGGCTGGTGGTGCTGGGCGTCGGCGTGGGCAATATCGTCAGGGCCATCCGCGACGACTTCGACGACGCCCTGGCCTGCCCCAAGGCCTTCTGCGGCACGGCGACGGCGCTGGCGCGGGCGGGCTATGCGGCGCGCGGGTTCGCCTATCTGCCCTTGGGCGTGTTCGTGGTTCTGGCGGGGCTGCATGCGCGCTCGGGCGAGGTGACGACGACGGCGGCGGCGCTGGACGCGCTGGAGGCCCAGCCGGGCGGATCGTGGATCCTGGGGCTGACGGCGGCGGGGCTGATGGCCTTCGGCGCCTTCGCCTTCGTGGAGGCGCGCTGGCGCCGGATACGCCCGCCACGGGATTTGAGCCTGGGCTGAGACTTGTCGCGCGGCGCGGCGTCGCCATATCCTTATGCAACACACGCTGTTCCAGAAGGCCGCGCCATGAACGCTCCGCTCAAGACCCTGAAGATCGACTTCGTCTCCGACGTCGTCTGCCCCTGGTGCGTGGTGGGGCTGGGCGGGCTGGACACGGCCCTGGACGCCCTGAAGGACGAGGGGATCGCCGCCGACATCGCCTTTCAGCCGTTTGAGCTGAACCCCCAGATCGCGCCCGAGGGCGAGAACATCGTCGAACACATCGGCCGCAAATACGGCGCGTCGCCTGAGCAGTCCGCCGCCAACCGCGCCATGATCCGCGAGCGGGCGGGCGAGGTGGGCTTCGACATGCGCATGACCGACGACAGCCGCATCTGGAACACCTTCGACGCCCACCGGCTGCTGCACTGGGCGCACGAGACGGCGCCGGACAGGCAGAAGGCCCTGAAACAGGCGCTGTTCACCGCCCACTTCACCGAGAACAAGAACCTGACCGACGCCGGGGTCCTGACCACCGCCGCCGAAAAGGCCGGGCTGGACCGGGCCGAGGCGGGCGAGGTGCTGGCCTCGGGCCGCTACGCCCAGGCCGTGCGCCAGGCCGAAGACCTGTGGCGCGCACGCGGCATCACCTCGGTCCCGACCGTGGTGGTCGAGGGCAAATATCTGATCTCGGGCGGCCAGCCGGCCTCGGTGTTCGAAGAGGCCCTGCGCAAGATCGCGTCGGAGGTGTGAGGGGGGTGAATGGTGAGTGGTGAATCGTGAAAAGAGGCGCGCCTACTCACCAATCACCCCTCACGACTCACCTTCAGCCCGGCGGTTCGGCTTTAGACGCCGCCCCCGCAAAAACACCGTCTATTTCGTCTAAGTCGTCTGATCTCGGGGCCGGTTTCAGGTCGTCGAGCGCCTCGAGGCGGGCCATCAGGGCGTCGCGGCCGGCGTAGTCGCCGCGTTTGAGGGCGCAGGCTTCGCGGGCGATCTGGCCGACCTGTTCGGCGACGGCGGCGGCGCGTTCGCCCAGGTCGGGTTCCTTGGCCTGGGTCTGGGGTTGGGCCGGGGGCTTGGCAGGCGGCGGCGCGGGCGGGGAAGGCGGCGGGGCGGCCGCCATCCGGGTCAGGTCGGCGTGCAGCCGCACCCAGCGCGCGGCCTCCAGCGCGCGCCCGGCCTGAAGCGCCCGGTTCAGCCGCACCAGGGCGTGGGCCGCCATGGCCCCATAGTCGGGCAATCCGTCGGCCGTCTCGGCCTCCAGGTCGATCGGCTCGCGCAACGGATCGGGCTGATCCTCGCGCCGCCAGCCCTCGTCCCTGGCGCGGGCGCGAAAGGTGCTGACCGCCATGCCATAGACGGCGCTGACCTCCTCGGCCGTCGACCCCGCGAGATAGGCCGTGCCCGCCGCCTCCCACGCCTCTTTCGACAGGCGGCGATAGCCCCGGTTCTGCACCCGGTCGGCCGCGCGCGCGGCGGGGTCCGAGGTGACCAGATCGGGCAGCCGCAACAGGTGCATCGGCAGGCCGTGCGCGCGCCAGAAGGCCGCCTCGGCCTCGGGCGAGGAATCGTGATGCAGGGCGTCCCGATACGTCTGCTCCAGGCCCGCCTCGCGCAGGATGCGGATCTGATCCAGCGCCTGCTGGGTCATCGCATCGTAAAACGGATCGCGCGGCCCCTCGAACCCGCCGTCGTCATAGCTGTGGTCGTCGTCCATCCCATCCCCGGCCTGTCGCCCCGCGCCCGACACAGGACGCCCCGCCAGTCTAAGGCCGCTCCGAAGCGTGATAGGGTGGAGGCCGTCAATTTCGCGAAAGGCGAGGGATTTCAACGGCCGGGGCAGGGACGTCGTGCATAGGTAGGCGGGCTAGCTGTGCATTCCCTGCCTTTCGTCATTCCGGGCGAAGTCCAAGGAAGACCTGGAATGCCCCTGCGTCGAAGGCGATGTGGTCCGGACGAGGTGGTTGAGATTATGTGGTGTAGGCATTTCGCCCGACGGCACCGTTGGGCCCGGCGAGGAGGACGACGGTGGGAATTTGGAGACGAACTCCAATCCAAAAACTAGAAACGTTGCCGTGCGTAAGGCCGCTAGCCGTGAAGAGCAGCATTCTCGCGGATGTCATCGAGCAATGGGTCTAGGCTGTCCAAACGGTAAAGTCGGACGTGGTTCTCTTCAAGAAGATCACCCACAGCGTCGTAAAACTTATCCTCGTGCCTCGAGAAATCTCCAACGACAATCAAGCGCTTTCTATCTGGAGAGTTCTCAAAATGCTTCCAAAGGAGGCCGCCCTCAATAGCCCGGCGGCCAGTTTCTTTCATATCCTCCGAAGGGTTTCCGGAAATCCTGACCCCGTCGATAAGATTGTATGCCCCATTCTGATAACCGAAGGGTGCGTTAATCTGAATTCCTGCTTCCGGAATGTTTACTGCGGGAGGATTGTCCAAATACTGAACGATGCGTTTGGCGATAAACGCATTGCGCATACGCGTCGAAATACGCGCAGCCTTTTTCTTCGGCTCTTCATCTCCCACGAGGATCTTGAATAGATGCTGAAGTTGCTGCTCGGGGTCGTCCACTGCGACGGACCTCAACTCCGAGATCCGAAAATCATTTGCGAGCTTCCGAGACAGTTCATCGAGCGACTCAACCGAGCGACGCCGAGCAAACTCCATTTTAATTCGATTGCCAAATCCACGCTTTTCTTCTTCGAAACGTGCCTTCGGTATACCCTCAAAGATGCGTTCCATGCGTGCACTACCCTTCGCTATTGCCACATCAGCGAAGTCTAGAGCGGGGACGACGAGCAGAACGCCGAAGTTCAAGAACTCTTGGCGCTCTGGTTGCGGACTATATTGGAGCAGGGCGTAATAGCCAGAATGTCGCATCATCGTCCTCCTCTTAAACATCCAAGCCCAGTTGGGCGACCAATGTGCGAGGCGCTTCCCGCGAGACCAACTGCGCTCGGAAAATGATCACTTCGGCGAGCATGTTTCGTTCGCCGACCGTAATCCCCCATTCTTGGGGAATGGATTGCACTACCTGCCTGACAAAGGCGTCGTCAATCTGACCGAGCCGGGCGGCCTCCTCATGGAGATTGGTGTTTTCCAAGAATGGCGGAAATTCCGGAAAGAAGCCGTAAATGCGCTCGTCTGTTTGAACGTCGGGGTCGCCAATATCGGTCGTAAGCTCACCGTCTGTGAAGCAGTGAGTGTGGTCAATCGCGACGACATCATACGCTTTTCCTGCGGGGGCAAACGTGAGGTTTTCATAGTTGGGCGAGGGGTCAAGCGCATCCAGCGGCGGGCAACGATCCACATTCCGAACCCAAGTGTCGAACAGCACCAACTTAGCGAGGTCTTGAGGTCGTCGCAGCCTGCTTAAATACGTGTCAGTGCCATCAGCCGTCCGCAACTCTACCGTGCGCGAGGCGAACGCAGGCCCTCGCTGCACGACGCCAAGGCTCTTTAGGGGAAGCTCGAGATCATCGACTTGGACGATTGCAAAATCGGGGACCTTGAGGCCGAACCATGTCGCCAGTTCCGCGCAAACAAGCTCCGAGATAAGGCTACCGAGCCCTGCTGGATTACCCATTCCCTTTACGAATGCCAGACCTTCGTCCGTCGAAACTTCAGAAACACGCGTGCTCGTTTCTAGGGTCTGAACAACGCGATCCAAGCGTGTCGGCTGCCACCTTTGCCCACAGAAAGCCATACACTCGTCCAGCCCACCTAATATCTCCACGCTATGTGATCGTTGAGCGCGCAGCAACCTTGAGTCACACCTTCACCTCCACCACCCCGCCGCCGGCGCGGAACTTCGCGCTCATTTCGGCCATGCCGGCTTCGGCTTCCGACAGGGAGGCGCCGGCGTCGTTCTGGGCGGCGGCGGCGTTGCGGATGTCCTGGCTGATCTTCATCGAGCAGAACTTGGGACCGCACATGGAGCAGAAGTGGGCGGTCTTGTGGGCCTCCTTGGGCAGGGTGGCGTCGTGGTATTTGCGGGCGGTTTCGGGGTCCAGGCCCAGGTTGAACTGATCCTCCCAGCGGAACTCGAACCGGGCGCGTGACAGGGCGTCGTCGTGGGCGCGAGCGGCGGGGTGGCCCTTGGCCAGGTCGGCGGCGTGGGCGGCGATCTTGTAGGTGATGACGCCGTCCTTGACGTCCTGACGATCCGGCAGGCCCAGGTGCTCCTTGGGCGTGACGTAGCAGAGCATGGCCGTGCCGAACCAGCCGATCATGGCCGCCCCGATCGCGGATGTGATGTGGTCGTAGCCCGGCGCGATGTCGGTGGTCAGCGGGCCAAGCGTATAGAAGGGCGCCTCGTGGCAGTGCTTCAGCTGCTCGTCCATATTCTGTTTGATCTTGTGCATCGGCACGTGGCCGGGGCCCTCGATCATGACCTGGCAGCCCTTGGCCCAGGCGATCTTGGTCAGTTCGCCCAGGGTGCGCAGCTCGGCGAACTGGGCCTCGTCATTGGCGTCGGCGATGGAGCCGGGGCGCAGGCCGTCGCCCAGGCTGAAGCTGACATCATAGGCGCGCATGATGTCGCAGATGTCCTCGAAATGCTCGTAGAGGAAGCTCTCCTTGTGGTGGGCCAGGCACCACTTGGCCATGATGGAGCCGCCTCTGCTGACGATGCCCGTCACCCGCTTGGCCGTCATCGGCACGAAGGGCAGGCGCACGCCCGCGTGGATGGTGAAATAGTCCACGCCCTGTTCCGCCTGTTCGATCAGGGTGTCGCGGAACACCTCCCACGTCAGGTCCTCGGCGACGCCGTTCACCTTCTCCAGCGCCTGATAGATCGGGACGGTGCCGATGGGGACGCTGGAGTTGCGGATGATCCAGTCGCGGATGTTGTGGATGTTGCGGCCCGTCGACAGGTCCATGACGTTGTCGGCGCCCCAGCGGGTGGCCCAGACCAGCTTGTCGACCTCGTCGTCCACGGAGCTGAGAACGGCCGAGTTGCCGATGTTGGCGTTGATCTTCACCAGGAAATTGCGGCCGATGATCATCGGCTCGACCTCGGGGTGGTTGATGTTGTGCGGGATGATGGCGCGGCCGCGGGCGATCTCCTGCCGGACGAATTCGGGCGTCACGAAGTCGGGGATGGCGGCGCCGAAGTCCTCGCCGTCGCGGATGCAGGGGCTGTTCTGCTCGCGGCGCAGATTCTCGCGGATGGCGACATATTCCATCTCTGGCGTGATGATGCCGGCCTGGGCGTATTCGTACTGGGTGACCGGGCGGCCCTCGACGCCCTTGAAGACGCGGTGGTGGGAGGTGTCGAAGCGCGGGGCCAGATGGCGGCCGGACGCATGGCCGTTGTCCTCGGGCTTGACCTCGCGCGGATTGGCGACCGGCGCGATGTCGCCGCGATCCCGCTGCCAGCTGGATTTGACGTGGGGCAGGCCCTTCTTGATGTCGATCGTGACGGTCGGGTCGGTGTAGGGGCCCGATGAATCATAGATGGTCACCGGCGGCTCGTTGGCGGATGCGTGGACGGCGACCTCGCGGAAGGGGACGCGGATGTCGGGATAGAGCTCGCCGGCGACATAGACCTTGCGGCTGCCGGCCCGTTCGCCGGTCGGGATGGTTCCGGTCTCGCGCATGACCTCCTCGCGGGCGTCTTTCAGAGCCAACTCGACATTGGGCTCTTCGGGCAGGGCGGGCGGGGTGACTTGGATGTTCATGGCGGCCTCAAACGGTTTGAGGTCCGCCGACGTCGGGCGCGAGGGGTCCTGTGACGTCAGGACCGATAGCGTTACTCATCCCTTCGCCGGCATGACCCGGATCAGGTTCGACGGGTCAGAGGAGAAACCTCTATCTCAGCCGCTCGATTGCGACCCCCCGGAGAACGCGTGCAGGCTAACCCGCGTCGCGGCGGATGTCGAGTTGTCCGAAACCGCACATAAGTCCTTGTAGGCGCGGCGGATTTATTGGGCTATGCGCAAAGCTTGGGCCGGATGCCGGCGTCGGCGGAGTGAAACGAGGATATGAGCCTGAACCTGGAACGCGTCCTCTACACCAGCCGCGCGCGGGGCAATGCCGACAGCCTTATGATGCAGGTGGACATCCTGGCCACCTCGCAGCGGAACAATGCGCGCGACGGCCTGACCGGCGCGCTGCTGATCCACGACGGGCGGTTCCTGCAGGTGCTGGAGGGCGCGGCGCAGGATCTGGACCGGCTGATGACGCGGCTGGCGGGCGATCCGCGTCATGACGAGGTGGTGGTGATCGAGCGCAAGCCGATCCCGGCGCGCGGCTTTTCCGGCTGGGCCATGGCCAGCGTGCGCGTGACCCCGGCGCTGGAAGAGACGCTGCGGGCCACGGTGGACGGCGCCGGCGCGCCCCAGCAGACGGTCGAGCGGATGCAGGACGCGGTGCTGGCCCAGGCGGCCTGAACGCCCTCTAGGGCGCCGACCAGCCCTTGACCGAGACGGCCGCCGCGCGCGGATCGGCGTCGAAGCGGAGGTAGGCCTTGGCGTGGCCGTGGCCGGGGACGTAGTCCAGGCTGGCGGTCGCGGTCTGGTCGCCCAGAACCCCTTCGATATCCACTGCGGCGGCGGTGTCGTCGCCGTCGTTCTGGACACGGACGGTCGCGACCTGGCCTGCGGTCGTGACGTCCACGGCGACGATGCGGGCGCTGAGCGCGGGCGGGGCTGTGGGCTGGAGCGCCTCCCACACCACGATGCCGATGGCGGTCAGGGTGATGACGGCGCCGAGCAAGGCCATGCCCCATTGCAACAGAGGGCGGGTCGACGCGGCGGGCTTCTTCTTCGTGGGCATGGGGTCAGACCAACAGACGGGCGGCGGCGGCGCCGATGGCGGCGGGGAAGCCCAGGACGACCATGGTCTGGACCACGCCGGCGACGGCATGGCCGTCGGTGCGCCCGAACAGGAACAGGGTGAACAGGCTGACGGCCAGGGCGATGGCATAGCCGGGCAAGGTGAAATGCAGGAAGGCCTTGAGCGGATGATCGGCCTCTTCCTGACCGGCGAAGCCCGCCTTGAAGACGATCAGGTGGAGCAGAAGGATGGAGACGGCGATCAGGGCCAGGATGTGGGCGGGCGTGGCCTTGTAGGCGATCAGGATCATCTCCTCGGTCGGGGCGACGTTCAGCGCGAAGAACAGGGCTCCGGCCGCCATCAGGAACAGTTCTCCGAAATAGGAGGCCTGATCTTCATCGGTGTCGCCCCCGCCGTCCCCGCTGAGCTGACGCCGGGCCAGAAGCGCGCCCATGGCGCCGGGAATGGCCTGAAGCGCGACCATGCCCAGGCCCTCGCGCGGCGGCGCGTCCCATTCGACGACGCCGAACAGGATCAGCAGCACCGAGGCGGTGATGAAGCCGACCGCCAGGGCCACGGCGGTGTCCAGCGCATCGTTGACCGGCCCACGTCGCTTGGAGAAGCCGGCGTAATAGGCCAGGCCGTAAAGCAGCGGCAGGCCGGCGACGATGAAGGTCAGCAACCGCCAGCGGTCCATGATCACGCCCTGCGCCCACATCTCCATCGTCATCAACAGCGGGATGTTGAACACCAGGGCGCCGGCGAAGGCGCGCCCCAGATCGCGGACATAGGCGCGCTCGCGTTGCAGATCCAAAGGGGGCGCGGCGGCGGTCATGCGGCGGCAACGCTTGGACGCCGGCTTAGCTCCGGACCACTTGTCGAACGACGTTCAGGCGGCGTTCATTCGCAGCCAAGCTTGGTGTCAGCTCTAGGGAGAGGGAACGATGAAACAGATCAAGACGACCGCCGTGATCGCGGTTCTGGCGTGCGCGGGCTTGACGGCCTGCGCCTCGGTGGATGTCGGCGGCGCGCCGATGGCCCTGTCGCCCTCCATGGCCGAGCAGGCGCGGATCGGCAGCGTCACAACCACGACCGGCTGGCTGGACGCCGAGGACGACTTCGCCGACACCTTCAACGACGAGGTGCTGAACGAAATGGGGCTGTGCGCCGGCGGCCGGCATCGGCTGAACCTGAGCATCCAGGTCGAGGCGCTGAGCCGGGCGCCGCGCCTGGCCATTCTGGCCGGCGATCGCGCCGAACACCGGATGCGGGCGACGGCGGAACTGCGCGATCCGGCGCAGGGTGGTCAGGTGGTCGGGCGTTATCCGCTGGTCGTGACGGTGGATGCGGGGGCCGGGGTGCTGAACGCCTTGATGGATCGCCAGGCGGTCACGTCCCACGCCTTCGCCCAGGCCCTGTGCGACGCCGCCTTCGTCGCGCCGACGCGTGTGGCCGAGGCCGGCGCGCCGGGCTGAGGTCGAGGGCGGAGCGTAGGGGCCGCCAGCTTGGGTCCGGCGCTTTTGAATGTCACGGGCGCGGGCTATCAAGGCGGCGAACAGGAAACCGTCCCATGCATCTCGCCCGTTTCGCCCGCATCCGCCTGGCCCATCTGCCGACGCCGCTGGAGCCGCTGCCCCGCCTGTCGGAAGAGCTGGGCCTGGATCTGTGGATCAAGCGCGACGACTGCACCGGCCTGGCCGGCGGCGGCAACAAGACCCGCAAGCTGGAGTTCCTGCTGGGCGCGGCGTTCGAAGAAGACGCCGACACCCTGGTGACGCAAGGGGCGGTGCAGTCGAACCATGTGCGCCAGACGGCGGCGGCGGCGGCGGCCCACGGTCTGGCGTGCGAGATCATTCTGGAAGAGCGGACGGGGTCCAAGGCGACGGACTATGTCGGCAACGGCAACGTGCTGCTGGACCGGCTGTTCGGCGCGACCCTGCGCACCGTGCCGGGCGGGACGGACATGGTCGCCGAGCTGGAGAAGACGGCGGCCGAGGTGCGGGCGCGGGGCGGCAAGCCCTATGTCATTCCCGGCGGCGGATCGAACCCTACGGGTGCTTTGGGCTATGTCGATTGCGCGCGCGAGATCGTGATCCAGGCCGATGAGATGGATCTGGAGGTCCACCGCATCGTGACGGCGACGGGCAGCGCGGGCACCCACGCGGGCCTGGTCGCCGGGCTGGCGGTCATGGGGGCGGACATTCCCGTGCTGGGCATCGGGGTGCGGGCGCCCAAGGAGAGGCAGGAGGCGAACGTCTTCAAACTGGCCGAGGAGACGGCCGCCCTGCTGGGGCAGCCGGGACGGGTGACGCGCGAGCAGGTCGTCGCCGACTGCGACTATGTGGGCGAGGGCTATGGCCTGATCGACCAGGGGGTGATCGACGCCTTGACCCTGGCCGCGCGTCTGGACGGGATCGTGCTGGACCCGGTCTATTCCGGCAAGGCGATGAAGGGGCTGGTCGCCCTGGCGCGCGCCGGCCGGTTCAAGGGCGAGACGGTGGTGTTCCTGCACACCGGCGGGGCGCAGGGGCTGTTCGGCTATCAGACCGAGATCGAAGGCGCGCTGTAGAGGCGGCGCGCGTCATGGACCCCCGCGAGGCGGCGCTGGCGCTTCTGGCCGCCCGGTCCGAGGACGCCACCGTCTGCCCCAGCGAGGTCGCGCGGGTGGTCGCGGGCGAGGGCGGCGCGTGGCGCGAGGCGATGCCACAGGTTCACGCCGCGGTGGACGCCCTTGTGAACGAGGGCGCGGTGCGATTGAGCTGGAAGGGACGGCCGCTGGCGATGCGTGCGGGGCCCTATCGGATCGCGAGGGCTCGAGGCGGTGAAGACGGGGGCGGCGGGTGACGGGGCGCGAGATCGAACCTGTCCCGCCGGCGCTGTCTTTGGCGGCGGTGTTTTTGCGGTTCTTGCGGTTCGGGCTGCTGGCGTTTGGCGGGCCGGTAGCGCAGATCGCGATGATCCGGCGCGAGCTGGTCGATCAGGACCGTTGGATGTCCAGCGCGCGGTTCAACCGGCTGCTGGCGGTGCTGCAGGTCCTGCCGGGGCCGGAGGCGCACGAGCTGTGCGTGCATATGGGCATGCGGGCGCGGGGGCGGATCGGCGGTCTGCTGGCGGGCCTGGGCTTCATGCTGCCGGGGCTGATCCTGATGCTGGGGATCGGCTGGGCCTATGTGGCGCTGTCGCCGGTCGTGGACCTGCTGGCCGGGGCGTTCGTGGGGGTTCAGGCGGCTGTGGTCGCCGTGATCGCGCGCGCCGTCTGCAAGATCGGATCGCATATCTTGGAGGATCGCTGGCTGTGGGCCGTCGCCGTCGTCGGCTTTGTGGCGACCCTGGCGGGTGCGGCGTTCTGGATCGTGCTGGCGGCGGGCGGGGCGGCCTATGTGCTGGTTCGGGCCGGGCGGGTCGGCCTGGCCGTCGGGGTCGTGGTGCTGGCGGTCGTCACAGCCTTGGCGATGCACGGGCTGGGGGATGGCGGGCCGGTGTTTGGACAAACGGCTGGGCCGGCGGGCGACGTCGGCTGGGTCGCGATGTTCTGGACGGGGCTGAAGGCGGGGCTGCTGACGTTCGGCGGCGCCTATACTGCCATTCCCTATGTGCGCGCCGATACGGTGGGGCGCGGGCTGATCGACGATGGGGCGTTTCTGGACGGGATCGCCTTTGCGGGGGTGATCCCGGCGCCGCTGGTGATCTTTTGCACCTTCGTCGGCTTCGTGGTCGCGGGCTGGGGCGGGGCGCTGGCGATGACGGCCGGGGTGTTCGCGCCCGCCTTCGCCTTTTCGATGATCTTCTATGAGCGGCTAGATGCGGTGGTCGAGGACCGGCGGCTGCACGATGTTCTGGGCGGGGTCGCCGCCGCTGTCGTGGGGATCATCGCCGCGACCAGCGTGGAGCTGGGCTGGGCGACCTTGCAGCGGGCGCCGTCGATGGCGGCGGCTGCAGCGATCTTTGCGGGCGCCCTGGCGGTGGCGTGGGCCTGGAAGAGCCGCTACGCCGTGCCGGCAGTTCTGGCCGCCGCCGCGGTCGTGGGATGGGGCGTGATGCGATGAGCAAGGTTCTGGGCGTGATCGGCGGCATGGGACCGGCGGCGACGGTGGCGTTCTTGGCACGGGTGCAGGCGCTGACGCCGGCGGAAGGCGACGCTGATCACATCCGGGTGGTGATGGACCTGAACCCCCAGGTGCCCGATCGCAACACCCGGCCGGGCGAGGCCGAGGTGGTGCTGGGACAGATGGCCGAGGGGCTGGCGGCGGCCGGGGCCGAGGTGATCGCCATGCCCTGCAACACCGCCCATGCCCAGGCGGGCGGCATCCGCGCGGCGTGCGAGGCGAAGGGTCTGCGCTTCATCGACATGATCGCGGCGACGGCGGATGCGGCGGCGGCTTCTGGAGTGAAGCGGATCGGGGTGCTGGCGACGCCGGGGGGCGAGCGGCTTTACACGCAGGCGCTGGCGGCGCGCGGGGTGGAGCCGATGCTGCTGGAGGGGGCGGACCGCGAGGCCTTCATGGGCCTGGTCTATGGGGTCAAGCGCGGCGATGTCGGCGAGGGGGCGCGGGCAGGGATGTCGCGGCTGGCTCAAGGCCTGGCGGATGCGGGCGCGCATGGGCTGATCGCCGGCTGCACCGAGGTGCCGCTGCTGCTGAGGGCCGAGGATGCGCCGGTCCCCCTGACGGATTCGGCCGAGGTGCTGGCCCAGGCCTCCGTGGAGGCCTGTCAGGTGTGAGGCGCGGTTGCGGCTTGCTCCGCGCGGCCGGCCTGCCTAGTCATGGGCGGTGTCTATTCAGTCCCTGATCATCGATTGCGACCCCGGCGTGGACGACGCCGTGGCGCTGTTTCTGGCCTTCGCCGCGCCCGAGCTGGAGCTGCTGGCCGTCACCACGGTCGGTGGCAATGTCCCCGGCGCCAAAACCCAGCGCAATGCGCGCATCATCCGCCAGATCGCCGGGCGCGAGGACGTGCCGGTGTTCGGCGGGGCCGAGCGGCCGCTGAAACGTCCGCCGGCGGGCGCGGGCGAGTTTCACGGCGTCGAGGGTCTGGGCGATCTGGAGCCGTTCGAACCGACGGGGATCGTCGGCGACGGACCGGCCGCCAACGCCATCGTCGATCTGGTGATGAGCCGGCCGGAAGGCTCGGTCGCCATCGCCGTCCTGGGGCCGATGACCAATCTGGCGCTGGCGATGCGGCGTGATCGGCGGCTGGCCGAGCGACTGGGGCCGGTGGTCGTTATGGGCGGGGCGCGGTCGGAAGGCGGCAATGCCACCGCATCGGCCGAGTTCAACATCTGGGCCGATCCGGATGCGGCGGCGGTGGTGTTCGGATCGGGGTGTCAGGTGGTCGCCTTCGGCCTGGACGCGACCCATCAGGTGCGCGCGACCGAGGCCCGGATCGTGGCGATAGAGTCCATCGACAGCGAGGCCGCGCGGGCGGCGGCGTCAACGCTGCGGTTCTCGCAGCGGGTGGAGCGCGAGATCGTGGGCTGGGATGCAGCCCCCTTGCATGACCCGTGTCCCATCGCTTGGCTGATCAAGCCCGACCTGTTCGAGACGAAGCCCTGCCGGATCGAGGTGGAGACGGGTTCGGACCTGACGCGCGGCCATACGGCGGTGGAGTTCCGGATCGATCCGGCGACGGCGCGGCATCGCTGGGCGGTCGCGGCGGACGCGCAAGGGGTGTTCGACCTGATCGTCGCCAAGCTGCAGGCTCAGGCGCTGGAGGCCGCCGCATGAGGATCACTGTCGTCGGCTCGATCAACCTGGATCTGGTGGCCACGGCGCCCCAGCTGCCGGCGCCGGGCGAGACGGTGACGGGGGCGACCCTGGCGCGGCATCCCGGCGGCAAGGGCGCCAATCAGGCGCTGGCGGCCGAGAAACTGGGAGCCGAGGCCAGCCTGATCGGGCGGGTCGGCAATGACGCCATGGCCGGCGAGGCCCTGGCCCTGATGGAGGATCTGGGCGTCGATCTGGCGGGAGTGGAGGTGGATGTGGCGGCCCCGACGGGCGTCGCCCTGATCGCCGTCGATCCAACCGGCGAGAACCAGATCGTGGTCGCGGCCGGCGCCAACCACATGGTCACCCCTGAACAGCTGCCGCAGCGGATCGAGGGCGCGCTGATCGTGCAACTGGAGCTGCCGATCGAGACGGTGGAGGCGGCGGTGGGCCGGGCGACGGGCTTCGTCTGCGCCAATCTGGCGCCCGCCGCGCCGGTGTCGGAACTGCTGCTGCGCCGCGCCGACCTGATCGTCGTCAACGAGACCGAGGCGGCCTTCTATGGCGACGGCCTGCACCGGGGCGGGGGGCGGGTCGTCGTCACCAAGGGCGCGCGGGGCGCGGCCATGTATCAGCGCGGCGTCGAAATGGCCTGGGCGACCCCGCCGGCCGTCGAGGCGGTCGATGCGACGGGCGCGGGCGACGCCTTCGTCGCCGCCATCACGGTGGCTTTGCTGGAAGGCATGGACCCGGCCGAGGCCCTTCGCTTCGCCTGCGCCGCCGGAGCCTTCGCCGCGACCCGCCCGGGCGCGCAGCCCTCAGCGCCGGAGCGCGATCAGGTGGAGCAGTTGCTGAAGGGGTGAACGCGCCACACTTTCGCCCGACGCAACTCATGATTTGTGTCGTGACGGAGGGATGAATGCTGACACGACGAGGATTAGGGCTGGCGGCCGTTGCGACGGGCGCGCTGGCTGTGCGACCTGCTTGGTCGCAGACGCCATTGAGCGCCGAGCAGCAATTCATGGTCGAAGGGCGGTATCTGCCGCAGTATCTCGAGCTGAAGGCGCAGGCGGCTGCAGGCCGTCCGGCCGCCGGAGGCTTTCTGGCGCAGTATGCCGCCTTCCTTGGCGACGAGGCAACGGCGATCGGCGGCGATGAAAAGGATCGGCCGGCCGACGCCGACTTGCCAGACCTGTCGGACGCCGAGAGCCGCGATGCCCTGTCCGCCATCGTTGAAGCCGCGACAGATAGGCAAATCGTCATACTCAACGAGGCCCACAACATATCGGGCCATCGCGGTTTCGCGACGCGCGTCATGCGGGCTTTGAGGCCGCTGGGTTTCGACACCTTCGCCGCCGAGACCTTCCTTCAACCACAGCGAGAGGCGGCCCCTAGCATACGCAGATACAGGCGGGGAGATCCGTTGCATTCCGGTTTCGGATACTACATCGCCGATCCGGTTTATGCGGAGGCCGTAAGGGAGGCGGCGGAGCTCGGTTACACCTTCGCGGATTACGAATGGCGGTGGGACCAAAGGCCGCCAGCGACGGCGTCAGGTGACGAGCAGATAGCCGCGCGAGAAGCGGCGCAGGCCGACAATCTGGTCGAGGCGGTGCTGAAGGGCCGACCGGATGCGCGAATCTTCGTCTTATGCGGCTACAGTCATGCCATGGAGCTTGAAGGGCGCGGCGGCCTGTGGTTCGCCGCCCGGCTAAAGGCGCTGACCGACATCGATCCCCTGACCATCGAGCAGTCCTGGAACTGGCCTGCAACGCGGCCGCAAGCGGACGCGCCTCATGTCGCCGCTGTCTTGAAGCGCTTCCAGCCGACCGCGCCTATCGTTGTGTCGCGCAACGGGATCGCCTTCGCCAACAGCGATTTCGAAGGTCGAGTGGACCTGAGCGTCTTTCATCCGAGACTGGATCGCGTGGCTGGACGGCCGGGCTGGCTGGCGGCTGACCCCCTGCGAAAGGCGGTCGAAGTCTCGATCCCGGCTTTTGAAGGCCCGGCCCTTTTGCAAGCGCTGCATATGCAGGAAGGCATGGTCATCCCGGCCGACCACTTTCTGTTGGAGGCGGGCCAGGCGCGGGGGACCGTGATGCTCAGGCCCGGCGCCTATGTTCTGCGGTTGGAGACGACGCGCGGGATCGAACCGGCGTTCGGGGAAATCGTCGTCTGATCCCGCCAGCGACCTAATGACTGCCTGACCCAAAACGGGTTGGCGCCGGTGTGCGGGCAGGGTTAGGTCTGGGGTTCGGGATTTGTGGGGACTTCAGACGATGATGATGCGTGGACGTGGGGTTGGGCTGGTTCTGGCGGCGGTGCTGCTGAGCGGCGTGGCGGGTGGGGCGTTGGCCCAAAATGCGGGGGCCCAGAACGCGGCGCTTTCTGCGGGACCGATGGTCTATCAGCAGCCGCCGGCGCCGATCGCGGACATCCTGGACGCCAAGCCGACGCCGTCCTCGATGCTGAGCCCGGATCGGCGGACGCTGGTGTTGATGGACCGGTCCAATCTGCCCAGCATCAAGGCCCTGGCCGAGCCGATGCTGCGGTTGGCGGGGACGCGGATCAATCCGAGGAACAATGGCGCGGCCGAAAGCCGGGTGGCGTGGCTGACGGGTCTGAGCCTGCAGACGGTGGATGGCGGGCAACCTCGCGTCGTGGCCCTGCCCGACGGCGCGCGGTTCACGGCGCCGCGTTTCTCGCCGGACGCCAAGTCGCTGGCCTTCGTGCTGGACCGGCCGACGGGGCTGGAGCTGTGGGTGGTGGACGTGGCCTCGGCGCGGGCGCGCAAGCTGACCGATCCGGTGGTCAATATGACGGGCGGGACGGGTTATGAGTGGCTGCCCGACAGTTCGGGCCTGCTGGTCGAGGCGGTGCCGGCGGGACGCGGTCCGGCGCCGGACGTGACGGCGGCGCCCACGGGGCCGAACATCGAGGAGACGGCCGGGCGGGTCGCGCCGGTACGGACCTATCAGGACCTGTTGTCGAACCCCGGCGACGAGGCCCTGTTCGACCATTATTTCACCAGCCAGCTGACGCTGGTTCCGCTGAACGGCCGTGCCCGGACGATCGGGGCGCCGGCGGTCTATCTGGATGCGTCGGTGTCGCCGGACGGAAAATACATCCTGCATGAGATCGCCAAGCGGCCCTACTCCTATGCGGTGCCGGACGACCTGTTCCCGACCGAGATCGTGGTGACGGATCTGAACGGTCGCGTGGTGCGCACGGTCGCCGACCTGCCGCTGAGGGACGATGTGCCGACCGCCTTCGACGCCGTGGCGCCGGGGCCGCGCTCGGTCGAGTGGCGGGCGGATGCGCCGGCGACCCTGACCTGGGTCGAGGCGCTGGACGGCGGGGACATCCGCAAGGCGGCCGAGTTCCGGGACCGGGTCTTCATGCAGGCCGCGCCGTTCACGAGCGAGCCCGTCAAGTTGATCGACCTGAAGGAACGGTATGGCGGCGTCGTCTGGGGCCGGAACGACCTGGCCATCGTCAACAGCCGCTGGTTCAACACCCGGCATGAGACGCGCTTCGTGGTGGATCCGTCCAACCCCGGCGAGGGCCGGGTGTTGCTGGAGCGGAACTATCAGGCGCGCTACGACAATCCGGGCCAGCCGGTGACCCAGCCGAATGCGCAGGGCCGTTCGGTGATCCGCTTCGATCCGCAGGGGCGCATCCTGATGTCAGGCGCCGGGGCGACTCCGCAGGGCGAGTTCCCCTTCCTGGCCGCGATGGACCCGGCGACGGGACGCAGCGAACGGCTGTGGACCTCGGCCAATACGGACTACGAGGCGGTGGTCGGCTTCCTGGATGCGGACGGCAAGCGGGTGGTGACGCAGCGCGAGACGCGGCTGGATCCGCCCAATCTGCAGATCCGCGATCTGACGACGGGCCAGACGACGCGGCTGACCAACTTCCCCGATCCGGCGCCGCAGCTGGCCGAGGCGACGCGGCAACTGGTGACTTATGAGCGGGCCGACGGGGTCAAGCTGTCGGGGACGTTGTATCTGCCGGCTGGTTACGACAAGGACCGCGACGGGCCGCTGCCGATGCTGATGTGGGCCTATCCGGCCGAGTTCACCGATGCGGCGGTGGCGGGCCAGACGGTGGACGTACAGAACAGGTTCGTACGGCCCGGCGGGTCCAGCCATCTGTTCCTGCTGACCCAGGGCTATGCGATCTTCGACAACCCCTCCATGCCCATCATCGGCAAGGACGGGGCCGAGCCGAACGACACCTATGTCGAGCAGTTGGTCGCCGACGCGAAGGCCGCGGTCGATGCGGTGGTCAGCATGGGCGTGGCGGACCGCGACCGGATCGCCGTCGGGGGGCACAGCTACGGCGCCTTCATGACGGCGAACCTCTTGGCGCACAGCGATCTGTTCCGGACCGGGATCGCGCGGTCGGGGGCCTATAACCGCACCCTGACGCCGTTCGGCTTCCAGGCTGAGCAGAGGAACTATTGGGAGGCGACCGAGGTCTATACCGAGATGTCGCCCTTCACCTATGCGAACAAGCTGAACGAGCCGATCCTGCTGATCCACGGCGAGGCGGACGACAATTCGGGCACCTTCCCGGTCCAGTCCGAGCGCTTCTATGCGGCGCTGAAGGGGCTGGGCGCGACGGCGCGTTATGTCACCCTGCCATTGGAGGCGCACGGATACCGCGCGCGGGAATCGGTGGGCCACACCCTGTGGGAGATGACCCGCTGGCTGGACCAGTATGTGAAGAACGCCCCGCCGAAGCCGGCGGCGAACTGAGCGATCAGGGCTTGGACGCCGCGGCCTCCGCCGCGGCGTTGACGGCCGCGAGACGCGCGTCCTGCTCCGACTGGGGCGGGACGCCGAAGACGGCGCGCAGGCTGTCGGGGATCAGGGCGCGGTCGTAGGGTTCGAGGGTGGCGGGGGCGTCGCGGGTCTTGCGGGTCTGGGTGCCGTAGATCTGCGGCTTTTCGGTCATCTGCAGATAGCGATCCAGCGTCGCGGCGGCGATCCAGGCGCCTTCGGGCGAGCCTTTGGCCACGGCGGCGACGGCCAGGCTATGGGCCAGCAGATAATCCTCGGGCGTGGAGCCGTGCTGGAAGACGAAGGCGGCGGCGCGGTAGTCCTCGCCGGTGCTAAGCGCGCCGGCGTCCAGCAGGGCGCGGGTCTGGACCCGGCGCGCGGCGTCGGCGGCGAGCATTTCTGTGACGCGGGCGCGGTCTTTGAAAAAGTCCGGCGTCAGGTTCTGCCTTGCGGCCTGGTCGGCGGCGAAGATGGCCGCCATTTCCGCGTTGTTTTGAGGCGAGGTCTCCTGCGCCAGGGCCGGAACGGCGAAGGCGAGGACGACGGCCGACATCGCGGCGGCGCAGGACAGGCGAGACGGGCGCATGGGAGATCTCCGCTGAAGCTTGAGTGGACATTGGTCTGCGGATTTGCGGCCGAAACCGGGCGGCGGGATTACAGTGTCGTCAGGGTCTGACGATCAGTCGCACGACCTCGCCGGCGTGGAGGCGGTCGAAGCCGGTGTTGATGTCATCCAGGGGAATGACGCCGCTCATCAGGCGATCCACCGGCAGGCGGCCCTGGCGATACAGGGCGACGTAGCGGGGGATGTCGCGGCTGGGGACGCAGGTTCCGATGTAAGAACCCTTCAGCGTGCGCTCTTCGCCGACCAGGGAGACGACGTTGACGGCCAGCGCCGCATCGGGCGGCGGCAGGCCGGCGGTGACGGTGGTTCCGCCGCGTTTGGTCATCTTCCACGCCGCCTCCAGCGCCCGGACCGAGCCGGCCATTTCGAAGGCGAAGTCGGCGCCGCCGTTCGTCAGGGCGCGGACCTGATCGACCGCATCGGGGTCGGCGGCGTTGACGGTTTCGACCGCGCCGAGGGTGCGGGCGAGGGCCAGCTTGTCCTCGGACAGATCGACGGCGACGACGGGGCTGGCGCCCGAGGCCAGGGCGCCCAGCACGCTGGCCAGACCCACGCCGCCCAGGCCGATGACGACGACGCTCTGGCCCGCCTTGACGCCGGCTGTGTTCACCACGGCCCCGACGCCGGTCAGGACGGCGCAGCCGAACAGGGCCGCCTCTTCGAACGACAGGTCGGGATCGATCTTGACCAGGGAGCGGCGTGAGACGACGGCCCGCTCGGCGAAGGCGGAGCAGCCGAGGTGGTGGTTGACCGGCTCGCCCTCGCGGAAGATGCGGCGGGCACCGGACAACAGCTCGCCCCGGCCGTTGGCGGCGGCGCCCGGCTCGCACAGGGCGGGACGGCCGCCGGCGCACGGGTTGCAGTGGCCGCACGACGGCATGAAGACCATGACGACGTGATCGCCGATGGCGAGATCGGTGACGCCATCCCCCAGCGCCTCGACCAAGCCCGCCGCCTCGTGCCCCAGGGCCATGGGCAGGGGGCGGGGGCGGTCGCCGTTGATGACCGACAGGTCCGAGTGGCACAGGCCGGCGGCCTTGATCGCGACCAGCACCTCGCCGGGGCCGGGCGGGTCCAGCGTGACGGTCTGGACCGACAGGGGGCGGCTATCGGCATAGGGGCGGGCGGCGCCCATGTCAGACAGGACGGCGGCGCGAGTCATGAGGATCATGTGGTCAAGCTCATTCTTGCGCTAACGCCGCCGACGCGGTCGGCCGCTTCTTGAGCGCGTTCGTGATCAGACTGTTACCGATAGTCGCTTGACCTAACGTCGTCCAAGCTAGAGCGTCGGGATCGAGAGCGACGGTTCGCGTCGCCGAGGGAGACGACGATGCCGAAACGAGACGAGGGCGCGCTGGCGCAACGGGCGACCTACAAGGCCTTTCACATGGTCTCCACCCGCTGGGCCGACAACGATCAATACGGCCATATCAACAACGCCAAATTCTATGAGTTCGTCGACTCGGCGGTGAACGCCCATCTGCTGATCGCCAATGCGCTGGACGAGTCCATCGGCCTGGTGGTGGATTCGGGCTGTCGCTACACCTCGTCGCTGAAGTTCCCCGATGTGATCGAGGTCGGGATCAAGGTCGATGCGATCGGCACCTCCAGCGTCACCTACGGCTTTGCGGTCTTCAAGCGCAGCGTGGATGTTCCCGCCGCCATCGGCCATTTCGTCCACGTCTATGTCGATGCCGAAACCCGCCGGCCCAAGCCGCTGCCGGCGCGGCTGAGAAGCGTGGTGGAGAACCTGCGCGCGGGGTAGGCTGTCGCCCTTCGCCTGAAATCCAGCGCCTGTTTGCGTGATGCCAATGCCTTCCGACCCCGCCGATCTCGATGACGCCTTCTATCTGAGCCTTACGGAGGCGGATGCATCGACGACCGGGGACGATCCGCGCGGAAGCCTGGAACTGGTCGTGTCCATGCGCATCGCCTTCGTGGCCCGGGCGTGGATCACGCGGGCCAATGCGCTGTTTCGCGGCCGAGGCTATACGGCGGCGCAGCGCGCGCACCTGTATGTTCTGGCGTCCAAGCCCAAGGGGCTGACGCAGGCGGAGTTGGCGGCGATCCTTCGGATATCGGAGGCCTCGCTGTCACGCCGCATCAAGCTGTCGATCGAAGAGGGGCTGGTGTCGCGCCATCCGTTTTGCGGCGACGGACGGGCCAATCTGATCCGGCTCGAACCCAAGGGGCTGGAGGCGCTGAACGCCTCCGATCGCGTCGCGCGCGAAGACCGCACCCGACTGCTGGCGGGCGTGACGGACGAGGAACTGGCCATCACCGCCAAGGTCCTGAAGCTGTTGACGGACCGTATCCCGCAGACGCCAGAACGGTCCGACGCCTGACGACATCGGACCGCCCTGAACGTCAGTCGCCCGCCAGGACCCAGGTGCGTTCGTTGGTGGGGTCGAAGACGAACCTGAACTTGCGCATCATGGGCAGGCCGACATTGGGGGTTCCGCCCTCGATGAAGCGAAGCTTGGGGCTGTCGACCACGACGCCGCCGACCTTGACCGGACCATCGGCCTGGGCCTCGTACACCGGCTGGGTTCCGGCGGCCGAGGTCGCGATGCCGATCTTGCGCGGCTCGCCCTTCAGCTTGATCTGATTGACCAGAGACAGCGGCAACAGGAAGGCGCTGTCGTTGCCGGTGTCCAGTGTCGCCTCGACCGAGGCGCCCGGCAGGTCCAATGCTACGACCGGCAGTCGTTCGTCGTCGGAATAGGCGTGTCCTGGGCCTTCGGGGCGCTGGGGCGCATCGGGCGCCATGATGCGCAGCTCGCCTTTCGCCAGGTTCATCTCGACCAGTTTTCCGGGGAAACTGTTGGGACCGAAGATGCCGACTTCGTCCTCGTCCCTGAACTCGAAGACGGTGGCGGGGCCCTCGGTGATCGCATAGCCGCCCAGGGTCACGCCCTTCAGGCTGGTCGTATAGCCGGGCACCATCAGACCCGTGCTGCCGTCTCTGGACTGGGACGGTCCCACATTCGGCATGCCGATGTCGTCGGCGTAGGACTTGTAGATCAGATTGCCGTTGGTGCCGGTGTCGAAGACGACGGGCGCAGGATGGCCGCCGTTGATCCGCATCATCAGAAGCGCCCGGCCGTCCGAGACATAGAGCGGGATGCGGGCCACAGCGGCCGCCGGCGCCGACGCGGTCGCCTGAGGGGTCGCTTGAGCGACGGGTGCGGCTTGCGCCGCAGCGAGGCCAGCCGATAGGCTGACCCCGGCCAGGCAGGACGCCGCCATGGCGCGTTTGAACAGGGACCGGATCATGCATTCCTCCATGGACGTCGATAGTCCGATTAGGACTATTGAGTCGGATCGGGTCAAATGAACAATCGGCAAGGAAGCCTGACGGAGCTGGAAGGCGCCATCCTTTCGGAAATCCATCATCGCGGCGCCTCGACCGCCTTCAAGGTCCGCAAGGCGTTCCAAGAGTCGATGTCTCTGGAATGGAGGGGCAGCGCGGGCGCCGTCTATCCGGCCATTCAACGATTGACGGATCGTGGCGTGATCGACGCGGCCGAGACGGGCTCGGGCCGGGGCACGGTTCTTCTGTCCCTGACGCCGCAGGGAGTCGCGGTGATGGAAGACTGGATCTGCGACGCCGAGCGCGCCGCCAGCGTCGGTCTGGACCCCTTCCGCCTGCGCTCAGGCATGTGGGAGCGCCTGCCGCCTGTCCGAAAGGCTGAGGCAATGGCGGCCCTGAGGCGCACGGTGGAGGCGGAAATCGCCGCCCTGCGTCAGTATGTGGTGTCTCTCGACGCGATCGAGCGTCCTCGCATCGAACTGGCGATCAGCCTGCAGCTCAGCCGTCTGGACTGGCTGGACGGGCAACGCGCGTCATAGACCTCGCGCCCGCCCCTAGGCGTCGAGAATGACTTGGCCGTCTTCCTTGACGAAGGGCTTGGCGAGATGGTCCGGCAGCAGGTCCAGAACCGTCTCGGACGGGCGGCACAGCTTCACCCCCAGGGGCGAGACGACGATGGGGCGGTTCATCAGGATCGGGTGCGCCGCGATGGCGTCCAGCAGCTGGTCGTCAGACAGGCTTGTGTCGTCCAGACCGAGGTGGGCGTAGGGTGTGCCCTTTTCGCGCAGAATATCGCGCACCGATCCACCCATCCGCTCGACCAGTTGGGCTACCAACGCGCGGCTGGGCGGGGTCTTCAGATACTCGATCACATGCGGTTCGATCCCGACGTGGCGGATCAGGGCCAGGGTGTTGCGCGACGTGCCGCAGGCGGGGTTGTGATAGATGACGACGTCCATTGGCCTCAGTCGCAGCAGGGGGCCAGTTCGGCCAGCAAGGGTTGGCAAAGCTCGGCGCGGCCCTGGCAGCAGTCCTTGAGCAGGAACAGCACGACCTCGCCCAGTCGATCCAGATCGGCCCGGTAGATGATCGACCGACTGCGCCTCTGGGACGCGATCAGTCCGGCCCGCGACAGCACGCCCAGATGCGCCGACATCGTATTGGTCGGAACGGCGAGCCGGTCGGCGATCCCTCCGGCTGGCAGGCCGTCCGGCGCATGGCGGACCAGCAGCCGAAAGGCGTCCAGTCGCGTGGATTGCGCCAGGGCGGCGAGCGCGAGAATGGCGGGTTCGGATTCCATTATTCCAAGATACTGGAAATATGGTTTCGTGCAATCTAGAGGGGGCTCTGCGGTCGTCGGTCGGCCGAGATGGAGCCGCCCATGATCGTCGCCTTTCTGATCTTCGCGGTCACCATCACCCTGGTGATCTGGCAGCCGAAGGGCCTGCAGATCGGCTGGAGCGCGATGGGCGGTGCGGCGGCGGCGCTGTTGCTGGGCGTCGTCACCCTGGCCGACATCCCCGTGGTCTGGGACATCGTCTGGAACGCCACGGCGACCTTCGTCGCGATCATCATCATCAGCCTGTTGCTGGACGAGGCGGGCTTCTTCGAATGGGCGGCGCTGCATGTCGGGCGATGGGGCGGCGGCCATGGGCGCCGGCTGTTCGTCCTGTTCGTCCTGCTGGGCGCGGCGGTGTCGGCGGTCTTCGCCAACGACGGGGCGGCGCTGATCCTGACGCCCATTGTCATCGCCATGCTGCTGGCGCTCGGCTATGGCCCCAAGGCGACGCTGGCCTTCGTGATGGCGGCGGGCTTCATCGCGGATGCGGCCAGCCTGTCGCTGGTGGTGTCCAACCTAGTCAATATCGTCTCGGCCGACTTCTTCGACATCGGCTTCGACCGCTATGCGGCGGTCATGGCGCCGGTGAACCTGGCGAGCATCGCGGCGACGCTGATCGTGCTATTCGCGGTGTTCGGGCGCAACATTCCCAAGGCCTATGACGTCGAACGGTTAGCCGCGCCGTCCAGCGCGATCAAGGACCGGGCGACCTTCCTCTGGGGCTGGATCATCCTGGCGTTTCTGCTGATCGGCTTCTTCGTTCTTGAGCCGCGCGGGGTGCCGGTGTCCGCCGTCGCCGCGACGGGGGCGGTCGTCCTGCTGTTCGTGGCGGGGCGCGGCGCGGTCATCAGCACGACGAAGGTGCTGCGCGAGGCGCCGTGGCAGGTCGTGATCTTCTCTTTGGGGATGTATCTGGTCGTCTATGGGCTGGGCAACGCGGGTCTGACACGCCAGATCGCGGGCCTGCTGGACGGATTCTCGCAAGGCGGGGTCTGGGGCGCGGCCTTCGGAACCGGGTTCCTGACCGCCTTTCTGTCGGCCATCGCCAACAATATGCCGACAGTCCTGATCGGCGCCCTGTCGATTGACGCCTCGGGCGCGACGGGCGCGGCGAGGGAGGCGATGATCTACGCCAACGTCATCGGCAGCGACCTGGGGCCGAAAATGACGCCCATCGGCTCATTGGCCACATTGCTGTGGCTGCACGTCCTGGCGCGGAAGGGCGTGAAGATCGGGTGGGGCTATTATTTCAAGGTGGGCGTGGTGCTCACCCTGCCGGTCCTGGGCGTCGCCCTGGCGGCCTTGGCCTTACGCTTGAGCGTCTAGCGCCTTAGTCGTCCAGACGGCCGATCAGGAACAGGGCGCCGACGGCGGTCAGGGCGCCCAGGGTGAAGGCGGTGACGATGGCGCCGGTGGCGACGGCGGTGGAGACGGTGACCGGGCGGGCTTCGTACCACTCGACAATGTCGGCCTCGTGCAGGTCCTCGTCCATATAGCCTTCGGCTTCATAGATGGTGTCGTCTGCGGTCATGGCTTTACGCTCCGTCTGTCTTGCCCGGATCAATACGCCCAAACGGTACAGGTTCCACCCCTGTCGCCCCCGATCGGCGTATCGTGACAGGATGCCGCTCTTCGTTTAGGAGGCGCGGCTCAGGTTCAGAACGCTCAAAGACGATCCCATGGCCGGCCACTCGAAATTCAAGAACATCATGCACCGCAAGGGGCGCGCCGATGCGCAGCGCTCCAAACTGTTCTCCAAACTGTCGCGCGACATCACCGTGGCGGCCAAGTCGGGCCTGCCGGATCCGGCGGCGAACCCGCGTCTGCGCCTGGCGGTCAACAACGCCAAGGCCGAAAGCCTGCCCAAGGACGTGATCCAGCGCGCCATCAACAAGGCCGCCGGCGGCGACGTCGATACGATGGAAGAGGTCCGCTACGAGGGCCGGGGTCCGGGCGGCGTGGGCATCATCGTCGAGGCCCTGACCGACAACCGCAATCGCGCGGCGTCCAACATCGGCGCGGCCTTCAAGAAGAACGGCGGCGCCCTGAGCGAGATGAACTCGGTCGCCTTCATGTGGGACAAGGTGGGCAAGATCACCTACGCCGCCGAGGCCGGTTCGGAAGACGCCGTCATGGAGGCCGCCATCGAGGCCGGCGCCCAGGACGTCGAGAGCGACCTGGTCAAGCCCGACATCTATGAGGATGCGCCGGGCCACACGATCTGGACCGCCTTCGAGGATCTCAACGACGTCGCCGAGGCCATGTCCAAGGTGCTGGGCGATCCCAAGTCCACCGCCATCGTGTGGAAGCCGCAGTCCGAAGTGCCGGTGACCGGTGAGGCCGTCGGCACACTGTTCAAGCTGCTGGATGCGCTGGACGCCGAGGACGACGTGTCGGCGGTCTATTCGAACGAGGACATCTCCGACGAGGACGCGGCCAAGTACGCGGGCTGATCCCGAACGCACGCGAGTCGTTCGCACGGAACCGGGTCGTGCGCCGGGCGTAACGAGGCTTCACCGTTACGCCTGGAGCCCCCTATGGACATCACTCAGCTGATCCTCGACGACCATGCCGAACAGCGTCGGCTGTTTGCGATCATCGAACAGATCGACCCCAAGGACACCGATGCGCTGAGCGCCGTCTGGTCGCGGTTGTCGGCGTTCCTGGATGTGCACGCCGAGGCCGAGGAACGGTTCTTCTATCCCGAGCTGCTGAAGCAGGGCGAGGGCGCCAACGACGCCGAGGATGGCACGGTCGAGGGCGAGACCGAAGACGCCATAGAGGACCACAACAAGCTGCGCGACGCGGTCAAGGCGGTCGAAAAGCACAAGGTCGGGACCAAGGCCTGGTTCGACGCCGTGGGCGAGGCGAACGTCGTCAACTCCAAACACATGGGCGAGGAAGAGCGGCAGGGGCTGACCGACTTCCGCATGAACGCCGACGTCGAGACGCGCCATGAGCTGGCGGTGAAGTTCGCCGCCTTCGAGGCCGAGTACATCACCGGCGTAAAGCCGGTGAACAAGGACCCCGAGACCTATATCGAAAAGCACGGCTGAGGCGGACGCTGCGACCACGATGTCGCAGCATCGTCCGTCCAAGGAACATCCGCGCTCGCCCCATCGTTGAGCGCGGATGAATCTGGGTAGTCTGGAAGGCGCCGTCCTGCCGATCCTCGGCGCGGTGATCGCGGGCGGGGTCATCGGCTTCGAGCGCGAATGGCGGGGCCGGGCGGCGGGCCTGAGAACGCATATCCTGGTTAGCCTGGCGTCGGCCTTGCTGATGCTGGCGGCCATGTCGCAGGCCGATTGGGCGTTCCGCGCCCTGCCCGACGAGAACATCGTCACAGACCCGACGCGGATGGCGCACGGCGTGCTGACGGGGATCGGGTTCCTGTGCGCAGGCGTGATCTTCCGCACCGGCTTTTCGATCCACGGGCTGACTACGGCGGCGTCGCTGTGGATCACCTCGGCGATCGGCATTCTGTTTGGGGCAGGCCTCTATGCGCTGGGGACGGCGGCGACGGTGGTCACGGCGCTGATCCTGATCGGCTTGAGGCTGATCAGCGGGCGTTTGCCCGCGCGCACGGTGGTGGACGCCGAAGTGTGCTGGGAACGGCGCGAGGCGTCGCCGGAGCCGGCGATCGAGGCGGCGCTGAAAGCCATCGATGCGGACGCGCGACACGACCGGTTCGAGCTGATCGATGGACAGACCATTCGACGGACCTGGCGATTGAAGGCTGCCGAGGAAAGCCAGCTGAAGCGGCTGGCGGAACAGCTGTGCGCCATACCCGGCGTGGTCGCCTACAGCCTGGACCCGCGCGACGACTGAAACCGTTCATTGCCCGATAACCCTCTTTGCGGCATGAGGGGAACGGATGGCGAACGAACCTGTCAGAATCATCGGCTTGGACCCCGGCCTGCGACGCACCGGATGGGGGATCGTCGTGTCGGATGGCGCGCGCCTGAGGTGGGTGGCGCACGGCGTGGTGGCCCCGCCCGAGACCGCGCCGTTCAGCGAGCGGCTGCTGCATCTGTTCGAGGCGCTGGGAACGATCTGCGCCGACCACGGCTGCGAGGAGGCGGCGGTGGAAGAGGTGTTCGTCAATGTGAACCCGTCCTCGACGCTGAAGCTGGGTCATGCGCGGGCGGCGGTGATGCTGGCGCCGGCCAAGGCGGGCCTGACGGTGGCGGAATATTCGCCGAACCTGATCAAGAAGGCGGTGGTGGGCGCGGGCCATGCGGACAAGAGCCAGATCGCCTTCATGGTCAAACGGCTGCTGCCGACCGCGGGCGACGTGAAGGCGGATGCGGCCGACGCCCTGGCGGTTGCGATCACCCATGCGCAACTCCGGAAGCGATCCCTGCTGGAAGCGATGCACCGGGGGGCGGCGTGATCGGGCGGTTGAGAGGCGTGCTGGCCGAGGTCGGCGAGGCGGAATGCCTGATCGACTGCGCGGGCGTGGGCTATGTCGTGTCGTGCGGGGCGCGGACGCTGGGGCGGCTGCCGGCGCCGGGCGACGAGGCGACGGTGCATGTCCATTCGCAGTGGAGCGAGGATGCGGGGCCGCGCCTGTATGGATTTCTGACGCGCGACGAGCGGCGGGCCTTCACGACCCTGCTGGCTATTCAGGGCGTGGGGCCCAAGGCGGCGCTGGCGGTGCTGGACGTTCTGCCGCCCGGCGAACTGGCGTCGGCGGTGGCGCGCGAGGACAAGGCGGCGGTGGCGCGGGCCAACGGCGTGGGGCCGAAGCTGGCGCTGCGGATCGTCACCGAGTTGAAAGGCAAGGCCTTGGGCGACGCCAGCTTTGCGCCCGTCGCACCCGGCATGCACGTCGAGATCGCAACGCCCGTTCCCTCGATCACCGGCGAGGCCGTGTCCGCCCTGCTTGGGCTGGGCGTCGCCGAGGTCAATGCGCGCCGGGCCGTGGATCAAGCCTTGATCCGTCTGGGCGAAGAGGCGGAGCTGTCGGCGGTGATCCGCGCGGCGCTGCAGGAGTTGGGCCGATGAGAGCCGCATCGACATGACCCGCGTCATCTCCCCCGAGGCCGAGACCGGCGAATCCTTCGACCGCGCGCTGCGGCCGCAGACGTTGTCGGAGTTCGTCGGCCAGTCGCAGGCCAAGGGCAATCTGAAGGTCTTCATCGATGCGGCGCGCGGGCGGGCCGAGGCGCTGGACCATGTGCTGCTGTTCGGACCGCCGGGACTGGGCAAGACGACGCTGGCGCAGATCGTGTCGCGCGAGCTGGGCGTGGGGTTCCGGGCGACCTCCGGGCCGATCCTGGCCAAGGCGGGCGATCTGGCGGCGATCCTGACCAACCTCGAGCCGCGCGACGTCCTGTTCATCGACGAGATTCACCGCTTAAGCCCCCAGGTCGAGGAGATCCTGTATCCGGCCATGGAGGATCATGTGCTGGACCTGATCATCGGCGAGGGGCCGTCGGCGCGTTCGGTGCGGATCGACCTGGCACCGTTCACGCTGGTGGGGGCGACGACGCGGGCGGGCCTGTTGGCTACGCCGCTGAGGGACCGGTTCGGCATTCCGCTGCGGCTGGAGTTCTACACCCCCGACGAACTGACGGCGGTGGTGCGCGGCACGGCGCGCAAAATGGGCGTAGCCATCGACGAGGCGGGCGCGCGCGAGATCGCGTCGCGGGCGCGCGGCACGCCGCGCATCGCCGGGCGTCTGCTGCGCCGGGTGCGGGATTTCGCCTCGGCCGAGGGGGCGGAGACGATCTCGAAACTGGTGGCGGCGCGGGCGCTGGCGCGGCTGGAGGTGGACGAGGCCGGGCTGGACAGCCTGGACCGACGGTTCCTGAAGGCGCTGATCGAGAACTATGGCGGCGGGCCGGTCGGGATGGACACCTTGGCGGCCGCCATCGCCGAGGCGCGCGACGCGGTCGAGGACGTGATCGAACCCTATCTGCTGCAACAGGGCTTCATCATGCGCACCCCGCGCGGCCGCATGGCCTGCGCCAAGGCCTATGCGCATCTGGGCCTCAGCGCGCCGACGCAACCCTCCGCCGGACCCGTGCCCGGCGACCTGTTCGAATAGGCGTTGCCAAGCGGGGCGGGCGGGGGTTTGCTGGGGGCGAACCGGAGCCGTCGTCCCATGATCCTGCGCACCCTGGCCGTGATGGCGTTTGCGGCCGGCCTGACCGGTCTGGCGCCGCCTGCGCGAGCGGCGGCCCCTGTCTTCACCGACAAGGCCTGTCCCAGTGATTGGCCGACGGGCCTGCGCGAGGTGCGGTGCGGGACCCTGACGGTGGACGAGGCGCGCGACGGCTCGGTCAGCGATCGGCGCATCGACATCGCGGTGGTTATCTTCAAGGCCAGCGCGCCCTACAAGAACGCCGCAGGCCAGGCGCTGCCGCCAATGGTGATGTTCCACGGCGGACCGGGCGGGGCCCTGACGCCGGGAGCGGGACGGATGCTGGCGGCGCTTCGTCGCAATCCGGAGGCCTTTGCGGTGGATCAGGACGTGATCCTGTTCGACCAGCGCGGCGGCGGCGCGAGCAACCCGTCGATGGACTGTCCGGGCGTCGAACTGACCGATGCGGGGCCGCCGTCCGACAAGGACCGCGACGGGCTGATCGCCTGTCTGAAGGGCTATCAGGCGCAAGGGGTCGACCTGAACCAGTACAACGCCGCCGCCATCGCCGACGATGTGAAGGACATGGCCCAGGCCCTGGGTCTGACCAAGATCGACCTGTGGGGCGGATCGTACGGGCCGCGCATCGAGGCGGCGGTCATCACCCACCAGCCCCAGATCGTGCGCGCCGCCGTGATGGACAGCCCCTGGCCGCCCGAGGGCAACTGGGCCGTCGGAACGCCCGAACAGGTGTCGGCGGCGGTGAAGATCATCCTAGCCAAATGCGCGGCCCAGGCGGCCTGCGCGGCGCAGCATCCGGACCTTCAGGCGCGGTTCGAGGCCGAGGCGCGCAAATGGCTGGCCGGTCCGGTGACGGGCAAGGACGGGCGCACCTTCACCGTCGATGACCTGTCGGCGTTCTTGATGGACACGACCTATAGCGCGACGGGGGTGCGCAGCCTGCCGGTCGATCTGGACAAGATCATCGCCGGCGACCTGACGCCGGTCGCCGAGATCGCCGAGGACCGCACCTATTATTTCGAGGGTCAGCACATGGCCCATCTGTGCAAGGAAGAACTGCCGTTCGAGTCCAAGGCGCGGCTGGCGGCGGGGGCGGCGGGCGATCCGGTGGCCGAGGTGCTGGTCCCGTCGCTGTCGCGGCTGTTCGACGTCTGCGCGGCGGTGGGCGAGCGGCCCGCGCTGCCGATCGAGAACCTGCCGGTCCGGACCGACATCCCGACCCTGTTCGTCGCCGCCGAGATCGATCCCGGGTGCCCGCCGCCGCTGACCGAGGCCGCCGCCAAGGGCTATGCGAACAGCCAGGTGGTGATCGTCACCAACGCGACCCACGGCGTCATCAACGCCAGCCCCTGCACGCGCAAGATGGCGCGCGATTTCCTGCGTGATCCGTCAGAGCCGGTGGATCGGACCTGCCTGCCCGCCGCCGACACGCCGCTGGACTTCACCCTGGAAGCGCCCGCCGCATGAGGGTGATGCGCCATCGCAGCCCGCTTCAGCAGCGCCTGATAATCGCGGCGGCGCTGGTTCTGGCCCTGTGCGCGGTCGGCGTCTGGATGCTGATGCAGCCGTCGAATACCCCGTCGCCCGAGGCGGCCGATGCGCGGGTGATGCGCCAGATCCGCACCCAGGCGGGTCGCGGCGCCGAGCTGCGCTACGCCGAGAACGGCGAAAGGCGGTCGGTGTGCGGCTATGTCGGGCGCGTCGCCGGCGGGCCAGCGGTGGGCTTCGTCTCCATCCCCAACCGCATCCTTTTCAGCGACGACCCCCTGCCGACCGAGTTCCGCGAAATGCGCCAAAGCTACTGCCCTGGTTTCATGGCTGCGCCGAACCGCCGGCAGTGATCCGTCGTCGGTTGAATGGGCCAGCACTCGCCCTGATCGCACAGATCACGGCGACAGCGGCGATCAGCCTGCTGGCGATCCGGGCGGCCGGGGCAGGGACGGCGTCGGTCGCGGTCCAGGGCGTGGCGTTCCTGATCGGGGCTGTGGCGCTTTGGGCTGTGTCGCGGATGGCGCGGCCGGGCCGGGGCCCGAGGTTGATCTCGGCGGCGGCGATCCTGGTCGTCGCCGTCCTGATGCTGACGATGGGCGTGGAGATGCAGGGCGCGCATCGCTGGCTGGCGCTGGGGCCGGTTCTGATCCACCCCGCTTCGCTGCTGGGCGCCCCGCTGCTCTGGCTCGTGGCGCAGGATGCAGACGATATGTGGACGGCAGGCGTCGCGGCCCTGACGATCCTGACGTTCGGCCTCGGCTTCGACGGAGCCGTCAGTCTGGCCTTCGCGGTGGGAACGACCGGGCTGCTGACGGCGGCGAGAGGGTCGTGGAAGACGCTGGCGCCGCTGGCGGCCCTGTCCTGGATTTTGGGGCTCTGGAGCCTGACGCGTTCGCAGGCCCTGCCGCGCGTTCACTATGTCGAGGATGTCGTACCGACGGTCTGGGTTGTTTCGCCGATCCTCGGTGTGGCGGCGGGCCTGGCGTTGGTCGTGCTGTCGGCTCCGTTGTTTTGGATGGGATGGCGAGCGCGGGGCGTCGGAGCCGCCGCCGGTTTGGCCATGGCAGGGTTCTGGGTCGGTCTGTCGGCGGCCAATCTGCTGGGCGCCTATCCGGCGCCAGTAATGGGATATGGCGCTTCGCCCGTGATCGGATGGCTTGTCGCGATCGGACTGGCTATGGCGTCTGCACGACGCACGAGGTTTCAGTGACCGCAATCTCCGACCAACCCACCGCCGGCCGTTTCGAGGGGCGCGATCACCTGTTGCCGGTACGCGTCTATTATGAGGACACCGATTTCACCGGCCTTGTCTATCACGCCAACTATGTGCGCTATTTCGAGCGAGGGCGGTCCGATTTCCTGCGCGCCATCGGGGTGGGGCACGCCGATCTGCTGGAAGAGGCCGAGCCGCTGGCCTTCGTGGTGTCGGAGCTGAACATCAAATATCTCAAGCCCGCGCGGATCGACGACGCCCTGGTGGTGCGCACCGTCTACGAGCAGGTGAAGGGCGTGCGGCTGATCATCCGCCAGAGCGTGGAGCGAGCCGGCGAGGTGTTGTGCCGGGCCGAGGTGACGGCGGTGTGCATCCATCTGGACGGGCGGCCGCGACGGCCGTCGAAGGGTCTGGTCGAGAAGGTCACGCCGTGGCTGGCGGCCAGCGGGGCCGCCGACTAGGATCGCGCCAACGAGGGGGAAAACGTCATGGCCGCAGAAACCTACAAGATGTCCGCCAGCGCGGTGATCGTCACGATCCTGCTGTTCGTGCTGCTGATCGGCGGCGGGCTGGTGGGCTGTCCCTATTACAAGGTCTGGGAACGCAAGATGGCGGGCCAGGCCGAGCTGCAATACCAGCAGGGCGCGCGCCAGGCCCTGATCGCGCAGGCCGCTGCAGAAGACGAGGCGGCGATCAAGCGGGCCGAGGCGGCGACGCGCCGCGTCCTGGGCTGGACCGACGCGGCCAAGCGCGGCTGCGCCGAACTGGGCCGGGCGGGCGATCGCCAGTGCGAGGAGCAACTGCTGAAGGACGCCGCCACCTATTCCATCGCCAAGGAAGGCCACGAGGGCGTCATCATCAGCGTCGGCGCCCCGGTCTCTGTCGCGGTCGATCCGAACGCGCGGCGGACGGCGTCCGAGTAACCTGCTGTTAACCCTTATGACGCGCCTGTCAGATGACGGGCGGACGGGTCGGGGCTAAACGGGCCGGACGCCACACAATGGTCACGTCCGCTCGGTCGAAGAGAGGCGTGACGATCTCGATTCCGCCCGGAGCGCCTGAATGACCACGCCTGTCGACGCCGCGATGATGAACCCGGTCGAGCTGTTCATGACCGCCGACTGGGTGGTCAAGAGCGTGATGATCGGGCTGGCGGCGGCCTCGATCTGGTCGTGGACCATCATCATCGACAAGGCGGTTCGGTTCACGGCGCTGAACAAGCGCGCCGACGAGTTCGAAAAGTCGGTTCAGTCCGGCCGGTCGCTGGAAGAGGTGGCGTCCCAGGCCGGACCCGAGCCGGACCACGCCCTGCCGCGCATGCTGGTGATCGCCCTGTCGGACTGGCGCGAGGCGCGTCAGCGCGGGGCTTTGAACGAGCATCAGGGCGACCTGCTGCTGGTGCGGATCGACAAGGCGATGAACAGCCTGATCTCGCGCGAGGGCCAGCGGATCGAGAATGGCCTGGGCGTGCTGTCGGTGGTGGCCACGGCCTCGCCCTTCATCGGCCTGTTCGGCACCGTGTGGGGCATCATGAATGCGTTCGGGCGGATCGCGGCGGCGGGCAACACCAATCTGACGACGGTGGCGCCGGCTATTGCCGAAGCCTTGTTCGCCACGGCCATCGGCCTGGCGGCGGCCATCCCGGCCTATATCGCCTACAACAAATTCTCGATCGACGCGGGCAAGTTCGTCGGCCGGCTGGAGGCCTTCGCCGACGATCTGCAGGCCGCCGTGGCGCGCCGCCTGGGCAGCCCGTCGGCCCCGCCGCCTCCGCCCCCGCCGTCCAGCGACCTCAGCCTGAAGCGGGGCGTCTGAGCCATGGCCTTGGGCGGTGGTGCGAGCGGCGGCGGGCGTCGAGGGCGCAGGGGGCGTAAAGGGCCTCTGACCGAGATCAACGTCACGCCCCTGGTGGACGTGATGCTGGTGCTGCTGATCATCTTCATGATCTCGGCGCCCCTGCTGACGGTGGGCGTGCCGGTCGAACTGCCCAAGACCGAGGCCAGCGCGGTTGAGATCAAGTCCGAACCCCTGTCGGTCAGCATCGACCAGCAGGGCGCGATCTTCGTCGGCGACAGCGAGACGGCGTTCGACGCCCTGTCCACGCGCCTGTTGACGGAGGCTGGCGGCGCCGACAGGGCGGCCGAGCGGCCGGTGTTCGTGCGGGCCGACGGGCGCGCGCCCTATCAGGCGGTGGCGCGGGTGATGGCGCGGTTGAGCGCCTCGGGCTTCACCAAGCTGAACCTGATCACCGACACGGCGCCGGAGGCCTGAAGCCGTTGCGTCGGCCGAGCCCCGCCATTCTGGGATCTCTCGCCCTGCACGCCGGGGTGGTCGCGCTCGCCTTCGTGATGGTGTCGCACAAGACGGAGGAGGACGAGACGCCGCTGGTGGCCTCGGTGCCGGTGACCATCGTGTCGGAAGAGGTGATTCAGGCGGCGCCGGCGGACAATCCGCAGCCCGAACCCTCGCCCGACGACGCCGCGACCGCCCCGGTGCAGCAGCCCGACCCCGTGCCGCCGACGCCGGAACCGACGCCGCCGCAACCCCAGCCGCGCCCGACCCCGACGCCGCCGCGGCCCACGCCGCCGCGCCCGGCGCCGACGCCCACGCCCTCGCCGAAACCCACGCCGACCCCGACGCCGCCGCGTCCGACGCCTCGACCCCAGCCGCCGACGCCTGCGCCGCCGACCAAGGCCCAGCCGACCCCGCGCCCGGCGACGCCTGCGCCCGCCCGTCCGGCGCCCCAGCGCACAGAGCCGAGCCTGGATCTGGACGCCCTGGCCGGCCCGACGCGCCCGACCAACAATCGCGGCCGCCCAGCGACGGGGCAGCAGGGGGCGGGCGCGGCGTCCCAGGCCACAGGCCCGCAGATCACGGCCATCTTCAATCAGGTCTATCCGAACTGGATCCTGCCCTGCGACATCCCCGGCGCGGACCAGCTGCGCATTCAAATCGAACTGACCCTGTCTTCCGATGGACGGATCACGCGCGGGCCCAGCCTGATCAACGCCCAGTCGTCGAACGTCTATCGCGCCGCCGCCGACGGCGCCCTGCGCGCCCTGCGCCAGACCGCGCCCTTCGACGTGCCGCAGGGCTTCCCCGGCGGGGTCTATCGCCCGACCTTCAACACCGAACGGGCGTGCCGCAATCGCTAGGCGTCAGATGCTCGTTTGGAGACGGACGACGGCCAGTCCAATTCCTCACGAAGCGCGTTGACGTGTTCAGTCGTAATCGCCGGGCCGCCGCGATCAGGCAGCAGGGCCACGCCGTTGCGATAACTGATTTTTCGCGGTGTCTTTTCCAATGCGCTTCGCGCCAAATGGGAGACGACCTGACCCATCGTTTGACCCGTGCTGGCGGCGATGATCCTGACGGCGTCCAGCACGTCATCGTCCAGCGTGAGGGTGGTGCGCATGACGTCAGAATAACTCATCCGAAACAAACGCCAAGATGGTTCCCCGTCCCGAATGTCGCCCCATTCCCCGTGAAGCTGGCGAAAGTCGAACGACCCGGCGATAAGGGGCGGCGATCCTTCGAGACTTATGGGAGCATCTGATGCGTCTGAACCTTCTTCTGGCCACCGTGGCGGCTGTCGCGATGGCGGCTCCTCTGACGACGGCGGCGCAGACGCCTCAGCAGAACCAGCCGGTCGAGGTCGAGATCGATCAGGGCGTGCTGCGTCCCCTTCAGATCGCGGTCGTGCCGTTCGCCGGGACGCACGGGTCGGACATCTCCAATGTGGTCAGCGCCAATCTGAAGCGGTCGGGCTTCTTCGAGCCGCTGAACCCCTCCAGCTTCATCGAGACCGGCCTGACCCTGGCCAATGCGCCGAACTTTCCCCAATGGACCCAGATCGGCGCGCAGGCGGTGCTGTACGGCGGTGTGACGACGCGAGGCGACGGGCGGCTGGACGTGGGTTTCCGCCTGTATGACCCCTACCGCCAGTGCCAGCTGGTCAGCTATCAGTTCACCGCGACCCAGGAGCAGTGGCGCCGGATCGCGCACAAGATTTCCGACGTCATCTATCAGCGCATGACCGGCGAAGCCGGCTTCTTCGATTCCCGCGTGATCTTCGTGTCCGAGGAGGGCACGCAGCTTAACCGGATCAACCGCCTGACCATCGCCGATCAGGACGGGTTCAACCCGACCTATCTGACGCAGGGCGACGAGGTGATCATGTCGCCGCGCTTCTCGCTGTCGCAGCCGGACGAGATCACCTATGTGGCGCTGGGCAAGGATTACAGCCGCATCTACCTCTATAATCTGACGACCGGCCGGCGCGAGAGCCTGGGCGAGTTCGACGGCCAGGTGCTGGCGCCGCGCTTCTCCAATGACGGCAACAAGATCGCGTTTTCGATCATCCGGGGCGGCAACACCGACGTCTATGTGATGGACCTGCGCAGCCGCCAGATCACGCGCCTGACCAGCGACCCGGGCATCGACACCTCGCCGTCGTTCAGCCCGGACGGCAGCCAGATCGTATTCACCTCGGACCGTTCGGGTTCGGCGCGCCTGTATGTCATGCGGTCGGACGGATCGGGCCAGCGGCCGATCTCGCGCGGCGGCGGCATCTATACGGCCCCGTCGTGGAGCCCGACCGGCAATCTGATCGCCTTCACCAAACAGGGCGGCGGCCGGTTCTCGACCGGGGTGATGAACGCCGACGGTTCCGGCGAGCGTATCCTGTCCTCCAGCTATTTCGAGGAGGGGCCGAACTGGGCGCCGAACGGCCGATACGTGATGTTCGCGCGCCAGACGCCGGGCGGGGACACGCGGCTGTGGACCGTGGACCTGTCGGGGCGGGTGGTGTCGCAGGCGGGATACAACGGTCGCGGCACCGACCCGGCCTGGTCGCCGCTGCTGGACCGAGGCCCGAGCAATCTGGGCGTGAACCAGGGCGCCGACAGCTGCCCCGCCTAAACGCCGCACCGACACCGTCGGAGCCTTAAAGCTCAACTGTGCGTTATCGCCTCTAGCGTCGAAAAATCGGCCGAGGCAGACAGTAAAGCCAAGCTTGAGGCCCGCCCCTTGCCAGAAACGATACGTCAGGAGACGACCCCATGAAGACTTCCCGCATTTTCAAACTGGCGATGGTCGGCTGCGCCGTCGCCGCCATGGCCGCCTGCACTCGAAAGCCCCCGGTCGAGACCGGCGTGCCCGGTCCGAACGACGGCACGACGCAACCGACGGGACCGGCCTATCCGACCGCGCCCACCGGCCCGGTGACCGGCGGAAACATGGGTTCGGCCGCGCCGGGCACCGAACAGGACTTCGTCGTCAACGTGGGCGACCGCATCTATTTCGACCTGGATTCCTATGAGGTCCGTCCCGAGGCCATGCCACGCCTGGACGCCCAGGCCCAGTGGCTGCAGCGCTATCCGTCCGTGACGGTCCGCATCGAGGGCAACGCCGACGAACGCGGCACGCGTGAGTACAATCTGGCGCTGGGCGCCCGCCGTGCGGAATCGGTGCGCACCTATCTGATCAACCGGGGCATTCCGGCGGGCCGGATCGACACCATCAGCTTCGGCAAGGAGCGGCCGATTGCGGAAGGCTCGAACGAAGACGCCTTCGCCCGCAACCGCAACGCCCACACCGCCATCGTCTCGGGTGCGCCGCGCTAAAGTCCGGCTGATCGGCTGATCTGAAGGAGGCGCCGGCCGCAGGGTCGGCGCCTCTTTTCGTTTCGGCGCTTGTCCTGAGGCTGGGCTGGCGGCAGAACCGTCGTCACAGGGATCGGGGGATCAGCGAATGGATATCGAAGGGGCGGGCGCCGTCGTCACGGGCGGACTGGTCGCGGGCGCGATCGAAAAGCCGACGGGCAAGGCCGGCGAGGCCCACCCCCACGGTGTCTGTTCCGACTGCGGGGCCGAAACGAGCGGCAACTTCTGCGCAAATTGCGGCCAGCCCACCCATGTCCACCGCACCCTGCTGCACCTGGGTGAAGAGCTGCTGCACGGGGTCATGCATTTCGACGCCCGGATCTGGCGCACCCTGCCGCTGCTGGGGCTGAACCCCGGAAAGCTGACGCGCGAGTGGATCGAGGGCAAACGCACGCGCTACGTCTCGCCGCTGGCGATCTTCCTGTTCACCCTGTTCGTGATGTTCTTCGCGCTAAGCTTTGCGCCGCACCCGGAATCCAAGGCCGAGGGCGCCGAGATGGCCGAACGGATCGCGTCCCAGCGTGTCGGTCTGGCCGAGGCGGAAAAGGCCCTGGTCCAGATGCGGGCCGAAAGCGGCGCCCGGCCGGACCCGACGATGCAGATGGCGATCAACGCCGGACAAAAGCTGGTCGACGACCGCCGCGCGGCCCTGGTCCGGCTGGAGACCGAGCAGCGCGACGGTCGCGCCGACGGGCTGAAGCCCGGCAGCTGGCAGGCCGGGATCAAGGACATGGCGACCGAAGAGGCCGGCGAGACCAAGCTGAAGGTCATGGGCAAGGACGCCGAGAAGGAGGGGCACGGCATCGGCGCCACGGTGTTGAAGAAGCTGCAGAACCCGGACCTGGCGGTTTATAAGTTCCAGCAGACGGTGTACAAGTTCGCCTTCCTGCTGGTGCCCTTGTCGATCCCGTTCGTGGCCCTGCTGTTCCTGTGGAAGCGCAGCTTCACCCTGTACGACCACGGGGTGTTCGTTCTGTATTCGCTGACCTTCATGGCCATGCTGCTGATGCTGATGGTCATCGCCGGAACCTTCTGGGGGACATTCGGCCTGGTGGTGATCAATCTGGCGGCGCTATCGATCCCGGTGCACATGTTCGCCCAGATGAAGGGCGCCTATTCGCTGTCCTGGTTCTCAGCCCTGTGGCGGACGATCGCGCTGTTGGTGTTCTGCAACATCGTGGTCGGCCTGTTCATCGCGGCCATGGTCTATCTGGGGCTGGGCCATTAGCTCGGCCTTGCGGCGGCCCCAAATCGGTGAAAGCTAGACGCATGACCAAGCTCTCGATCACTCGCGTTCACCTGCTCGCCGCCGCCGCCCTTGGGGTCGTCCTGATAGGGGGCGGCGCCGTCGCCCAGCAGGCCCAGCCCAACATCATGGAGCGGACCGAGTGGGACAATCGCCGCCTGGACCAGCTGGACCGCAATGTGCGGCGGCTCGAGCGCGCCCTGACCCAGAGAAACGCCGCCGGCCAGCCGGTGCTGGTCGAGCCGGACCCCGAGGTGGTGACGCTGCAGGGGCAGTTCGCCCTGATGGACCGACGCCTGGGCGACCTGGAGGCGACGGTGCGCCGGATCAACGGCGACAACGAGCGTCTGACCTTCCAGCTGGACGAGGCCACCCGCGAGAACGAGACGCTGAAGACGCGTCTGGCGGACGCCGAGGGCCGGTTGCAGAAGCTGGAGACCCAGGCCGAGCTCAATGCGCCGATCGAGGCGACCTCGCCGACCGGCGATGCGACGCGGGATCTGGCGACGGCGGTGGCCCTTTTGGCGACCGACAAGCCGCGCGGCGAGCGGGCGCTGGAAACGGTGATCGCGGCCTGGCCCGATACGCCGCAGTCACGCGAGGCCAACTCGCGCCTGGGCGACCTGCGGGTCGCGGCGAACGACAAGGCGGGGGCGGTGCCCTATTACGCCGCCGCGCTGAAGGACTGGCCGCGCATCGGCTGGGCGGCGGACACGACGCTGAAACTGGCCGACGCCCTGTTCGCGACGCAGAGGAAGCCGCAAGGGTGCGCGGCCCTGGCTGAGTTCACGCGCCGTTATGCGCCCGCCGCCTCGGACCCGCAAAAGGCGCGGGCGGCACAGTTGAAGACCACGGGGTCCTGCGCCTGACGCCCAGCCCAGCGATTGGGGACGATCTGACGGCGCGAGCATTCGCGCGGCTGGATGCGCGACTGACGCGGGACACGGGCCGGCCGCTGGCGCTGGCCCTGTCGGGGGGCGGAGATTCCATCGCCCTGTTGCGGCTGACGACAGACTGGGCGCGGACGCGCGGGCGTTCGGTGCTGGCTCTGACCGTCGATCATCGGCTGAATGCGGACAGCGGCCGCTGGACCGACTTTGCGGCCGGGGCGGCGCGGGACGCCGGAGCCGACTGGCGCGGGTTGAGTTGGGGCGGAGACAAGCCCGCGACCGGGCTGACGGCGGCGGCGCGGGCGGCGCGGCATGCACTGATTGCGGATGCGGCGCGCGAGGCGGGGGCGTCGGTCGTCCTGTTCGCCCACACCGCCGACGACATCGCCGAGGCCGATCTGATGCGGGCCGGGGGTTCGACCCTGGGGCGGGTGCGCGAATGGTCGCCCTCGCCGGCCTGGCCCGAGGGTCGAGGCCTGATGCTGTTGCGGCCGCTGCTGGGCGAGCGGCGGGCGGGCTTGCGCGACTGGCTGGCGGGCGAGGGGGCCGACTGGATCGAGGACCCCGCCAACGCCGATCCCCGCTTCGGTCGCAGCCGGGCGCGGCAGGCGTTGGCGGGCGCGGCGCCTCGGTTGATCGATCAGGCGTCGGCGCAAACCGGGGTGCGGCCGACGATGGACGGCGAGGCCATGGCGCGTGTGGACCGCGACGTGAGCGCGCGGGCGCTGGCGGCGGCCCTGGTCTGCGTCGGCGGCGGATCGACGCCGCCTCGCGGCGCGCGGTTGGAAGCCCTGATAGCGCGGCTGAAGGCGGGTGAGGATTTTGCGGCGACCCTGTGCGGGACGCGCATCGAGGCTGTCGGCGCGAGGGTGCGGTTGATGCGCGAGGCCGGCGAGCTGCGCAGACGAGACATTTCGCCGCTGGCGCTGACGCCCGGCGTCGAGGCGGTGTGGGACGGGCGGTTCGTCTTCTGCGCCGATCGTCCCGGCTGGTCTGTGGTTCCGGCGAGGGGGCGGTTGGCCAGCCTGTCGGACGCCGACAGGGCCGAGATCAATCGGCTGCCGGCGGCGACGCGCGGGGCTTGGCCTGTGTTGATCAGGGACGACGCGGTGGCCCCGGTTCTTGCAGGCGAAGGGGTCGAACGGCGCGGCCTTGTCGTGGAACGGCTCAGGCTGGCGCTGGACGAAACGACGCACGAAGACGACCTGATTTCCGCCACCCGATAGCGTAACGCTGATTAAGCCCCTATTTTCCCAGACAGACACATCCAGACCGTCGATCCCACCGGGGTCGCGGACGACCGAGGACCTCAATGAACCTGCGTAATCTGGCGATCACCGGCGTGATCATTCTGGCGTTGCTGGCGGGCTATGCGGCGCTGTCGCAGGGCGGCGCCATGAACGGCGTGACGGGCCAGCCGGCCGGCAAGCCCGAGGCCATCAGCTATTCCCAGCTGGTGCAGCGCGTGAACGCGGGCGAGGTCAAACAGGTGACCATTCGCCTGGACAAGGTGAACGGCGAGCTGAAGAACGGCGAACGCTTCACCTCCACCACCGTCTATCCGAACGAACAGCTGGTGGCCCAGATGCTGCAGGCGGGCGTCGAGATCGACGCCAAGTCGGGCGGCCAGTCGATCTGGATGAGCCTGCTGCTGGGCATCCTGCCGATCGCGCTGCTGATCGGGGTGTGGATCTTCTTCATGCGTCAGATGCAGGGCGGGGCGAAGGGCGCCATGGGCTTCGGCAAGTCCAAGGCCAAGCTGCTGACCGAGCACAAGGGACGCAAGACCTTCGACGACGTCGCCGGCGTGGACGAGGCCAAGGACGAACTGCAGGAGGTGGTCGACTTCCTGAAGGATCCGGGCAAGTTCCAGCGTCTGGGCGGCAAGATTCCCAAGGGGGCCCTACTGGTCGGCCCTCCCGGCACCGGCAAGACGCTGCTGGCGCGCGCGGTCGCGGGCGAGGCGGGCGTGCCCTTCTTCTCGATCTCGGGTTCGGACTTCGTCGAGATGTTCGTCGGCGTCGGCGCCAGCCGCGTGCGCGACATGTTCGAACAGGCCAAGAAGAATGCGCCCTGCATCATCTTCATCGACGAAATCGACGCCGTCGGTCGCCACCGCGGCGCGGGTCTCGGCGGCGGCAATGACGAGCGCGAACAGACGCTGAACCAGCTGCTGGTCGAGATGGACGGCTTCGAGGCGTCCGAGAACATCATCCTGATCGCCGCGACCAACCGTCCCGACGTGCTGGACCCGGCCCTGCTGCGTCCCGGCCGGTTCGACCGTCAGGTGGTGGTGCCGAACCCCGACGTCTCGGGCCGCGAACGCATCCTGCGCGTCCACATGAAGGACGTGCCCCTGGCCGCCGACGTCAACGTCAAGACGATCGCGCGCGGCACGCCCGGCTTCTCGGGCGCCGACCTGGCCAACCTGGTCAACGAGGCGGCCCTGACGGCGGCGCGCAAGGACCGTCGCATGGTCACCCACCGCGACTTCGAAGACGCCAAGGACAAGGTGCTGATGGGCTCGGAACGTCGCTCCATGGCGATGAACGAGGAAGAAAAGCGTCTGACCGCCTATCACGAGGCCGGTCACGCCATCGTCGCCATGAACGCCAAGATGGCCGACCCGGTGCACAAGGCGACCATCGTCCCGCGCGGCCGGGCGCTGGGCATGGTGATGCAGTTGCCGGAAGGCGACCGCTATTCGATGAAATATCAGCAGATGATCGACCGGATCGCCATCATGGCGGGCGGCCGCGTCGCCGAGGAGCTGATCTTCGGGCCGGAGAACATCACCTCGGGCGCCAGCTCGGACATCGAACAGGCGACCAAGCTGGCCCGCGCCATGGTCACCCGCTGGGGCTTCTCGGACAAGCTGGGCACGGTGGCCTACGGCGAGAACCAGGAAGAGGTCTTCCTTGGCCACTCGGTCGCCCGCAGCCAGAACATCTCCGAAGAGACGGCGCGCACCATCGATGAGGAAGTCCGTCGCCTGGTGACCTCGGGCTGGGACGAGGCGCGCACCATCCTGACCACAAAGGCCGATGACCACGAGAAGCTGTCCCAGGCCCTGCTGGAATACGAGACCCTGTCGGGCGAGGAGATCAAGGACCTGCTGGAGAAGGGCGTCGCGCCGAACCGCGACGAGAACAACTTCCCCAACGCCGGGCCTTCGGTCTCGGTGCCGGTGACGCCGGTGTCGGACGGCACGGACATCGAGGTCCCGGTCGCCGCTCCGGCCGCGACCAGCGTGCCGACGGTTCACTGAGCCCAGGCCTGATCTGAAGACGAACCCGCCGGGAGAGCGATCTCCCGGCGGGTTTTTTCTTTGGGCGTCTGGCTGACCCACTGGCCCACTCAAAGCATCATAACGAACAAGTTTGCATTGCAAACCTGTCTGTGAGATATGGCGGTCTCGATCTTGGGAGGGACGTCATGGTGATATCGCAAGCAGAGCAGGTGGAGCGGCTGCACGGACTGGATGCGTTGCGCGCCGGGGCGCTGCTGCTGGGGGTGCTGCTTCATGCCAGCCTGTCCTTTTTTCCGCAGCAGATCTGGATCGTGGCGGACGACAGCCGGTCGATCGGCGCCGCCTGGCTATTCTTCGCCATTCATCTGTTTCGCATGACGGCCTTTTTCTTCATCGCGGGTCTGTTCGCCCATAGGATGCTGGCGCGGCGAGGCTGTGTCGCCTTCGCCAAGGATCGGGTGGTGCGGATCGCCGGGCCGCTGGCGGCCTTCTGGTTTCCGGTCATGGCGGGGATCGTTACGGCCCTGGTCTGGAACGCTCATGCCAATGGTCTGGTGACGCCCGGCGCGCCGCCGCCACCGCCACCGACGTATGACTGGACCAACTTTCCGCTGACCCACCTGTGGTTTCTGTGGGTGCTGACGCTCTTCTACGCCGTCGTCCTGATCGTGCGGGCCGTGCTCGGCATGCTGGATCGCGCGGGTCGAGCGGGTCCGGTCGTGGACAGGATCACCGGCGCGCTAATCGGCCCGTGGACGCCTGCCGTGCTTGCCGCCCCGCTCGCCCTGGCGCTGTGGCTGGATCCGAAGTGGATCGCCTTCTTCGCCGTGCCGACGCCGGACGCGGGCTTGATCCCTGACACCTCCGCCCTGATCGGATTCGGCCTCGCCTTTGGCCTGGGCTTCGTGCTGGACCGGCGGCGTGATCTGCTGGACCGTATCGCCAAATGGTCGCCGCTGTTCCTGTGCGTGGCGCTGGTTTCGGGTGTGACGGCCTATATCCTTGCGGGCGGCCCGAGCATCGCGCCGATGGGTGAGCCGACGGTCGGCAAGGCCTTGGCCGCCGCCGTCACGGCGGTCGCCGTCTATGCCTCGGCCCTGGCGGCAATGGGACTGTGCCTGCGGTTCGCCTCGGGCCACAGTCCGGTTCAGCGCTACCTCTCCGACGCCTCTTACTGGATCTACATCGTGCATCTGCCGCTGGTCATGCTGGCCCAGGTCTGGGTGCAGGATTGGGCTGGGCCGTGGTGGGTGAAGCTGATCGGCGTGTCGGCGGGCGTCTTCGCCGTGTGCCTGGCGTCCTACGAACTGCTGATCCGCCACAGCGTCATGGGGCGGTGGCTGAATGGCCGGCGCGTGCCGTGGCGCAACCGGCCTGCGCCCGCCTTGGTCCCCGCCGAATAATTTGCAAACCCTTCCGGCGGCGTCCATCCGAGGGACGCGCCCGTCGCACAGGAATCACACAGCGATGTCCGACAAGTCCCGCACCGGCCCCGAGGCCGACCTGGCCTTCATGAAGGCCATTGTTCAGGGCGGCAATAATCCCAGGGCGACCCTGACGCTGGGTGTCGCCTATCTGGCGGGCGGTCTGCTCTATGGTCTGCAATGCCTGTTCCATATCGGTCAGGTGTGGGGGATCGTGCGCTGGCCGCCGCTGGGAAATCTCGGCTTCGTGGTCGCCATCACGGTCGCCTTCCTTGTCGTTCTGACCTGGGCCGTGCGTGAGGACCGCAAGACGGGAACGGCCGGTCCCATCGTCACCCGCACCCTGAACGCGGCCTTCAGCGGCGTAGGCATGGCCAATCTGGCGATCATCATCGTGTTCGGCGTGGGCGCGCGCCGCGATCAGGACTTCGCTGTCTGGCTCTATTATCCGGCGATGATCTTCGCGCTTCAGTCGGCGGCCTGGTTCGTGGCCTACAGTCTGAAGAAGAAGCCATGGATGCTGGCGACATCGTTGGGCGGCTGGATCACGGCGGTCGCGCTCGGCGTGCTGGTGCGCGACGCGGTGATCTATCTCTACGTCTGCACCCTCGCCCTGTTCTTGCTGTTCGCAGGACCGGGCTGGGTCATGACGCGTGCGGCGCTGAAGGCCCGCGCCGTCGACGCGGACCTCGGCTGATCCATGAGGCTGGACGCGCTCGGCAAGATCGACGAGGTCATCCACGGCCGGATGCGGCTGGGGATCATGGTCTATCTGGCTGACGCCGAGGCCGCCGACTTCACCGAGCTGAAGACCGTGCTGGAGGCGACGCAGGGCAATCTGTCGGTCCATATCAAGAAGCTGGAGGAAGCGGGATACGTCGCCGTGGCCAAGAGCTTCGTGAAGAACAAGCCCCTGACCCGCGTGTCCATCACCCCCGCCGGCCGCAAGGCTTTCGCCGTCTATCTTGAGGCGCTGGGCGGTCTGATCGGGCGCTAGTCGCCGCCAAGGATTTCCGGATCCTCGACCATGACCGGCGTCAGGCTGCGCGCGGCGCCGGAGGGGTCGGTCCAGGCGATGGTGTGGCCCTCGACCAAACCGATCAGGCCCGCTCCGACGTGGGACAGGACCGAAACTTTGCCCGCATCGATGTCGGCGTCTGCGGGCAGGACGATCTGGATGCGGCGCGGATCAGACGCGCGGCCGTCGATATAGTGCAGCCAACGGTCCAGGGGCACGGCGCCCTTGGGAAGGTCGCCCGGTTCGCAGATGACGGCGCGCTCCAGTTCCTCCTGAAGCATTCCCGCCACGCCGTCGCCGGGCATGTCGCCGACCAGGCGCGACAGGGTATCGTGGTCCTGTGCGCTGAGAAAGATGTCGGGGCGGAGGGGCAGAGTGGATTTGGTCATGGCGGGCTCGCAGACGGCATGGGACGCCGCACGCGCGTGGCGTCGTGCGGCGACGAGAAGGATTGGGTTCAGATCGATGCCCGGAACGGGGCGAAGGGCGCGCGGCCGTTCCGGGTCAGTCGCCTGCGACGAGGCGTCCCGCGTGGGAAAGGCGTCGAGCCTGGCTGACGAAATGCGCGTTCACGGTTACAGGCTGGTCCCATGGCCCATGAAAGTCAAACCGCGCGGACGGCCGCCTTGTCGCAGGTGATGGGCATCGTCAATGTGACGCCCGACAGCTTCTCGGACGGGGGGCGGTGGGCCTCGACCGAAGGCGCGATCGATCAGGCCATGCGGCTGGTCGCGGACGGGGCCGATGTGCTGGACATCGGCGGGGAGAGCACCCGGCCGGGGGCCGAGCCGGTGGGCGAGGCCGAGGAGATCGAGCGGGTCGCGCCGGTCATCGCCGGCGTCCGCGCGCGCTGGGGCGGGGCGATCAGCATCGATACGATGAAGCCCGCCGTCGCGCGCGCCGCTGTCGCGGCCGGGGCGACGATGTGGAACGATGTGACGGCGCTGAGCCATGCGCCCGAGAGTGCGGCGGTCGCGGCCGAACTGGGGTGCGACGTCGTGCTGATGCACATGCGGGGCGAACCCCGCACGATGCAGGCGGACCCGCGCTATGACGACGTGGTGGGTGAAGTGCGCGACTATCTGCACGGGCGGGCCGAGGCGGCGATGGCGGCGGGCGTGGCGCGCGAGCGGATCTGGCTGGATCCCGGCATCGGGTTCGGCAAGACGCTGGCGCATAACATGGCGCTGACGGCGCGGTTGGACGCGCTGGTCGATCTGGGCTTTCCGGTGCTGTACGCCGCCAGTCGCAAGCGCACGATCGAGGCCATCGATGCGACGGCGGTCGCGGCGACGGACCGGCTGGGCGGGTCGCTGGCCCTGGCGCTGGAAGGCGCACGGCGCGGGGCGCAGATGGTGCGGGTCCACGACGTGCGCGAGACGGTGCAGGCGCTGAAGGTCCAGGCGGCGGTGACGGCGGCGGATTGAAGGCCCGCGACGGACGGTCGCAGCCGGTGTAGAGGGCAGGTCTGCAACAGCCCTGATCTGCCCATGCCCCTGACCGCCTACATCGCCCCCATCGTCATGTTGTGCCTGTCGAACGTCTTCATGACCTTCGCCTGGTACGGCCATCTGAAGTTCGATCACAAGCCGCTGTGGCTGCTGGTCATGGCCAGCTGGGGCATCGCCTTCTTCGAATACTGGCTGGCGGTGCCGGCCAACCGCATCGGCATCCAGGTCTATTCGCCGGCCGAGCTGAAGACGATGCAGGAGGTGATCACCCTGTTGGTCTTCGCCGGCTTTTCGGTCCTGTATCTGGGCGAGAAGCTGACGGTGAACCATCTGGTCGGGTTCGCCTTCATCGCGCTTGGGGCCTTCTTCATCTTCAAGGGACCGCTGGGCGGCTGATCGCGGCTTGCTCCGGACCGCGGCCTGTTCCATCTGGTCGCCATGTCCTGGGTGATGTCGATCAATCCGTGGGCGACGCTGGTCGTCGCCGGTCTGCTGGAGGTCCTGTGGGCCTCGGGCCTCAAGAATGTGGGCGTCAGCCGGCCGTGGACCTCGCTGGGGGTGCTGGTCGCGCTGGCGGGCAGCATGATCCTGTTGTGGGTCGCCACGCAGAAGCTGCCGATCGGCACGGCCTATGCGGTCTGGACCGGCATCGGGGCGGTGGGCGCGGCGGTGGTCGGCATCCTCGTTTATGGCGAGCCGGCGACGGCGGTCAGGGCCGTGTGCATCCTGCTGATCGTGGCGGGCATCGTCGGGCTGAAACTGTTTTCGGGAGCGGCGGCATGAGCGCGCTTCATCAAGGACGCGTCTTGATCCTGGCGGGGTCCGACAGCGGCGGCGGCGCGGGCATCCAGGCCGACATCAAGGCCGTGACGATGATGGGCGGGTTCGCCGCCACCGCCATCACGGCCATCACGGTGCAGAACACCCTGGGCGTCCACGGGGTCCATCCGCTGCCGCTCGATCTGATCGCAGCACAGGCGCGGGCGGTGCTGGAGGACATCGGGACCGATGCGGTCAAAACCGGCATGCTGGGCTCGGTCGAGGTGGTCGAGACGGTCGCGACCCTGCTGGACGAGGCGGACGCCCCGGCGGTAGTCGACCCGGTCATGGTGGCCAAGGGCGGGCACCCGCTGTTGCCCGATGCGGCGGTCGAGGCGGTGAAGCGCCTGATGATCCCGCGCGCGGCCCTGCTGACGCCCAATGCGCCCGAGGCCGAGGCCCTGACAGGCTTTGCGGTCCACGACCTGGACGGCCAGAGGCGGGCGGGCGAGGCGCTGCTGGCCATGGGGGCGCGGGCGGTGCTGATGAAGGGCGGTCACGTGTCGGGGCCGACGGTGATCGACCTGCTGATGACCGCAGACGGCGAGACGGTGCTGGAGGCCGAGCGGGTCGACACCCGCCACACCCACGGCACCGGCTGCACCCTGGCCAGCGCCTGTGCAGCCGGGCTGGCGATGGGGCGGCCGCTGGAGGTCGCGGTGGCCGAAGCCTGGGCCTATGTCGGCGAGGCGATCCGCCGGGCGCCGGGCCTGGGCGGCGGACACGGGCCGCTGGACCACGGCTGGCCGGTGCGGGGATGAGCGAGCTGGAGGCGGAACTGGCCGCCATCGTGCGCGCCGACGCTGGCCTGATGCACGTCCTGACGACCGTCCGGGCGCTGGACCTGCCCGACTGGCGGCTGGTGTCGGGGGCGGTCTATCAGGCCGTGTGGAACGCCAGAACGGGACGGCCGGCGGGCTATGGGGTCAAGGACTACGACCTGGCCTATTTCGATGGTTCGGACCTGTCCTACGAGGCCGAGGACGTCATCATCAAACGCGTCGCCGCCGCCTTCGACGAACCGTTCCGCAGCCAGGTCGAGGTCCGCAACCAGGCGCGGGTGCACCTGTGGTTCCAGAACCGGTTTGGCGAACGCTATGCGCCGTTGCATTCGACGGATGAGGCGCTGGGGCGGTTCGTGGCTCCGACCTTTGCGGTCGGAGTGCGGCTGGAGGCGGACGACAGCCTCAGCATCGCCGCGCCTTTCGGGCTGGACGACGTGTTCGCGATGACGATCCGGCCCAACCCGAACCGGCCGGTGGCCAAGGGCTGGGCCAAGGCCGTCGACAGCGCGCGGGCGCGCTGGCCCGAGCTGACGGTGATCGACCCCTAGAAAGGTCCGTGCTTGCCGTTCGAGGAGAACTCGGGCGGGGCGGCCTTGTGGACATATTGTTCGGCGACCAGCCAAGCCTTGAAGGGGCGCAGGCAGCCCAGGCACAGCGCGACCAGGATCGGCAGGGTCACGACCAGATGCACCCAGATCGGCGGGTGGACGGTGAAGTCGAACACCATCAGCAGGATCATCCCCACCACCCCGACGGCCGTCATGACGAAGAAGGCCGGGCCGTCCGCCGGATCGGCGAAGGCGTAGCTGAGACCGCATTCGGGACACTCCGTCTGAAGCGTCAGGTAGCCTTTGAACAGCGGACCCTTGCCGCAGCGGGGGCAGCGACAGGCCAGGCCGGTCTTCAGGGTGCTGAGGCGCGGATAATCGGTCATGGGACGACTATGGGCGCTTAAAACGGCGCTGTCGCGTGGACCGGTTGTCCTAACGCCATCCATCATCACGGTGAACGGCGGTTAACCGCGATTAAAGGCCTTGTGCGGCATGGGTCGGGAGATATGTCCGGGGCCTCGCCGACAAAGCGCATCCTGAAGACGACCGTGGCCGCCGCCACGGCCGGCGCCGTCGTGTTCGCGCCTATGGCGCCGCTGGCTCAGGAAGTCGGGCGCTCGCGCGATCCGCTGTCGATCAATATCGGCGCCAACGCCGAGTTCACGCGGGTCGAGTTCGGCGGCGTCATCGGGGTGCGCTCGCGCATCAGCCGCGAGGGCGACAAGGTCGTCGTTCGGCTGGGGACCACCGCCGCGCCCGACGTCTCGCGATTGAAAGTCGATCCGCCGGCGGGGGTGAAGTCGGTCGAGACGCGGCCGAGCCGGGGCGCGGGCGGCACGGACCTGATCCTGACGCTGGAAGAGGGCGCGGATGCGCGCTCGGGCGTCGCGGACGGGGCGGTGTGGCTGAACCTCTATGCGCCCGGCAAGGCGCCGGAGGGCGGGGACGCCGCCGCGCCGCAGACGACCAAGGCCGTGGTGCCGGTGCGGGCCGAGACGGCCGGCGGCAAGACCGTCCTGACCTTCGACTGGGGCACGCCGGTGGGGGCGGCCGTCTTCCGCCGTGGCGATGCAGTATGGGTCGTGTTCGACACGGCCGCCCGCGTGGATATGAGCGGCGCCAAGGCGCTGGGATCGGCCAAGAACGCCCAGTGGGCGGCCGGGCCGGGCTATACGGCCTTGAGGATCGCCGAACCCGAGGGGCTGGGCGTCTCGGCGCAGGGTCAGGGCGGGACCTGGACCGTGACGCTGGGCGGCCCAGACGGTGCGGCCGGCGGGGTCGAGATCGGCCGGTCCGACGACGGCGCGCCGGTGCTCGTGGCGCAGATGGCCGGGGCGACCAAGGCGGTCTGGCTGACCGATCCTCTGGTCGGGGACCGGTTCGCGGCGGTGACGGCCCTGGCGCCCGGCAAGGGATACGCCGGCGGACGGCGCACGGTCGATCTGAGCCTGATCCCAACGGCGCAGGGTCTGGCTGTGGAGACGGCGGCCGACGACCTGAAGATCGAGGCGGCGGGCGATCTGGTGACGCTGAGCCGGCCCAAGGGGCTGGCGCTGTCGTCGCCGGCGGCCGGACTGGAGACGGGCGACCACAATGCGGATGCGCCCAAACGGGCGGCCTATCCGGCCCTGATCGACGAGACCTGGGCCGCGACGGGCGAGGCGGGATTCTCGGACCGCTATCGCCGGCTGCAGGATGCGGCCGGGCTGGAGACCATCGCGGCGGCGGACAATCCGCGCGCGCCGATCGAGGCGCGGATGGCGCTGGCCCGGTTCCTGGTCGGGTCGGGCCTGAACTATGAGGCCATCGGGGTGCTGAACGCCCTGATCGCCAAGGCGCCCAACCTGCAAGGCGAGCCCGAAGTGCGCGGCCTGCGCGGCGTGGCGCGCGTCGGCGTCGGGCGGCTGGAGGAGGCCCAGGTCGATTTCGCGGGCGCCGCCCTGGCAAACGATCCGGCGACCAAGGTCTGGCTGGGCTATATCGCTTCGGAGATGGGCGACTGGGAGGGGGCGCGTCGCAACTTCGCCGCCGGCGCCCCGGCCATCGACAGCTTCCCCAAGGAATGGCGCGCCCGGTTCGGCGCGGCCCACGCCATGGCCGCGATCCAGTTGAACGATCTCGCCGCCGCCCAGCAGCTGTTGGCCTATGTGTTCAGCCAGGATGCGCCGGCGGTCGATCAACTGACCGCGCGGCTGGTGCAGGCCCGGATGTTCGAGCTGAACGGCGACAAGAACCGGGCGCTGGCGGTCTACAAGGCCGTGGCGCGCGCGCCGCTAGACGGGATCGCCACGCCGGCGAAACTGGGCGCCATCAGCCTGGAGCTGGACAAGGGCGCGATCACGCCGGATCAGGCGACGGCCCAGCTGGAACAACTGAAATGGCGCTGGCGCGGGGACGCGACCGAGATGGCGGTCGTGCGCAAACTGTCAGGCATCTATCTGCAACAGGGGAGATACCGCGAGGCGCTGGACGCCCTGCGCGGCGCGGGCAAGCGGATGGCCGGCGTGCCGGGCGCAGCCGAGGTGCAGGCGGATCAGGCGAACGCCTTCCGCGCCCTGTTCCTGGACGGCGCGGCGGACGGTTTGCAGCCGGTGCAGGCGCTGGCGCTGTTCTATGACTTCCGCGAACTGACCCCGATCGGGGCGGACGGCGACGAGATGGTGCGGCGTCTGTCGCGCCGGCTGATCGACGTGGACCTGCTGGATCAGGCCGCCGAACTGCTGAAGCACCAGGTGGACGAGCGTCTGGACGGGGTGGCCAAGGCCCAGGTCGCGACCAATCTGGCCACCGTCTATCTGATGGACCGCCAGCCGGAGAAGGCGTTGCAGGCCATCTGGGGCTCGCGCACCACCCTGCTGCCCAATGCGATGAACAGCGAGCGCCGGGCGCTGGAGGCGCGCGCCCTGATGGATCTGGGCCGGTTCGACCATGCGCTGGAGGTGCTGGACCGGGATCAGTCGAACTCGGCGCGCGAGGTGCGGGCCGACATCTTCTGGAAGCAGCAGAAGTGGGGCGAAGCGGCGCCGATCTATGAGGCGCGGCTGGGCGATCGCTACAAGACCGGGACCACGCCGCTGACGCCGGCCGAGGAAAGCTGGCTGATCCGGGCGGGCGTCGGCTATTCGCTGGCGGGCGATCGGGCCGCGTTGCAGCGGCTGAGCGGGCGCTTTGGGCCGATGGTTCCCGGCGCGCGGTCGGCGGCGGCGCTGCGGGTCGCGCTGGACGACAATCTGTCGGGCGTGGCGGGGACGGGCGACTTCGCCAATCTGTCCAGCCAGGCCGACACCTTCGTCGGCTGGGTCAACAGCGCCAAACAGGCGTTCAGAAAAGAAGCCGACGCGAAGAGCGCCGCCTGAAATTGAAGCGGGCGGAGATCGCATCGCGATCCCCGCCCGTCGAGCATTGCCGGTCCTGCATCGCAGGACCGAAAAGGCTTAGCCGTTGACGGCGTCCTTCAGCGGCTTGGAGACGCGGAAGCGCACGGCCTTGGAGGCGGCGATCTTGATGGTCGCGCCGGTAGCCGGGTTGCGGCCTTCGCGCTCAGCGCGGTCGGCGGTGTCGAAGACGCCCAGGTTCGAGATGCGGATGTCGCCGCCCGCCTTCAGGGTCGAGTGGATGTTTTCGACGATCGCGGTCAGCACCTTGCCGGCGTCGGCCTGCGAAACACCAGCGTCCTTGGCGACGGCGGCGATCAGTTCGGCTTGAGTGGTCATAAGAAGCGTTTCCAGTGTTAGTCGCCCGATTCCGAGCGAGGACCGGGGGATCAACACGGATTTCCGTACGCTTTGCAAGCGCCGATGACGCTTAAAGCCATATGGGGCGGGGGATTATCCGGTACCGGACGCCCGCTGGAAGCTCTCGACCAGGCTTCCGGCGACCAATCGCCAGCCGTCCACCAGCACGAAGAAGATCAACTTGAAGGGGAGGGAGACCACCACCGGAGGGAGCATCATCATGCCCATGGACATCAGCACGCTGGCCACCACCAGATCGATCACAAGGAACGGAACGAAAAGGAGAAATCCGATTTCGAAGGCCTTCTTCAGCTCGCTGATCATGAAGGCCGGGGTGACCACGCGCAGGGGCAGGTCCTGGACGTTCTGGGGCGGGTCGATCTTTGAGAGACGGGTGAACAGGGCGAGGTCCCCGCGGTCCACCTGGGCCAGCATGAAGGTTTTTACGGGTTCGGACGCCTGATCGAAGGCCTGGGGCAGTTCGATCTGCTGATCCATCAGGGGACGGATGCCCGAATCATAGGCGTCCTGCCAGGTCGGGGCCATGACGATGGCGCTGAGGAACAGCGACAGCGACACCAGGACGGCGTTCGGCGGCGACTGTTGCAGGCCCAGCGCCGTGCGCAGCAGCGACAGGACCACGATGATCCGCACGAAGCTGGTCGTCATGATGACGATCGACGGCGCCAAGGAGAGGACGGTCATCAGACCGACCAGCTGGACCACCCGCTGGGTCAGGCCGGCTCCGGTGCCCAGGTCGATGTTCAGCGCCGAGCCGCTTTGCGCCGCCTGCTGAGCCAGGGCCGCGACGGGCCAGGCCAGACAGACCAGGGTGGTGAACAGCGACAGCAGGGCCGCGCGTTTCAGCTCGGTGCCGGTCGGCTTGACGAAGACGGCTGGCTTCACAGGCCGCCTCCCATTTTGCCGAGAGGGGTCTGACGCGGCTCGATCAGTTCACGGCCTTCGCCCAGCAGGATCAGCCGTTCCTCGTCGTCGACGCGGACCAGAACGAGACGACGGGCGGGGTCCAGCACCAGGGTCTCGACGACCTGAAGCCGGCGCTCGCCGCGCTCCGCATTCAGCCGGGCCAGGATTTGTGGAGCATAGCGGCGCGCAGCCCAGGCCGCGATCCCGATCAGGCCGAGGGTGAAGGCCAGGCCGAAGACCGCCCGGGCGAGATCGAGGAAATTCATGACGCTGCAAAGGCCCCGCGCAGTCCGCGCTCAGGCCGCGAATGTTAACCACCACGGTTAACGACCCGTTGAGATAACCCCCTATTAACCATCCAGGCGGCATTTTCTGCCCATCGCGCGCATTCGCGTCGCACGGGAGACCGCCATGGGCGTCGCCGACATACCGCTGCTGGGGCAGATCAAGGGCCGGCTGGGCTGGCTGGACGCACGCCAGCGGGTCATCGCCGAGAACGTCGCCAACGCCGATACGCCGGGCTTCGTCGGGCGCGACCTCAAACAACCGACCGACTTCGCCGCCGCCATGCGCTCGGGCGGGGGGCTGCAGATGGTGCGCACCAACGCGGCCCATATCGCGCCGGCCGGTTCGCCGGTCCGGTTCGCCCCGACCAAGGCCCCCGATTCGGAGACCACGCTGGACGGCAATTCGGTGGTGGTCGAAGAGCAGATGCTGAAGATGGCCGAGAGCCGCATGGCGTATGACGCCGCCATCGGCTTCTACCAGAAATCCATGTCCATGATCCGCATGGCCGCCAAGCGGCCGGGCGCCTGAGCCGATGGCCGAGAAGGACTGACCCATGCCTGATCCCATCCCCCCTTCGAACAGCGCCATGGCGGTGGCGGCCTCGGCCCTGAAGGCGCAGCAGTCGCGCATGCGCGTGATCGCCGAGAACATCGCCAACGCCCAGTCGACGGCGCGCACGCCGGGCGGCGAGCCCTATCGCCGCCAGATCCCGGTCTTCCAGGCGCGCGAGGTCGATGGGGCGACCGGCGTCACCCTGGCCGAGGTCAGGCCCGACCAGGGCGACTTCAAGATGGACTATGACCCGTCGCACCCGGCCGCGAACGCGCAGGGCTATGTGATGCGGCCCAATGTCGACACCCTGGTCGAGGCGATGGACATGCGCGAGGCGCAGCGCGCCTATGAGGCCAATCTGAACGTCATCGAGACGGCGCGGTCGATGGACAGCCGCACCCTCGACATCATCAAACGCTGAGGACTAGGCCATGAATCCGATGATGGCCGCCAAGGCCTATGCCGCCGTCCAGGGCGGCGCCATGCCGACAGCAGCCCAGGCGCCCGGCGTCGGGGACGGCGGCTTCGCCGACCTGGTCAAGAACGCTATGACCGACATGACCCAGCAGTCGCGCGCGGCCGAAACCCAGATGACCCGCTCGGTCCAGGGCCAGGGCAATTTGATCGATGTGGTCACGGCGCTGAGTTCGGCCGAGGCTTCCCTGGAAACGGTGATCTCAGTCCGCGACCAGGTGATTTCCGCCTATAAGGAAATCATGGCCATGCCGATCTGACGGCGGGTCAGAAGTAGCGTTCGCCGATTCGCAGGGTGTCGCCGGGCGAAACACGCGCATCGGCGGTCAGCGGCTGGGCCTCTTCGACCTGTGATCCGGCGCGACGCACGAAGACGCGGCGCGTGTTGGCGCGATAGGTGAAGCCTTGCGCCGTCGCCACGGCGTTCAGCACCGTCAGTTCCGGCAGATAGGGGTATTCTCCCGGCCGATTGACCTCGCCCAGGATGTAGATCGGCCGATAGGTCAGGACCTGGGCGGTGACGCGCGGCTGGTTCAGATAGCCCTGGCTCAAGGCTTGAGCGACGGCGTCCTGAAGCTGGGCGCTCGTCAGACCCGCAACCTGGACCTCGCCGATCAGGGGCAGGGCGATCCGGCCGTTGGCGTCGATCACGAACTCGCCGCCCAGCGCCGCCTCGCCGAAGACGTCGATGCGCACCTTGTCGGCGGAGGCGAGGCGATAGTCCGATACGCTCTGAGGCGCAAAGGCCGTCAGGCCCAGCGACAGGATCGCGACCAGCAGGCCGATGCCTCTTCTTGCCTCCAATGTCATCGCCCCTGATCGCTTCAGGTGTGAAGGCTAAACGTGTCGGTTGTTCGGGTCTAGGGGCGGTCCGACAGAATACGGGCGGCGAGATCGCGGGCCTGGCCGCGCAGGTCGGGCACGGCCGTCATCTCCCAGAAGGCGCCGCGCGTCAGGGGGCCGATGGCGTGAAGGCCCCGCGCGGGGGCGCCCGCCCCGTCCAGCAGACCGCCCTCGTCATCGACCTGCAGGCCCAGGCCCAAGGGGTCGGGGCGTCCGTAACCCTTGTCGAGGATGTCGCGGATCATTGGTTCGGTGCTCTTTGAGATCACGCCCAGCGGCCCGGTGCAGTTCACGACCAGGTCGAACCGCTCCTTGATGGCGCGCTTCTTTCCGCGCGGACGCCACGAGACCTCGATGACGTCGGTCGCCTTCAGCTCGGTCAGCTTGCCGGCCAGGATCGTCAGCTCGCCGCCGGCCAGCATGGAATGAATGTCGCGCGCCGGGCCGGGCGACAGGCGGTGGCGATGCACATCCCACAGGGGGCGCAGATGGCGCAAGAAGCGGCCGCGCTCGACCCGCGACCAGCCGCGCCAAATGTCGCGCGCGGAATGGCGCAGGCGGTCGAACACGGCGCGCCAATCGGCCTCGGCTGTCGCGGCGCGGATCTGACGCAGGATTTCGGCGGGGCTGCCCGAAAACGCGCCGACATAGGGCGTGGGCGGGACAGTCGCGTGGGCGCGCGGCAAAAGCCCGTGACGCGACAGGGCGGTCAGGCGGCGTCCGGGCCGGCGCAGGGTGATGGCCGCATCCACCATCGTCAGCCCCGAACCGATCAGCAGGACATTGCGGGCGTCGCGCGCCGTCTGAGGATCGAACCGCCAGGGGTTTTCGACATAGGCAGGGGAGGCGCGCACCGCGTCCTCGACGCCGGGGGGCGAGGCGGGCTCCAGATTGCCCAGCGCCAGCACGACCTGATCGGCCGCGACCTCTCCGTCGCTGGTCAGGATACGCCAGCCGTCGCCCTGGCGATCGATGGACTGAGCCTCGGCGCCGATCAGGTTCAGTCGGTCGGGGGCGTCGTCCAGCGCCTCGTCCAGCAAGGCCTGAAGATAGTCGCCATAGACGCCGCGGGTGATGAAGCCGTCTTGGGCGCGCCACGACGGCTGTTCGGCCAACCAGTCGGCGAGGTGGCTGGGCTTGTCGGGAAAAGCGCTCATATTGTCCAGGCGGACGTTCAGCAGATGGCCGGGATTTCCGGTGTCATAGGCGGTGCCGGGACCGAAAACGCCGCGCCGTTCGATCAGGGTGACGCGCACATCGCGCGAGGCCTTCAGCAGATTGACGGCGGTCAGCAAGCCGCTGAAACCCGCGCCGACGATGGCGACATGCGGTCCATTCTGCTGCGGCACGCGCACCCCCGTTTTCCGTTTCCGTCGCTGTCGATAACACGCGGCGGTCCAGAGGGATCATGGCGATAAATATCTATCTGGCCAGTAGGAATAACGTGATCAGCGGCTGCGACCCCTGGCCTGGCCGATGTCGCGCAGGGCCAGCGGGAGCAGCGTCCAGGGCTCGACGCAGTAGCGGACGAACAGCCGTTTGGGATCGTGCAGCAGGCGATAGGCCCATTCGACGCCGGCGCGTCCCATCCAGCGCGGGGCCGCGCTTTGAACCCCCGCCTCATAGTCGAAGGCGGCGCCGACCGACAGGATGACGCAATCGGGCAGGCGCTCGAAGTTTTCGGCGATCCATAGCTCCTGGCGCGGCATCCCCATGCCGACGAACAGGATATGGGGCTGGAAGGCCGTGATCCGATCCAGGACGGCGGCGTTCTCGGACGACCCGGGCCGGGCGTCGAAGAAGCCGTGGTGGATGGCGATGTCGGCGTCCGGATAGCGGGCCTTCAGCCGGCGGGCCGCCTCGTCGCCGACGCCGGGCGCGCCGCCGACGGACAGGACGCGCCAGCCCTGACGGTTCGCCACACTCCAGAAATGGTCGCGCCAGTCCAGATAGGTGCAGCGGTGAAAGCCCCGGCTGTGCAGGCCCACGGCGCGCGAGAAGGCCAGCAGCGGCGTCGAATCGACCTCGATCAGATCCGCCTTGTCGTAGAAGGCGCCGAGTTCAGGCCGCTTCTGCATCAGATAAAGGCTGTGCAGATTGTGATTGGCGATCAGGCTCTTTGCCCCCTGTCGCACCGCCTGCTGAATGTGGTGCAGCACCTCTTCGGGCTTCACCAGATCCATCGGTTGACCCAAGATCGTGACCCGCTCGTGGGCGCGCCGGTTCTGGCGGAACGGCGCGCGCGGCCGGGCGCGGCGCTCCGTGGCGAAGCGCTCTGGCGCAGGGGGGCTGAGAGACGGGTCCGCCATCAGGCGCTTGTAGGCGACCTGGCCTCAAGACGGGGTTAGAAAACAGGCTTAGCGCCCATTAAGTCGTCGTCGAACGCGGATCGAAAATGATCTGCGGCCAGGCTTGCCGCGCCGCGTGCGCAAGAAATCTCGCAAAGGCGAAAAATCCTTGTTGACCCCGCCCGGAGCCTCCCTTAGAGGTCCGCGCCTTCCCGATGGAAACGCCGCAAGGCGCTGCCGACGGGGCCCAGATGGCGGAATTGGTAGACGCGCTGGCTTCAGGTGCCAGTGGCTTAACGGCCGTGGAGGTTCGAGTCCTCTTCTGGGCACCATCTTTCAGAAAGCGTCGCACCGAACGGTGCGGCGCTTTCTTTGTTTTGGCCTATCGGAATGCGCGCGGCGCATTCCTGCTTGAGGTCGTTTTGGGAATGCGGCGCGCGGCGCTCAGCATTGCTGTAGGCCGTTTCGCGCGCCGCGTTCGCCGTGTAAGAGCCTGAGCATGACCGTTTACCTGCATGAGGGCGACCTGCCCGACGATCTGGACCTGGGGTCCGAGGTCGCCATCGATTCCGAGACGATGGGCCTGCGTTTTCGCCGCGATCCGCTGTGCGTGGTGCAGCTGTCGTCGGGCGACGGAAACGCCCATGTCGTGCGGCTGAACCGGCCCGCCTATGACTGTCCGAACCTTAAGCGGGTGCTGACTGATCCGGCGGTGACCAAGATCTTCCATTTCGGCCGATTCGACATCGGCATGTTCCTGCTGCACCTCGACGTCGAGACGCGGCCGGTCTATTGCACCAAGATCGCCTCCAAGCTGGCGCGCACCTATACCGACCGGCACGGGCTGAAGGATGTGGTGCGCGAGACGGTGGGTGTGGACCTGTCCAAGGCGCAGCAGTCCTCGGACTGGGGCGCCGAGACGCTGAGCCAGGCGCAGCTGGACTATGCGGCGTCGGATGTCCTGTATCTTCACGCGGCGAAAGCCAAGCTGGATATGATGCTGGCGCGCGAAGGGCGAACCGAACTGGCTGCTGAATGTTTCGACTTCCTGCCGACGCGGTCGGCGCTCGACCTGGCCGGCTGGGACGAGACCGACATCTTCGCCCACAGCTGAGGCGCGCTTGACCGAACACGGCGAACAGTCCCGCATCGAGGCCGACGAGGCCAGGGTCGCCCTGGCCGGCGCCCGCTGGCGCGCGCGCTCGCGGCGGGTGAAGCTTTATCGCCGCGTCCTGCCGATCGTCATCCTGGTGCTGGCGGGCGGCGCCCTGACCTGGACCGTGTTCCGCACCGTCATGTCGGGCGTTGAGCGCAAGGCCAGCCAGAGCCAGGAGGTCCGCTTGGATGCGCCCCTGTTCCACGGTCAGGACGCGCAGGGGCGCGCCTTCACCGTCGGCGCGCAAGGCGCCGTGCGCGATCCCAAGACCGGCAAGTTCAAACTGATCGGCCCGGCGCTGAAGCTGAACCTGGGCGGGCGCAAGGTCACGGAACTGACCGCCGACGGCGGCATCTATGATGAGCAGGCGAAGACGGTGACGATCGGCCCGAACGTGCGCATTTCGGACGGCGGCACGGGCTTCGTCCTGACCACGCCCGAGGCGGTGGTCGACACCTCGACCGGAAACGTCACCGGTTCAAAGGGCGTTCAGGGTTCCGGCCCTATTGGAACCATCAACGCATCGTCCTATGCGATCTACGATCAGGGACAGCGCGTCGTGTTTGACGGCGCAGGCGATAACAAGGTGAAGGGCGTTCTGACGCCCAAGGGGTCAGGCGGATGATCGTGACGAAGATTTCGAAGACGCTGGCCGTCGTCGCGGCGGCCGCCGTCGTGGGCATGCCGGCCCTGGTCGATGCCCAAGCCCAGGCGACCAATCAGCCTGTCGCCTATGGCGCGGACTCGGTCGAATACGCCCCCAACCGCATCATCCTGCGCGGCCGGGCCGAGGCGACGCAGGGCGGCAACCGCTTTCGCGCCGACACCCTGACCCTGGTCAGCGGCGAAGGCGGCGATCTGCAACGCGCCGAGGCCAGCGGCACCGTCTATTTCGTGACGCCCGACCAGTCGATGCGCGGCGACCGCGCCGTCTACAACCTGGGCAACGGCGAGATCGTGGTGACGGGCAACGTCATCCTGACCCAGGGCAAGAACGTCCTGACCGGCTCGCGCCTTGTCTACAACATCAACACCGAAACTGCCCGCATGGACGGTGCGCCGCGCGGCGCCGCCGGAAGCCGCGTGCAGGGCGTCTTCTATCCCAACTCGAACTGAGGCCGTCTGGCCGTCACGGACCTGAGCATTTGGCGCGCAAGGAACTGTCAGCCCTGAACCTGGATGAGCGGCCGCAACCGGCCGCCGTGGCGGCCGCGCCTGCGGAAAAGGGCCTGCGGGTGATGAACCTGGCGCGGTCGTTCGGCCAGCGTCAGGTCGTGCGCGACGTGTCCCTGACGGTGCAGCGCGGCGAGGTCGCGGGCCTGCTGGGTCCCAACGGGGCCGGCAAGACGACCTGCTTTTACATGATCACCGGCCTGATCCCGCCGGATTCGGGCGCGATCTGGCTGGACGGCGAGAACATCACCGGCCAGCCGATGTATCAGCGCAGCCGCATGGGCCTGGGTTACTTGGCGCAGGAAGCCTCGATCTTTCGCGGCATGACGGTCGAGCAGAACGTCAAGGCGGTGGTCGAGCTGAACTATCCGCGCGACCAGATCCGCGCCGAGACCGACCGGCTGCTGAACGAACTGCACATCGACCATTTACGCCACGCGCGGGCCACGGCGCTCTCGGGCGGCGAGCGTCGGCGGGTGGAGATCGCGCGGGCGCTGGCCGGCCGTCCGTCCTTCATGCTGCTAGACGAACCCTTCGCCGGCATCGACCCCCTGGCCATCGCCGACATCCGCACCGTGATCCGCTATCTGGCCAGCCAGGGCATCGGCGTGCTGATCACCGACCACAATGTGCGCGAGACCCTGGACATCACCGACCGGGTGTCGATCATCTCGAACGGCGCGGTGCTGTTCGAAGGCACGTCCGACGAGGCGATCCACGACGCCGAAGTGCGCCGGGTGTATCTGGGCGAAAACTACATCTGATCCGCCTCGTCTCCTCCCCACTTGTGGGGAGGGGGACCGCGCGCAGCGTGGTGGAGGGGTTCTTTTGAGCCCCACGAGCGCTAGCGATGCGGTGAAGACCCCCTCCGTCACGGCGCTTGAAGGACGCGCCGCGCCACCTCCCCATGAAATGGGGAGGAGACAAAAAGCGCGTTCGTCTCGCGTTAACCGGTTCGGCGACATTCTGTCCCAGCAAGTTCCGGGCCACTCGGCGGCCGGGCGGGAAGATGTCGAACGTGATCGGGCAGCGATTAGAGGTCAGGCAGGGGCAGGGGCTGGTCATCACGCCCCAGCTGCAGCAGGCGATCAAGCTGCTGCAACTGTCGAACCTCGAGCTGGAGGACTTCGTCGAGGCCGAGCTGGAACGCAATCCGCTGCTGCAACGCGAGGAGCCGGAGGGGGATGCGCCCGAGCCGGTCGAGCGCGTCGAGGCGACGGCGGACGGTGAAATGTCGTTCGGCGACGGGGTCGGCCATGAGGCCGTGTCCGGCATGGATGCGGGTTCGGACGATGTCTATGGCGACGCCGCGCCGGGCGAGCGCACCAGCGACCGGATGACTGACGAAGCGCAGCCGGGCCTGTCGGACTGGTCCAGCGCCGGCAAGGGCGGCCAGATGTTCGAGGGCGAGGGCGAGCGGCCCGACGCGCACGAGCTGACCTTGTGGGAACATCTTCAGGCCCAGGCGTCGAGCGCGGGCCTGACGCCGGCCGACCACGGCATCGCCCTGACCCTGATCGATGCGACCGACGAGGGCGGCTATCTGCGCGGAGAACTGACCGAATTCGCCGACCGGCTGGGCGTGCCGCTGGAGCGGATCGAGGCGGTGCTGAGCGTTTGTCACGGCTTTGAGCCGACCGGGATCATGGCGCGGTCGGTGCCGGAATGCCTGAAACTGCAACTGATCGAGCGCAACCGGTTCGATCCGGCGATGGCGGCGCTGCTGGACAACCTGGACCTGCTGGCCAAGCGCGATCTGGCGGGCCTGCGCCGCGTCTGCGAGGTGGATGGCGAGGACCTGACCGACATGATCGCCGAACTGCGGGCGCTGACGCCGCGTCCGGGCGCCGGGTTCGGCGGCGAGCCGGCGCAGACGGTCGTGCCCGATGTGCATGTGAGGCCGGACCCCGCCGGCGGCTGGCGGGTCGAGCTGAACGCCGACACCCTGCCGCGCCTGTTGGTCGACAAGCGCTATCACGGCCTGGTTCAGGCCGGCGCGCGATCGGATACCGAAAAGACCTTCGTCGCCGACTGCGCCGCCCAGGCCAACTGGCTGGTCAAGTCGCTGGATCAGCGGGCCAAGACCATTCTGAAGGTCTCATCCGAGATCGTGCGCCAGCAGGACGCCTTCCTAGCGTTCGGCGTCGAGTTCCTGAGGCCGCTCAATCTGAAGACCGTCGCCGACGCCATCGGCATGCACGAATCCACGGTCAGCCGCGTCACCTCGAACAAATACATCGCCACGCCGCGGGGCGTGTTTGAGCTGAAATTCTTCTTCACCGCCGCCATCCAGTCGGTGGACGGCGCCTCAACCCATTCGGCCGAAGCCGTCCGTCACAAGATCAAATCCATGATCGACGGCGAGGGGCTGGAGGGCGACGTTTTGTCCGACGACAGGATCGTGGAAATCCTGAAGGAAACGGGCATCGACATCGCCCGCCGCACCGTGGCCAAATATCGGGAAGCCTTGAGGATTCCGTCCTCGGTCGAGCGCCGCCGGATGATGAAGACCGGCTGAAATCCACAGCCAAGCGTGACCACAAATCGGTGATCTGGATTGACACCAAATCGGGTCGGGCGCGTTCTATCGGCATGCAAGTCCAAGTCAGCGGCAAGCAAGTGGATGTCGGCGAAGCGTTAGGCTCGCGCATCTCCCAGGAACTCGAAGACGGGGTCGGAAAATACTTCGCCCGAGGCGGTGAAGACGCCGAGGTCGTGGTGTCCAAGGACGGCCACAACTTCAAGGTGGACTGTTGGGTCCGCCTCGCGTCGGGCCAGACCCTGGTGACGACCGGAATGGGCGGCGACGCCCACTCGGCCTTCACCGAGGCGCTGGATCGGCTCGAAAAGCGGGTTCGCCGCTACAAGCGCCGGCTCAAGGACCACCACATCGGACCCAAGGGTCTGTCGCCCGAGAAGACCGAAAACGCCGCCCGCGAAGTCGCACGCAGCATCGTGCTGCGTGATCCCGACAGCGTGGAAGACGACGTCTTCGGCGAAACCGGCGAGAACGACGGCCCGCCGCCGGTGGGCATGGTCATCGCCGAGACCGAGCACGAAATCCGCACCATCACAGTCGGACGGGCTGTGCTGGAGCTGGACATGACGGGCTATCCGGTCGTGCTGTTCCGCAATGCGGCCCACGGTGGTCTAGCGGTCGTCTATCGTCGTCCGGACGGCAATGTGGGATGGATCGATCCCGAACGGACGGCCAAGTCCAACGGTTCGGTGAACTAAGCCTCAGTTTGACTTCGGCGCGGTTGTCTCTAAACGGGCGGCCGCGCCGTTGTCTGCTGCGTGTATCGAGGTTGTGTAATGGACATCGGTGATCTGCTCGCGCCCAAGGGCGTGGTGCTGCGCAGCGGCGCGTCGTCCAAGCGACAGGCGCTTCATGCCCTGGCCGAGGCGGCGTCGCATGCGCTGGGCCTCGACGAAGCCCGCATCTTCGACGCCTTGATGGAACGCGAGACGCTGGGATCGACCGGGCTGGGATCCGGGGTCGCGGTGCCGCACGCGCGTCTCACCGAGGTCGAGAAGGTGACGACGGTGTTCGTGCGGCTGGATACGCCTGTGGCCTATGATGCGGTGGACGACCGGCCGGTCGATCTGATCGTCGGCCTGTTCGCCCCGCCCAAGGCGGGCGCGGAGCATCTGCGCGCATTGGCGGCGGTGTCGCGCGCGCTGCGGTCGCCCGAACTGCGTGAGCAACTGAGACAGGCGCGCACGACCGATGCGATCCGCGCCCTGTTCGTCAAGGACGGCACGGCCGCGACGGCGGCCTGAACGGCGGCGCCTGCGCGCCGCCATCCATCAGATCAATGAACGGAAACCGGCTCCAGCTCGTGCGCCACGGCGGCGGCGAAGGCGGTGTCGCGGTCGATCATGACCGCCAGACGCTCGCCGTCGGCGCTGTGTACGGCATAGAGCATCTGGCCGGGGTTCAGATCCACGTCCTTGATCTCGACCGCTTCTTCAAGCAGGTCCGAGGCCTTGATTTCGCGCACATACACCAGGTCGGGGGCGCCCAGTCCTGCGAAGTCTTCCTTGGTCATCGTCATCGGCGTCATTAGGACCGCCTCCTTCAGTTTTGACAACGCCCGGATCGCCGGGCGGTTCGAATGGCTGTGGTTTTCACCCAGCCGTGATCGGAATGCGCCGCACCTGGCGCTCGGCCTCGGGCCGGATCAGATCGACGTGGAGCAGGCCGTGCTCCAGCCGGGCGCCCTCGACCTCCAGCCCGTCGGCCAGGACGAAGTTGCGAACGAAGCCACGCGCCGCGATGCCGCGGTGCAGAAAGGCCTGTTCACCCCTGCCGGCGTCGTCGCGCTTGCCGGCGATGGTCAGCTGGCGGCCGTCCAGGGTGATAGCCAGTTCGTCCGGCGCGAACCCGGCGACGGCCAGGCTGATGCGGACGCCCGCATCGCCGATCTGTTCGACATTGTAGGGCGGATAGCTTTCGGCCGCGGCCTTGGCGGCGCGGTCGATCAGGGCGCGGGTGTGGTCGAAGCCCAACAGAAAGGGGCTGTCGAACAGGAGGGTGCGCGTCGTCGTCATCTGGGGTCCTTGCGTCAGCGACCGAGCGGTCGGTCTCCCGCAATCGGCAAGACCGTCCGTCACAGATGAAGATGGGGGCTGGCGTGGGCGGGATCAACCGGCAGCCCCTGTGGGGTCAGTGGATGGCCTCGCCGTGCTGGGTATAGTCCAGCCCCTCGACCTCTTCATCCTTGGTGACGCGCAGGCCCGTGGTGAACTTGCAGATCATCAGGACGACGAAGGTGCCCGCCGCGCTCCAGGCGATGACGCCGACCAGGCCGACGGCCTGTTTCCACACGGTCGCCCCCTCCGACAGGGCGTTGACGGTCGTGGTGGCGAAGACGCCGGTCAGCAGGGCGCCAACGATGCCGCCCACACCGTGAACCCCGAAGGCGTCCAGGCTGTCATCGTATTTCAGCGCGTGCTTCAGCCAGACCGCGCCCGCATAACAGGCCGGGCCGCCGATCAGGCCGATGAAGAAGGCCCCCTTGGGATCGACGAAGCCGGCGGCGGGGGTGATGGCGACCAGACCGCCGACGACGCCCGACAGCAGGCCAAGCAGGGTCGGGCGCTTGCGGTCGAACCATTCGACGGTCATCCAGCCAAGGGCGGCGCTGCCGGCGGCCAAGATGGTGTTGAAGGCGGCCGTGGCGGCCAGCGCATCCGCCGCGCCTGCTGACCCCGCATTGAAGCCGAGCCAGCCGACCAGCAGCAGGCCTGTGCCGATGGCGCTATAGACCAGGTTGGCGGGGGCCATGTTGTCGCGCCCGAAGCCGTGACGCGGCCCCAGCACCAGGGCGCAGACCAGGCCGGCTATACCGGCGTTGACGTGGACGACCGCGCCGCCTGCGAAGTCGAGCACGCCCAGCCCGCCCAGATAGCCGCCGCCCCAGACCTGATGACAGATCGGCGCATAGACGATCAGGTGCCACAGGCCAAAGAACAGCAGGCTGGCCGAGAACTTCATCCGCTCGGCGAAGGCGCCGGCGATCAGGGCCGGGGTGATGATGGCGAAGGTCATCTGGAAGGCGACGAACAGCAGTTCGGGCAGGCCGGGCAGCAGGCTGTGGGCCGTCTGGGCCGTCACGCCGTTGAGGAAGGCCGCCTGCACCCCGCCGATGAAGCCGTTGATCGCGTCCGGCCCCTTGCCGAACGACAGGCTGTAGCCGACCAGGAACCACAGGACCGAGACGATGGCGAAGGCGGCTGCCGACTGGGCGACCACGCTGATGATGTTCTTCTTCCTGACCATGCCGCCGTAGAACAGGGCCAGACCCGGCAGGGTCATCAGCAGCACCAGCGCCGTCGAGGTCAGGATCCAGGCGGTCGCCGCCGTATCGATGACCAGCGGCGACTGATGCGCCAGCAGGGCCGGGGCCGCCAGGGCCGGTGAGGCGAAGGCCGCCGCCCCGGCGACGAGCGTGACGGCGAGGGCGGCGGGTCGGGTCATGGCGTCTTTCTGAGGCGGACGGCGGAGATCAGGCGGAGGTCTTGAGGCGTTCCGTGCGGGCGACGATGTCGGTCAGGGGCACGATGCGGACGAAGCGGTTCAGACTGTTGTCCCAATCCGCCAGCAGACGCCGCGCCAGGGGTGAAGCTGTCGCCGCCAGATGGGCCTCGATCAGGCCCTTCAGTCGATCGGCCGCCTCTGCGTCGATGTCGGTCACGCCCGCCAGGTCGCCGTTCAAAGCGCGCTCGGCATGGCCGGGTTGGTCCAGCACGAACAGCTCGCCGCCGCTCATGCCCGCCGCCAGGTTCCAGCCGACCGAACCCAGGACGACCACGCGCCCGCCGGTCATATATTCGCAGCCGTGCGCGCCCAGGCCCTCGACCACGGCCTCGGCGCCCGAGTTCCTGACCGCAAACCGCTCGCCCGCCGCGCCGGCGACGAACAGCCGGCCGGAGGTCGCGCCATACAGGGTGGTGTTGCCGCAGATCAGCTGATCCTCGCGCCATTCCGGCGTACGGATCGAGATTTCGGCCCCCGACAGCCCCTTGCCGACATAGTCGTTGGCTTCGCCCGTCAGGTGCAGTTCCAGACCCTTGGCCGCAAAGGCGCCGAAGCTCTGACCTGCGATGCCTTCCAGCCGCAGCTTCAGCCGGCCCGCCGGGCCTTGCGCGCCGAAGCGGCGCACGATGGCCGAGGACAGGGCCGCGCCGACCGTGCGCTGGGTGTTGTTCAGCGGATAGGACAGCTCCAGCGTCTGGCCACGATCCAGGAAGCGGACGGCGTCCTTCAGCACGGCGGCGTCCAGGCTGTCGGCGATGGGCTTGCGCGTCGTCTTGTCGGCCCATTTGCCGGCCGCGCCCTCGTCCACCTGAACCAGCAGGGGGTTCAGGTCCAGGTCGTCCAAGTGCGAGCCGCCGCGACGGACCTGACGCAGCAGGTCGGTGCGGCCGATGATCTCGTCCATCGTGCGCGCGCCGATGGAGGCCAGGATCTCGCGCGTCTCCTCGGCGATGAAGGTGAACAGGTTCACGACCTTGTCGGGCGTGCCGGTGAACTTCTCGCGCAGCCGCTCGTCCTGAGAGCAGACGCCGACGGGACAGGTGTTGGAATGGCATTGCCGCACCATCAGACAGCCCATGGCGATCAGGGCGGCGGTGCCGACACCGTATTCCTCGGCACCCAGCATGGCGGCGATGACCACGTCGCGGCCGGTGCGGACGCCCCCGTCGGTCCTCAGCGTGACCGAGCCGCGCAGATTGTTCAGCGTCAGCACCTGATGAGCCTCGGCCAGGCCGATCTCCCACGGCAGGCCGGCGTGTTTGATCGAGGTCTGGGGCGAGGCGCCGGTGCCGCCGTTGTGGCCGGCGATCAGGATGGCGTCGGCGTTGGCCTTGGCCACGCCCGAGGCGATGGCGCCGATGCCCGAGGCGGACACCAGTTTCACCGTCACCCGCGCATCGGGGTTGATGGCCTTCAGGTCATAGATGAGCTGGGCCAGGTCCTCGATCGAATAGATGTCGTGGTGCGGGGGCGGACTGATCAGGGTCGTTCCGGGCACGGCGTGGCGCATCCGGGCGATGAACTCGGTGACCTTGAAGCCGGGCAGTTGCCCGCCCTCGCCGGGCTTGGCGCCCTGGGCGACTTTGATCTCGATCTCGCGGCACTGGTTCAGATATTCGGCCGTGACGCCGAACCGGCCAGAGGCCACCTGTTTCACCGCCGAGTTGGCGTCGTCGCCATTAGGACGCGGGTGATAGCGTTCGGGATCCTCACCGCCCTCGCCCGAGACCGAGCGGGCGCCGATGCGGTTCATGGCGATGTTCAGCGTCTCATGCGCCTCGGGGCCAAGTGCGCCCAGCGACATGGCCTGGGTCAGGAAGCGCCGGCGGATGTCCGACACGCTCTCGACCTGGTCCAGCGGAATGGGCGCGCCTTCGCGGAAGTCCAGCAGGTCGCGCAGGGACAGGTCGGCCTGGGCGCGGACGACCTCGGAGAACTGCTTGAAGCGGCGATAGTCGCCCCGGTTGCAGGCGTCCTGCAGCAAGTGGATGGTCCTGGCCTCGTGGGCGTGGGCCTCGCCGCCCGAACGGATCTTGAAGAAGCCGCCGATGGCGGGCGAGGGCACGGCCTCGCCCCAGGCGATGCGGTGCCGCTTCATCGCCGCCTGCTCCAGACCGGCCAGGCCGATGCCGGAGATGCGCGACGGGGCGCCGGGGAAGAACTCGGCGGTCAGGGCGCGCGACAGGCCCAGCACCTCGAACTCGCAGCCGCCGCGATAGGCGGAGATGACGCTGATCCCCTTGCGGGCCAGGGTCTTCAGCAGGCCCGCCTCGATGCCGGCCTTGTAGTTCAGGCAGGCGTCGCGCAGCGTCAGGCCGGGATACAGGCCCCGGTCCAGACGCTCCTGGAACAGGTCCTGGGCCAGCCAGGCGTTGACGGTGGTGGCGCCGACCCCGACCAGGACGGCGAAACCGTGCGGGTCCAGCGTCTCGGCGGTGCGGACCACGATCGAGCAGTAGGAGCGCAGGCCGGCCTTGGTCAGGCGGCCGTGGACCCCGGCCGTGGCCAGGATCATCGGCGCGGCCAGACGATCCGCCGAGCCGGCCTGGTCGGTCAGCACGATCAAGGCGGCGCCGTCGCGGGCGGCGGCCTCGGCCTCGTCCATGATGCGGTCCAGCGCGGCGCGCAGGCCGGCGCCCGGACGGGCCTCGTCCGAGGGAACGTCATAGCTGCAGTCGATGACCACGGTGGAGCCGGCGCCGACCGTGTCGATCATCCGCTCGTACATGCCGTTGGTCAGGACGGGACTGTCCAGCACGAAGACATCGGTCTGGGCCTCTTCCTCGGCCAGGATGTTGCCCAGGTTCTTGAACCGGGTCTTCAGGCTCATGGCGCCCGCTTCACGCAGGGGGTCGATGGGCGGATTGGTGACCTGGCTGAAGTTCTGGCGGAAGTAATGCGACAGCGGGCGGGGCAGGGCCGACAGCACGGCAGGCGGGGCGTCGTCGCCCATGGAGCCGACAGCCTCCTTGCCGTCACGCACCAGGGCGTCCAGCAGCAGGTCGAGGTCCTCGCGGCTGTATCCGGCGGCGATCTGACGACGGGTCAGGGCCTCGCCCGAGGCCGAGCGCGGCTCGGGTCCGGGGCCGATGATCGGCTCCAGATCCACCATATTGTCCAGCCACTCGGTATAGGGGTGGGCGGCGGACAGGGCGTCGATGGCCTCATGCTCGTCATAGACGCGGCCGTGCTTCATATCGACGGCGATCAGCTTGCCGGGGCCGATGTGCAGGCGGCGCTTCACCCGGCTTTCGGGGATGGGCACCAGGCCCGCTTCGGAGCCCGCCATTAGCAGACCATCGACCGTCTCGACGGCGCGCAGGGGACGCAGGCCGTTGCGGTCCTTGCCCGCCACGATCCATCGGCCGTCGGCGGCGCAGATGGCGGCCGGGCCGTCCCACGGCTCCATCACCGCGTTGCAATAGGCGTAGAAGGCCCGGTGTTCGGCGGGCATGACCACGTCGTCCTTGGCCCAGGCCTCGGGGATCAGCAGGGCCTTGGCCATCGGCGCAGGGCGACCGGCGTGGACCAGCACCTCCATGACATTGTCCAGGGCCGCCGAGTCCGACCCGCCCGGCTGAACCACCGGCTTCACCTCGCGGTCGCGGTCGCCGAAGGCCTGTGCGGCCATGCGGATTTCGTGCGACTTCATCCAGTTGAGGTTGCCCTTCAGCGTGTTGATCTCGCCGTTGTGGGCCATCATGCGGAAGGGCTGGGCCAGCTTCCATTCGGGGAAGGTATTGGTCGAATAACGCTGGTGGAAGACCGCGTAGGCCGAGACGAAGCGCGGGTCTTCCAGGTCGGGATACAGGTCGCCCAGCAACTCGGCCCGCACCATGCCCTTGTAGGCGATGGAGCGCGCGGACAGGGTGCAGATATAAACGCCGGCCAGGTTCTCGGTCTTGACCGTCTTTTCGATGCGGCGGCGGCACAGATACAGTTCGCGCTCCAGCGCCTCGCCGTCTAGCGGTTGGCCCGCGTCGTCCAGCGGCGGGGCCAGCATGATCTGTTCGATCTCGGGCCGGGTGGCGCCGGCCTTGGTCCCGACGACCGACAGGTCGATCGGCGTCTGACGCCAGCCGTAGATCCAGAAGCCGGCGCGCAGGGCCTCGGTTTCGACGATGGCGCGGGCGCGGTCCTGGGCGCCGAGATCGGTGCGCGGCAGGAAGACCTGGCCGACGCAGATCGGGCCGGGACGCAGGGACTGACCGATCGAGGCCACCTGTTCGGCGAAGAAGCCTTGCGGCAGCTCGGCCATGATGCCGGCGCCGTCGCCCGACAGGCCGTCGGGATCGACCGCGCCGCGGTGGGCCACGGCCTTCAGGCTGCGGATCGCATATTCGACCACGTCGCGGCGCGGCGTGCCGTCGATGGAGCAGACCAGGCCCACGCCGCAGGCGTCCCGCTCGGAGGCGCGGTCATAGGCGTTCCCGGCTTCCAGCCGGTCGCGGGTGTCGTTGTACTTGTCTAACCAGGTCATGCCGCGACCTCCTCGGTGCGGGTCTTGAAGTAGCGGTCGATCTCGGCGGCGGCGTCCTGGCCTTCGCGGACGGCCCAGACGACGAGCGAGGCGCCGCGCACGGCGTCGCCGGCGGCGAAGACGCCGGGCAGGCTGGTGGCGAAGCTGACCGAACCCACCTTGATGGTGCCGTCGTCGCGTAGGCGCAAATTGGCCTCATGCGCCGCGAACGGCTCGGGCGAGAAGCCTAGGGCCTCTATGACGATGTCGGCCGGCACGTCGAAGTCGGCGCCGGGAACCGGCACGATGTCGCGACGCTGGCCGGGCAGGCCTTCCGTCAACTGCATACGCGCAGCGCGTACGCCCGTGACCTGGTCGCCTTGCGACAGCAGGGCCTTTGGTGCGGCCAGCCATTCGAAGACGACGCCTTCTTCCTCGGCGTTGACGACTTCGCGGGCCGAGCCCGGCATGTTCTCGCGATCACGACGATACAGGCAGGTGACGCTGGCTGCGCCTTGCCGGACGGCGGTGCGGACGCAGTCCATCGCGGTGTCGCCGCCGCCGATGACGACGACCCGCTTGCCGCGCGCCTCGTGCCATCCGTCCTGTTCGGCGTCGCCCAGGTCGCGCCGGTTCTGATGGGTCAGATAGGACAGGGCGGCGACGGTCGAATCCGGCCCGCGACCGGGCGCGGACAGGATGCGCGGCTGATAGACGCCCATGGCCAGCAGGACGACGTCGTGGCGGTCGCGCAGCTCCGTCAGGGTCACGTCCTTGCCGACCTCGCAGCCCAGCACGAACTGGACGCCGCCGTCGATCAATCGGTCCACGCGGCGCTGCACGACATGCTTTTCCAGCTTGAAGCCGGGGATGCCGTAGATCAGCAGCCCGCCGGCGCGGTCGTGACGGTCATAGACCGTGACCTGATAGCCCTCGCAGCGCAGGCGGTCGGCGGCGGCCAGACCGGCCGGGCCCGCGCCGACGATGCCGATCGTTTCGCCGCGTTCGGCCGCCGGGCGAATGGGTTCGACCCAGCCGTTGGCGAAGGCCTGGTCGCCCAGCCAGGCCTCGACCGAGCCGATGGTCACAGCGTCCCAGCCGGACTGGTTCAATGTGCACGACCCCTCGCACAGTCGGTCCTGCGGGCAGATGCGGCCGCAGATTTCGGGCATGGTCGAGGTCAGGGACGCGACGCGCCAGGCCTCGCGCGGCTCGTTCTCGGCCGACAGGCGCAGCCAGTCGGGGATGTTGTTCTGAAGCGGGCAGGCGTTCTGGCAGAAGGGCACGCCGCAGTCGGTGCAGCGCGACGCCTGTTTCTCGGCCGTCTCGGTGGAGGGCGGAATCGTGATCTCGCCGAAACCGCGTGCGCGCAGTTCGGCCGAGGCCTTGGACAGACGGCGGGGTTCGACGACGAATGTCCCGCCTTGCTTCAGGGTCTTATGCATATCTCGCATATGCCGCAAACGACGCATTAGAGGCAAATATTATTGCCGCGAGGCGTTCTCAGCGAAACAAAAAGAATAAATCATCCAATCGGACGCGTTTCGTCGTCAAAAGTTGCTGATGGTAGCCGTTTGCGCCGCAACAGGATTTTGTTCCAGGGGTGCGACAATAGGAACCGGCGCGGCCTCGAGGCGTTCGAAAGACTGATTTCAGCAGACCACAGAGAGTGCGCCCATGCCCCGATGGACAACCCCGACCGGCCTTGGGGGATGGCTGACGTTGCTGCTCGGGGTCCTGCTGGCCGTGATCGGTCTGGTTCTGACGGTCGGCGGCGTTCAGCTCGCGATGCTGGGCGGCTCCTGGTATTATCTGATCGCGGGACTGGCGCTGATCGTATCGGGCCTTCTGCTGGTCTATCGCGACGTGCGCGGGGCCTGGCTCTATGGCGCGGTCTTTGTCGCCACGTTGATCTGGGCGCTGTGGGAGAAGGGCCTGAACGGCTGGGCCATGATCCCGCGCCTGGTCGGGCCGCTGGTGCTGATGTTCCTGGTGCTGGCGACGCTGCCTGTGCTGCGGTCGCGCGGCGGCGGCAAGACGGCGGGCCTCGGCGCGCTCGGGCTGGCGGCCCTGACGGTCGTGTTCGGCCTGGTGGTCGGCCAGATCAATGCCCCCGGCGTCGACAGCCCGGTGCCCGGCGCGCGCGGACCGTTCGGCGACCCCGCCCTGATCAAGGCCGGCATGGACTGGCCCGCCTATGGCGGATCGGACGCGGCCCAGCGCTATTCGCCGCTGAATCAGATCAACAAGACCAACGTCGGGCAGCTGGAGCGCGCCTGGACCTTCCGCACCGGCGATCTGCCCGGCGAGCGCTTCGGCGCCGAGACCACGCCGCTGAAGATCGCCGACACCGTCTATCTCTGCTCGGGTCGCAACAAGATGTTCGCCCTGGACGCCAACACAGGTCGGCAGAAGTGGGCCTATGATCCCAAGGTGGCGGACGAGCAGATCCCCTACACCGCCGCCTGCCGGGGCGTGACCTATTACGCCACACCCAACGTCGATCAGGCCCAGCCCTGCGCGACGCGCATCATCGAAGGCACGCTGGACGGCCGCATCATCGCGGTCGATGCGCGCACCGGCGTGCCTTGCCCCGCCTTCGGAACCAACGGCGCCGTCAGCATCAAGGAAGGAATGGGCAATCCCTATCCCGGCATGGTGTCGATCACCTCGCCGCCTGTCGTCGTGCGCGGCGTCATCGTCACGGGCCATCAGGTTCTGGACGGTCAGAAACGCTGGAACGCCTCGGGCGTCATCCAGGGCTATGACGTCGTCACGGGTCAGCTGCGCTTCGCCTGGGACATGATGCGTCCCGACATCACCACCGCTCCGCCGGCCGGTCAGACCTATACGCCGGGCACACCGAACATGTGGACGACGGCGACGGGCGACGAAGCTTTGGGCCTGGTCTATCTGCCCATGGGCAACTCGGCCGCCGACTACTATTCGTCGCTGCGTCGGCCCCAGGAGAACCAGTATTCCAGCGCCCTGGTCGCGCTGGATGTCACGACCGGCAAGCCGCGCTGGCGCTATCAGACCGTCCGCCGCGACGTCTGGGACTATGACCTGGGTTCGCAGGTTACGCTGGTCGACATGCCGACCGCAGGGGGCGTGACGCCTGCGGTAATCCTGCCATCCAAGCGCGGCGAAATCTTCGTGCTGGATCGCCGCACGGGCCAGCCCTTGCACGGCGTTCAGGATCGTCCGGCGCCGCGCGGCGGCGTCGAACCGGCCCAGCGCTCGGCGACCCAGCCCTATTCGCTGTTCAACACCCTGGCCAAGCCTGACCTGCGCGAAGTCGACATGTGGGGCATGTCGCCGATCGATCAGATGATCTGCCGCATCCAGTTCAAGAAGGCGTCGTATCAGGGCCAGTTCACGCCCCCGACCGCCGACCGTCGCTTCATCGAATATCCGGGCTACAACGGCGGTTCGGATTGGGGCAGCGTGGCGCTGGATCCGCGTCGCGGCGTGATCATCGCCAACTATAACGACATGCCCAACTACAATCGTCTGGTGCCGCGCGCCGAGGCGAACAAGCTGGGCTGGTTCCCCCGTGACGACCCTCGCTATCAGGCCGAGACGAATGGCGAGGGCGCCAAGGCCGAGGGCGCGGGCGATCCGCAGATGGGCGTGCCCTATGCGATCGACGTCAACGCCGGCTGGCGGATGCCCTTCACCGGCCTGCTGTGCAAGGAGCCTCCGTACGGCGGCATCCGCGCCATCGACGTGCAAAGCGGCAAGACCCTGTGGGATCGTCCGTTCGGTACGGCGCGCAAGAACGGCCCGTTCGGCATCCCTTCGATGCTGCCGCTGGAAATCGGCACGCCGAACAACGGCGGTTCGGTGGTCACGGCGGGCGGCCTGATCTTCATCGCCGCAGCGACCGACGACCTGATCCGCGCCATCGATATCGAGACGGGCAAGACCGTCTGGTCCGATGTCCTGCCCGCCGGCGGCCAGGCCAACCCGATGATCTACGAGCAGAACGGCCGCCAGTATCTGGTGATCGTGGCGGCGGGCCATCACTTCATGGAAACCCCGGAGGGCGATTACGTGGTCGCCTATGCTTTGCCGCAACGGGGGTAAGCCCGCTGACAAATCTCCCTCCCCAGAGGGGGAGGGTGGTCGCGCAGCGACCAGGTGGGGGCGGCTTGGCAACAAGCCATCTTTTCCTCACATCAGGGCCTGATCTGCCCTTGGCCGCGCACCACATATTTGTAGGTGGTCAGCTGCTCGGCACCGACGGGCCCACGGGCGTGCAGACGGTTGGTGGAGATGCCGATTTCGCCGCCGAAGCCGAACTCGCCGCCGTCGGCGAACTGGGTCGAGGCGTTGATCAGGACGATGGCGCTGTCGACCTTGGCGGCGAACCGTTCGGCGGCGTGGGCGTCTGTGGTGACGATGGCCTCTGTGTGGCCCGAGCCGTAGCGGGCGATGTGATCGGTGGCGGCATCCAGATCGTCCACGACGCGGACGGCGAGGATCGGGGCCAGATATTCGGTGGTCCAGTCGGCCTCGGTCGCGGGCGTCATGGCGGGGACCAGGGCGCGGGCGTGGGCGTCGCCGCGCAGTTCGCAGCCGGCGGCGATCAGGTCGGCGGCGACGGGCGGCAGCAGGAGCTGGGCCGCCGCCCGGTCCACCAGCAGGGTCTCGGTAGCGCCGCAGACCGAGACGCGGCGCATCTTGGCGTTCAGGACGATGGCGCGGGCGGTCTCAAGATCGGCGGCCTCATGCAGATAGGTGTGGTTCAGGCCTTCCAGGTGGCTGAGCACGGCCGTTCGCGCCTCGGCCTGGACGCGGGCGACCAGGCTCTTGCCGCCGCGCGGCACGATGACGTCGATGGCGCCGTTCAGCCCGGTCAGCATCAGGCCCACGGCTTCGCGATCGGGGGTGTCGACCAATTGCACCGCATCGGCGGGCAGGCCGGCTTCGGCGAGGGCTTCCGCGATCAGGGCGGCGATGGCCAGGGAGGACTGAAGGCAGTCCGAGCCACAGCGCAGGATGGCGGCATTGCCCGAGCGGATGCATAGGGCGGCGGCGTCGGCGGTGACGTTGGGGCGGCTCTCGTAGATGACGCCCAGCACGCCGATCGGGGTGCGGACGCGGGCGATGTTCAGACCGTTGGCGGGGGTCCAGCGTTCGGTCTCGACGCCCAGCGGATCGGGCACGGCGGCGATGGTCGCCACCGCCTCGGCCATGCCGGCGATGCGGGCGGGGCTCAGCGACAGCCGGTCGATCAGGGCCTCGGTCATGCCGTTGGCGCGGGCGGCCTCCACATCGCGCGCGTTGGCGGCGAGCAGGGCGGGTTCGGCCGCCTTCAGCTTTGCGGACAGGCTTTCCAACGCGTGGGTGCGGGCGGCGGCCGGGGCTTCGCGCAAGGCGGCGGCTGCGGCGCGGGCGCGCTGGCCCAGGTCGAGCATTCGGGTCTTCAGATCGGTCATCGGTCGTCCAGCACCATGTCGTCGCGGTGGATCAGGACCGAGGCCCCGCGATAGCCCAGCAGGGTCTCGATCTCGTCCGAGCGGCGGCCGCGAAGGCGCGCGGCCTCGTCGGCGGCATAGGCGGCCAGGCCCACCCCGACGGCGCGACCGTCCGGGTCGATCAGGCGTACGCAGTCGCCCTTTTCGAAGCCGCCGGACACGCCCGTGACCCCGGCGGGCAGCAGGCTCTTGCCCGCCTTCAGCGCCGTGACCGCCCCGGGGTCCAGCATCAGGGTTCCAGTTGGTGACAGGCTGCCGGCGATCCACTGTTTATAGGCGGCCATCGGCCCGTCGGGGGCGGCGATCAGGGTGGCGCGCGCGCCGTCGCGGATAGCGCTGAGCGGCGACAGCGTCTGGCCCGAGGCGATGATGGTGGCGCAACCCGCCGAGCGCGCGATCTGGGCCGCCGCCAGCTTGGTCGCCATGCCGCCTGTTCCGACGCCCGCATCCGCATTTGCGCCCCCGCCCATGGCCACGATGTCGGGGCTCAGCGCCTCGATCAGGGGTAGATGGGCGGCGTTCGGATCGCGGCGCGGATCGGCGGTGTAGAGCCCGTCCACGTCCGACAGCAGGATCAGCAGATCCGCCCGCGCCAGCTGGGCCGTGCGCGCCGCCAGCCGGTCGTTGTCGCCGTAACGGATTTCCTCGGTCGCCACCGTGTCGTTCTCGTTGACGATGGGGATGACGCGGTGGGTCAACAGGGCCTCGACGGTCGCGCGGGCGTTCAGCCACCGCCGACGGCGTTCGGTGTCGTCACGCGTCAGCAGCACCTGGCCCGCGATCAGGCCGTGCGGCGCCAGGGCCTCGGACCAGGCGGCCATCAGCAGCGACTGTCCGACCGAAGCCGCCGCCTGCTTGTCCTCCAGTCGTGCGCCCAGCGCGGGCAGCCGGCCACGGCCCAGGGCGATCGAGCCGGACGAGACGACGATGACCTCGCGCCCCTCGGCCTTTAGCGCCGCCAGGTCCGAGGCGACGGCCGCCAGCCAGTCGCGCGTCGGCTGGCGCGTGGCCGCGTCGATCAGCAGGGAGGATCCGATCTTGACCACGACCCGCCGGGCGGCGCCCAGCGCCGACGCAGCGTTCGGGCCGACGGGGAGGGTGGCGCGCTGGGACATGAAGCTTTCTCTAACGTCACGGTTCGGGCTTGTCTCTTGCCGTGTCTCGCCGCAATGCAGACGAATGATGGAATCCCTTTCCCCCATCGCCGCCGGCGGTCTGGGCAGTCTGGCGGCGGGCATGATGACGGCGGTGGGCGCCGTGCCGCTGCTGTTCTTCCGCAAGGCGGGGGTGCAGACCCAGAGCGCCCTGCTCGGTTTCGCTGCCGGGGTCATGCTGGCGGCCTCCTTCTTCTCGCTGATCATTCCGGGCGTGGACGTGTTGCAGGCGGGTGGGGCCAGCCAGGCGGCGGCGGCCGGCGTCATGGGGGCGGCGGTGCTGATCGGGGCGACGGTGATCGGCCTGATGAACCGGTTCGCGCCGGTGGACATGCTGGCCATCGGACCGGCGGGATCGCGCGACCTGTCGCGGCGCATCTGGCTGTTCATCATCGCCATCACCCTGCACAACTTCCCCGAGGGGGCGGCGGTGGGCGTCAGCTTCGGCGGCGGCGACATGCATCAAGGGCTGTCCACGGCGCTCGGCATCGGCATCCAGAACATGCCGGAGGGGCTGGCCGTGTCGGCGGCGATGGCGACCCTGGGATACGGCCGCTGGCCGGCCTTTGCGGCAGCCTTGGCTTCGGGCCTGGTCGAGCCGGTCGGCGGGCTGATTGGCGCCAGCGTGGTCGATCTCTTGCCCGGCGCCCTGCCGTGGGGGCTGGGCCTGGCGGCGGGCGCGATGATCTATGTCGTCACCGCCGAGATCATTCCCGAGACCCGCGAGAAGCCCAAGGGGGAGGGGTCGATGATCGGCCTGATGATCGGCCTGGTCGGTATGATGTTCCTGGACATCGCCCTGGGATGACGGCGGCGAAACGCGGCGTGACCGCGCAGGGGGCGTTACATCGATTTACATGGCAGGCGGGGGTTGAAGCCGTCGGGGCCGAGAGGCTAGGCCTCTCGCTTCGCTGCTCGATTGTCCCCCGAAAGGAGCGCCAGCCTAAATGACGCGACCTCTCAAGCCTGCGGCTTCCCGTAGAAATTTCTTGTCTGGCCTGGGGCTTTTGGCCCTGATGGGCGCCGGAGTGTTCCCCATGCCTGTTTCCGCCCAAGCGTCCCGCACCGTCGCCCGTCACCGCCAGAAGATCGAGGATCTGATCGCGGCCATGACGGTCGAGGAGAAGGCGGGCCAGCTGAACCTGCTGGCCGATCCGTTCCGCTGGATGCCGACGGCGGTGAACCCGCTGGACGGCACGGGCGATCCCGCGCGCGTCACGGCCCTGATCCGCGAAGGCAAGGTCGGGTCGCTGTTCAACGGCATCGGCGCCGAGGCGGGCCGTCGCATCCAGCGCGTGGCGATGGAGGAGAGCCGGCTGAAGATCCCGCTGCTGTTCGCGGCGGACGTGATCCACGGCCTGTCGACCATCTTCCCGGTGCCTCTGGCCGAGGCGGCGGCCTTCGACACCGAACTGGCGCGTCGCACGGCGCGGGCGGCGGCGATCGAGACGGCGGCGTCGGCCGTTCACCAGACCTACGCCCCCATGGTGGACGTGGCGCGCGACCAGCGCTGGGGCCGCAACGTCGAGGGCGCGGGCGAGGACGTACTGCTGAACAACCTGCTGGCCGCCGCGCGCGTGCGCGGCTTCCAGGGCGAAAAGGGTCTGGACGACCGTGACGCGGTCCTGGCTACCGCCAAACATATGGCCGCCTATTCCGCCGCCGTGGGCGGGGTCGAATACAACACCACCGACATGAGCGAGCAGACGCTGCGCGGGGTCTTCCTGCCCCCGTTCAAGGCCTCCGTGGACGCCGGCGCCCTGTCGATCATGAGCGCGTTCAACGACGTCAATGGCGTGCCGGCGTCGGGCAGCCGCAAGCTGCTGACCGACATTCTGCGCGGCGAATGGGGTTTTGAGGGCTTCGTCGTTTCCGACTACACCTCCGAGCAGGAGCTGGTGGCCCACGGCTTCGCCGAGGACGGCCGCGACGCCGCCCGCCTGGCCTTCAACGCCGGGGTCGATGTGTCGATGGTCTCGGGCCTGTATCTGGAACATCTGCCTAGTCTGGTCGCCTCGGGCGAAGTGTCGATGGCGCGTCTGGACGAGGCGGTGCGCCGCGTCCTGAACACCAAGGCGGCGCTGGGCCTGTTCGACGACCCCTATCGCGGCACCGATCCGATGCGTGAAAAGGCGGTGGTCGGGTCGCGCGAGCACGTCGAGCTGTCGCGCGAGGCGGGCCGCAAGTCGGTCGTGCTGCTGAAGAACGACAACGGCCTGCTGCCGCTGAAGAAAAGCCAGAAGATCGCCCTGGTCGGCCCGTTCGCCGACGACGTGGACAATGTCTGGGGGCCGTGGACCATCTGGGGCGCGCCCGAGCGCCGCGTTTCGCTGGAAGCCGGCTTCCGCGCGGCCATGAGCGATCCGCGGAACCTGACCCTCGCACGCGGCTCGGGCGTCGAGACGCCGCTGGACGGCGGGATCGAGCAGGCCGTCGCCGCCGCCCGCGACGCCGAGGTCATCGTCCTGGCCATCGGCGAGGCGACCAACATGTCGGGCGAGGCCCAGTCGCGCACCGAGATCGTGGTGCCCGCGCCGCAGGTCGCCCTGGTCGACGCTATGGCGGCGCTGGGCAAGCCCATGGTCATCCTGCTCAGGAACGGCCGGGCGCTTGCGCTGGAAGGCAATGTGAAGAACGCCCAGGCCATCGTCGTGACCTGGTTCCTGGGCGAACAGATGGGCCATGCCGTCGCCGACGTCCTGTTCGGCGATCACGGCCCGTCGGCGCGCCTGCCGGTCAGCTTCCCGCACAAGTCGGGCCAGCAGCCCTATTCCTACGACCGCAAGACCACCGGCCGCCCGGCCAATCCCGATCTGGCGAGCGAGGAATACAAGGCCCGCTATCGCGAGACGACCAATACGGCGCTGTATCCCTTCGGCTATGGCCTGACCTATGGCGCGATCAGCTATGGGCCGGTCGAGATGGAGAGCGACAAGTTGGCCTGGGCCGGCGCGCTGGACCTGGCCGTGACCGTGACCAACACCGGGCCGCATCCGGCCGAGGAGCTGGTGCAGCTTTATATCCACGACCGGGTCGCCAGCCTGACCCAGCCTGGCCGTTTGCTCAAGGACTTCAAGCGCGTGTCGCTGAAGCCGGGCCAAAGCACAAAGGTGACCTTCACCCTGAACGCCCGCCAGCTGGGCTTCATCGGCGCGGACGAGACCTGGCGCATCGAGCCCGGCCTGTTCGACGTCTGGCTGGCGCCGCACGCCCAGGGCGGGGCGAAGGCGACGTTCCAGCTGATCGGTCCGGCGTCGATCACCGACGGTCGGTGACGCGCGCCACGTTGACGGGGCAGGCGGCAGGGCTTAACGACGCCGCCGTTTGCCTTCGGCCTTCGTATCGGCCGGATTCGATTTTAGGAGCGCGCCCATGACGACGAAGATTCTTCCGGGCGCCACCGGCGTTCTCGCGCTCGCAGACGGCACCATCCTGCAGGGCATCGGCGTGGGCGCCGTGGGCTCGGCCTTGGGCGAGGTGGTCTTCAACACCGCCATGACCGGCTATCAGGAAATCCTGACCGACCCGTCCTACATGAGCCAGATCCTGGCCTTCACCTTCCCGCACGTCGGCAATGTGGGGACCAATGTCGAAGACATCGAGCAGATGGGCGGCGGGTCCGACACCTCGGCGCGGGGCGCCATCTTCCGCGACGTGCCGACCGATCCGGCCAACTATCGCTCGGACGCCAGTTTCGACGACTGGATGAAGCGGCGCGGCGTCGTGGGTCTGGCCGGGGTCGACACCCGCGCCCTGACCAAGATCATCCGCGACAAGGGCGCGCCTCACGCCGTCATCGCGCACGACCCGGACGGAAACTTCGACCTGGAGGCCCTGGTGGCTCAGGCCAAGGGCTGGACCGGGCTGGTCGGTCTGGACCTGGCCAAGCCCGCCTCGACTCTGCAGGCGTTCGAATGGAACGAGGGTCTGTGGGACTGGCCGGAAGGTCACCCCAAGACCGAAGGCCGCAAGGACGTGGTCGTCATCGACTACGGCGTGAAGCGCAACATCCTGCGCGCCCTGGCCTCGACCGGCGCGCGCATCACCGTGGTCCCGGCGACGACGACGGCGGAAGAGGTTCTGGCCCGCAATCCCGACGGCGTGGTCCTGTCGAATGGTCCGGGCGATCCGGCCGCCACGGGCGAATACGCCGTGCCTGAAATCCAGAAGCTGGTCGCCAGCGGCAAACCGTTGATGGGCATCTGCCTGGGCCACCAGATGCTGGCCCTGGCCTTGGGCGCCAAGACGGTGAAGATGGATCAGGGCCACCACGGCGCCAACCATCCGGTCAAGGATCTGACTACCGGCAAGGTCGAGATCGTGTCGATGAACCACGGCTTCACCGTCGATCGCGACAGCCTGCCCGACGCCGTGACCGAGACCCACGTCAGTCTGTTCGACGGCACCAACTGCGGCATCGCGGTCAAGGACAAGCCGATCTTCAGCGTCCAGCACCACCCCGAGGCCTCGCCCGGGCCGACCGACAGCCTGTATCTGTTCGACCGGTTCGCCGATCTGATGGGCGCGCGCTGAGGCCATGAAGCAGGGGGCGGTTCGGTCGGACTATCTGGACTGGCTGGCCGAGGCGTTCGACGTCGGTCGCCGGTTTACGCCCCTGCCGGACGGCGATGTCGTGGTCGGTTATGCGACGGGATACGACGCGGCCGACATCGCGCCCTTCGTCCTGTCGCTGCGGGCTGTGTTCGAGGGCCCTGTGGCCCTCGTGGTCGACGCCGAACCGGATTTGCGCGCCTTTCTGGCCCAGCATCGGGTGACCGCCGTCGATGCGCCGGTCTGGCGCGGATGGGCGCCGCATCCGGTGATGCAGCGGTTCGTGGCCTTCGCGGGATTGCTGGGCGATCGATCAGGCGTCACCCTGGCCTGCGACGTGCGCGATGTGATCTTCCAAGCGCCGCTCTTCGATCCGGCGCCTGAGGGGCTTGAGGCCTATGTCGAGGCCGAGACGCCGCTGGGCGATCACGCCTTCAACATGAAGTATCTACGCGCCCTGTTCGGCGACGCCCAGGCGCGGCAACTGGCCGACAAGGCCTGTCTGTGCGTCGGCACCATCGTCGGGCCGCGCGCCGAGGTCTCGCGCCTGTCGCGACTGATTCTATCGCTGGCGGCGACGCCGCGATCCGAGATCGGCGGGGCGTTCGGCGCCGATCAGGCGGCCTTCAACATGGCGATCCATCAGGGTCTGACGGCGATGAGCGTGCGCCCCAACTATGAACGCGTGGCGACCTTGGGCCTGACGCCCGGCGAGACCCTGAGGTTCGAAGGCGGCAAGGTCGTCAATCCCGACGCCAGCGTCAGCCCCATCGTCCATCAGCATGATCGCCATCCGCATCTTGAAGCGCCGGTCCATGCGCTGTGGGGTGGCGGGCTGGAGCTGCGGCGGCGGGTAAGGCCCAAGTCGGCGGGGCAGAAGTTCGAAAAGCTGAAAGCCTCGCTGCGCCGCCGGATGCCCGAACTGCGCTGACCCGGCTGTGCCAAGCCCAGGCGCTGGCGACGATGGAAGGCAGGTCCGACTGGCGTGGCGCAAAGCCCAGCGCCTGACGCGCCAGAGTGATGTCCGACACCAGGTGCGGCGGGTCGCCCGCGCGACGTGCTCCGGCTGCGTCGGGCAGTCGAAGGCCGCTGTGTGCCATGATTGCCTCAAGAACCTGCCGCACCGAATGGCCGTGGCCGGCGCCCAGATTATAGGCGAAGAAGCCGCGTCGGTCGCCGAGCAACTGGGTCAGGGCGGCAAGGTGGCCCTGAGCCAGGTCGCACACGTGGACATAGTCGCGCACCGCCGTGCCGTCGGGCGTCGGATAGTCGGTCCCATGAACGGCGAAATCGTCGATCTGGCCGCGTAGGGCCATCATGGCGCGCGGGATCAGATGGGTCTCGACCGGCCGATCTTCGCCGATCAGGCCTGACGTCGAGGCGCCGCTGGCGTTGAAATAACGCAGCGCGATCACATTCAGCCCGTGCGCGGCGCTGGCGTCCGACAGCATCTGTTCGCAGCCCAGTTTGGAACGGCCATAGGGGGTGACGGGGGCCAGCGGCGTCGCCTCGGTGATCGGATCGTCGCCGGGATCGCCATAGACGGCGCAGGTGCTGGAAAAGACCAGTCGGTTCACGCCCGCTTCCCGCATCCCGCCCAGCAGCCCCAACAGACCACCGACATTGTTGCGGTAGTAGTCCAGCGGCGCGCGCACCGATTCAGGGACCACGGACGAGCCGGCGAAATGCATGACGGCGCTGATGTCGTGGGCGATCAGGGTGTGGCGCACCTTGTCCGCGTCCCAGACATCGCCCTCGACCAGCGGTCCCCAGCGCACGAATCGGCGCCGGCCGGTCGACAGGTTGTCATAGGTAACGGGTCGATAGCCGGCGGCCGCCAGAGCCTCGCACACATGGGCGCCGATATAGCCCGCGCCGCCCGTGACCAGAATCGCCTTCGCAAATGTCAGCGCCGATCCGACTTCGCCCATCCGCTCTTGTCGGATACCAAGGGTCGGTAAATCAACCCCAAATCACCAGCACGTGTATCCAGAGGTGTGCGGCGACTTTCAGGGGATCGGCGAGAAACTGCGCTCTTCGCGCAGAGCGCTGGCTTTCCGGACGGCGATCGGTGCGGCATGCAGCCAGTAGTCGGCGTCTTCGAGACGCTGCTCCCTGCGGCGCTCCAGTCCGCGCAGGCGGCGCAGGGCGGCGTTCTGGAGAAGGCGCGCATGCAGGGCGCGGGGCGACAGTTCGGCGATGGCGGGAGAGCCGGGGACGGCGACGGCGTCGGGGCCTTTGGGCTCCACCGCCGGGCGGGCGATGGCGATAAACATGAGGATCTCGGTGCAGGAGGGAGAGGCGCTTCTGCGCCGAGCTAACGATGGGTTAACCACAGTCCCTGTGGATAGTTCCTGACTGCGTCCGAAAAAAGTCCGTGAATCGAAAGACTTACTGCCCGTTTCCGGACAAAATCGTTACCGAAATCTTAATCCGGGGTCGGAGCGTTCGCTCAACGATGTCCGGTAAGGGCGCTGAAAAGGCGCCGCCGGTGGCAGTCCCTAGGGGAGTCGAACCCCTCTTTTCAGGTTGAAAACCTGACGTCCTAACCGATAGACGAAGGGACCGCGGCCGGGGCGGCGCATTTGCCCCGGTTCGGCCGTTCCTGCAAGCAAAAAGTTACGCCGCTTCCGCCTTCGCCGGGACGAGGGCGTCCAGCGCCGGGAACAGGTCGGCGATCAGATCCTCGACATGCTCCAGACCCACCGACAGGCGCACCAGGCCGTCGCCGATGCCGGCCGTCGCGCGCTGTTCCGGCGTCATGGCGGCGTGGGTCATGGTGGCGGGGTGGGCGATCAGGCTTTCCACTCCGCCCAGCGATTCCGCCAGGGTGAAGATCTCCAGCGTCTCGACCAGATCGCGCACGGCGTCCGTGCCGCCTTGCAGCTCAAAGCTGAGCATGGCGCCGGGGCCGGCCTGCTGGGCCGCGACCAGGGCGTGGTTGGGGTGCGACTTCAGGCCCGGATAGTGGACGGCCTTGACCGCCGGGTGGGCGGCCAGCTTTTCGGCGATCTTGCCGGCTGTGGCCTGCTGCCGCTCGATGCGCGCGAACAGGGTGCGCACGCCGCGCAGGGTCAGATAGGCGTCGAAGGGCGAGCCGGTCACGCCGGTGCAGTTGGCCCACCAGGCCAGGGTCTGGTGGTCCTCGGCGTCGGCCGAGATGACGGCGCCGCCGACCACGTCCGAATGGCCGTTGATGAACTTGGTCGTCGAGTGGACGACGAAGTCTGCGCCCAGCTTGATCGGGTTCTGCAAGGCCGGCGACAGGAAGGTGTTGTCGCACACGACCTTGGCGCCCGCCGCATGGGCGCGGGTGCAGATGTCGGCGACATCGACCAGACGCAGCAGCGGGTTGGACGGGGTCTCGACCAGCACCAGCTTGGGCTTCAGGGCCAGGGCGGCATCGAAGGCGACGGGATCGCCCTGATCGACCAGAAGCAGTTCGAAATGCCCCTTCTTCGCGCGGGCGTTCAGCAGGCGACAGGTGCCGCCGTAACAGTCGTGCGGCGCGATCAGCAGGTCGCCCGGCTCCAGCAGGGTCAGCGGCAGGTCAACCGCCGCCATGCCGGTGGCGGTGATGACGCAGCCGGCGCCGCCCTCCAGCTCGGTCAGGGTTTCGGCCAGCACGTCGCGGGTCGGATTGCCCGAACGGCTGTAGTCGTATTTCCGCTTCTGATCGAAGCCGGCGAAGGAATAGTTGGACGACAGATACAGCGGCGGCATGACCGCGCCATGGGCCGTGTCCGTATCCACGCCCGTGCGGGCGGCAATGGTGTGCGGATTGGCGGGACGGGCGGTCATGCTTTGATATCCTTCAAGGCGGCGCGGAGGATGTCGCCGACGAAGGCGTCCTCCTTCAGAAAAGCGTCGTGGCCATACAGGGAGGGCGCCTCGACGAAGCGCCACAGGGTCGGCAACCGCGCGGCCAGTTCGCGGATGTCGTCGATCGGCACCAAACGGTCGGAGGTGAAGCCGATCAGGGTGACGGGCGTGGTGATGGCTTCCGGGGTCACGCTATGGCGATCCAGAGAATCGGACATCGACAGCCAGCGGGCCGGGGTGGTGTGGGTGCGGTAGGCTTGGCCCCGCGCCGTCAGATAGTCGCAGACGGGATAGGCGCCGCCGACAGCCGCCGGCGCGGTGGTGTCGAAGCGGTCGTCGAACTCCTCGGCCGTGCGATAGGTGGTCATGGCCAGTTCGCGGGCCAGGGCGACGCCCTCCTCGGGACGGCCGGCGGCGACGGCGAACTGCAGGATGCGGCGCTGGATGCCGCGCCAGGCGGTGGCCTGGGGATGGGCGCGGTGGGCGGCCGACACGATGATCAGCTGCTCGGCCCAGTCGGGGAACAGTTCGGCGAAGGCCAGCCCGACCATGCCGCCGTACGAGCAGCCGACGAAGGCGGCGACGCGCTCGATCTTCAGATGGTTCAGCACCAGGGCCAGCAGGCGCGCCTGGTCTTGAGTGGTGATGGTGACGGGCTTGTCCAGGAACTCGGCGCCGGGGGCGAAATCGACGGCAAGAACTTGCAGGCGGCTCAGATCGATGGGCCCGCGCACCGAAACGGCGCCAGACCACCAGCCCAAGCCGTTGGTCTCCGTCCGGTGGACGAAGCGTCCGGCCGAGATGCCGCCGGCGACCACGACGACGGGGGCGCCGATCCGGCCGTGCAGGCGTCCGACGATATTGGGCTGGTTCAGCTTTTCGCCCGAGGCGAGGCGGAAGTCGGCGGGAATGGGAACGATGACGTCGCGGGCGCCGCCGCGCTCACGCGTCGGTTCGCGGACAGGGGTGATGGCTGTCGCGCGGCGACAGTCGGGGTCTTCGAGCAGGGTGGTTTCGGCCAGTGTCATCGTCGTTCCGCATCGTTCTCGCTCAGCAAGTCTCGATGCGGTGACAGAGCGTGGAGCGTCGTCTCGTCGATGCTCCACTCATCTCTCGCGACCCCGAAGGACCCCGCAGGAGTTGGCACCGTTTCGAGCTGTGAGACCCGATGGTTGCCCCAGCGTCAAAGGGCCTAATCCCTCGGCTGGTCTTGATGAGTGACTTTACGTTGATGATCCGGGCGGCACCGGTCAAGCGAAAAATTCAACCTCATTAGTGGCATCGGTCGACTCGATGGGGGTGAAAACGCACCGTAAGCGCCTTGTCGTGAAAAAATCATCCAATGCGACTTGACAAGGTCAGGGTCGTCCGATCACCCTAGGCCCAGATTTCAACCGGACCCTGCCCTGTGCAACAGCGCTCGCTCATCGCCGAAGTTTCGACCGTCGCCGGCCTCGCCGCGACGCGTTTCGGCATGATCCTCGGCGGCGCGATTATCGGCGGCACCACCGGCACCACCACCATGCCCGAACGGGCGGGACGAGTTTAGCGCGCCGAACCCCGGCAACCGCAGAACCCGAACCCCGCCCGGTCCGCCAGGCGGGGTTTTTCTTTTCACCCCACCCCATCCCGACCTTTCCCGAGAACCCGATGTCCGCCCAACTCGCCGTCGTAGAAAAATCCGAAAGCCTCGATCCCAGCAGTCAGCCTGCGCCAGAGGTCGTGGTGCTGAAGTTCGGCTCGTCCATCCTGCGCAGCCCGGCGGAGGCGCCGCTGGTCGCCTCGGCCGTCTATGGCCATGTGCGGGCTGGCCGAAAGGTGGTGGCGGTGGTCTCGGCCTTCGGCGGGGCGACGGACCGGTTGCTGGGCGAGGCGCGGGCGCTGGGCCTGGCCCATTCCAACGACCTGCTGCCGGGCTATGTGGCCCTGGGCGAGGAAAAGTCGGCGGCCCTGGTGGCCATCGCCTGCGACCGGATCGGCCTGGACGCCTGCGTCCTGTCGGTCCGCGAACTGGGCATCGTGGCGGAGGGCGAGCCGGAGCATTCGCGCCCCTGCGGTCTGCGACCCGACCATCTGAAACAGGCGCTGGCCCGGCACGAGGTGGTGGTTGTGCCCGGGTTCGGCGCGGTGCGGCCGGACGGCAAGGTGGCCCTGCTGGGACGGGGCGGATCGGATCTGACGGCGGTTTTCCTGGCCGCTGAGCTGGGGCTGAAGAAGGTGCGGCTAGTCAAGGATGTGGACGGCCTCTACGACCACGACCCCAACGACAAGACGGCCCCGGCCCTGCGCTATCGCCGCGCGTCGTGGGACGTGGCGCGCAAGCTGGGCGGGGCGCTGGTCCAGCATGACGCCATCGACCTCGGCGAAAGCCGCGGGGTCGAGATCGAGGTGGCGGCCCTGGACCGCGCCGACGGCACGGTCATCGGCGACAAGTCGGCGCCGCCCGGCCCGGCGCCCGCCCTGCCGCCGCTGAAGGTCGCGGTCGCCGGATGCGGCGTCGTCGGCGGCGGCGTGCTGGGCAAGCTGCTCGATGATCCCCGCTACGAAGTCGTGGGCGTGCTCGTGCGCAACCCGAAAAAGGCCCGCGACGTCGACTGTCCGGCTTCGTTGTTCACCTCCAACCCGGCGGACCTGTGGGCCAAGAAGCCCGACATCGTGCTGGAGGCCCTTTCGGAAGGCGAGGCGGGCCATGCGGTGATCCGCGCCGCGCTCGAGGTCGGCTGCGATGTCGCCAGCGCCAACAAGCAGGCGGTCAGCCGCGATCCGGGCGGCCTTCAGGCGCTGGCCGATGCGAAGGGCCGGCGCATCTTCTGGTCGGCTTCGGTCGGAGGCGGATCGCCGATGATCGAGACGGTGCGCGCCGCCCGCGCGGCAGGCGAGGTGGTCGGCTTCGAGGCGGTGCTGAACGGCACGGTCAACTTCATGCTGGAGCGGTTGGGCGACGGGGCGGCGTTCAACGAAGCCCTGGCGGACGCCCGCGCGGCGGGCTTTGCGGAGGAGGACCCGTCTTCGGATCTGGAAGGTCTGGATGCGGCGGCCAAGGTGCGGCTGCTGTGCCACGAGGCTTTCGGCCGTTCGCCCGACGGCGACGTGCCCCGCGACCACCTGACCGAGACGACCTCAGCCGCAGGCGGCGTGCGCCAGATCGGCGCCGCCCATCTGAAGGACGGGGTGATCCGCCCGTCGGTGTCGCTGAACGCCGACCATGGCGATCCGCTGTTCTTGACCCTGCGCGGCGAGGGCAATGCGCTGAAGGTCTACGGCGCCGACGGCCGCGTGTGGCGCTGCCGGGGGCGGGGCGCCGGGCGTTGGGCCACGACCGAGAGCATCATGGCGGACCTGGCCGAGATCGTGCGTGCACGGCGCGCCGATGCGGGCCTAAACTAAGCCCATGGCCGTTTTCACCCCCGTCTCTATCGCCGACGCCAAGGCGTTCCTGGCCGGCTACGACATCGGCGAGGTGGTCGAACTGACGGCCATCGCCGAGGGGGTGGAGAATACCAACTATCGGCTGGACACGACGCAGGGCCGGTTTGTGCTGACCCTGTTCGAGGGGCGGACGGACGAGGCCTCGTTGCCCTTCTGCCTGGGGCTGACGGCGCATCTGGCGGCGCGCGGTTTTCCTTGCCCGACGCCGATCGAGGACCGGACGGGCGGCTGGCTTGCACGGCTTAACGGCCGGGCGGCGGCGGTGATCGAATGGAAGACCGGGGCCTGGCTGCGCACGCCGTCATCGGCCGATCAGGCGGCGGCGGGCGCGGTGCTGGCGCGGCTTCACCTGACGGCGGCTGATTTTGATCTGAAACGGGTCAATCCGGTCGGGCCGGCCATGTGGCGTCGGCTGGCCGATCGTTGCGTCGAGGGAGAAGAGCGGGCGTCCGACGCGGATCGCGCGCTGCTGAGACAGGTCCAGGCGACGCTGGCGCGTTTGGGCGATCCCTTTGCGGACGACCTGCCGGGCGGGGCGATCCATGCGGACTATTTCCCCGACAATGTGCTGTTCGAGGACGACGCCGTTTCGGCGGTGATCGACTTCTATTTCGGCTGCGCCGGCGCCTTCGCCTATGACCTCGCCATCGCCCTGTCGGCCTGGGGTTTCGATGCCGAAGGGCGAGCCATGCCGGACGCGCTGGCGGCGTTCCAGCGCGGCTATGAGTCCGTGCGGACGCTTAACGCCGCCGAGCGGGAGGCCTTGCCGCGTCTGGGCGAAGCGGCGGCCCTGCGGTTCACCGTGACCCGGCTGCACGACCGCATTTTCCATGATCCCGCCAATTTGGTGACGCCCAAGGATCCGGCGGTCTTCCTGCGTCGGATGGACCACTGGCGCGCGACCGAACCGGCGTGAGGCGTCTGCGCGGCTTCGTCGCTGGAACCGAAAGCTTGGCCGGGATTTTGATGGTGCAACGGCGACGTGCGCCGCTCCCCGAGGACGAAGATCATGACTGACGAAACCATCAACGGCGCCGCCTCGCAGGCGCAAGGCAAGTTCCAAAAAGGCGTCGGCAAGCTGGTCGGAGACCAGAAGCTGCAGGTCGAAGGCGCCTATAACGACGCCAAGGGCCGCTCGCTGGAAACCTTCGGCAAGGCGATGGATTCGGTCGATCGCCTGGTCGAGAAGGTTCCCGTCGACTACCGCGACAAGGCCCGCACCGTCGCCGCCGAGGCGCGCAAGCGTCCGCTGGTCACGACCCTGTCGGTTGCCGGCGTCGGCCTGCTTCTGCTGCGCGCCCTCACCGGCGGCGGTCGTCGCTAAGACGTTTTAGTGGCGGCCTGAAAAGGCCGCCACGGCGTCACGCGTCGCGTCCATCGTCTGATCGACGATCGTCAACCGCTCGGGCTTGTAGCCCAGGGCGGCGATGACGTTTGCGAGTTCGGGTTCGAAGCCCAGGACGTTCGAGACGAAGTCGCCGAACTTGGACGGGTGGGCGGTGGACAGAGCGACGACGGGGCCTTTTGAGCGGTCTTGGCGACGCGCGGCGGCCAGCGCCACAGCCGTATGCGGACAGACGACACGGCCCCAGGCCTGATGGGCGTGGGCGATCTCGGCGCGCGTCTCGTCCTCGTCGATGGAGACCGCCGAGACCTGATCGCGCAGGGCGACGAGAAGGTCCGGATCGAAGGCGATGGCGCCGTCGCGGGCGAAGGTTTCGAACACGGTGCGCGTCGCCTCGGCGTCGCGGCCCGTCGCCTCGAACACCAGCCGCTCGAAGTTGGACGGCGCCTGCACATCCATGGACACGCTGCCGCTTTCGACCGCCGGACGGCGTGAATAGAGGCCGTCGTTGAGGGCGCGGGCCAAGGCGTCGTTCTGGTTCACGGCGGCGACGAAGCCGTTGGACGGCAGGCCCATTTTCGTAGCGGCGATGCCGGCGAAGGCGTCGCCGAAGTTGCCGGTCGGCACGACAAAGGTCGCGGCCCCGCCCAGCTGGGCCGTGGCGGAGACATAGTAGGGAATCTGGCCCGCGAGCCGCGCCCAGTTGATCGAATTGACCGAGGACAGGCGGCCGCGTTCGCGCAGAGCCTCGTCGGCCAGCAGGCCCTTCACCAGGCGCTGGCAGTCGTCGAAATCACCACGCACGGCCAGGTTCAGGACATTGTCCGCCTCGACCGTCGTCATCTGTTTGCGCTGAACCGGCGAGATGCGGTCCAGCGGGTGGAGCACCACCAGATCGACCGACGTGGCGCCGGCGAAGGCGCGCACGGCGGCGGCGCCGGTGTCGCCTGAGGTGGCGGTCAGAATGGTGAGACGCTCGCCTGAGGCGGCCAGCGCCTCGTCCGTCAGGCTGGCGACTAGCTGCATCGCCAGATCCTTGAAGGCGGCGGTCGGGCCGTGGAACAGCTCCAGCACGAACAGGCCCGGCTCTAGTTCGACCAGAGGCGTAACCAGCGGATGGTCGAACCCGGCGGTCAGTCGGTCCAGCGCGCGGTCCAGCGCGCCGGCGGGCAGGGCGTCACCGATGAAGGGGGCGATGGCTTGCAGCGCGATCGCTTTGTAATCGGCCGTTCCCGTCCAGGCTTCGGGCGACAGACCGGGCCAGGCGGTCGGCATATAGAGGCCGCCGTCGGGGGCGATGCCGCGCAGCAGGGCGTCGGAGAAATCGGTTTCGGGCGATTGGCCTCGGGTCGAGACGTAGCGGGCGCTGGAGGTGCTCATGACGCCGATGGTCGTAGCCAGACGGGGCGGCGGCGTCACCCGCTTTCTGGATGATTTTGTCGGGTTTTCGCGGACTGTGGCCCGACTATCAGCGTAGGGACGTTGCAGTGGCGGTTTAGGCGCACATTTTTGCCGTTTCAGGGGCAATGTCGTCGGTCCTGCAAAAGGGGTTGCGACATCGCCCCGCTGGCGCGGATCGCTGCGACGGTCCATGTCAGGAGCATGAGACGACGCGATCTTCTGATCCGGCTGGGGCTGGTCGCCGGCGGCGCAGGCGGGGCCTGGTGGCTGCGCGACCATGTGGTCTGGCGCGGGCCGACGGTCGCCTTCGCGGCGAACGGCTCCAGCGGCTGGCTGCCCTATGCCGAGCCGCGCGCGCCGACCCCAATAGTTGAGGTGACGGTGAACGGACAGCCGCTGCGGGCCCTGATCGATTCCGGGGCGCAGTATTCGGTCATCGACCGGTCGCTGGTCGAGCGGTTGGGGCTGACCAATGTCTTCAACATCCCGATGGTGGCTTACGGCGTCGGCGGCGACGCCCAGGTCGGACGCGGGACGACGCTGGATGTGGCGATCGGCGGCTTGCGGCTGACCGGATTGCGGGCGGCGATCCTCGGCCTGGGGCCGCTGGCCAGCGATCAGGGATTGGGTGCGGCGCTGATCCTGGGACAGGACGTGCTGCGCGAACTGGTGCTGGAGCTGGACACGGCGGAGCATAGGGTTCGGTTCCTGCCGCGCGAGGGCTGGACGCCGCCGTCGTCGCTGAAGTCCGTTCCGGTGACACGGGCCGGCAAGGCCTTGCAGGCGGACATCACCCTGGAAGGGGCGACGGTCAATGCGGTGATCGACACCGGCGCCTCGGCCGTGCTGGCCGTCACGCGCGAGACGGCCCAGGCCGCCGGCCTGCTGGACGGCCGCGAACGCACGCCGGGCCAGAGCATCGTTCTGGGCGGCACGGTGCGCGCCGAGACCGTCGTCGTGCGCACCCTGACCATCGGCGACGAACTGTATCGTCAGGCGACGGTCGCCATCTATGACGACGTCGCCGTGCCGGGCTTCCCCAAGGCCCTGGTCGGCATGGCCGCGTTCGAGAACCGGCGGCTTGCACTGGACCTGGGCGGCCCCGGCCTGTTCGTCGAACGGCCGATGGAGATCACGGTCGGCTAAGCCATCAGCCCGCCAGAGCCGCCGCCACCACGGCCCTGGCCTCGGCCTGAACGGTCGCCAGATGGTCGGGGCCGAGGAAGGATTCGGCGTAGATCTTGTAGACGTCCTCGGTGCCCGAGGGGCGGGCGGCGAACCAGGCGTCGGCGGTGACGACCTTCAGCCCGCCGATGGTCTCGCCGTTGCCGGGGGCCTTCGTCAGGATGTCGGTGATCGGCTGACCGGCCAGGGTGGTCGCGGTCACGTTCGCGGGGCTGAGCGCAGCAAGCCGGGCCTTTTCCGTGCGGTTGGCCGGAGCATCGACGCGGGCGTAGGCGGGAGCGCCGTACTGGTCGGTCAGGCTAGTGTAGAGTTGGCTGGCGCTCTGGCCAGTGCGGGCCTGGATCTCGGCGGCCAGCAGGCAAAGGAGGATGCCGTCCTTGTCCGTCGTCCACACCGTGCCGTCGTGGCGCAGGAAGGAGGCCCCGGCCGATTCCTCGCCGCCGAAGCCGACGGTTCCGTCCAAGAGGCCGGGCACGAAGTGTTTGAAGCCGACGGGAACTTCCAGCAGGCGGCGACCCAGGCCGGCGACGACCCGGTCGATCATGGACGATGAGACCAGGGTCTTGCCCACCGCGACGTCCGCGCCCCAGCCGGGCCGATGGGCGAACAGATAGGCGATGGCGGCGGCCAGGAAATGGTTGGGGTTCATCAGTCCGGCGTCGGGGGTGACGATGCCGTGGCGATCCGCGTCGGCGTCGTTGCCGAAGGCGACATCATAGGCCGAGCCGCCCTTCATCATGCCGATCAGACCGGCCATGGCGCTGGGCGATGAACAGTCCATGCGGATCTTGCCGTCGGCGTCCAGCGGCATGAAGGCCCAGCGCGGATCGACGGCGTCATTGACGACGGTCAGGTTCAGTCGGTGGCGCTCAGCGATCTCACCCCAATAGGCCACGGCCGCGCCGCCTAGCGGATCGGCGCCGATGCGGACGCCGGCGTTGCGGATGGTGTCCAGGTCGAGAACGCTGGGCAGGTCGTCGATATAGGCGGCGAGGTAGTCGAACCGGCCCGCCGCCGCATGCGCTTGGGCGAAGGGGACGCGACGGACCTCGGTCAGGCCGCCTTCGATCAGCTGGTTGGCGCGGGCGGCGATGGCGGACGTGGCCTCGCCCCCGGCCGGGCCGCCGGAGGGGGGATTGTATTTGATGCCGCCGTCGCGGGGCGGATTGTGCGAAGGCGTGATCAGGACGCCGTCCGCCTGTCGGCTATTCGTGCAGTTGTGGGTCAGGATGGCGTGCGAAACGGCTGGCGTAGGGGTGAAGCCGTCGCGGGCGTCGATCAGCACCTCGACCCCGTTGGCGATCAGCACCTCGAGCGTCGTGCGGAAGGCGGGCTCAGACAGGCCGTGTGTGTCGCGACCAAGAAACAGCGGGCCGTCGACGCCCTGGGCTGCGCGGTATTCGGCGATCGCCTGGGCGATGGCGAGGATGTGGGCCTGGTTGAAGGCGCCGTCCAGGCTGGAGCCGCGGTGGCCCGAGGTGCCGAACACAACCCGCTGCTGCGGATCGCCCATGTCGGGCCGGGTCGTCTCATAGGCGCCGAGCAGGGCGTCGAGATCGATCAGGTCTTCGGGGCGTGCGGTCGTGCCGGCGCGGTCGTGCATCGTCAGTCAATCAATCGTTCTGAGGGGGCGCGGCGATCAGGCGCCGCTGAAGGTGTCGCAGGAGGCCGGATCGCCCGACTGATAGCCGCGTTGCAGCCATTCCACCCGCTGCGCAGAAGAGCCATGGGTGAAGCTTTCGGGAGAGACGCGGCCGCCGCTGCGACGTTGCAAGGTGTCGTCGCCGATGGCCTGGGCGGTCTTCATGCCCTCTTCGATATCGCCGGGCTCAAGTGCGACCTGACCGTTGGAGACGGCCGAGGCGTTCCGGGCCCAGACGCCGGCGTAGCAGTCGGCCTGAAGCTCCAGCGCGACGGAATACTGGTTGGCTTCGGCCTGACCGGAGGCGCGCTGCTGGGCCTGGCGAACCTGATCTGAGGTGCCGGTCAGGGTCTGGACGTGATGGCCGAACTCGTGGGCGATGACATAGGCGCGGGCGAAGTCGGCGCCTGAGGCCCCGAGCTTGTTCTCCATCTCCTTCCAGAAGCCGAGGTCCAGATAGACGGTCTTGTCGGTCGGGCAGTAGAAGGGACCCATGGCCGACTGGCCCATGCCGCAGCCGGTCGATGTGCCCTGTTCATAGATCACGACGCGCGGCGGCTGATAGCCGTTTAGCTTCTGCGCCCAGACGTCGTTGATGTTGCCGCCGATAACATCGACGAACTGACCCGCCTGATCCTTGGGTGTGCCGGTCTGACCCTGCTGCTGTTCGGCGCCGACGCCGCCGAACTGGCTGGCGAGCTGGGTCGTGGTCGAAGGATCGATGCCGAATACAAGATAGCCAATAATGGCCAGCACCCCAACGCCCAGGCCGCCGCCAGCGATGGCGCCGCCGCCCAACCCGCGCCGATCCTCGATGCCGCCGCCGCCTGTCCGTCCACCTTGCCAGCGCATACCCTATCCTCCGCCCGATCCTGGTTAAGCTAGGCAGGAACGCGGGTGCAAGGGAAGGGATGCGTCAGTTTGGACGCTTCACTGCGAACGGGCCAGCCAGTTGTCGATCTGGCTCATGCCCTGGGCTGTCTGCTGGCGGCGTTCGGCGGCGGATTGGCGCAAGGTCCGCTCCTGCTCGGGGCTATAGAGCGGGCGGGGCGGCAAGAGCTGGGCAGCGGTCGGTTCGCGAGCGCCTTCGATGGCGCGCAGGCGAAGCTGGGTCTCGATCTGCTGTTGACGCGCTTGGTCCGCGTTCGACTGCGCTTGAGAACGCAGACGGTCGTTCTCATAACGGTGCTGGTCGGCGATGGCGGCGGGAACGCCGCCCGGATAGGCGCCGTAGGGTTGGCCGGCCTGCGGATAGGTCTGGGCCAACGCCGGCGTGGCGGCAGCGGCCAACAGGGCGGTCAGGGTCAGGAGCGATCGCATGGACACGATGTGGGGACGCGCGCCATCGCCGCCAAGCGGAGCCGCAACCCTTTGAGACGCCGTGGGTTCATCGCGCCGAACCCCCTTTACGAACGGAGCATTCCTCATGGCCCAATCCCTTTCCGGCAAGACCGTCGCCATCCTGGCGACCGACGGCGTCGAGCTGGTCGAACTGAATGAACCGATGAAGGCGCTGAAGGATGCGGGCGCGGTGGTCGAGATCGTGTCGCTGAAAGCCGGCGAGTTCCAGGGCTTCGACCATCTGACGCCGGGCGACAAGGTCACGGCCGACAAGGCCGTGGCGGCGGTCGACGCCTCGATCTATTCCGCCCTGCTGTTGCCGGGCGGGGTGGCGAACCCGGACCTGCTGCGGGCGGACGACGACGCGGTGAAGTTCGTTCGGGCTTTCTTCGACGCCGGCAAGCCGGTCGCCGCCATCTGTCACGCGCCCTGGCTGCTGATTGAGGCAGGCGTGGTCGAGGGGCGCACGATGACGTCGTTCGAAAGCATCCGCACCGACCTGAAGAACGCCGGGGCCAATGTGGTCAATGAGGCGGTGGTGGTGGATCAGGGCTTGGTGACCAGCCGCTGCCCCGACGACATTCCCGCCTTCAACGCCAAGATGATCGAGGAGTTCGCCGAAGGCCGCCACGAAGGTCAGGCTGCAGCTTAAGGCATCGCCCAGACGGAGGATCGCTTGATTTCCTGGTCCTCCAGTTCGCGCGAGGTCGGGACGCGGTATTCGGCCAGGAAATCCAGGCCCGTGCGCGGGAAATAGGTGCGTCCCGGATCGCCGATCAGGACCCGCGTGCCCCTGGCGCGGGCCTGGGCCAGCCAGGCCAGAACGGCGTCGGTCATCGGGCGCTCGTAGCAGATGTCGCCCGCGCAGATGACGTCCACATCCTGCGGGGCGGCGTCCAGCAGATTGGTCTGGGTGAAGTCCAGCGCCACGCCGTTCGCCGCGGCATTGGCGGCGACGGCGGCCCGGCAGAAGGGATCGATGTCGGCGCACAGGACATGGGTCGCCCCCGCCTTCATCGCCGCCACGCCGACCAGGCCCGAACCGGCGGCGAAGTCCAGCACGCGCTTGCCGACGACCTCATGCGGATGATCCAGCAGATACCGGCTCAGAGCCTGACCGCCGGCCCAGGCAAAGGCCCAGAAGGGCGGCGGCACGCCCATTTCGCCCAGCTCTTCTTCCGTCAGCCGCCAGATGGGCGTGATCTCGTCGGCCAGCCACAAAGAGATTTCCGGCGCATGCGGCACGGGCTGGAGCCGCGTGTTGTCACGGATGAAGGCGGCGGGATCGAGGAAGGTCATTCCGGCTGGCGCGTAACAGCCTTCAGCACGCTGGCATAGCCGGGTGCGACCTCCATCGCCTCGGCTTGCGGCTTCGCATGGATGGCGCGGTGGAGGCGCGGCAGCTTCCAGCAGGGCACATGCATGAACAGGTGGTGCTCGGCGTGGAAGTTGACCCAGTAGGGCGCGATGAAGGCGCGTTCCCACAGGCTGGCCTTGGTGGTGCGAGCGGCGCGAAAGGGGTCGGCCGACGAACCCTCGACGCAGGCGTGTTCGGCGATGTTTCGCAGGCGCGTAACCATCGGAAACCACGTCGCCATCGGCAGCAGCCACAACACGAAAAAGGCCCACCAGACGCCAGCGGCGATGAAGCCCGCCAGCAGGACCGTGTTGAAGGCGAGAAAGGGCAGTACGGATCGGCCCGTCACGATCGACTCGTAATCATGGGCGCTATCGCTCATTCCTTTTGTGCTATCGCCCCTTGGGCTGCTTGAGCGCGCGTGCGCTTGGGCTAGCGGCAGCAGGACCCGCTGCTTGAAGAAGGTCTGGCCCGTCAGGTCGCGGATCAGCTTGCGGCGCAGCGAGGCCGGACTGACGGGAAACGGCGCCGACAGCATCAGATCGGGATCCTCCGCCTGCTGGGCGAAGCGATGATGCGTCAGATGATAGGGGCGATAGGCCTTCAGGCTGGCGCCGATCGGCACGGCGCATAGCCAATGGCCGAGAAAATCGTTCAGGCGGTTCGACTTGGACAGGCCGCCATGCGCCGCTTCGTGCATCAGAATCGCCAGACCCAGCTGACGCGTGCCGACGATCATTATGCACAGCGGGATCAGCCAGGGGATCAGGACGCCGGCGAGAACAGCCAAGGCGATCACCGCCCAGCAGTGGATCACCAGCAGCGGGCCGACCCAGGCCGAGCGTATCTGATACGGCGCCCACTCCTGAGGCGTGAACAGGGCCGACGGGGCGATGCGCGGGGCGGCGGACATGGGGTAAGTCTAGCCTTTGACGCGCGTCTGGAAAAGCAACGCAAGAATGTTGGGCGCGCCTGACAAAAAGTCAGGTTGACATGACATCCGGTTGGTGTAAGGTTGTCCTTACACAAGGAGAGCCGACATGTTCACCGCCTGGAAGACCGGAACGCCTGCGCATCGACGTTACATCATCCGCACGATGGCCTTCTCCGTGCCCTATGTCGCGATCTGTATCGCGATGATGACGACGGACGCGTTCGACGATTTGATGGGGAAACCGGCGGCCTGGGTCCTGGCGGCTGTGGTGTCGGCCCCGGTGATCGGGCAGATTTGGGCGACCCTGGCGCTGATGCGCGAGAGCGACGAGTTCGTGCGCGGCGTGACGGCCAAACAGTTCATCATCGCGGCCGGACTGGCGTTGGCCGTCGCCACCTTCTGGGGCTTTGGCGAGAGTTTCGCCGGCGCGCCGCATATGCAGACCTGGCTGATCGTTCCGGTCTTTTGGGGGCTGTACGGCGTCGTTTCGCCCTTCATCCGGAGCAGCCGATGAAGAACCGTCTGAAGCTTCTACGTGTCGAGCGCGGCTGGACCCAGGAACAGATGGGGCAGGCGTTGGGGGTCTCGCGTCAGGCGGTGATCGCCCTGGAGACAGAGCGGCACGACCCCTCGCTGGATTTGGCCTACCGGATCGCCGCCGTGTTCAAGCGGCCGGTCGAAGAGATCTTTGAAAACCCGCACGCGGGCTGACCGAAAAAGTAAGAATAACCTCACAATTGGAGACTGTGATGTTGAACGTCATTCGCCCTTGCCGGGGCGTCTTCGCCCCGTCGCGCCTTGCCATCATCCTGGGCGTTGTGATCGGCTGCGCTATGGCCAGCGATCAGGCCCGAGCCCAAGCCGCGCCACCTCTGGCGTCCGCCGCCGCGCCCTTCACCTCCGACCGGCTGTCGGTTGAGGTGGTGGGTCAAGGCCCTGACGTGATCCTGATCCCCGGACTGGCGTCTTCGCGTGAAGTGTGGCGAACGACGGCCGATCGGCTGAAGGCGACGCACCGCGTTCATCTGGTGCAGTTGGCCGGGTTCGCCGGCGAACCCTGGACGCACGGCGACGGCGCCTTCGTCCAGCCCGAGGTGGATGAACTGGCGCGCTACATCCGCCAGGCGCGGCTGGATCGGCCGGCGGTGATCGGCCATTCGATGGGCGGTCTGAGCGGACTTCTGCTGGCGCAACAGCAGCCGGATCTGGTCGGGCGGGTCATGACGGTCGACTCGCTGCCCTTCTACAGCGCCATGTTCGCCCCGACCGCGACGGCAGAGAATGCAAAGCCTTTCGCGGATCAGGCGGCCAGCATGATCCTGTCGGCGGACACGGCGAGCTTCCGCACCCAGCAGGAGGCGACGGCGCAGGCCTTGTCTCGCAACCCGTCGGAACAAGCGCGGATTGTGGCCTGGTCGTTGGCGACCGACCGTCACGCGATGACGGCGGCGATCAAGGATGTCATGACCACCGATGCGCGGCCGGGGCTGGCGACCATGACGACGCCGGTGACGGCGCTTTACGCCGCCGATGCGGACGGCGGGGCGCCGGCGGCGGTGGCCGATGCGATGTGGACGCGAGAGTATGCGGCCTTACCCGGCGTGAGCCTGATCCGCGTCGATGGATCGCGCCACTTCATCATGGCCGATCAGCCGGCACGGTTCGCCCAACTGGTCGACGCGTTTCTGGCGAAGTGAACTCTGAAGATCCTCCCCCGCAGGCGGGGGAGGATTGGTTCAGCCGTTCTTCGGCGTCACGTCGCCGGCCTTGACCGGGGCGCCGTCGAACTGGTCGGCGTAGGCGGGATTGAGCAGGGCGCGCAACGCGCTCTGCGGCAGGGCGATCCAGTAGGGGCCGTCCGAATAGGGGCCGATCTGATAGGGCCCCATCAGGAAGGTCACGCCGCCCGCCTTGCCTGGCGTCGTGCCCGGCGTCAGGACGAACGGGGTCGAGACGGCCTTGGGGCAGGTCCACATCTTGCCGTCCAGGGTCGCGGTTTCCGACCCCGGCGAGCGGGCCTGTTTGGCGGCGTTGGCGGCCGCGCACAGGGCCTTGTCCAGCGCCGACAGATCCGCGCCCGGCCGGAACAGGTCGGCGAAGCCCAGCCGCTTGTTGGCCGTCTTGTCCCAGATGACGGCGTCGAAGCTGGTGTTGGGATGGGCGCCGCCGGTGAACTCGAAATCGGTGCGGGCCAGGCTGACCAGCTTCCCCGTCTCGGCGCTGGGCGCGAAGGAGATAGTCTTCTCATAGGGGTTGGGGCCGCCGCCGGCCTCGCTGAGATCGGCCTGGGCGCCTTCCTCGAACTGCTTCAGGTCGCGCACCGTGTCGGCATAGAGGGCGGCGTGCAGGGCGGGCGTGGTCTTGATCGCCTGCGGCAGGGTCAGTTTGACGGCGGCATAGGGGGTCTTGCTGTCATAGCCGACGGGAGTGTTCGACATGGCCGGCGCAGCGGCCGGGGCCTGTGCGGCCGGCGCCTGGGCCTTGTCTTCCTTGCGCTGGCAGGCGGCCAGAGATGCGGAAAGCGTGGCGGCGACGGCGGCGGACAACAGCAGGATGCGGGCGGTGCGCGACATGGGAAACTCCATCATCGGGGGGATCACAGGGAGATTGAGCCAAGGGCGATAGCGGCCAGCAGGATGACGCCGGCCTCGCGATTGGACTTGAACAGTTTCAGCGCCAGGGCGCCGTCGTTGCGGTCGAGCCGCATGACCTGACGCGCCAGATGGGCGGCGTAGGCGATCAGGCCGATCCAGAAGAGCGGCCCAAGCCCGGCGGCGAGGCCGGTCATGGCGGCCAGGATCACGGTCAGGCCATAGAAGATCGCCACGCCGGGCCGCACGGCCGAGGCCAGTCGGCGGGCCGAGGACTTCACGCCGATCATGGCGTCGTCCTCGATGTCTTGCAGAGCGTAGATGGTGTCGTAGCCCAGGGTCCAGAAGACGCCGCCAATCCACAGCAGGATGGCCGGAAGATAGGCCTGCCACGTCAGGGCGATCGCATGGCCGCTTTCGCTGGCCGGGGACCACAGAAAGGGCCGGAACTCGCCGGCGAGATCGGCGGGCAGCAGCAAGGCGGCCGCCGCCAAGGGCAGGGCGGCGGCGAACCCCATCAGGGCGCCCCAGTTGAAGGTCAGGCCCAGCCAGGCCTGGGGCCACCAGGTGATCCGCTTCATAAACGGATAGGCCGCGACCAGGCCCAGCGACCCGACGCCCAGCCCGATGGCGACGGTCGGCAGGGTCAGCAGGACCAAAAGGCTGATCAGGCTGCACGCGACGACGAAGGCCCAGGCCTGTTTGACCGAGATGCGGCCGGACGGAATGGGTCTCTGGGCGGTACGGGCGACCTGGGCGTCGAAATCCCGATCGACGATATCGTTGAAGGCGCACCCCGCCGCCCGCATCAGACAGGCGCCGATGGCAAAACCGACGAACAGCCACAGATCATAAAAGCCGGGGCTTTGCCGATACTGCGCCAAGGCCAGCGCGATCCCCTGCCAGCCGGGCAGCAGCAGCAGCCAGATTCCGATGGGCCGATCGAACCGCCCCAGCTTCAACCACGGCTTCAGCCCCTCCGGCGCATGCCGATCGACCCAGTTGGCGCCGGCGTCGGGGAGGGGAGCGAAAGTCATGCGGCTGACTTAGCGCGTAGGGCCCGAGGGGTGAAGGCGCCGCTCCCCGTTTCCAAGGCGGGCGCACAGAAAAAAGGGGCTGGTGAACCCAGCCCCTTTCCACGGTGATCGGTGCGACCGTCAGTCCTGATAGACGTCGCCGGAGCCGGAGACTGTGCTGTTCAGGTTGGCGGGGCGGGTGGCCAGGGCCACGTCGCCGGAGCCGGCGATGGCGACCTTGACGTCGCCGGTCGGGGCGATGCGGGCGTCGCCGGAGCCGGCGATGTCCACCCAGGCGTCGCGGGTCGCCAGGTCGCCGAGGGACGCATCGCCCGAGCCGGCGATGTCCAGCTTCAGCTCGTCGGTGCTACCCGAGGCGGTGACCTCGGCCGAACCGGCGATGTCGACCGTCAGCGACGGCTGGTCATAGCCGGTGATCTGCAGGTCGCCCGAGCCCTTGGCGTTGAAGCGGTTCACCTTGGGCGCGGTGATGACGACCTTCAGTTCGTCGCGTTCGGAGCGGGCGGAGAAGTTGCCGTTGCTCCAGCCGAACACGACCCGCTCGTCGCCGTCGCCCAGATCGAGGCGGCCGTCGACCAGACGGACCCGGTCGGTCAGACCCTTGGGCCCGGTGATGACGACGGTGTTGGCGTCACCTTGGACATAGTCGACGTCGATGCTGGAATCGACGGTCAGGGTCTCGCCGCCGGTCCAAGGCAGGGTGCGGGTGGTCAGGGGGCCGAGATCGTCCGTCCCGCCGCCCTTGACCCGCTCGAAGCGGATGGTCTCGCCGTCCTGGTCCTTGATGGTCCAGGCCCAGCCGTGGCGCTGGAGGTCATGGCCGCCGATCGCCAGCGCGCCGCCGACGGTGACCAGGCACAGCACCAGGGCGGCGCCGGCGATGATGAACAGGGTGCGGATCATGCCGAGGCTCCCGAGGTCGAGGTGGATTGAACGCTGGTCGGCTCAAGCGCCGGCTTCAGCAGGCGGTAGTGAAGGCGGGCGAACCAGACGACGCCGTTGACCAGCCAGATGGTGAAGATGGTCAGCAGGGCGCCGATGAAGACGGCGCCGGCCATCAGGCCCAGCCCCATCAGGATCGCCGCGAACGGCCCGCCGGGGAAGCCGGCGAAGGGACCCGCGACCATGATCACGCCGCCGCCGATGAACAGGCCGATGGCGGCGATGAAGAAGCCGAACACGGTCCCGATCACGCCCATCAACAGGGGCAGGAGGATCAGGATGTCCAACGCACCCAGGCCCAGGACCGCGAAGACGGCGCCGGCGGCGGCGGAGGGGTTCTTCTCCTGATGCCAGCGCTGGATGCCGGCCTCGGCCTTGAGCTCGCGAGCCAGGCGGACCGGATCGCCGAGCGCGGAGGCGACCTCGGCCTCGGTGCGGCCTGCGGCGATGCCGTCGTCGAAATGGGTCTGATAGTCGGCGATGATGTCGTTGGCGGTCGTGGTCGGCAGGCCGACGAGGCCTTCCTCCAGACGATCGATGAATTCGGCGCGCGTCATTGAGCGGCTCCCTGATCGGCGTCGTTCGCCACGATGGCGTCGACGGCCTTGGTGAAGGCGGACCATTCGGCAGTCTGGGCGGCGAGGGCCCCCCGGCCCGCTTCGGTCAGTCGGTAGTATTTGCGTGACGGCCCGGCGGAGGATTCGACCAGATAGGTCTCGACCTGTCCTTCGGACTGCATGCGGCGCATCAGGGGATAGATCGTGCCTTCCCCCATATCGATCGCGTCCGACAGGCGGCTGGCGATCTCGTAGGCGTAGCTGTCCGCCCGGTTCAGAAGGGCCAGGACGCAAAGCCCCAACACGCCTTTCTTCAGCTGTATCTCGATAGTTTCTGGCACCTCGGCTCTCCCGTTGATGGACATTGACTACGACAAGGTATCTTGTGACGCAAGGTAGCTATCGAAACATGACAGCGATTTAATCGAGGCCGGCTGAAGGCGGCTTTGCGGCCTGAGCGCCGTTGATCGCTTGGCAAGCCGAAAGCGATCCGATAGGTGACCGAGAACGCCGGGCGTGGGAATCGCGCCAGCGTGATCTCTTGCGAGCCATTCGCAAGTATCTGCTGCATAACGGTTTTATGGGGAAGTCTCATATGGGGATGGGCAAGCGAGCCCAAGGGACGTTGAAGAAGGCCGCGACTTGCGCGTCCTCCATCGTTCTGGGCGCCGGACTGGCGATGTTCGCTGCGGCGCCGACGTGGGCGCAGGACCTGATGGGTCAGCCGACCCCGGGCGGCATCACGCTGCAACCGGCGGCGTCGCCGCTGAAGCATGATGCGCACTTCTTCCACGACGTGATCCTGATGCCGATCATCACGGCCATCACCCTGCTGGTGCTGGGCCTGCTGGCGTGGATCGTGTTCCGCTACAACAAGAAGGCCAATCCGACGCCTGCGCGCTGGAGCCACAACACCACGATCGAGATCATCTGGACCGTGCTGCCGGTGCTGATCCTGGTCTTCATCTCCCTGTTCTCGTTCCGCCTGCTGTTCGCCTATCACGACATGCCGTCGCCGGATCTGACGGTGAAGGTGACCGGCAACCAGTGGAACTGGGCCTATGAGTATCCGGACCAGGGCGTCGCGGAATATATCTCCAACATGCTCCCGGAAGAGGAAGCCAAGGCCAAGGGCGTGCCCTATCGCCTGGCCGCGACCGAGCCGATGGTCGTGCCGGTCGGCAAGACGGTCCAGCTGGTCATCACCGCCTCGGACGTCATCCACGCCGTCGCCCTGCCGGCGTTCGGCCTGAAGACCGACGCCGTTCCCGGCCGCATCAACACCACCTGGTTCAAGGCCGAGCGCACCGGCGTCTTCTATGGTCAGTGCTCGGAACTGTGCGGCGTCGACCACGCCTTCATGCCGCTGGAGATCCGAGTCGTCACCCAGGCCCAGTTCGAACAGTGGATCGCCTCCAAGGGCGGTTCGATGACGCCCAAGGTCGCCGCCCCCGCCGCGGCTCCGGCTGCTGCCGCGCCCGCGCCCGCCGCCGATGCCGCGACCCCGGTCGCCGCCCCCGTCGGCGCCACCGCCGACCAACCCGTTCCCGCCGCGGCGTCCGCCGCGCCGGCCGCCCAGTAAGAGGCGAACAGAGACACATGGCTGACGCTACCGTAACCCGCGACGCGACCCACATCGGTCACGCTCACGACGACCACCATCACGACCACAAGCTGGGCTTCTTCACCCGCTGGTTCCTGTCGACCAATCACAAGGACATCGGCACCCTGTATCTGATGTTCGCCATCATGGCGGGCATCGTGGGCGGCGCCCTGTCGGGCCTGATCCGCTGGGAACTGGCCGAGCCGGGCATCCAGATCTTCAAGGAAGGCTCGTCGATCCAGCTGCTGGGTCTCGTTGAGCAGTCCAAGCACGGCTATAACGCCGTCGTCACGGCCCACGCCCTGATCATGATCTTCTTCATGGTCATGCCCGCCATGATCGGCGGTTTCGGCAACTGGTTCGTGCCGATCATGATCGGCGCGCCGGACATGGCCTTCCCGCGCATGAACAACATCTCGTTCTGGCTGCTGGTCGCCGCCTGGTGCCTGCTGATCCTGTCGATGTTCACCGACGGCGGACCGGGCAAGGGCTTCGGCGGGGGCTGGACGGCCTATCCGCCGCTGTCGACCACGGGCCACGTCGGCCCCGCCTTCGACCTGGCGATCTTCGCCCTGCACGTCGCGGGCGCCAGCTCGATCCTGGGCGCGATCAACTTCATCACCACCATCCTGAACATGCGCGCGCCCGGCATGACGATCCACCGGATGCCGCTGTTCGCCTGGTCGGTGCTGATCACCGCCTTCCTGCTGCTGCTGTCGCTGCCCGTGCTGGCCGGCGCCATCACCATGCTGCTGACAGACCGCAACTTCCACACCCACTTCTTCGATCCCGCCGGCGGCGGCGACCCGATCATGTACCAGCACCTGTTCTGGTTCTTCGGTCACCCGGAAGTGTACATCCTGATCCTGCCGGGCTTCGGCATCATCAGCCACATCGTCTCGACCTTCAGCCGCAAGCCGGTGTTCGGATATCTGGCCATGGCCTACGCCATGGTGGCCATCGGCTTCGTCGGCTTCATCGTGTGGGCCCACCACATGTACACGGTCGGCATGAGCATCAATCTGCGCGCCTATTTCATCGCCGCCACCATGATCATCGCGGTGCCGACGGGCGTGAAGATCTTCAGCTGGATCGCGACCATGTGGGGCGGCTCCATCAGCTTCAAGACGCCCATGCTGTGGGCGATCGGCTTCATCTTCCTGTTCACCGTCGGCGGCGTGACCGGCGTGGTCCTGTCGAACGCCGGCATCGATTACAGCCTGCACGACACCTATTATGTAGTGGCGCACTTCCACTACGTGCTGTCGCTGGGCGCCGTCTTCGCGATCTTCGCGGGCTTCTACTACTGGTTCGAGAAGATGTTCGGGGTGAAGTACAACGAGTTCCTGGGCGCGACCCACTTCTGGATCATGTTCGTGGGCGTGAACCTGGTGTTCTTCCCGCAGCACTTCCTGGGTCTGCAGGGCATGCCGCGTCGCTACATCGACTATCCGGAAGCCTTCACCCTGTGGAACCACGTCTCGTCGATCGGCTATGCGATCACGGCGGTCGGCGTGCTGGTCTTCCTGATCATGCTGGCCGAGGCGGCGATCCGTCGTCGTCCGGGCGTGGACAATCCGTGGGGCGAAGGCGCCACGACCCTGGAGTGGACCCTGTCCTCGCCGCCCCCGGCCCACCAGTTCAACGAACTGCCGGTCATCAAGGCGGAAGAGCACTAAGCCTTTCCAGCGATATGAAATCGAAGGCCGCTCTTTCCGTCGGAAGGGGCGGCCTTCTTCATTTGGGTATGCTATGCGGCCCTCACAGATGACCGAAGTTCAGACCCGACCCGTTCTCTCGACCGCCCAGCCGGAGGATTTCTTCCAGCTGCTGAAGCCGCGCGTGATGTCGCTGGTGGTCTTCACCGCCGCGACCGGGCTGATCGTCGCGCCGGGGTCGGTCAATCCGCTGGTCGCGGCCATCGCCATCCTGTGCATCGCCGTGGGGGCCGGGGCGGCCGGGGCGCTGAACATGGCGCTGGAAGGCGAGACCGACGCCCTGATGCGCCGCACGCGCGGCCGGCCGGTGGCGGCGGGACGTGTGCGCAAGAACGACGCCATGGCGTTCGGCGTCATCCTGAGCCTGTTCTCGGTCATGCTGTTGGGAATGAACACCAACTGGCTGGCGGCCGGTCTGCTGGCCATGACCATCGTCTATTACGCCGGCTTCTACACCCTGCTGCTGAAGCGGCGGACGCCCCAGAACATCGTCATCGGCGGCGCGGCAGGCGCCTTTCCCCCAGTGATCGGCTGGGCGGCGGCGACGGGCCATGCGCCGTGGCAGGCGTGGCTGCTGTTTCTCATCATCTTCCTGTGGACCCCGCCGCACAGTTGGGCGCTGGCGCTGTATTCGGCCGGCGATTACGCCAAGGCGGGCATTCCGATGATGCCGGTGGCCAAGGGCGCCAAGTCCACGCGGTTGCAGATCCTGCTCTACACCCTGGTCTTCGTGCCGGTCGCGATCGCCCCGGCCTTCGCGGGCCTGGGCGGGATCATCTATCTGGTCGTATCGGTCGCGGGCGGCCTAGGCTTCCTCGGCTTGGCGGTGCGCCTTTATCGCTCGCGCGCCGGCGACGAACCGGACAAGGCCGAGGCCGTGGGACGCGAGGCCGCATTGTATGACGTCAAGGTCCAGGCCAAACCGGCGCGGGACCTGTTCGCCTTTTCCATCCTCTATCTGATGGCGCTGTTTTCGGCGCTGCTGGTCGAGGCCCTGTCCGGTCTGGGAGCGTAAAACCATGCGTCTGACGCCTGAGGAACTTCGCGCGCGCAAGCGTCGCAATGTCTGGATCGCCTCGGCGCTGGTGGCCTTCATCGTGCTCGTGTTCGCCACCACGGTGCTGCGCCTGCAACAGAACCAGGCGGCCGAGCGCGCGCTGGCGACGGCGGTGGAGACCTCCCAGCCATGAAGGCGGGCCGCAAGAATCTGATCGCCATCATCTGCGTCTTCGGCGTGATGGGCATGACCGGGGCGGCGTTCGCGGCGGTGCCGCTCTATCGAATGTTCTGTCAGGTCACGGGCTTTGGCGGCACGACGATGAAGGCCGACAAGGCCTCCGACACCGTGCTGGACGAGACGGTCATGGTGCGGTTCGACACCAATGTGCGCGGCGTGCCGATGACCTTCCGCGCCGAACAGTCGACCCAGCGGGTGCGGATCGGCGAGACGGGCCTGGCCTATTTCGACGTGACCAACACCTCGGACAAGCCGATCCAGGTGCGCGCCAGCTACAATGTCTCACCCGAGCAGACGGGGCCGTATTTCCAGAAGCTGCAATGCTTCTGTTTCACCGACCAGACGCTGGCGGCGGGCGAGACGCGCCAGTTCCCGGTCCAATATTTCATCGCCCCCGAACTGGCCACGGACCGTGAGGCCAAGGGCGCGCGCGACATAACCCTGAGCTACACCTTCTACCCCTCCGTGGACGCGCCCAAGGCGTGACTTTGAAGCCGGGCGTGGACTTTCCCGGCGTCGGCTGCGGGCTGGTGATCCAGCGCGCCGACGGGCGGGTCTTGCTGTGCAAACGGCTGAAGGCGCCCGAGGCCGGGTTCTGGAACATCGTGGGCGGCAAGGTCGACCTGATGGAGCGCTCCATCGACGCCGCGCGGCGCGAGGCCGAGGAGGAGAGCGGGCTGAAGATCGGCGCCGTCGACTTTCTGTGCCTGGCCGAAGAGATCATTCCGGCCGACGGCCAGCATTGGGTGTCGCTGATCTATGTCACCCGGGACTTCACCGGCGAGCCGACGCTGACCGAACCGGACAAGCTGTCGGAGATCGGCTGGTTCGCGCTGGACGACCTTCCCCAGCCGCTGTCGGCTTTTTCGGCCAAGGCGTTCGCGGCGATGAACGGCTGATCACACGGCGCCGTTCGCGTCGGCGCGCGTTTCGTCTCAAGGTGCATGCTGCACGCCGAGACGGAGACGGGATTTGCGCGGTCTGGATTTCACCAACTGGCACAGTCTGTTGCTGACCCTGGTCGGGCTGGCGCTCGTGACGCTGATCGGCATGGGCATCCGGCTGGTGATGATGTTCACCATCCAGCAGCGGCGCGAGCGGATGAATCGCCAGATCAACGAACGGCTGAAGACCCTGATCGCCGCCTACAAGGTGCTGGGCGGGTCTTTCACCGGCGACCTGACCGTCGATCCGACGCACAAGCGCGACCTGAGCCGCCGCAACGTCCCGCAAGGCGAGGCGGGACTGGATCTCAGCGCCGAGGCGACGGCGGGGTCGGACCGGACCCGGCGTATCCGCGACGCGGTCGAGGCTAGTCTTGCGGATATCATCCTGCTGGGCACCGAGGACCAGGTGCGACTGGCGCAGCAGGCGGCGCGTGAACTGGTCGCCGGGCGGCCGGTGCGGACGCATGATCTGGTGGTTTCGCTGCGCGACTTCATCCGTCAGGCGCTGGACCTGGCGCCCGTGCCGACCGGACCGGACATTCCCTTGCAAGGCCCGACGCGCCCGTCCTCGACCGGAGGCCGCGGCTCAGGCGCCGGCGCAACGGGCGGCCGTGGCGAGGGCGGGGGCGGCATGGGCGCAGGGATGGGCGGCGGTGGAATGGGCATGGGCGGCGCATTGGGCCACAGCCCGGACGACCCCGCCGATTCAATGGCCCGCAAGGGCTGAGCCCCGTCCGCACGCCCGAACAAGGCGGAAAGACGGCGTGGCTCTGGCGTCGGGGAAAATCGAACGCTATAGCCGCTATAACAACCGACTCTGGCCGACGAAGAGACGCGATTCATGGCTGACGCCCACGCCACTCCGCAGCACGACTACCACCTGGTGGCGCCCAGCCCCTGGCCGCTGGTGTCCTCGGTCGCTGCGACCATCATGTTCATCGGCGCGGTGATCTGGATGAAGGGCCTGGCGCCGGCGGACGGCGGCCCGATCGCCGCCAACTTCCTGGCCGAAGGCAAGCCGGGCGTCTTCTTCGCCGGTCTGGCCGGCGTGCTGATCTCGGCCTTCTGCTGGTGGGCGGATGTCATCAAGGAATCCAAGGCGGGCGACCATACGCCCGTCGTGTCGCTGGGCCTGCGCTACGGCATGATCCTGTTCATCGCGTCGGAGGTGATGTTCTTCGTCGCCTTCTTCTGGATGTTCTTCGACATGGCCCTGTTCCATGAATCGCGGGCGCTTACGCCGGAAGTCGGCACCTGGGCCGACACCGCCAAGGCCTGGTCGACCTGGCCGCCGAAGGGCGTCGAGGTCCTGTCGCCGTGGCAGCTGCCGCTGCTGAACACCGTGACCCTGCTGCTCTCGGGCTGCACCGTCACCTGGGCTCACCACGCGATCCAGGTCGGCGACCGCAAGGGCGCCAAGATCGCCCTGATCATCACCGTGGCCCTGGGCGTGCTGTTCACCTGCGTCCAGGCCTATGAGTACAACCACATCCTGCACGAGAAGCTGTTCTTCAACGAAGAGGCCGTGAACTCGGGCCTGTACGGCTCGATCTTCTTCATGGCGACAGGCTTCCACGGCTTCCACGTCCTGATCGGCACCATCTTCCTGGCGGTTTGCCTGATCCGTCTGCTGAAGGGCGACTTCACCCCGCAGAAGCATTTCGGCTTCGAGGCGGCGGCCTGGTACTGGCACTTCGTGGACGTGGTCTGGCTGTTCCTGTTCGCCTTCGTCTATGTCGTCTTCGGTTGAACCAAGACGGCCCTGAAGACATCGCAGCGGCGCGGGACGAGGAATCGTCCCGCGCCGTCGTCGTTTCCGATACGCCGGTTCGCTGGGCGCTGCGGGGACGTTGTCCCCGGTGTGGCCAGGGCGCGCTGTTCGCGGGCTTTCTGAAGGTCGCACCCGGCTGCACGGCCTGCGGTCTGGACTATTCCACCATCCAGACGGGCGACGGCCCCGCCAGCTTTATCATGCAGATCGCCGGATTCATCGTCGGCTTCTCGGCGCTGTTCATGGAAGTCAAATACCATCCGCCCATGTGGGTGCATCTGATCGTCTGGCTGCCGCTGGTGGTCGCCCAGTCGCTGGCCCTGATGCGGCCGGGGCGGGGGCTGATGATCGGGCTGCAATATCGGAACCAGCGATGAAGCGTTTCCCCTGGATCCTGACCGTGCTGACGGTCCTGGCCCTGATCCTGCTGATCGGGTTGGGCGTGTGGCAGGTCGAGCGGCTGAAGTGGAAGGAAGGGCTGATCGCGGCGGCCGATGCGGCGGCGGCGAAACCGCCCGCGCCGCTGGATCAGGTGCTCGCCGAGACAAGGAATGGGGGCGATCTGGAGTTCAGGAAGGCGCTGATCGTCTGTCCCGGCTTGGCCAGCGCGCCCTTCGTCGAGCTTCAGAGCATCCATGACGGCGAGGCCGGGGTGCGGCTGATCTCGGCGTGCAAGCCGGCGGGGGCGGATTTCACCCTGCTGGTCGATCGCGGCTTTGTCGGCGACGGCGTGACGGCGCGTCCGCGCGTGGTCGAAACCACCCTGCCGCTCGTGATGGTCGGAGAGTTCCGCACCTTCGACAAGCCCGGCGCCATGAGCCCGGCGCCCCGCGACGGCCGCTTCTACGCCCGCGACACGGCGGCGATGGCCAAGGCGCTGAACGTCACTGGCCCGGTCCGGCCCGAGGCCGTGTTCGCCATCACCGCCGTCAATCCCGAGTTCCCGGCGCTGAGGCCGTCCGCGCCGCCTGCGGCCTTTTCCAACAACCATTTCGGATACGCCCTGACATGGTTCGGACTGGCGATCGCGCTTGCGGGTTTCTATGTGGCCCTGCTTCGCCGTCGCACCAAGAAAGACATCCCCTGACCGCTACGCTTCACACCCTGTCCAACGGCGTTCGCGTCATCTGCGATCCGATGCCGGGGCTGAAGACCCTGGCCGTCGTCGTCACCGTCAAGGGCGGGGCGCGGTGGGAGCCGCTGGATCGATCCGGCTGGTCGCACCTGCTGGAGCATCTGGTGTTCAAGGGCGCCGGCGACATGGCCGCGCGCGAGATCGTCGAGCGGATCGAGGCCGAGGGCGGCACCATCAACGCCTCCACCGGCTATGAGCGGACCAGTTTCGAGGTGCGGGGGCTGGACGGCTCGCTGCCGCTCGCCATGCAGGTGCTGTCGGACCTGGTGTTCCGCCCGACCCTCGATCCTGCCGAGATTGAGCGCGAGAAGGATGTGGTGGCCCAGGAGATCGCCGAGGCCTTCGACACGCCCGACGACCATGTGTTCGAGATGGTGCAGACGCGCGCCTTCGCCAAACAACCGCTGGGCCGTCCGATCCTGGGCTCTGTCGCCAGCCTGAAGTCGGCCGACAAGACGTCGGTCGAGGCGTGGCGCGCGCGGCTGTATTCGCCCGACCGGATGGTGGTGTCGGTCTCAGGCGCGGTGGACGAGACCGAGCTGCTGGCCTTGGCCGAGCGCTGGTTCGGCGATTCGGTCGCGACGCCGGCTGACGCGCCCGCGCCGGCCGCCTTCGTCGGCGGACACGCGAAGCTGACGCGCAAGATCGAACAGGCCAATCTGGTCTTCCAACTGCCGGCCCTGTCCGCGACCGATCCGGCGCTTTCGGCCATGCGGCTGTTCGGCGAGATCCTCGGCGGGGGTATGGCCTCGCGCCTGTTCCAGAGCGCGCGCGAGGAGCGGGGCCTGGCCTACGCCATCGACGCCTATCAGGAGCCGTACGAGGATACGGGCGTGCTGGGCATCTACGCCGGGGCGGCGGCGGATCGGGCGAAAGAACTGGCCGAGGTCTCGGCGGCCGAGGTGCGGGCCCTGGCCGAGAACGGGCCGACCGAAAAGGAGCTGTCGCGGGCCAAGGCTGTTATGAAGGCCGGCCTGTGGATGTCGGACGAAAACCCGATGAGCCGGGCCGGGCGCAACGCCGCCCAGACCCTGATCTTCGGGGCCCCACGCTCCAGCCTGTCGATGACCGAACAGCTGGAAGCCCAGACGATCGAGGACGTGCGCGCGGTCGGCGGTCGATTACTGGCGTCAGGCCAGGCGGCCAGCGCCGTCCTCGGCCCGAAGTCGGCCGCACCAGCAGGCGAAGCGTTCGCGGCGGCCCTGTTCGGGGGCTGAGGGAACGCGCCGGGGCGCGGATCGGTTATGCTGGCGCTTGAACCCGTCCAGCCCGGAGACCTTCCATGACCGTCCGCGCCGCCCTGATCGTCGGCAGCCTGCGCAAAGGCTCCTATTCGCGCGCCATCGGCATGGAGCTGAAGGCGCTGGCTGAGCCGGGGCTGGAGATCGAGCCGGTCGAGATCGGCGACCTGCCGCTCTATGACCCGGACCTGGAGACCGACAACCCGCCGCCGGCCTGGGAGCGGTTCCGCGAGGAGGTGGCGACGACCGAGGCGGTGCTGTTCGTCACGCCCGAATACAATCGCTCCATCCCCGGCGCGCTGAAGAACGCCCTGGACGTCGGCTCGCGCCCCTATGGCCACAGCATCTGGCAGGGCAAGCCCGCCGCCATCGTCAGCGTCTCGCCCGGCGCCGTCGCGGCCTTCGGCGCCAACCACCACCTGCGCCAGCCGCTGGTGTTCCTGAACATGCCGACGATGCAGCAGCCCGAGGCCTATATCGGCAATGTCGCCGACCTGCTTGACGAGAACGGCAAGCTGAAGAAGGACGACACCAAGACCTTCCTGAAAAGCTTCACCGACGCCTTCGCCGCCTGGATCGACAAGACGAAGGCGTAGGGCGATTGACGCCGCGGCCCTTCGATAACGATCAGTTCAGGGCCTCAGGCTGACGACGACCTTGCCCTTGGTGCGACCGGTCTCGATATAGGCCAGCGCTTCGTTCAGATCCTCGAACGGGAACACGCGATCCAGCACAGGGCGGATGTCGCCGGCCTCGATCAAGGTCGTGATCCGGCTCAACTGTTCGCCGTCCGCCCGCATGAAGACGAAACTGTAGTCCACCTGATGCGCCCTCGCGGCTGCCCGGATCTTGCGGCTGCCCAGGCCGATGACCTGGCGGATGATCCAGTTCAGACCCTGCGCCCTGGCGAAGGCCGGATCGGGCGGGCCGGAAATCGAGATCAGCTTGCCGCCCGGCTTCAGCACATCCAGCGACCGTTCCAGCGTCTCGCCGTCCAGGCTGTTTAGAACCAGGTCGTATCCCGACAGCAGCCTGGCGAAGTCCTCGGTCTTGTAATCGACCACCACGTCCGCCTCCAGGCTGCGAACCAGGTCCGCGCCCGCTGCGCTCGCGGTCGTCGCGACGCTGGCGCCCAGGTGTTTGGCCAACTGGATCGCGAGGATGCCGACCCCGCCGGAACCGGCGTGGATCAGAACCTTCTGCCCCGGCTTTAGATCGGCCCGGTCCACCAGCACCTGCCACGCCGTCAGCGCCGTCAGCGGCACGCCCGCCGCCTCTTCCATCGACAGATTGCGCGGCTTGGGCGCGACGTCGTCTTCCGCGATGGCGATATAGTCGGCGAAGGTCCCGATCCGCCCGTCGCGTGGGCGCGAATAGACCTCGTCGCCGACCTTGAACCGCTTCACAGCCCGGCCGACGCGCACGACCTTGCCGGCCACGTCATGACCCAGAACCAGCGGCGTCTTGTAGGGAAGGATCGGTTTGAACGCCCCGTCCCTGATCTTTGAATCCAGCAGGTTCAGCCCGGCGGCGTGCACCTCGACCAGCACATCCTTGTCGCCGACCTTGGGCTCCGACGCCTCGCCCAATCGAAGCGTCGCCTTCTTGGAGTAATGGTCGAGGAAGAAGGCCCTCATCACGCGTCCGCCTTGTAGCGGGGGGCGGCGGTGACCTGCCCAAAGCCGGGCAGCATGACGAGACGGGCGGCCTGGAAGGCGTCCCATTGGCCGGCGTCGTGCAGCGGCGGGATCGTCACCGGCTCGCGACGGTCGAAGCCGACCAGCGCGGCGTCCACCATCTCGCCGACCTCCATCATGGGCGGCAGTTGCGACGGATCGGCGCCGGCGCGGCTCCAGATTTCGGTGCCCGTGGCGGCCGGCAGCACCGCCTGGACATAGACGCCTTTGGGACCGAGTTCGAACGCCAGCCCTTGCGACAGGTAGAGGACAAAGGCTTTCGTGGCGCCATAGACCGTCTGGCCGAACTCGGGGACCAGGCTGACCGCCGAGCCGACATTGATGATCGCGCCCCGGCCGGCTTCGACGAAGCGGGGCGACACCGCATGGGCCAGTCGCAGGACGGCCGTGGTGTTCACCGCCACCAGCCGCGCGATGTCGGACGCGGCCTGGCGATCGAAGCGTCCCGCGACCGAAAGCCCGGCGTTGTTCACCAGCACGCCGATGCGGGCGTCGTCGCGCAGTCGGGCCTCGACCACTTCGAGATCGGCGTTGTTTGTCAGATCGGCCTGGATGACGTCGACCGCCACGCCGGCCTCCCCACGAAGCCGCTCGGCCAGAGCGTCCAGCCGCGCCTTGTCGCGCGCGACAATCACCAGATCGTGGCCGCGCCTGGCGAAGCGGTCGGCATAGGTCGCCCCGATGCCGCTGGAGGCGCCGGTGATGAGAACTGCGGGATGGTCGGACATGAGAGGCTCCATTGCGATCTGATTATTCATGATCGCTATCATATATGTTGCCAAATATGACCGCCATCATGTATGTGTCAATGGGTGAAAGGGAGATTGCGTCATGAAGGTCAGCCGCGAGCAGATGAAGGCGAACCGCCAACGCATTCTGACGGAGGCCGGCCGGCTGTTTCGCGCTAAGGGTTTCGACGCCGTCGGCGTGGCCGAGGTGATGCAGGCGGCGGGCCTCACTCACGGCGGATTTTACGGGCATTTTTCGTCCAAGGACGATCTGATCGCCCAGACGGTGGCCCATGTGTTCGAGCCTTCGGACAGCGCAAAATCCGAAACGGCCGATCTCTCTGCCTTCATGGACGCCTATCTCTCACCCCAGCACAGACAAGGCGTTGCGGCGGGATGCCCGACGGCGGCGCTCGTCTCGGATATCCGTCGCCAGGGGCCGGAAGCGCGCGAGGCTCTGACTTCGGGCGTTCGCGCTCAGATCGAAAGGATCGCAGCGACGATCACCGACACGCCTTCGGCTCAGGCGCGCCGTGACGCCACCGGTGCCTGGGCGACCATGGTCGGCGCAATGATCATGGCGCGTGCCCTGGATGATGACGCGCTTTCCGATCAGATCCTTCAAGACGCTCGTGACTGGATCGAAGTCCGTCTGCAGGGGCGCGGCGTCTGACCAAAGACTTGAAGATTGTCGGGGAGCAGTTTCGCCGCCCCAATTGAAAACGGCGGCTCCGTGAGGAGCCGCCGTCGCCAGATCAGCTGTGACGCTGAAATCAGCCGATGGTTTGCAGCTGGCCAGCCGATTCCTTGCCCGAACGCTTGTCGCGTTCCAGCTCGTAGGAAACCTTCTGGTTTTCATCCAGGCCGCGCAGGCCAGCGCCTTCGACGGCCGAGATGTGGACGAAGACGTCCTTGCCGCCGTCGTCGGGTTGGATGAAGCCGTAACCCTTGGTCGGGTTGAACCATTTGACAGTGCCGGTAGCCATTTTGAGACCTCCGTTAGAAATTGACCGAGGGAACGTCCCTGCGGCCTGTCGGGTCTGAATGGGAGCGGCCTTGACTCGTGCGTTCGCAGAGAGAGTGGGCGTTACGCAGAGAGATCGACGAGCTCTATGTGCGCAGATATTCATGACAGATGCAAGCGCGGGCCGGGCGGGCCGAAAATCCAATAATGGGAACGGTTTAGCTTGGCGCACGTTGTTGGGAGGCACGAAAGGCTTCCAACATGAACCGCACCCACGTCGTGGAGCGCGCCTACCAGCTCGCTCGGACCAACGATTGTCTGAACACCGGCGACGTCGTCAAGGCGTTGTCGGGCGAGGGCTATTCGGGCGCCGAAATCTCGCACTTCCAGGGCAGCTCGATCCGGGCCGACCTGAACCGCATCTGCAAGATGCCCAAGCCCGACCTCGAACCGAGCTCCAACGCCGCCTGACGGCTCAATGCGCGCCGGCGCCGTCCGGCAGATGCATCTTCTCGAACCGCCCCACCCGCGTGACCAGGGTGCGGGCGGCGTCGTTCATGCCCAAGACCTGCACGTCCGCGCCCTGACGGCGGTAGCGGAAGACGACCTTGTCCACGGCGGCGACGCCGGTGAGATCCCACAGATGGGCGTCGCTGAGATCGATCTCGACGCGCGTGGGTTGGCCGTGATGCTCGAAGCTGGCGGCGAACAGATCGGCCGAGGCGAAGAACAGCTGGCCTGAGACGCGGTAGCGCAGGACGCCCGGTTTCGGCGTCGAAACCTCGGTCACGGCGATGGTCTTGCCGACCTTGCGCATGAAGAAGATCGCCGACAGCAGCACGCCCAGGATGACGCCCTTGGACAGGTCGTGGGTGGCGACGACGGTCACGGTCGTGGCGATCATGACGATGGACGACTGAAGCGGAGTGGAGCGCAGCTTCATCACCGACGACCAGTCGAAGGTGCCGATCGAGACCATGATCATGACGGCGACCAGGGCCGCCATCGGGATCTGGGCGACCCAGGTCTGAAGCGCCAGCATTAAAAACAGCAGGAACAGGCCGGCCCACAACGTCGACAGACGCCCGCGCGCGCCCGAGGTGACGTTGATCATCGACTGGCCGATCATGGCGCAGCCCGCCATGCCGCCGAACAGGGGCGACAGGATGTTGGCGATCCCTTGGCCGCGCGTCTCGCGATCCTTGTCCGAAGGGGTGTCGGTGATGTCGTCGATCAGGTTCGCGGTCAGCAGGCTTTCCAGCAGGCCGACAAAGGCCAGGGTCGCCGAGATCGGAGCGATGATGACCAGCGTCTCCCACGTCAGGGGGACGGCGGGCAGATGGAACATTGGCAGGCTGGTCGGCATCTGGCCCATGTCGCCGACGGTGCGCACATCCAGCTTCAGCACGATCACCAGGGCGCTGATGGCGACGATGGCGACCAGGGGCGAGGGCACGGCCTTGGTGAGGCGCGGGAAGCCGTAGATGACGACCAGGGCCGCCGCGACAAGAGCGTAGGTAATCCAACCCCGGCCGATCAGCTCAGGCATTTGGGCCAGGAAGATCAGGATGGCCAGCGAATTGACGAAGCCGGTCATGACGCTGCGGCTGACGAACTTGATGTAGCGGCCCAGCTTCAGCAGGCCGATGACGATCTGAAACACGCCGCAGAGCAGCGAGGCGGTGAAGAGATATTCCAGCCCGTGGTCGCGCACGAGGGTGACCATCAGCAGGGCCATGGCGCCGGTCGCGGCCGAGATCATGGCCGGCCGGCCGCCCACGAAGGCGATGGTCACGGCGATGACCACGCTGGCGTAGAGGCCGACGGCGGGATCGACGCCGGCGATGATGGAAAAGGCGATGGCTTCGGGGATCAGGGCCAGGGCCACGACGGTCCCCGCCAGAAGATCGCGGCGAGGATTGGCGAGCCATTGCTGGCGCGCGGAGGCGATAATGGACATGTCAGGATTTCATCTGGATGAGCCTTACCGATGCTTCGGTTTCTGGCGGCTCGGTTTCCCAGCGGATCGGCGGCGGGGATAGCCACCCGTCGCCTGCGAACAGGGCCGGGTCCAAGGTGATGGCGTCCTGATGCGATGTTGCGCCGCGAAAAGCAAGCGTGACGGCTAGACCAATCCGTTCATCGTCGGCGCTTCGGCGGCGCTGCCGGGGAAGACGCGGGCGTCCAGGGCGGCGCGGTCGACGCCCATATGATCGCGCAACACGCCCTTGAACACCGAACGGATATCCAGGGTCGGGGCCAGGTCACGGTTCTCGAACAGGCGGTTGTCGGCAAGGGTCGGCCAGTCGCCGATGGGGCCGCCGCGCTTGACGGCGCCGCCCGCCAGCAGAAGCGACGAGCCGGTGCCGTGGTCGGTGCCTTGGGTGCCATTGGCACGGGCGGTGCGGCCGAACTCGGTGGCGACGACGACGGCGGTGCGCGACCAGGCCTCGCCCAGCCCGTCCTTCAGGCCTGTGACCAGTTGATCCAGACCCGTCAGGCGGGTCTGGAGTTGCGCCCTCTGACCCGCGTGTGTGTCCCAGCCGTCCAGCGAGACGGCGACGATGTCGGCGCCCTCCGGTCCGTTCATCAGCTTGGCGACGGCCTGGCCCAGGCCTTGGACGTCGTTGCGACGCAGGCGTTGGTCGCCGCCCTCCATGCTGACCAGCTGCTCGGTCGCGAGACCCCGCGCCAGGTTCTGGCCTAGCATCGGATCCTCGACATAGAGATCCTGAAGCAGGGAGGCGATGCGGTCGCCGTCGCGCACCAGACCACCGGGCGCCCAGCTGGACACGGGGGCGTCGCCGCGCAGGATCAGCGGCGTCTGGGCGCCAATCGACAGGCCTTTCAGCGACGTTCCGCCGGCCGCGACGATGGCGCGGTTCAGCCAGCCGTCGGATTGCTGGCGCAGACCTTCGCCGCCGTTCTCCAGCACGTCCTGGGCGTCGAAGTGCGAGCGGATGCGCACGGGCAGGGCGACGGCGGGGGCGAAGCGCAACTGGCCCTGACCATAGAGGGCGTGCAGGCCCGCAAGCGCCGGGTGCAGGCCGAAGCCTTCGCTCAGGGCCAGGGCGCCGTTCGCCTCGCCGGGCGCGGCGACGGCCAGACCGCCGCGCAAGGGGACGTAGTTCGGATCGGCGTAGGGGACGGTGACCGACAGGCCGTCCATGGCGCCGCGCGCGATGACGACGACCAGCTTGTTGGCCGGGCCGCCGGTCTGGGCGGCGACGCGGCCGGCGAAGGCCAGGCCGACCCCGGCCGAGGCGGCGGCCAGCAGATGGCGGCGGCTCATATTGAGGTTTGCTTTGAGGGCGGTCATCGGCGTTGGAACTCCGGCGACATGAACAGAAGGGTGAGGGCCTCGGGCCGGCTTTCGGCGCGGGCGACGGCGAGGCGGGTGCGCTCGCCGAGGCGCGGGCCGAGGGCGGAGGCGGCGACCGCATCGGGATCGCTCGCTTGCGCCAGATCGGCGGCGGTGCGCGACCAGTTCAGCCGCTTGACCAGGGCGTCGGGGCCGGCCCAGTCGGCGGCCGTGTCGGCCCAGCCCTCGGGCGATGGGGGCGCGAACGGCGGCTGGCCCATGTCGAGCAGAGCCTGGCGCAACGGCTGGATCCGCTGGGGCCGGGTACTCAGCGCGCGATGGGCCGAGACGATGAAGTCGTAGGGCGTCTTGATCTTGGCGGGCTGGGGCGTCCAGGTTTCGGGCGCGTCGATCAGGGCGCGGGCGACCTGGGCCAGATCGCCGCCGGAGCCGGTCCAGGCCGCTTCCAGTTGGGCGACCAGGGCGGGCGGCGGATCGTCGGCGACGAAATGGGCGGCGAGACGGCGCGACAGGCGTTTGGCCGTCGCCGGATGCCGGGCCAAGTCGCGCAGTATGGCCTGACCCGGGGCCAGGCCTGCCGCCGGATAGGTCTTGCCCATCACGGTGCGGGGCCCGGGTTCGTGGACATTGGCGCGGAAGACGAAGCCGTCGGGACCAGGCTCGGTCGGGGCGGCCATCCTGCGGGCTCGCTGAGGGCGAGCCGGCTGGCGCTGGTCGCGGGCGGCGGGGATCGACCAGCCGGTCAGGGCGCGCGCCAGTTCGGTGACGTCGGCCTGGGTGTAGCCGCCGTCGGCGCCGACGGTGTGCAGCTCCATCATCTCGCGGGCCAGGTTCTCGTTCAGCCCGGCGTTGCGGCGCGCGCCGGCCATGCTGTCGGGACCGATCGAGCGGGCCTGATCCAGATACAGAAGCATGGCGGGATGCTGCTCGGCGGCCAGGATCAGATCCTCGAACCGGCCGAAGACGCGGGGACGGATGGCCTCGCGCTCATACTGGCCGACGAAGGCGCCGCTGGCGAACTTGGCGGCCGACACGGTCAGGGCGTTCGACCAGAACAGGGCCCAGCGCTCGGCGAAACCGTCGTCGGTGGTCGCGCCGAGCTGGGCGCGGGCCAGGAACTCCTGCGCCGTGTCCTGGGTGATGTCGCGGCGGGCGGCCTGACGGGCTTCGCGCCGGGCGACGGCCTGCGGATCGGCGGCGTTCTGCATACCGGAAGCGGGGGCAGGGGAGGGGGCGGCCTCGGTCGTCGCCGGAGCGGCGGCGCGTCGGTCGCGGCGGACCAGGCCGGCGTCGCTCTCATAGTCGATATATTGGACGACGCGTTCGGCGGTGTCGGCGAACTGGCCAGACGGCTGGGGCGCGCCCTGGGACTTGATCTGGCCCATGGCCCAGCCGCGCGGATCGGCGGCGACGCGGTCGATCTCGCCAGGCCGGGCGCCCAGACCCAGGCGCGTCAGGGCGACGGCGGCGTCGGTCGGTGATGAAGCCATGGCCTTCTCCTCGTCCGTCCCCCGCACATTGTAACGCCTTCGGGCGAAAACTCCGTCGCGGGGTCGGATTTGAGAGTCAGGCCGGTTGGGCTAGGCCGGCCTCCGCGTCCGCGATCAGGTCGCGGTCGTCGATCTGCCAAGGATGGAAGTCGGGTTTGTAGAAGGCCAGGTAGTCGCCGATCATCCGGCGATACAGGCCCGGCTTCAGCCACAGCCAGCGGAACAGGCCCAGACGCGCGCGCCAGCCGACGATGCCGTCCTGCTTCAGCAGCATGAAGGTTGTCTCGCGCACCGTGCGGGTGAACAGCAGCGTCGTCAGGAACATGGCCCAGCGCCGGATGCGCCAGCGCTTCAGCGGACTGAGGTCCCGGGTCGCGTGCAGGAAGACGTCATAGGCCACGCCCTTGTGTTCGATCTCCTCGATGGAGTGCCAGCGCCACAGGCGGGCCAGGTCGTGGGGAGAGCCCTCCAGCAGCTGCGGATCGGCCAGCAGCCGATGGGCGAAGGCGGCGGTGAAATGCTCCAGCGCCATGGTCGCCGCCAAATGAGCCAGGGCCGGACGGGCGCGGGCGATGTCGAGACGGGCGGTGACATAGGCCTCGATCTCGCCGGTGTCATAACCGGCGCGTTCGGTGATGGCGTTGAACGCCATGTGTTCGCGGGTGTGGGCGCCCTCCTGGACCGTGAAGGCGCGGATGTCGGCGGCCAAGGCCGGGGGCGCGTCCTTGGCGAACCGCTTGACCGACTGGATGAAGAACCGCTCGCCGTCGGGGAAGGTCAGGCTGAGGGCGTTCATTACGGCGGTGCCGAACGGGTCGCCATTCAGCCACCAGCGTGGCGTCGGAGCCTCGCGGTCGATATGCAGGTCGCGCGGCTTGATCTGGAGGTCGGCGGGGGTGGCGGATTTCGCCATGGTTCTGCTCCTCGATTTCGAGCGGAGGATGGAGTTAACTGACATCAATGTCAACTAATGGTGCGGTAAAGCGACGGCGCGGGGCGGTGGCGCGGGAAGAGGCGCTGGAGGCGGCGCGCGACCTGCTGCTGACGGGCGGGCCGGCGGCGGTGACGCTGAAGGCGGTGGGCGAGCGGATGGGCGTGGGTCACGCCAATCTGATCCATCATTTCGGCTCGGCGGCCGGGCTTCAGGGCGCGCTGATGGATGCGATGGTGCGCGATCTGGCGCAGCGGATCGAGGCGGGCCTGAACGAGGGAATGGGAGAGGGGCGCGATGGTGTCGAGCCGGGGCGGCTGATGGGCGTCGTGTTCGACGCCTTCGGGCGGGGTGGAGCCTCGCAGATGGCGGCCTGGCTGGCGCTGGCGCGCGAGCAGGGGCGGGCGGAGAGCTTCGCCGAGGTGGTGCGCGATCTGGCCGAACGGCTGGCGGCCATGGCGCCCGATGATCCCAAGGCGGCCGAGCGGGCCAAGGCCCTGGTGGTGACGGCGGCCTATATGGCCTTCGCCGAGGGGCTGATCGGGGACATCCTGACGCCGATGCTGGGCGCGCCCGAGGGGCTGGGCCGCGACCTGGCGCTGAAGCTGACCGCGACACTTTTGGCCGAACCGTAAGGTTCAGAGCCGAATCTTGATGCTATAGTCCTCATCGATGGCGCTTCTGGACTGGATGAGCGATGTGGCCGGCCCCGTAATCCGGGGGGACGGCGTGATGCTGCGCCCGCCGCGCGCCGCCGATTACGCCGCCTGGTCCACGCTGCGCGACAGCTCGCGCGACTATCTGCAACCCTGGGAGCCGGCCTGGCCCGAGGACGACCTGACCAAGGCGGCCTTCCGGCGCCGGTTGTCGATCTATGCGCGCGAGATGGAGCTGGGCAACGCCTGGCCCTTCTTCGTCTTCGTGCAGGACGGCAAGACCCTGGCGGGGGCGGTGACCCTGTCGAACGTGCGGCGCGGCGTCGCCGAGACGGGGACGCTGGGCTACTGGATCGGCCAGCCGTTTTCCGGTCAGGGCGTGGCGACGGCGGGCGTTCGGGCCGTCGTCGGATACGCGTTCGACAAGCTGAAGCTGCACCGGCTGGAGGCGGCCTGTCTGCCCACCAATCACGGGTCGCGACGGGTGCTGGAGAAATCCGGTTTTCGCAACGAAGGTCGGGCTCGCGCTTATTTGAAAATTAACGGCGAGTGGGCAGACCATTTGTTGTTCGGCCTGGTCGAGGACGAGCGTTGACGGCCGGGGGCCGTCTGGAAGGGCGAGACGCGTGACACCACGATCCCGATCGCTGGCCTGGGACGCCACGACCGCCATCGAGGCGCTGGCCGCCGCCGAGACGGCCCTGTGGGTCTGGACGCCCGCGGCGGACGAACTGCGGTTCACCGGCGCGACACGGTCGCTGGGGCTGGGACCGCTGGCGCCGGAATGCACGGCCGCCGGTTTCGTCGCCCTGGCCATGCCGCAGGATCGCAGCCTGGCCGAACGGATGCTCAAACCCCAGGACGAGGGCGCCGAGATCGCCGTGCGTCTGCGCATGCGCGGGTCCGAGACCTGTCTGTGGCGCGGCGTCTGGCTCGAAGACGGCCTGCGCGCCGCCGGCGTCGTGGCGCTGGAGACCAAGTTCGCCGGATCGGACCGCGATACTCTGACGGGCCTTCTGGATCGTCGCGCCTTTCTGGCCCGCGTCAGCGAGGTGCTGACCCAGCCTGGCGAATACGAGATCGTCGTCGGCGACGTGGACCGGCTGCGGCGTCTGAACGAGGCGCTAGGGCACGAGCGGACCGACCTGGTGCTGTCGGCCCTAGGCTCACGTCTGGCCGCCGCCTTCAACAAGGACGCCTCAGCCGCACGGATCGGCGAGGACGAGTTCGCCATCATCGTCCCCAAGACCGCCTCGCACACCAGCTACCGCGTGCGCGACGCGCTGGAACAGCCTCTGCGGGTCGCGGGCTTCGACATCTATCCGACCGTCTCCATCGGGGCGGTGATGGTGGAGGGCGGGCCGGATGCGCCCGACGCCGCCGAACTGTTGCGCCGGGTCGAGCTGGCGGTGGAATCGGCCAAGGGCGCCGGGCGCGGCGGATCGGCCGCCTATGGCCGGGCGCTGGAAAGCGACAGCTTGAGCCGTCTGGCGCTGGAGGCGGATCTGAGGAACGCCTTCGTGCGCGGCGAGATCGTGCCCTTCTTCCAGCCGATCGTGAACCTGAACACGGGGGCCGTCGCCGGTTTCGAGGCCCTGGCGCGCTGGCGTCACCCGCGCCGGGGTCTGGTGCCGCCGGACGAGTTCCTTGGCCTGACCGCCGACCTGGGCATGATGAACGACCTGGGCCTGCTGATGATGACCCAGTCGGCGAGGCAGCTGGCCGAATGGATCGAACGCCATCCGCTGGCCGGCAAGCTGTTCTGCAGCGTCAACCTTTCGGTTGGCGAGATCGAGCGCCCGCACCTGTGCGAGGACGTGGCGCGCATCATTAAGGAGACCGGCCTGCCCAAGGGCGCGCTGAAGCTGGAAGTCACCGAGGGCGACATCATGCGCGACACCGCGCGCGCCGCCGAGGTGCTGCAATCGCTGAAGGACGTCGGGGCCTCGCTGGCGCTGGACGATTTCGGCACCGGCTTCTCGTCCCTGTCCTATCTGGCGCGCCTGCCGTTCGATACGCTGAAGATCGACCGCTATTTCGTGCTGACGATGAACAAGGACGAGGGCTCGGCCAAGATCGTCAAGTCGGTGGTCAATCTGGGCCGCGACCTGTCGCTGGAAGTCGTCGCCGAGGGCGTGGAGAACGCCGAACTGGCCCGCCTGCTGCTGGACGCCCAATGCCACTACGGCCAGGGCTTCGGCTATGCCCCCGCCCTGCCGGCGCAGGAGGCCGAGGTCTATCTGGCCGAAAGCCTGGCGGACGGCACCGCGCCGCTGAAGCAGCGCTCGGCGTAAGGCTCAGATCGCGTTTAGCGGCAGGCGCAGGTAGCGCTGGCCGTTGGCGTCCGGGGGCGGCAGGTCGCCTGCGCGGATGTTGACCTGAAGCGAGGGCAGGATCAGTTGTGGCGCGCCTAGCGTTGCGTCGCGGGCCTCCCGCATGGCGACGAAGGCGTCTTCCGATATGCCGCCGCCAATGTGGATATTGTGCGCGCGCTGTTCGGCTACGGTGGTCTCGAACCGGTAGTCGGCGCGGCCCTGCGTCAGATAGTCATGGCCGACGAAGACGCGGGTCTCGTCCGGCAGGGTCAGAAGGCGCTGGATCGAGCGATACAGGGTCCGGGCGTCGCCGCCGGGAAAGTCCGTTCGCGCCGTGCCATAGTCGGGCATGAACAGGGTGTCGCCGGTGAAGACCGCATCGCCGATCCGGTAGCTGACGCAGGCGGGGGTGTGGCCGGGCGTGTGGATCACCTCCACCGTCAGATCGCCCAGGGCGAAGGCGTCACCGTCCGCATAGAGATGATCGAAAATCGCGCCGTCCGGCCGCACGTCGTCGGCGCCGAACAGGGGGCCGAAGGCGGACTGAACCTGGGTGATCCGCCCGCCGATGCCGATCGACACGCCCGTCGTCGCACGCAGGTGCGCCGCCGCCGTCAGGTGGTCGGCGTGGGCGTGGGTTTCGAGCACCAGGGCCAAGGTCAGCGCTTCCGACCGCAGCGCCGCCATGACGGCGTCGATCGACCGCGTCGAGGTGCGGGCCGAGGGCGCGTCGAAGTCCAGGACAGGGTCGATGATCGCCGCCTGACCCGTCGCGGGGTCGCTGACCAGATAGGTGACGGTGTGGGTCGCGGGATCGAAAAAGCCGCGGACGTCGGGGGATTGGGACATGCGTGAATGCTCCTTCGCCACCCGGGATATTAGATATTGCTTATTTAGCAACTGCGCATATATTGCTTACCATGATCGACCTTCAGACCATCGGACTTGAGCGGTTCCAGGCCAGCGCGGGCGAGGCGGCGGCGTTGCTGCGCGCCCTGTCCAACGAGAAGCGGCTGATGATCCTGTGTCAGTTGGGCGAGGGTGAGATGTCCGTCGGCCAGCTGCTGCCCCAGGTCGGCCTGTCGCAATCGGCCCTGTCCCAGCACCTGGCCAAGCTACGCGATGAGGCGCTGGTGAGCACGCGTCGGGACGGCACGACCATCTTCTACCGCATCGCCGATCCGGCCGTCCTGAAGGTCATCGCCGTGCTGGCCGAAATCTATTGTCCCCCCGCTTCCTCCGAAAAGGCATGATCCCCATGAGCGTCCTGACCCCCTTGTCCCCCGCCGAGGTTTCGCGCCGGCTGAAGCAGAACACGGCCGTCCTGGTCGACATTCGCGAGCCCGACGAGTTCGCCAGAGAGCATGTCGTCGGCGCCGTCCATGCGCCGCTGTCGGCCTTCGACGCCTACACGCCGGCGGGCGCCGACGGCCGCGACGTCATCTTCACCTGCCGAACCGGCAATCGGACGGGCGTCAACTGCGAACGTCTGGCGGCGAAGACGACGGGCCAAGCCTTTGTCCTTGAAGGCGGGCTGGACGCATGGAAGGCGCAGGGCCTGGCCATCCACGCCGACCGCTCAAAGCCGATCGAACTGATGCGTCAGGTGCAGATGGTCGCGGGCGGCCTGATCCTGATCGGTGCGGCGTTGGGGACGTTGGTGCATCCAGCCTTCTGGGGTCTTTCGGCCTTCGTCGGCGCGGGCCTGTTCGTCGCGGGCGCGACGGGCTTTTGCGGCATGGCGCGGCTGCTGGCCGTGATGCCCTGGAACAGAGCCGCGAGCCGGCCCGTGACGAGAGCGGCGTGATCCGGTGACGACCGAACTGACCCCGCTGGTTCTGACCGCCTTCAGCGGCGGCGTCGTTGCCCTGCTGCTGACCTTGTTCGGCGGCGGCGGGTCGGTTCTGGCCGTGCCGCTGCTGCTCTATGTCGTCGGCGTCGCCGATCCCCATGTCGCCATCGGCGTGTCGGCGGCGGGCGTGGCGCTGAACGCCCTGACGGCTTTGGCGGGTCACGCCAGGGCAGGGCGGGTGCGCTGGCCCTGCGCGACCCTGTTCGCCATCACCGGCGCGGCCGGGGCCTGGTTTGGATCGTCCCTGGCCAAGATGATCGACGGCCATCAGCTGCTGCTGATCTTCGCCGTCGCCATGGTGGCGGTGGGCGTGTCGATGCTGCGTCCCAAGGCGACGGTCGCGCGGGTCGAGCCCCGGCTGAACTGGGCCATGTCGCCGCGCGTCGGCATGGCGGGCGCCGGCGTCGGCTCGGCCGCAGGCTTCTTCGGCATCGGCGGCGGCTTTCTGATCGTGCCCGGCCTGATGGCGTCGACGGGCATGAGCCTGGCGACCGCCCAGGCGACGTCTTTACTCAGCGTCGCCGCGTTCGGGGCGACCACGGCGGGCAACTATGCACTGTCCGGATGGGTCGATCCGGGCCTGGTCACAGCCATGGCGGTCGGCGGCGTCGCCGGGACGGCGGCGGGTCTGCCGCTGGCGCGACGGCTGGGGTCGAACGCCCGGCTTGGGCGCATCCTGTTCGCGGGCCTGATCCTGGTGGTCGCCGCCTATGTAGCGGTGCGCGCCCTTCTCGCGCTCTGACACCTCTGTTCAGCAGGCCGTCTTTCGACGACAGTTGCGCCCATGACCGACGCCAGACTGGAGATCGCCGCAGGCTTTGCGACCTTGCGGGGGCCCAAGGCGGATAATCAGGATTTTGGCGGCGTCCATATCGGCACGGCGGCCGAGCAGCGCGAGCATGGGGTCGTGGCGGTGATCGCCGACGGGGTGTCGGGGTCCAAGGCCGGGCGGATGGCGGCGGAGCTGACGACGCGCAGCTTCATCGACGGTTATCTGGACCAGAACCCGCTGAACGGCATCGCCGCCAACGGCATCAAGGCGCTGCGGGGCTTCAACCGCTGGCTCCATTCGCGCGGGCGGATCGATCCGGCCATGGAGGGGGCGGCGACCACCTTCACGGCCCTGATCCTGCGCGGGCGCGAGGCGACGGCGCTTCATGTGGGCGACAGCCGGGCCTGGCATTTCCGCGATGGCGTTCTGACGCGGCTGACGGAAGATCACACGCGGGCCCAGCAGGGGCTGAGCCATGTGCTGTACCGCGCCGTCGGCATCGAGGCGGACGTGAAGCTGGATGTCCGGCAAGTGCGGCTGGAGCCGCACGACCGGCTGCTGCTGACCACCGACGGGGTGCATGGGGTGCTGGCCGATGCGGCGATCGCGGGCCTGTTGGGACGGCGCAGTTCGCCCGATGCGGACGCCAGGGCGATCCTGGCCGAGGTCGAGGCGGCGGGGCCGCGCGACAACGCCACCGCCATCGTCATCGACGTGGTCCGCACCGGCGCGCCCGACTGGGAGGCGATCACGGCCGAGGCGGAAGGGCTGACCATCCTGCCGCCGCCGGCCGTCGGCGATAATATCGACGGGTTCGCGCTTCAGCGGGTCGTGGCGGACGGGCGCTACACGACCCTGTTCCTGGCCAAGGATACGCTGGGCGACGGCGGGCTGGTGGTGCTGAAGTTCCCCAAGCCCGCCGTGGTGTCCGAGCATGGCGCGCGCACCGCCTTCCTGCGCGAGGCCTTCATCGGGCGGCGCATCGACAGCCCCTTCGTCGGCAAGGTGCTGAGCCCGGATGCAGGTCGCCAGAGCCGCCTCTATATCACCCAGCCCTTTCATGCCGGTCAGACCCTGCACGCGCGGTTGGCGGAGGAGGGTCCGTTCGAGATCGGCGAGGGCATCGGGGTGGCGTTGCGGCTGTCGCGGGCGGTTTCGGCCCTGCACCGGGCCGGCGTGACCCACCGCGACATCAAGCCGGACAATGTGATCCTGGAGACGAACGGCGGGCTGAAGCTGGTGGATCTGGGCGTGGCGCGTCTGCGGCTGGCCGAGGAGTTCGCCGAGGCCGAGGCGCCGGGCACCGCCGGCTACAAGGCGCCGGAAATGTATGCGGGCGAGAGCGGGAACGCCGCGACGGATCAGTTCGCCCTGGGGGTGACCCTGTATCGCCTGTTCACCCGCACCTATCCGTGGGGCGAGGTAGATCCGGCCGATGCGCCGCGCTTTGACCGGGTGCCCGCGCCGCCGACGCGACATCGGTCGGATATGCCCGCCTGGCTGGAGGCGGCCATCATGCGCGCCGTCGCCGTCGATCCGAACGAGCGGTTCGAGGATGTCGAGGAGCTAATCCATGTGCTGGAAACCGGCAGCGCCGTCGCCGCCCCGCCGCCGCGTCAGCTGTCCCTGATCGAGCGCGATCCGGTGCGGTTCTGGCAGGGGGTCAGCCTGGTCCTGCTGATCGCTTTTCTGGTGTCGATGGCGACGCGCTAGCGCGGCCTACGTTCAACCTAAGCCTTTGGATGTGCGACATTTGGCGATGATAACTCGAGGGAACCTGTGGCCGCTCTCGGCTTTTGTGACGGCGAGCGGGGATGTCGCGCCCGCACTTTCGGCACGAAAGCCTCCCCCCAAATGATCAAGACCCTCGCCTGCAGCGCCCTGGCCCTGGCCATGGTTTCCACCCCCGCCCTGGCCCAGTCCGTCGCCCCCGACTGGTCCGGCCCCTACATCGGCATCTTCGGCGGCTACAACCAGTCGAACGACGACGGTGATGAGACCCTGCGCTTCGACCGCAACCTCGATGGCATCTATGGGGATCAGGTCACTACTGTGCCCGTCGCCCCCGCTACCGTCGGCGCCAACGCCTTCAGCCCCGGCTTCTGCGGCGGCATGGCCACAAGCACCGCGCCGGGAACGGGCTGCCGTGACGACAACGACGGCGTCGAAGCGGGCGTGCGCGCCGGCTACGACATGCAGTTCGGCAACTTCGTCGTCGGCGCCTTGGCCGAATACAGCGTCAACAATGTCCAGGATTCGGTGACCGGCTTCTCGACCACCCCGGCCTTCTACACCTTCACGCGCGAGCTGCAGAGCACGGCGGCCGCGCGCCTGAAGCTGGGCTACGCCTACGGACCGGCGCTGATCTACGGCACCGGCGGTTACGCCTATGGCAAGTTTGAAAACCGTTTCCGCACGTCGAACCTGGCCAACAGCTTCACCGAAACCAGCGAAGGCGATGACGGCGACGGCTGGCAGGCCGGCGGCGGTGTGGAATACGCCTTGGGTCGCGGCCTGACGGTCAGCGGCGAATACCTCTACACCTCGCTGGACGTCGACAGCCCAGTCATCCGCGTCGGCCGCGGCACGGCGCCCGCCACCAACCCGTTCGTCCTGGCCCCGAACACGACGGGCACGGACATGGTGCGCAGCAACGGCAAGTTCGGAACGCACATGTTCCGCATCGGCATGAACTACCGCTTCTAATCGTCAAGCGGGGCGGTCTGGCCTCAGGCCCGGCCGCCCTGGCTCGACAGCATGGCCGCGTCCACGCCCAGCTGGGCCAGGGCGCGTGTCCATTTCGACGTGTGTTCGCCGTCGAAAATCAGGTCCAGATCGGCGTCGGCGGTCAGCCAGACGTTGTCGGCCAGCTCTTCCTCCAACTGCCCCTCGCTCCAGCCGGCATAGCCCAGCAGCAAGGCCGAACGGCGCGGGCCGGCGATTTCGTCGGTCATGGCGGCCAGCGCCTCGCGCGTGCCGGTCATCGCCAGACCGTCGCCGAAGGCCAGGGTGTCGTCGCCCACCGTCCAGTCGTCGGTGTGCAGCACGAAGCCGCGTTCGCGCTCAACCGGTCCGCCCATCAGGACCGCGCGACCGATGGATTGATCGGGCGCCGGCGCGTCCAGCTTGTCCAGAACCGTCTTCAGATCCACGCCCGGCGCCGGTCGATCCAGCCGCAGGCCCATGGCGTGATCCGGCCCGTGGGCGCAGATCAGGATGACGGCGTGTTCGAACCGGGCGTCGTCGATCCCGGGCATGGCGACCAGCAGTCGGCCGGTCAGGGTGGAGGCTTGGCTCATGATCTTCGCATCATCCGTCCGGAAAGCGGCGCAAGCAAGCCGAACCGGCGCTTGCGGTGTCGCCCGTGGTGTCTATGTGTCGCACACGGCCGTTCAAACGCGCCGGCCTCAAACCTCAGCGAGACAGACATGACCATTCAGATCGGCGATCGCATCCCCAACGCGACCCTCGCCCAAGCGACCGCCGAGGGCCCCAAGCCCGTCAGCACCGACGACATCTTCGCCGGCAAGACCGTGGCTCTGTTCGCCGTGCCCGGCGCCTTCACTCCCACCTGCTCGGCGCGCCACCTGCCGGGCTTCAAGGATCACCTGGCCGACATTCACGGCAAGGGCGTTGACACAGTCGCATGCATCTCGGTCAACGACGCCTTCGTCATGAAGGCCTGGGGCGAGAGCCAGGGCATCACCGACGACAGCATCGTCATGCTGGCCGACGGCAACGGCGAACTGACCCGCGCCTTGGGTCTGGTGCTGGATGGTACGGGCTTCGGCCTTGGCGAGCGCTCGCAACGCTATTCCATGCTGGTCAAGGACGGCGTGGTCGAGCAGCTGAACATCGAGCAGGGCGGCGAGTTCAAGGTGTCCTCCGCCGAGCACCTGCTGGCGCAGCTTTAATCTGGTTTCAAGTCCGTCGATCCAGGCTCAAGTAGCGAAGCGATAGCCTGGATCGACAAATCATGATGACGGATGTGTTCAGCCCGGAGAAGCGCAGCGCCGTGATGCGTCGCGTGAAGGGGCGGGATACGTCGCCCGAACTGGCCGTGCGCAGGATCCTGCGTGCGGCCGGGATCGGCTATCGGCTGGGCGGCATGGCTCTGCCGGGCCGCCCGGATGTGGTGATGAAGGGCCGCAAGGTCGCCCTGTTCGTCCACGGCTGCTTTTGGCACGGCCATGATTGCCCGCGCGGCGCGCGTCAGCCCAAGACCAACGCTGATTACTGGATCGCCAAGATCAGCCGAAACCGCATGCGCGACGCCGCCGCCGTGACGGCGCTGGAGGCGTCTGGTTGGCGCGTGGTCGTCGTCTGGGAATGCGAGATGCGACAGGCCGATTTCCCTGCGCGCCTGATCGCGACCGTTCGGGGTCAGGCGGCCTCGGTCGCGGCCTGAGCGGCGGTGTCGTTCAGGACGTGCTGCAAGGCGCCGATCAGGGCGGGCGGCGTCAGGGGCTTGGAGACGAAATAGGCCATGCCGGCCGCCTGACAGGCCGCGACGTCCTCGGGCGCGGTGTCGGCGGTGACGGCGACGACCGGGGTGGCGGCGTTGGGTCCGCCGCCGGCGCGCAGGCGACGCGTCGTCTCTCTCCCGTCCAGCTCGGGCATCCGGACATCCATGAAGATGACGTCGAACACCGCCTCCTGACAGCGCTCCAGCGCGATCATGCCGTCGGCAGCGGTCGTGATCTCGCAGCCCAGCGGCTGAAGGATCAGCTGCACCGCGCGGCGGTTGATGTCGTGATCGTCAACGACCAGCAGGCGCAGCGGCTGATCTTCGGCCTCGTCGGCGGTCGCAGGTGTCGCAGCGACCGGCTCGGGCTCAGGCGCGGGCGAAGGGGCGACGGACGCGGGCTGGGCCGCGAGCGCGACCGAGGGCGTCAGCGAGCGGGCGATGTCCAGACGGCTTTCATCGACAACCTCGACGATCTGCGTCGCCTCGTCGCCGCGCGGCAGGATCAGGGAGACGGTGAAGCGCGAGCCCTGACCCGGCGCGCTGCGGACCGTCAGTCGGCCGCCCATCAGGTCGATCAGATTGCGGCTGATCGCCAGCCCCAGGCCCGAGCCGCCATAGCGGGCGGAGACGCCGTCGGCGGTCTGATCGAACGGGGTGAACAGGCGGGCCAGCTGATCGGTCGTCATGCCCGGACCCGTGTCTACGATCTCGAACAGCAGGGCGTAGCCAGACGGCTCCTCGGGCCAGGCCTGGACGCGCAGGGTGATCTGGCCCTGCTCGGTGAACTTCATGGCGTTGGACATCAGGTTGTTCAGCACCTGACGGATGCGCATGACGTCGCCCTTGACGTGGCGCGGCATGGCCGAGGCGCCCTCGATGCGCAGCTTCAGCCCTTTGGCGTCGGCGACGCCGCGCCACAGCATCAGGGTCTGGGCCAGCATTTGCCGCAGGTCGAAATCCTTGGCCTCGACCGTCATCCGCCCGGCGCCGATCCGGGTGTGGTCGAGTAAGTCGTCCAGCAGGGCCTTCATCATGAGGCCGGCGTCGGTGATCAGATTGGCGCTGTTGCGCGACTGGGCGTCGGGCGTACGCAGCTCTGCGGCGCCCGCCAGGATCGCGCCGATCGGGGTGCGCAGGTCATGACCGATGGCGGCCAGGAAGGTGGTGTGGTCGGCCAGGCTGCGCTCGGCCCTGAGGCGGGATTCCTCAGCCAGGGCATGGGCGCGAATGACGGTGACGCTGGCCTCGACCATGCGCTGACCGGTGATGGCGACATAGAAGGTGAACAGCACCACGGCCGCTGCGGCCGACATGACCAGCGGGCCGGGGGCGTGCAGCGCATAGACAAAGAAGGGGGTCGCCAGCAGGAAGCCGACTTGGGGCGTGAGGCCGGCGATCATCACAGCCTGGCATCGGGTGGCGTTCACGATCGCCGTCAGCATGACCGCGGTCAGCATCAGGACCGCACAGACGCCGCCAAACGCGCCGCCGATCCACCAGAGAACCAGGGAAAGCGAGGAGAAGACCGTCGAATTGGCGAAGACGACGGCCAGGATCGCCAGCTTGCGGCCCGTGGAAAGCTCGTCGGGACTTTTCAGGATCGGTCGATAGACGACTACCTCCATGGCCTGGACCGCCATATACAGCACGACCCAGCCGAGGGTGAAACGCACCCCGACCATCGGGGTCACGACCAGGGCGACAGCCGCCGCCGCCACGACCCGTTGCACCGCGGCGCCCGAGCGTTGGCGAACGGCGGCGGTCCAGCTGCTTTCGGCGATATCGACGGCGGTCGATTTCATTCAGGCTCTCGAATGACGAACGCAGATCGCTCGCATCGATCACCCTAGACCGATCGACACTAACGCTCCGTCAACGGGGCGCGCCCACCGCCTCGGCTGCTGTGGAAAAGCCGTCGGCGCGCAGGCGGGCGGCCAAGTCACGCTTGATGCGGGCGACCAGGCCGGGACCCTCGTAGATCAGCGCGGAATAGATCTGGACAGCCGAAGCGCCCAGGCGGATGCGGGCATAGGCCTCGGCGCCGCTGTCGATGCCGCCGACGGCGATCAGAGGCAGCCGGCCGCTCGCCGCCTCGGCCGCCGCGCGCAGGGCCTTTTCCGCAAAGGGACGGATGGGCGTGCCGGACAGGCCGCCGGTCTCGTGGGCGTCCGGTGAGTGCAGGGTCTCGGGCCGCTCCAGCGTGGTATTGGACACGATCAGGCCGTCGATCCGGTGGGCCAGCGACGCCTCGACGATCATGCCGATCTCGTCGGCGATCAGGTCGGGCGCGATCTTCAGAAAGACCGGCACGCGGTCGGGGCCGATTGTGGGTCGGGCGGCGTCGATGCGGGCCAACAGGTCGTCCAACTGTTCGCGACCCTGAAGCGCGCGCAGGCCCGGCGTATTGGGCGAGGAGATGTTGACGGTGAAGTAGGCGGAGCGGCCGGCGAGGCGTTGCAGACCGGCGACATAGTCAGCCGCCTTGTCCTCGGTGTCCTTGTTGGCCCCCAGATTTGCGCCGACGACGACGCCCGTCGGGCGCTGGTCCAGCCGCTCGGCGAAGGCGTCGAGCCCGGCGTTGTTGAACCCCATCCGGTTGATGATCGCCCGGTCCTCGCTGAGGCGGAACAGGCGCGGCTTGGGATTGCCGGGCTGGGGCCGGGGCGTGACCGAGCCGCACTCGACGAAGCCGAAGCCGAGGCGCGACAGGCCGCGCAGGGCCTCGCCGTTCTTGTCCAGACCCGCCGCCAGACCGACCGGATTGGGCAGGTCCAGCCCCGCCAGCCGTGTTCTCAGGATTGGATCGTCGGCGGGCGGAGCGGGCAGGGGGGCGAGCGCCAGCCCCTTGATCGCCATTTGGTGCGCCTGTTCCGGGTCCAGCCGACGCAGCAGGGCTGCGCCGAGATCAGTCAGGCTCATGCGTCGTCCTCGAACGCCATCTCGCCGTCGGCCGTGACCGAGAAGGCGCGCGAGGCCGTGACGGCTCCGACGGGCAGGGGGGCGTAGAGATGCGGGAACAGATCGCCGCCGCGCGACGGCTCCCAGATCAGGTCGTCGCCGAACCCGCTGAGATCGACGGTCAGCAGCAGCAGGTCGCCGCGCCCGGCGAAATGCCGCCGTGCAGTTTCGGCCAGTTGCGCCGCTGTCGACATGTGGATGTAGCCGTCGGCCAGATCGACCGGCGCGCCGTCGTATCGGCCCTCGGCGACGGCGGCGCGCCATTCGGCGGCGTCGATGATCTTGTAGGCGACGTCTGTCATGCGGATGGCGCGCCTAGCGACCGCGGCGTCAGGAAGCCTTCGTAGGTGCAGCGCCCCGCGACATCGACGCTGAACAGGGCGGCGGCGCCGGTCGGGAAGCCGGCCGACAGCTTATCCACCACGGCCGGCGAGGCGGCGCTTTCGATCAGATATTCGGCGGCCAGGACATGGACGCCCGGATTGTGGGCCAGGATCAGCAGGCAGCCGGCCTCGTCCTCGCTGGCCTCGACGAAGCGGCGGATTACGTCGGAGGGGGCGTTGTGAAGGGCGTCCTCGTCGCGGACTTCCACATCGCCGAACGCGTCGTACATCTGCTCCCAGGTCTGGCGGGTGCGCGCGGCGGTGGAAACCAGCGCCAGGTCCGGCTTCAGGCCCCGCTCGGCCAGGGCGCGCCCCATCAGCAGAGCCTCGGCGCGACCGGCGACGGACAGGGGGCGGGCCTCGTCGCCGCCGGAGGGGGCGGAAGCTTCGGCCTGGGCGTGCCGCATCAGGATCAGTCGGTGCATGGCCTTCGCCATAAGGCGGTTTCGCCCGCCCCGCCAGATGGGGCGGCGGTCAACTCCCCGTCAGTCGCGATGTTCGCCCCGCGAAGAGACGGAGGCGGCCGGCTGGGGCGCCAAGACCGGGGCGGCGACGCGCTGGGCATGGCCGCTGGGCCGGATGCGGGCGTAGCTGTGGCGCGAGGCCTCCAGCAGGATCAGCCCGGCGGTTCCGGGAAACACCCGACGCCCGACCTGTTCAAACCCTTCGGCCAGCGGCAGCATCGGTCCCCAAGGCGGTACATAAAGCGTCTGGGACCAGGCCATCGGCTCCAGCCCGACATCGCGCACCAGCCGTTCCAACTGGCGCCGGGTGAAGGGTCGGCCATGACCAAAGGGGGTGTTGTCCGCCCGCGCCCACAGGCCGCCGCGCGCCGCCGCCGCCAGGATGATGCGTCCGGTCGGCGACAGCGCGCGCACCGCTTCCATCAGCAAGGCGGCGGGATCGTCGGCCTCTTCCAGGGCGTGGACCAGCAGGATGCGGTCGAACGATCCGGCGGGGAAGGGCAGGCGGCGATCATCCACCAGCAGGGTGCGGTTGCGCCCCACCGTCGGCCAGTGCTCGACCCCCTGGCCGCCCGGCATGGCCGCGACCACGCGCCGGGCGCCGACGAAGGCGTCCAGCCACGGCGTCGCATATCCGACGCCCAGCACGTCGCAGTCGGCCGCCTCGCCCCAGGCGTCGTCCAGCCGCCGCGCCACCAGCCGTCGCGCCAGCGCCCCGGTCGGCTCGCCGTAGAAGGTTCGAAGCTCGTCGATGCTGCGCCGCATGGCCCCACTATAGGCCTGTCGGCGGCCCTGCTGCTAGGATGGGCGCATGACCCTGGATGTGCATCTGTTTCCCTGCCGCGCCGACAACTACGGCTTCCTGATCCGCGACGCCGCGACGGGTGTGGTCGCGGCGGTCGATACGCCGGATGCAGCGCGCATTCTTGAGGAGCTGGAAGGCCTGGGCTGGGGGCGGCTGGACCTGATCCTGAACACCCACTGGCACCCCGATCACACCGAGGGCAATGCGCGGCTGAAGGCCGACTGGGCTTGCGAAATCGTCGGGCCGGAAGAGGTGCGCAAGGTCGCCCCACTGGACCGCGTGGTCGCTGACGGCGATCTGGTGATGGTGGGCGAGACGCGGTTCGAGGTGACGGAAACGCCCGGCCACACCCTCGGCCATGTGGTGTTTCATGCGCCGGCGGACGATCTGGCCTTTACTGGCGACACCCTGTTCGCCCTGGGCTGCGGCCGGTTGTTCGAGGGCACGCCCGAGCAGATGTTCGAGAGCCTGCAGCGGCTGAAGGCCTGGCCCGACCAGACCGTGATCTGGTGCGCGCACGAATATACGGCGTCGAACGCCCGCTTCACCCTGAGCTTGGATGACCGGCCAGAGACCGCCGCCCATGCCGAGGCGATCTTCGCGGCGCGCGCGCGGGGCGAACCGACCGTGCCGACGACGCTGGGGCTGGAGAAGCGGTTCAATCCGTTCCTGACCGCGACGGATGCGGATCAGTTCGCCGCGCGCCGGGCGGCCAAGGACAGCTTCCAGGGCTAGCGGTTCAGGGCGTCCCCGCCCACGACCCGCACGATCCGGGCCGAAGACGGGCGGCCGGCGATGCCGGCGTCGGCGTCGATGACGATCCGCAGCGTGCCCTGGACCAGGCTGACCCCGGGACGTCCCTGATCCGACACGACGACGCGGCGCACCCGCTCGACCTGGGCGCGCAGGTTGGAGGACCGCGCCATGCGCACGATGGCGTCGCTGGCGGCCGAGACGGTGTCGGCGGCGACCTGTTCCGAGCCGGGCTGAATGTCCACGTCGATGACGATCAGCCGGCCCATCGCCTGGCTGGCGCGGTAGCTCTGGCGCATGAAATAGTCGACCAGCTGGGCGCCGGTCATGGCCGCGCTGGCCAAGCCCTGCGCCTCGCCGACGCGCGAGGCGGGCGAGCCTTGCGGAGCGGTGGTCGTGTAAAGGGTGATCGCGCCGTCGGGCGTGACGCGCAGCACCTGATCGCCATTGTCGTTGCGATAGATGATGTCGCCGCGCGGCGCGGGCGTGGGCCGCAAGACCCAGACCTCGGTCGAGCGTTCCAGCCGCATCAGAGGCCGCGATCCGGAGGTGTCCAGAATGAACCCTTGGCCGCTGCTGCTGACGTAGCGGGCGGTCGGCGGCACGGTCCGACGCGACTGGGCCTGGCTTTCGGACGGGACGACCACAGGCGCGACGACGCCCACGCCAATGACCGCGATGGCGGCGACCGCCATCACGGTCACGCGTGGCGATTTTTTCGCCCTGACCGATCCCAACAACTTCATGACAGACTTGATGAAACCCGCGCGCGGCGGATTTTGGGCGAAGCCCGCCTCAACCCACCAGGTACTGACCGCCGTTCAGCGACAGTGTGCAGCCTGTGACATATCCGGCACGCTCGCCCACCAGCCAGGACACCATGTCGGCGATCTCTTCGCCCTTGCCCAGGCGGCCGACGGGGATGTGGCTGATGATGCCTTCCAGCACCTTGGGGTCCATGGCGCCGACCATTTCGGTGTCGATATAGCCGGGCGCGATGCAGTTCACGGTCACGCCCTTGCGCGCATTCTCCAGAGCCAGCGCCTTGGTGAAGCCGATCATCCCGGCCTTGGCGGCGGAATAATTGGTCTGGCCGATCTGACCCTTCTGACCGTTGATCGAGGAAATGTTGACGATGCGCCCGTGGCCTCGGTCGCGCATGCCGTTGATGACCTGGCGCGTCATGTTGAAGACGCTGTCCATGTTGACGCGGATGACGTCGGACCACTGGTCGTGGCTCATCTTGTGGAAGAAGCCGTCGCGGGTGATGCCGGCGTTGTTGACCAGGATGTCGATGGGGCCGAGTTGGTCCTCGACCTCCTTCACCGCGCGGGCGCAGTCGTCGAAGCTGCCGACGTTGCCCTTGACCACCATGACGTCCAGCGAATCCGCAATGGCCTTGGCCGCCTCGTCGTTGCCGGAATAGCCGGCGGCGACCTTGAAGCCGTCCTCATGCAGGCGCTGAACGATCGCCTTGCCGATGCCCCGGGTCCCGCCCGTCACGAAAGCTACGCGCGCCATATCGTCTCCTGTCCCTGTGCAGACCCTTCAGAAGGCCTTGTCGCGGTTCAGGATTAACGTGCGAGCGCTAGCGCGCAAGGCGAGAATCTGACGCGACGGAAGTTTCATGCCTCCGTCGCGTTTCGTTGATCTTCGTCCCGGCGATCAGGCGGCCAGCTTTTCCATATCGATGACGAAGCGATAGCGGACGTCGGATTTCAGCATCCGCTCATAGGCGTCGTTGATCTGGTCCGGGGCGATGGTCTCGATGTCGCAGGCGATGCCGTGCTCGGCGCAGAAGTCCAGCATCTCCTGCGTTTCGCGAATGCCGCCGATCAGCGAGCCGGCGATGCGGCGACGACGCCACAGCAGCGGCAGGGCGAAGACCGGCAGGCCCTCGGTCGTCAGGCCCAGCATGATCATGGTGCCGTCGCGGGCCAGAAGCTGGACGTGGCTGGCGATCTCGTGCGTGGCCGAGACGGTGTTGATGATCAGGTCGAACTTCTCGGCCGCCGCCTTCATCGCATCCTTGTCGGAGTTGATCAGGAAGTGTTTGGCGCCCATCCGCTCGGCGTCGGCCTTCTTGCGGTCCGAGGTGGACAGCACGGTGACTTCCGCCCCCATGGCCGCCGCCAGCTTGACGGCCATATGGCCCAGACCGCCCAGGCCGATGACCGCGACCTTGGAGCCAGGCCCCACGCCCCACTCCTTCAGCGGCGAATAGGTGGTGATGCCGGCGCACAGCAGGGGGGCGGCGACGTCCAGCGCCAGGCTGTCGGGGATGGACAGGACGAAATGCTGATCGACGGTGATGTGGTCGGAATAGCCGCCCTGGGTGATGGCTTCCGACGTGCCGCCCTTCTTGTCCTTGCCGCCGTAGGTGCCGGTGAAGCCGGGGATGCAATATTGTTCGACGCCTTCCTGGCAGGAGGCGCATTCACGGCAGCTGTCGACCATGCAGCCGACGCCGACGCGGTCGCCTTCCTTGAAGCGGGTGACGTTCGTTCCGACCGCCTTGACCACGCCCGCGATCTCGTGACCCGGCACCAAGGGGAAGGCCGTGCCGCCCGTCTCGCCGCGCGCGGCGTGAAGGTCAGAGTGGCAGACGCCGCAGTATTTGATATCGATCAGCACATCGTCCGGGCCCGGATCACGACGCTCGAAGCTGTAGGGCGTCAGCGGCTTGTCGGCGGCGGTCGCGGCGAAGGCGCGTGTGGCGATCGGCATGGGAATAGTCCTTCAGGCTTTGCATTGAGCCGGCCTCAGATGTGGGGACGGCTGCGGGTCCGCAAGCGTACGGACCGCTATTTCAGCTTGGCGATCAGCGCCTGAGCCGCCGCAGGGTTCCGCACCTTCGCGCCCGAGATGAAATAGGCGAAGACCTCGCCGCGCTTAGCCCAGGCTTTCGCCTGATCCGCCACCGCCTCCAGCTCGGCCGCCGTCATGCCGGTCGGCTCGTCCTCGCGGCTGGACATAAGCCGCGCGTAGCTGAAATCGGCGGTCGCCTCGTCGATCTGGGGCCAGGTCGGCTCCTCATCATCTACCGCATAGACGATGGCCGCGCCGAATTTGCGGGCCAGTTCATAGAATTGTTCGGTGGCGAAGGTCGGGTTGCGAACCTCCAGCGCGTGCCGCAGCCGCACTCCGTCCTTCTCCTTGGGTAACAGCTTCAGGAACCCCTCGAAGTCTTCGGCATCGAACTTCTTGGTCCCCATAAACTGCCAATTGATCGGGCCCAGCTTTTCGCCCAGCTCGGTCAGGCCCTGGCTCAGGAACTTGTCGAAGCTGTCGGCGCCTTCGGACAGCACCTTGCGATTGGTGCAATAGCGGCTGGCCTTGACCGAAAAGACGAAGCCGTCCGGCGTCTCGTCGCGCCATTTGCGCCAGCTGTCGGGCTTAAAGGTCGAATAATAGGTGCCGTTGATCTCGATCGAGGTTAGTTTCGACGCCGCATATTCCAACTCGCGCTTCTGAACCAACCCTTCGGGGTAAAAGACCCCGCGCCACGGCTCAAACGTCCAGCCGCCGATGCCAACATGGATGGAATGGGTCATGGTTCGCTCCGTTCGTCGCTGCCGTGAGGATCGCCTTTCCAATCCTCGTGTCCATGACGAACCCGCAAGATGAGGACGCCGTCCGGTTCCTGATCATAGATTATCACATGGGCCTTGAAGGCGAACGCTCGCACGGGCGGATCGTATTCCAAACGCAGTCGAGCTATGCCGGGAGAAGCCGCCAACCGCTGAAACAAGGCGTTCAGTTCGTCCTGATAGCGATCGGCCTGTCCCGGACCGAACTGGTCGTGACCCTGGATGTAGATGGCGACGAGATCCTCGCTCGCCTCCTTCGACAACCGATAGCCGCTCATCCTGCTTTGCGTCGCGCGGCGATGCGTAACAGGGCCTCGGCGCGAATATCCGCCATGGTCATCTCGCTGATCCCGCTGGCCCGGCCTTCATCGATCAGGCGCTGCATGTTGGCGATCTTCTCGGCCTTGACCTGCTCGCGGCGGATCAGGTCGCGCACCACGTCCGACGTGTTGGCGTAGCGCCCGGATTTCGCCTGTTCCTCGACCCAGGCCTTCATGGGATCGGGCAGGGAAATGTTCATCGTCGCCATGGTCGGCCTCCTCTCAAGGAGAATGGGCGCATGGCAAACTTTGTCAACATCGGATCAGGGCGCAGTCGCCGCCTGGATGCCGGCCAGCAGGCTGGCGGCGGTGATGGGTTTGGGGACGTGCAGGTCGGCGCCGGCGTCGCGCGCCTGGTCGCGGTGCTCGCTCATGGCGTTGGCGCTCAGCATGATGATCGGCGTACGGTCCTGATCGGGACGGGCGGCCTCGACCTGACGAATGACGCGGGTGGCGGTCAGGCCGTCCATGCCCGGCATCTGCATGTCCATCAGGATCAGGTCGAAGGTCTCGGACTGGAAGGCGGCCAGGGCCTGTTCGCCATCCGCGACGGTGACGACCTGCATGGCGTGCGCCGCCAGGATCAACTGCACGACCCGCTGGTTGACAGGGTGATCCTCGGCCAGCAGCACGCGCAGCGGCGACAGAGCGCGGTCGGCCTCGGCCGCACGCGCGCGTCGTTGCGCATCGTGTTCGGTCGGTGAGGCGGCGCGCGTCAGCGGGATCTCGACGGTGAACCAGCTGCCGACGCCCGGCGTGGAGGCGGCGGCAATCCGCCCGCCCATCAGTTCGACCAGCGAACGACAGATCGACAGGCCCAGTCCCGTGCCGCCGAACCGACGCGTGATGGTACTGTCGGCCTGGCTGAACCGATCGAACAGACGGGCCGCGTGGTCGGAAGAGAAGCCGACGCCCGTATCCTCAACCCGCAGCGTCAACTGGGTCAGGCCGTCGGAGTCCTCGTCCACCGCAATGGCGACGCCGACCGAGCCCTGATGGGTGAACTTGATGGCGTTGGACAGCAGATTGTCGAGCACCTGACGGATGCGGGTGCTGTCGCCGACGAACATGCCGCGCGCATCGGCGTCGCGGCGGATGTCGAAAGTCAGTCCCTTGGCTTCGGCCTTCAAACGCATGACGTCCAGCGGGGCGGCGACGGCCTCGTCCAGATCGAAGAGCCGGCTTTCCAGGTCCAGATGCCCGGCCTCGATCTTGGACACATCCAGAATGTCGGACACCAGCCGTTCCAGCGTTACGCCGGAGCTTGCGATAAGGGCCACCATCTCAGCCTGCTCGGGCGTCAACTCGGTGCGCGACAGGGCGTCGACGATCCCGATCACGCCGTTCAAGGGCGTGCGGATCTCGTGGCTCATATTGGCCAAGAACTCGGACTTCGCGGCATTGGCGGCCTCGGCGGCGGCGGTCGCTTCGCGCAGGGCCAGCTCTGCCGCGACCTTTTCGGTCACGTCGCGGGCGATGCCATAGATGCGGTCGCCCTGACGATGGGCGCGCCATTCGACGGTGACGTAATGACCAGCCTTGTGGCGATAGCGGTTGACCTGACCCAGGACTGGATCGCCCGGCCGCCGGTTTTCGACCTCGACGATGCTCCGGCGGGTGGCGGCGTGGTCGTCCGGGTGGATCAGGCGCAGCAGGCCCTGACCCTCGATCTCGTCGGGGCGATAGCCCAGCATGGTGAACCAGGAGGCGCTGGCCTTGACCACGCGCCCATCCAGCTCGCGCACCACCAGCAGATCCAGCGACACATCGAAGAAGGTGTCCAGATCCACATCGGCTGTGGGGAAGGCCAGGGCCGCAACGGGCGAACAGGTCATTGCGCACTCTCTCGAACTGAGACCCATGTTACGGCGCATCGGTTAAGCTCGCCTTTGCAAAGGATCGAAAAGAGCCCATGGCGTCGTGCGCCGTGTCGGTTAGTAACAACTCATGATCTTGCTTCTCGCCGCGATCGCCATGCTCCAATCCCCGCTATCAGGGGACGGAATTGAACCCCTGACCCTGGCCGAGGATCGAGCCTGCACGGACGACGGGGCTCAGTGCGTCGGTCTGACGCAGCAGACGCGAGACGGCGAGCCGGTCTTCACCCCGGTCGTCCGAGCGCCTGACGCCTTGCCGGCCGCGCCGCGAGAGGCGTCGGGCGAGGTGGAAAATTACAAGCCTTGGGCTGGCCTGATCCGGCTGGCGGACGGCGGGTTTCTGGCCGGGGTCGAGATGGAGAGCCGCAGCATCTATTCCGGCGGCGGCGGGCAGGCGACGGAGTTGCGGCTCTATCGGCTGGATGCGGACGGCGAGGCCGGCGCCGCGCCTGTGCTGACCGTGCCGATCCAGGGTTCGCTGATGATCCGCGCCTGTTTCAGCGAGGAGGACATGACCCAGCGCGCCGGCGCCTGTCACGACGAATACAGTTTCGCTGCAACCCTGACCGCGAGCGACGCGGCGGATGCAATGCCGGTCCTGACCTATGAGACGACGGCGACGGCCTATCCGCGCGGCGCCTCGCGATCCGAAGATTCGCTGGAGAAGCCGCCGCTGAAGCCTGCCGACCTGATCGCCGCGCGCGATCCAGAATGTAGCTTTATCCGTCGGTTCACCTTCGACGCCAAGGCCGGCGAATACAAACCGGACAGCCCGCTGCCCGACTGCTCGGACTACACCGTCCCCTAATAGGCGAAGTCGGCGTAGATGCGCTTCACGTCGCCCTGCCAGGCGCCGTGATACAGGTCCAACAGGCGCTCAGCCGGCGTGATCCCGCTGTCGGCGATGTCTTCCAGTTCCGACAGATAGCCGCGCTCGTCCACCATGCCGCCCGAAAATTTGGCGCGGTTCTTCAGCCCCTGTTTGGCGATGTTCACCAGATCGACGGCGATGTCGCGCACCGATCGGCCCGCCACCTCGGCCTTCAGACCCAGGCGCGTCACGTCGCGGCGCAGGCGCTCGTGGTCGGCGATGTCCCAATCCTTGACCAAGTCCCAGGCGGCGGCCAGCGACGGCGCGTCGTACAGAACCCCGGCCCACAGGGCGGGCAGGGCGCAGATTCGGCTCCACGGCCCGCCGTCGGCTCCGCGCATCTCCAGATAGGCCTTCAGCCGCACCTCGGGGAAGAGGGTGGTCAGGTGGTCGTTCCAGTCCTTGAGGGTCGGATACTCGCCAGGCAGGGCGGGCAGTTTGCCGGCCTGGAAATCGCGGAACGACTGGCCCGAGGCGTCGACATAATGGCCGTCGCGCTTGGCGAAATACATCGGCGTGTCTAGCGCATAGTCGGCGTAGCGCTCGAAGCCGAACCCCTCCTCGAACACGAAGCCCAGCATGCCGGTGCGGTCGGCGTCGGTGTCGGTCCAGACGTTGGCGCGGGCCGACAGGAACCCGTTAGGCCGTCCCTCGGTGAAGGGTGAGCAGGCGAACAGGGCGGTGGCGATGGGTTGCAGCGCCAAGGAGGTGCGGAACTTCATCACCATGTCGGCTTCGGAATCGAAGTCTAGGTTCGCCTGGATGGTGCAGGTGCGCAGCATCATGTCCAGGCCCAGGGTGCCGACCTTGGGCATATAGGCGCGCATGATGTCGTAGCGGCCCTTGGGCATGACCGGCACCTGTTCGCGCGTCCACAGCGGGTCGAAGCCGGCGCCCAGGAAGCCGACGCCGATCTGGTCGGCGACCTGCTTGACCTCCATCAGGTGCTGGCCTGTCTCGTTGCAGATGTCGTGGATGGTCAGAAGCGGCGCGCCCGACAGTTCGAACTGACCGCCCGGCTCCAGGCTGACGGAGGCGACGAAGCCTTCGCTGTTCCTGCGCTCCAGTCCGATCAGAAAGCCGTTTTCCTCGACGGGCGACCAGCCGAAGCGTTGCAGCCCCTCCAGCATGGCCTTGATGCCGTTCGGGCCGTCATAGGCGGGGCGGGCCAGGGTAGTCTTGTCGAAGCCGAACTTCTCGTGCTCGGCGCCGATGCGCCACTGGTCCTTGGGCTTGATCCCCTTGGACATGGCCTCAATGAGGTCGGTCCGGGTCAGCGGCGCGTTGTCGGTCATGCGTCAGTCCCCTGCGGGCGCATCGTAAGCGACCGTGTGTCGCGGCTAGATGGGCAAGATTGCGGCAAGGCTCAAGAGGGCTTTCGTCTTTCCCTGACGCTCGTCGCGCGTCGGCTCGTGCCTGAGGGGCGGACTTATCGTTCCCAATCACCGACGGCCGCCTGCCACAGGGTCATGGCGGCGATGGCGGCGGTGTCGGCGCGCAGGATGCGCGGGCCCAGCGACACGGCGGTGGTGAAGGGCAGGGACCGCAGCCGCTCGCCCTCTTCCGGCGAGAACCCGCCCTCCGGACCGATCAGGATGGACCATTTTTGCTCTTGGGCACCCGCGCCTGCCGCCGCCAGCGCCGATATCGCCGGCGCGCCGCCGGTCTCGTCGCAGAACATCAGCCGGCGTCCGGTCTCCCAGCCATCCAGTAGGGCGTCCAGCTTGATCGGATCATCGACGGCGGGCACGTCCATCCGCCCGGTCTGTTCGGCGGCTTCCTCGGCGATGGCGTCCAGCCGGTCCAGGCGGATGCGGTCGGCGTTGGTGCGTTTTGTCAGAACCAGCCGCACCCGGCGCGCGCCCAGCTCGGCGGCCTTCTCCACAATGGTCTCGACGCGCGCCTTCTTCACCACCGCCACGATCAGTTCCAGGTCGGGACCGAAGGTCTGGGGTCGCACCTGTTCCTCGGCGCGCAGGATCACGCCCTTCTTCAGCACTTCCGCGACCGTACAGCGCCACTCCCCGTCGCGCCCGTTGAACACCAGCAGATCGTCCCCGGCCTTCAGCCGCATGACCTGGGTCAAATAGCGGGACTGGTCCAGCGTGGGCGCGACGGGGGCGGCGGCGGCAAGCGGCGATGTGACGTAAAGGCGGATCATCGGTCGTAGTGATAGCGGCATTGGGCGATCAAAAGCGCATCGTCCGTCACGCGATAGACGAGCCGATGTTCCTGGTCGATGCGTCGCGACCACCATCCCGCAAAATCGCCCTTCAACGGTTCTGGCTTTCCAGTCCCGGAAAAAGGCGTCCGCTGGCATTCCATGATCAGCCGATTGAGCTTTCGCAGCATCTTTCGATCATGGTCTTGCCAGTGAAGGTAATCCTCCCACCCGTAGGTCTGGAAGGTCAGCTTCATTCTTCGATAAGTTCGCGAACCTGACCGCCGCCCGCATCGAGTTCGGCGATCGCCTCACGCAGCCGCGCGGCGTTCGCCGGGCTGCGCAGTAGATACTCCGTCTCCTGCCAGGAGGCGAAGTCCTCCAACGACATCAGCACCGCCGCCGGCTTACCGCCCTCGCGCGTGATGATCGTGTAGTCATGATCCGCCGTCACCCGGTCGATGGCCGCGGCGAGGTTCTTGCGGAGTTCGGTGACGGACATCGCATTCATGGCCCAAATGTACAGAATCCTGTACATTTGGGCAAGCGGGCTGTCAGAGCGTCCGCGCGATCAGCAGTTTCATGATCTCGTTCGTGCCGCCGTAGATGCGCTGGACGCGGGCGTCCTTGTAAAGCTGGGCGATCGGATATTCGTTCATATAGCCATAGCCGCCGTGGAGCTGGAGCATCTCGTCGATGGTCTCGCCCTGGATGTCTGTGACCCAGTATTTGGCCATGGAGGCGGTGGCGGCGTCGAGTTTACCCTGCAGATGCAGGCCGATGCAGTGGTCGGTGAAGACCTTGGCGACGGTCAGCTTGGTCTTGACCTCGGCCAGTTTGAACTGGGTATTCTGGAAGTCGATGACGCGTTTGCCGAACGCCTTGCGCTCCTTGACGTAGGCCAGCGTCGCCTCAAGGCCGCGCTCGGCTGCGGCGACGCCCTGGACGGCGATGTTCAGGCGCTCCTGGGGCAGTTGCTGCATCAGCTGAACGAAGCCCTGGCCTTCCGTCCCGCCGATGATGTTGTCGCCGGGGACCTTCACGTCGTTGAAGAACAGCTCGGAGGTGTCGTTGGCCTCCATGCCGATCTTGTGCAGATTGCGACCACGCTCGAACCCTTCCGCGCCATCGGTCTCGACCACGATCAGCGAGGTGCCCTTGGCGCCCTCGGCCGGATCGGTCTTGGCGACCACGATCAGGAAGTTGGCCAGCTGGCCGTTGGTGATGAAGGTCTTGGATCCGTTGACGACATAGCCGTTGCCCGACTTGACCGCCGTGGTCTTGACGCCTTGCAGGTCCGAGCCGGCGCCGGGCTCGGTCATGGCGATGGCGCCGACCAGTTCGCCCGATTGCAGGCGCGGCAGCCAGCGCTGCTTCTGCTCCTCGGTGCCGTAATGCCAGATGTAGGGCATGACGATCGCATTGTGCAGCGAAATGCCGAAGTGGTCCGCGCCCTTCCAGCCTAGCTGACGCATCAAGACGACCTCGTGCCGATAGTCGCCGCCGAAGCCGCCGTCCTCTTCCGGCAGCGACAGGCCCAGCAGACCCGCCTCGCCGGCGTCGTTCCACAGCTGACGCGGCACCGAGGAGTCGGCGATCCATTGCTGGACCTTCTCGAGCGGCGCGTGTTCGTCGATCCATTTGCCGACGCTGTCGGAGAAGAGGGTGATCTCTTCTTCACGCATGAAATCGGGATCGGGGCTGCCCAGCACGTTCATCGGTTTCGTCCCTGAGGTTCGCGGGCTTTTGCCCGTCTGGTCGGTAAGAAAAACGGGCCGGCGAGATCGCCGACCCGTTTCGTCGTCAGTCTGAGATCAGAACGCCTCGGCCGGCATGGCCATCAGCACGTCGGCGCCGGTCTTCATCTTCTTCAGATGGGCTTCGGCGTCGGGCAGGATGCGCTCGACGAAGTAGCGGCCGGTCTGAAGCTTGGCGGCGTAGTAGGGGTCGGTCGAACCGGCCTCGACCTGGGCTTGAGCCACCTTGGCCATCTGCGCCCACATATAGGCCAGAGCCGTCAGGCCGAAGACGTTCAGATAGTCGGTCGATGCGGCGCCGGCGTTGTCCGGATTGGCCATGCCGTTTTGCATCAGCCACATGGTGCCGTCCTGCAGCTTGGCCTTGGCGTCGGCCAGGCCTTCGACGAAGGGCTTGATCGCTTCATTGCCGCTGGTCTCGGCGACAAAGGCGTCGATCTCGCCGAACCAGGTCATGATGGCGCGACCGCCGTTGGCGGGCAGTTTGCGGCCGACCAGGTCCAGCGCCTGGATGCCGTTGGTGCCCTCGTAGATCATAGTGATGCGGGCGTCGCGCAGGTACTGCGAGGCGGTGAAGTGTTCGGTGTAGCCCGAACCGCCATGCACCTGCATGCCCAGCGAGGCGACGTGGAAGCCCTTGTCGGTCAGATAGGCTTTCAGCACTGGTGTTAGCAGGCCCATGTAATCCTTGGCCTTCTGGGCCACGGCCGCATCCTCGGACTTCTCCAGGTCGGCGTGAAGCGCGGTCCACAGGATGAAGGCCTGGCCGCCTTCGACGAAGGCCTTGGACTCCAGCAGCATGCGGCGCACGTCGGGGTGGACCATGATGCTGTCGGCGGGGCCGTCCGGGTTCTTCGGTCCGGTCAGCGAACGGCCTTGCAGGCGGTCCTTGGCGAACTCGACGGCGGCCTGATAGGCGGCGGTGCCGATGGCCAGACCTTGCAGGCCGGTGCCGAGGCGGGCCTCGTTCATCACGACGAACATATTGTTCATGCCGCGGCCTTCTTCGCCGATCAGCCAGCCCTTGGCGCCGTCGTACTGCATGACGGCGGTGGCGTTGCCGTGGATGCCCATCTTGTGCTCGAGGCCGGCGCATTCCAGGCTGTTGCGCTCGCCCAGCGAACCGTCCTCATTGACCAGGAACTTGGGCACGACGAACAGCGACAGGCCCTTGATGCCCGGAACCGCGCCTTCGACGCGGGCCAGCACCGTGTGGATGATGTTGTCGGCGAAATCGTGCTCGCCCGCCGAGATCCAGATCTTCTGGCCGGTGATCGAATAGGAGCCGTCGCCGTTCGGCACGGCCTTGGTGCGGACCATGCCCAGGTCCGTGCCGCACTGCGGCTCGGTCAGGTTCATCGTGCCCGACCATTCGCCGGTCGCCATCTTGGGCAGGTATTTCTGCTTCAGCTCTTCGGACGCATTGGCGTGGATGCCGGCATAGGCGCCGGCCGTCAGGCCCGGATACATCGAAAAGGCGGCCGAGGCGCCGGCCGTCATCTGACCGAAAGCCGAGGCCACCACGCTGGGCATGCCCTGACCGCCGTAAGCCGGGTCGGCGGCCAGCGCCATCCAGCCGGCTTCCGACATGGCCTTGTAGGCCTCCTTCCAGCCCTTGGGTCCCGTCACCACGCCGCCCTCGGCCCAGTGACAGCCTTCCTTGTCGCCCGGATTGTTGATCGGGGCGATGACCTCGTCGGCGAACTTGGCGCCTTCTTCCAGGATCTGGCTGACCAGATCCGAAGAGACGTCCTGGAAGCCCGGCTGGTTGGTGTAGCGGTCGATCTCCAGCACTTCATTCAGGATGAAGGTGAAGTCGCGGACAGGCGCCTTGTAGGCCATGGATTACGCTCTTGCTTTGAAGGGGTGGTGGTGGTCGTGGTTGAGACGCGCGCGCAGCAGCTTCTCGTAGTCTTCGGCGCCCGGCAGCAGGTCGGGGCGGTGTTCGGACAGTTTGGATTCCATCCAGGCGCAGGCCTGTTCGGCCGTCTCGATGGCGCCTTCGATGTCTTCCAGCTGCTGTTTCAGCGCCGCGATCTGGGCGCGGTGCCGCACCAGGGCCACGGCCATCTGGTGGACGTTGTGATCCTTCTGATCATAGAGGTCCATCATGTCCTGGATCTCCTGAAGGGTGAAGCCGATGCGGCGGCCCCTCAGGATCAGTTTCAGCCGGGCGCGGTCGCGCGCGTCATAGACGCGGGTCTGGCCCTTGCGCGCGGGCGTCAGCAGGCCCTTGTCTTCATAGAATCGAAGGGCGCGCGCCGTGGCGCCGAACTCGCGGCACAGCTGGCGAATGGAATAGGTGCGGTGGTCGTCGGCGGTGCCCATACGCCTTCATAACTTGACGTGCGCGTAAAGGGAAGAGGCTTACGCGCACGTAAGGGTAAGCTTTTATCTCTTGCTGACGATCAGGCATGAAAAAGCCCGGAGCCTGGGGGGAGGCTCCGGGCGCAAACGCCGGACTGCAGGGGGGGAGAGGGGTCCGGCGTTCGATCTCTTTCAATCAGGCCCTGCGGCGACCCAGCAGCACCGGGACGGTGATGGCCAGCAGGACGGCGTTGACCGCCGCCAGTCCGAAGTCCTGGCTCAGCGCGTGGATCGTCATCATGGTCGCTTCCATGACGATCAGGCCGACCGCCGCCGTCAGCAGCAGGGGGCGACCCACTCGCCACGAGATCAGCGGGCTCAGCACGCCCATGGCCAGAACGATCTCGACCACGCCAAGGCCGCGCACCATGTTCTCGGGCGCGACGGCGGGCCAGCCCATCAGATTTATCAGGTTGGTCATCGGCTCGGTCAGCTTGGCGTAGCCGGCGGCGATGAAGAACATCGCGATCCAGCCCTGCAGCGTCCAAAGGGCGATGTTGGCGTAGGCGGCGCGGTTGCGCGACGGCGCGGTGGTGAAGGTCGAGGTGGTCATCGGGGAGGACGCCTGAAGGTCATGAACGGCTGCGATCCGGCCCGGGGCGTTCCCCGAGAAGCCGTTCGCTGACGCCTATATAGCGGCGCTTCAGAGCGTTGTCATCATGCGATGACATCAACTGATGACATCAGCTGATGACTTTCTGTTACGGGCCGGGGGCATTGGGCCGATTCCCAATGCCCCACAAGCATTTGCGACGCGCGATTTCAGTCTTCCGGCTGCGGTCCCGGCGTCTGGACGATCAGGTCGCCGGGTTGGCAATCCAGTTCGCGACACAGGGCGTCCAGGGTCGAGAAGCGCACCGCGCGGGCCTTGCCGGTCTTCAGGATCGACAGATTGGCCAGGGTGACGCCGACGCGGTCGGACAGTTCGGTCAGGGACATCCGGCGTTCGAGCAGCAGCCGGTCCAGTTGGATCATGATCATGGCGCGCGCTCCTCAGACCGTGGTCAGCTGTTCGTCGCGCATGGCCGACCCCTGCCGGAACACCTCGGCCAGGATGAAGACCACCAGAATGCCCAGCCAGGATCCAAGGTCGAAGTCGTAGTCGGACGGTGACTGGCCGATGCTCTGTGGGGCGACGAAGACCAGCAGCAGCGCCGTCAGCTGAATGCCGATCAGGCCAAGACCCACGCCCTGCAGCCGTTTGACGTTGGCGAACTCGAAGGCGTCGCCCTGATTGACCGACAGCAGGATGCGTCGCAACCGGTTGATGATCCACCAGGTGAAACCGCAGGCCATCGCCGCGCCGAGGAAGGTCAGGCGACCTGTCCATTGCAGGGTGTTGCTCGGATCCGCGCTCGCGCCCTTCAGCCCGTCGATCAGGCCTGCGCCGAAGCTGGGTACGATCAGGGTGAACAGGAAGACCAGGATCGTCGCGACAGCGCCGATCATCACGAACACATTGACGAAGCCCAGCAGCCAGCGCAGGGCGCTGGCGACGGAATATTTGCCGATCATCTTCATCTCGAAAGCCCTACCGTTCGGGTCGCCCTCCGCGACCGCCTTGGTGACTATCGATATGGATTTATCGATAAACGGGCAAGAAGATTATCGATAAACGAGATGAAGCTTTCGTAAGGTTCGGCTTCAGGCGGTGAAGCCCCAGGCCAGACGCGCCGCCTCCAGCCGATCCAGCTTGGCCTGGAAGGGCGTCCAGTCGTCGGCGTCGGCGACGGCGGCCCAGATCGCCTCGACCTCGTCGATCAGCATCTCTTCCGGTTCGCGCGCGGCGAACATCGGATGCTCCAGCCGTTCGATCCGGTCCGGTTCGTGGTCCATCAACGCAAAGCGGAATGCGTCGAAGGCCTCGCCCTGATACCGTTTCGCGCGCGGTCCCGACAGGGCGCGGGCCGAGGAGGCGAAGCCGCCGAACCAGTCGAAGAACAGCGGCTCCCAACGCAGGGCCGCGCCGCCCTCACGCAACAGGGCCAGCGTCGTATCGACCAGCCGCTGATCCGCCGCCTCGCCCAGGCTGTGGACGCCCAGCCGCATCAGGAAGGCGGCGCGCAGTTCGCGGATATAGGCGGGACCGAAGCCGTTCAGCGCATCGGTCAACGGCTCGACCTCGGCGACCAGTTTCAGGCACCCGGCAAGCTGCGTCAGGTTCCAGAACACGGCCTCGGGCTGACGCGCGAAGGCGTACAGGCCCGTCTGGTCGAAATAGGCGGCGATGAAGGCCGGGTCGTATTCGGGCAGGAACCGCCAGGGGCCGTAGTCGAAGCTCTCGCCGGTGACGTTCAGATTGTCGGTGTTCAGAACCCCGTGCACGAAGCCCGCCGCGATCCACCGCGCCGTCAGTTTCGCCGAGGCCTCGACGACCGCCTGCAGCAGGCCGGGCGCATCGCCGGCGGCGACGTCCGGATGATACAGGCTGCGCACATGTTCGATCAGCGCCTCGATCTGGTCCTTGCGCCCCAGATAGGCCGCGCGCTGGAAGGTCCCGAACCGCACATGGCTATGCGACAGCCGCACCAGAACGGCGGACCGCGTCGGCGACGGCTCGTCTCCGCGCTCCAGCGCCTCGCCGGTCTCGATCAGCGAAAAGGCGCGGCTGGTCGGGACGCCTTGCGCCTCCAGCATCGTCGCCGCCAGAACCTCGCGCACCCCGCCCTTCAGCGTCAGCCGCCCATCCCCGCCGCGCGACCAGGGCGTCTGGCCGGTGCCCTTCGTTCCCAAATCCATCAGCCGACCCGAGGCGTCGCGCATCTGCGCCGCCAGGAACCCCCGCCCATCGCCCAAATCCGGATTGTAGTGCCGGAATTGATGCCCGTGATAGCGCATGGCGATCGAACCGGGCTGCCCCGGCAGGGGCTCGAACCGCCCGAACGCCGCGATCCATTCCGCCTCGCTCAGCCCCTCCAGCCCGACCTCGGCGGCCGCGCGGTCGTTGCGAAACCGCAGGATCGTCTTCGGAAAGTCCGCGGCCTGAACCGCATCGGCATAGTCCGCGCCCAAATCGAAGAAGCGCGGTTCGGGGCGATAGTCGGGAGAGACGGGCATGGCAGGCTAGGTGCGTGTCCAAGGAGAGGAGCGCAACCGCGCGCACGTCTTTCTTTCGTGATCCCCCAGTTTCGCTCTGCTCGCCGCACGATCACTAAGGGGTGGGGCCAGCCATCCTATTCGCCTGAGGTCAGTCTAATGTTTTCAATCTTCTCTCGCTCGCCGGCATCTTCTTCCTGCCCACGCTTCCAAGCCGTGCGATCCTGTCTCGGTTCGTTCGCACGAAACGCACCGCATAGTCGGGGAGAAAGAAATCAGACGAATTAGACAAATTAGACGGTGTTTTGCCGACGACTGTCTGAATGGTCGTCGGCGCGTCAGCCCGCGCCCAGCAGGTCCGACCAGCGCCAGCTGCCCTTGCCCAGGGCCAGTTGCGCGCCGCCGGGGCGGTCTTCCAGCTTCAGGACCGCCAGGCCTGTCATGCGCTGGCTTTTGCACTCGGCCGGGGCGAAGGCGACTTCCAGGGCGATGGCCTGGCGCACGCCCGCCAGACCCTTGCCCGCCTGGTTGCGGCTTTGCAGCCAGTCGCCGTTCCAGACCAGGATGGCGCGGCCGTTCGCATCCATGTCCTGGGACGCGGCGATGACGGCGCGGCGCACCGCCTGGTCGTCGCGCACCGCGTCCTGAACCCAGCGCACCATGTCGCAAGATCCTCCGCCCGAGCCTGAACCCGCGCCGGTCCCTCCCGAACCGCCCGATCCGCCGACGCCCGTTCCGCCGCCGCCGCCCGAACCTGCGCCGACCGTCATGGCGCCGGCGATCTGGGCCGCGCCCAGCAGGGGCAGGGGCGGACCCGACGGGGCGGGCGCGGCGGGCAGGGGTTCGACGTCGGGCGGGCGTTTGCTGACCACCAGTCGCGGTCGCGCCGCCGCCACGGCCGGCGGTCGCCGCTGGGGCGCAGGTTTGGGCGGCGCGGCCGCCTGGGCGGCGGCGGCCGGCGCGTCGGGCTTGGGCGATGGATCGGGCGCGATCACGCGCGCGGGCGGGGGAGGCGGCGGGGGCGGCTCGACCAGTTCGACCATCATCGGCGGCGACTGCGGCGCCTCGACGATCGGCTCCGCACCGCCGCGCATCAGCAGCGCCAGCCCCAGATGCGCGGCCAGGACCGGCGTCGCCGCCAGCGCCCAGCGCCGTGTGCGCGCCGCGCTCAATCGCCTATCCGTGATGGGAGTTGAACACGCCGCCGCATGGTCATCGGGACAAAACGCCTGTAAAAACCGCCATGCCCCGTTGAAAACATTCGGTCGCGTCAGGAAAGTGGCGTCGTCGTGAATACAACCGCGCGACGGCGCAGGGCGGCGATAGATGAGTGTGTCCGCCCTCCGGCATCAGCCGTCGGCGGCGCAACGTCTTCATTGAGCCGATGGTTCCATCCTCGTGCAAGAATAACGCGAATATTCGATCTGCTTATGGTCAAGCTGACACGATGCCGCCCAAAGCGCGTCATTACTCCGCCTTGTCTCATACGCCATTTTCATCTTGCGCATGAACTGGGTGTGGCGCTCCCGGCAAGAAGGAGACAGAACTTGAGCAGATCGAAACTCAGGACGGCGGTCGTCGGCGGCGCCCTCATCGCCCTCGGCTTTGCGGCCAGCGGCTGCGCCAGCCATCGTTTCGTGCGTGATCAGGTCGAAGTCGTCGACAACCGCGTGACCACCGTCGAAGGCACCGCAGGCCAGGCGCTGCAACGCGCCAACGACGCGCACAAACTGGCCGAGGGCAAGTTCCTCTACCAGGTCGTGCTGTCGGACGATTCCGTGAAATTCCCCACCGACGCGGCGGCCCTGTCGCCCGAGGCCGAACAGCGCCTGGCCCAGTTCGCCCAGCGTCTGCAGGGCGAGAACAAGAACGTCTATCTGGAAATCCAGGGCTACACCGACTCGACCGGCACGCCCGAGCATAACGACCAGCTGGGCGAGCAACGCGCCGAGGCCGTGCGTCGCTTCCTGAACCGCCAGGGCGTCGCCCTGAACCGCATGGCCACCATCTCCTATGGTCAGGAACAGCCGGTGGCCTCGAACGACACGCCGGAAGGCCGTTCGCAGAACCGCCGCGTGACCATCGTCGTCCTGGCCTAAGCCGCGTCGACCTCGAACGCCGGAACGGCGGCCGCCTTTCGCAGCGGCCGCCGTTTTCGTCTCTATAGTGTGTCGAAGAAGGCCGGCACGGCCTGCGTCGCCGGCCCGTAAACGCCTTCGTCGAACAGGCGCGCCCCCGACGTCGGCTCCAGGTTGATCTCGACCGTCCGTGCTCCGGCATACCGCGCCGCCTGCACGAAGCCCGCCGCCGGATAGACCGCGCCCGACGTGCCGATGGACACGAACAGGTCGCAGGCCTCCAGCGCCCGCTCGATCCGCTCCATCTGAAGCGGCATCTCCCCGAACCAGACGATGTGCGGCCGCATGACCCCCTCGGGGTGATGCGGCGAGGCCTGATGCGCCGCCATGTCCCCGGCCCAGCCCATCACCACGCCCGACCGGGTGCAGCGGCCTTTCAGCAGTTCGCCGTGCATATGGATCAGCTCGAACCCGGCGGCCGGCGTCGTCTCTGCATGCGCCCGGTCGTGCAGATCATCGACGTTCTGCGTCACCAGCAGGAAGTCGCCTTCCCAACGCTCCGCCAGGTCCGCCAGCGCCCGGTGCGCTGCATTGGGCCGCACCTCGGCCAACTGCCGCCGCCGCTGATTGTAGAAGTCCTGCACCAGCGCCGGATCGGCCGCATACCCTTCCGGCGTCGCCACATCCTCCACCCGATGCCCGCACCACAGCCCGTCCGACGCCCGAAAGGTCGGCACGCCGCTCTCGGCCGATATGCCGGCTCCGGTCAGGACGACGAGGTTTGTGTATGACATGACGGCTTCATACCATCCTGCGCCTGCCCTAGAAGAGAAGGGAATCGTTCAGGAGCCCCCGCCATGAAAACCCGCGCCGCCGTCGCCTTCGAGGCCAAACGTCCGTTGGAGATCGTCGAGGTCGATCTGGAGGGGCCGCGCGCCGGCGAGGTGCTGATCGAGATCAAGGCCACCGGCATCTGCCACACCGACGCCTATACGCTGGACGGGCTGGACTCCGAGGGCGTCTTCCCCTCGATCCTGGGCCACGAGGGCGCGGGCGTGGTGGTCGAGGTGGGGCCGGGCGTGACCTCGGTCGCGGTCGGCGATCACGTCATCCCGCTGTACACGCCGGAATGCCGCCAATGTAAGTCGTGCCTGTCGCGCAAGACCAACCTGTGCACCGCCATTCGCGGCACTCAGGGCAAGGGCGTCATGCCTGACGGCACCAGCCGCTTCAGCTACAAGGGTCAGGCCATCGCCCACTATATGGGCTGCTCCACCTTCTCGAACTACACCGTGCTGCCCGAGATCGCGGTGGCCAAGATCCGCAAGGACGCGCCCTTCGACAAGGCCTGCTACGTCGGCTGCGGCGTGACGACGGGCGTCGGCGCCGTGGTCAACACGGCCAAGGTCGAGCCCGGCGCCAACTGCGTCGTCTTCGGCCTGGGCGGCATCGGCCTGAACGTCATCCAGGGGCTGAAGATGGTCGGGGCCGACATGATCGTCGGCGTGGATATCAACGGCGACAAGGAAGAATGGGGCCGTCGCTTCGGCATGACCCATTTCGTCAATCCGAAGGAGGTTTCCGACGTCGTGGCCCATCTGGTCCAGCTGACCGACGGCGGCGCGGACTACACCTTTGACTGCACCGGCAACACCGTCGTCATGCGCCAGGCGCTTGAGGCCTGCCACCGCGGCTGGGGCGAGAGCGTCGTCATCGGCGTCGCCGAATCCGGCAAGGAGATCGCCACCCGCCCGTTCCAGCTGGTGACCGGCCGCGTCTGGCGCGGTTCGGCCTTCGGCGGCGCGCGCGGCCGCACCGACACGCCCGAGATCGTCGACTGGTACATGGACGGCAAGATCGAGATCGACCCCATGATCACCCACACCTTCGCCCTGGACGACATCAACAAGGCCTTCGACCTGATGCACGAGGGCAAGAGCATCCGCTCGGTCGTGGTGTTCTGACGCCTTGCGCGTCGTCGGGTTCGTTGTTTAAGAAAACGGACTGAAAGAGGGAAATCTGACCATGTTCACCCACGTCACCGTCGGCGCCAACGACATCGAGGCGTCGCGCCGGTTCTATGACGCCGCGCTCGGCGCCCTTGGCGTCGAGCCGGGCCAGGGGCCGGATCCCAAGGGCCGCTACTGGTGGCGCACCCGCATGGGCGCCTTTGCGATCGGCGCGCCGATCGACGGCGAGCCGGCCTGCCATGCCAACGGCGGAACCATCGGTTTTCACGCCAAGACGGCCGAGATGGTCCAGGCCTTCCATGACGCCGGCGTCGCCGCGGGCGGTCGCGCCATCGAGGACCCGCCCGGCGAACGCAAGGGCCCCTTCGGCCCCATGATCCTGGCCTATCTGCGCGATCCCTCGGGCAACAAGATCTGCGCCATGCACCGGGTGGGGTGAAGGGCGTCAGCCGGCGGCTTGGGCCTCACGGTATCGCATGTCGCGGGGGCCATGTGCGGCGATGGTCGCACACTGGTCCGCGACGGCCTTTCGATAGGCCGGGCGATCCAGGCAGCGGTCGAAATAGGCCTGCAGCGCGGGATAGGCCTTTAACATGTCCAGCGATGCGGCGATCTTCAGGACTGAACTCATCATCAGGTCGGCGACCGTGAAGGTTTCTCCGACCAGCCACAGACGGTCGCCCAGCGCGAGCTGGAGCTCGGATAATCGCTTTTCGGCGAAGGGCAGAACCTGCGGCCGCCGCGCCGCCTTGGCCGCTTCGTCGGGCAGGAAGAACTCGGCCTCGCTGACGTTGATCAGCGCGCCTTCGACGCTGTTCAAGGCAGCGAAATACCAGGTCAGAACCTGCGCTCGCATCACCGGATCGGACGGGATCAACACGCCCGCTCGTTCGGCGATGTCCCAGACGATGGCGCCGCTCTCGAACATCGGAGCGCGGCCGTCCTCCTCCAGCGTCGGCACCTGACCGAACGGCTGAAGCGCACGGTATTCCGCCGACTTCTGGTCCACTGCATCCAGCAACCGGATTTCATAGGCCCAGCCCGCCTCGTTCAGGATCCATCGCACGCGGTGATCCCGAACTTGTCCGGCGGCGAAGGGCGGAACCCATTTGAAAGCGGTGACGGTGATCATCTTTTGATCCTCATGGTCGGTCGCTCGCCGACTCTATCACGAGCTTCGCGCGTTGCGGACATCGGCCGGTTGCACTAGCCAGAAGTCATGACCTTGCAGACCACCAAGACCCACGCCGTCCACGGCGGAACCCTGCGCTATCTGAAGCACGACAGCACGGCGACCGGCACGCCGATGACGCTGTCGGTCTTCACGCCGGCGGGCGAGGGGCCTTTCCCGGTGCTGATCTGGCTGTCGGGCCTGACCTGCACCGAGGATAATTTCACCACCAAGGCGGGGGCCTACCAGGCCGCCGCCGAACACGGCGTCATCATCGTGGCGCCCGACACCAGCCCGCGCGGAGAGGGCGTCGCCGACGATCCCGCCTATGACCTGGGCCAGGGCGCGGGCTTCTATGTGGATGCGACACAGGCGCCCTGGGCGCCGCATTTCCGCATGGAGACCTATGTCACCGAGGAACTGATCGCCCTGATCGACGCCGAGTTTGCGACCACGGGCGTCCGCTCGATCAGCGGCCATTCGATGGGCGGCCATGGCGCCCTGACGCTGGCGCTGAACCACCCCGACCTGTTCCGTTCGGTCTCCGCCTTCGCGCCGATCTGCTCGCCGACCCGGTGCGCCTGGGGCGAAAAGGCCTTCACCGCCTATCTGGGCGACGACCGTGCGACGTGGGACCGCCACGACGCTGCAAAGCTGATCGCCGCCGGCGCGGCGCGCGGCGTCTATGACGACATCCTGATCGACCAAGGCGACGCCGACAGCTTCCTGACCGACCAGCTGAAGCCGGAACTCCTCGAAACCGCCGCCGACGCCGCCGGCCAGAAGGTCACGATCCGTATGCAGCCCGGCTATGATCACTCCTACTTCTTCATGGCCAGCTTCATCGCCGACCACATTGCCTTCCACGCCAAGCAGTTGAACGCGTGACCGACTGTCTCTGATCGCCTGGCGGTGATAGAGGGGGCACCATGAGCGCTTCTGATCCCTACGAACCCATGTTTTCCGCCCTGTGCCGCGAGGTGGGCTATTGCCTGCACGCCAAGGGGCAGAAGCGGGTGATCGAGGCCCTGCCCAAGGGTCTGGACGCCGCGGTGCGCGCCGTCTTCGCGGCCGAGGGCGTGGATGAACCCAATGCGCCGGGCGATGTGAAGCGGGCCGTTCGCGATTGCCTGAAGGCGAACTTGCCAGCTTGACCGTTACGGGTCGATAAGTCGGAACAATTCCAGGCGCTGTCGCTTGGGTTTCATGAACGGGCGCCTAGATGAGGCGCATCGGAAACTTGTCGCGAGAGGAACCTCCCATGGCCTTCACCCTGCCCCCGCTGCCCTACGCCTATGACGCGCTGGAGCCGGCCATCGACAAGGAGACGATGACCTTCCACCACGACAAGCACCACCAGACCTATGTCGACAACCTGAACAAGGCCGTCGACGCCGACGAAAACCTGAAGGGCAAGTCGCTGGAGGAAATCTTCACCAGCATCTCCACCGCGCCCAAGGCCGTGCGCAACAACGGCGGCGGTCACTGGAACCACAGCCTGTTCTGGGAACTGCTGGCCCCGGCCGATCAGGCGGGTGAGCCCTCGGCCGAGCTGAAGGCCGCCATCGACGCCGATCTGGGCGGCATGGACAAGTTCAAGGAAGACTTCAACGCCGCCGGCGCCGCGCAGTTCGGTTCGGGCTGGGCCTGGCTGATCGTGCAGAACGGCAAGCTGAAGATCACCTCGACCCCGAACCAGGACAATCCGCTGATGGACGTCGTGGACGAGCGCGGCGAGGTCATCCTGGGCGCCGACGTCTGGGAGCACGCCTATTATCTGAAATACCAGAACCGCCGCGCTGACTATCTGAAGTCGTTCTGGACGGTGGTGAACTGGAACAAGGTCAACGAACTCTACGCCGCCGCCAAATAAGGCCGGCTCAGACCAGAGACCGAGAGATGACGACGCCCGCCGGAACCTCCGGCGGGCGTTTTCGATTGCGTCATCGCAAACGGAGATCAAAGCGATGCGGATGATGATGACGGGGGCTGCTTTCGCGGCCCTGATGTTGGCGGCCTGTAACCCCAACGCAAACGCGCAGAAGCCCGGCGATCCCGCGCCGCCCAATCCCACCCAGACCGTCGCCGCGCCAGCCGAGAAGCCGGTCTATCGCTTCAAGATCGGCGCGCTCGACGCCATCGCCCTGTTCGACGGCGAGAACCCGGTCAAGAACGACAATCAGACCTTCGGCGTCGGCCTGACGCCGCAGGCGGTCGCCGCGCCCCTGACTGCCGCCGGACAGCCGGCCGATCCGATCATGCTGGAAATCCATCCGCTTCTGGTCAGGAACGGCGCACGCACGATGCTGTTCGACACGGGCCTGGGCGAGGGCAAGGGCCAGTTGATGGACAGCTTGCAAAAGGCGGGCGTCGATCCGGCCTCGATCACCGACGTGCTGATCTCGCACGGCCACCCGGACCATGTCGGCGGCCTGATCCGCAACGGCGGCCTGGCCTTCCCCAATGCGGCGATCCGGATGTCGCAGGCGGAATGGGCGTCCATCCGCGCCAATCCCGAACTGGCCGATCTAGTGCGAATCATCACGCCCAAGGTTCAGGCTTTCGAACCGGGCGGCGAGGTCGCGCCGGGCGTCCAGTCCCAGGATACGGCCGGCCATACGCCGGGCCACGTCGCCTATCTGATCGCCGACGGCCAGAACCAGCTGCTCTACACCGGCGACCTGATGCATCACTGGATACTGTCGGTCGAGCATCCGGACTGGAAGGTCGGCTATGACGACGATCAGGCGGCAGGCCTGAAGGCGCGGCTGGACGAGGTGACGGCGCTGCGCAACTCCGGCGCCCACATCTACGCCTATCACTTCCCGTTCCCGGGCCTGGGCAAGGTCGCGACCCGCGAAGGCCGGGCCATGTTCATCTCCGAAGCCCAGTCTGCAAAGGACTAGGCCGCGAAGGACTAGATGCGAAGATCCACGCCGTGCCGGGTGCGCGCGTTCATGCGCTCGGCATGGTGCTGGCGAACCATGCGGCGCTGGCGCAGCATCTCATGGATGCCGTCGGCGAGATCGAGCAGTTGATGATCGCTCAAAGGCTCGACCAGATCGACCAGCTGCGTCTTCAGCGTCTGCATGGCCTTGTCGGACAGGCCGGTCTGAAAGCTGTTGGGTTCGGGCTGCATTCCACTCCTCCTTGTCCTCATGCGTGGTTTGGTTGCGTCAAGGGAAGGGTGGGGCGACGGGATCGTTCCATTCCATCGTGCTTAACGGCCCGCCGTGCTTGACTCCGCCGCCCTTGCTGGCCATAAGCGCCGCCTTCCACGGGTCCGCTTCGGCGGGGCCGGGATGAATGACGGAAGATGCGTGGACCGCCGTTGAGATCGCATTCCCAATCCAGGGGATGCCGGGCCGTATCGTCGAAAAGAGAATAGAATGTCCAAGCGCCACAGCGCCAAGTACAAGATCGACCGGGCCATGGGTGAGAACCTGTGGGGCCGCGCCAAGTCGCCGGTCAACAAGCGTTCTTACGGTCCCGGCCAGCACGGCCAGCGTCGCAAGTCCAAGGTTTCGGACTTCGGTCTGCAACTGAAGGCCAAGCAGAAGCTGAAGGGCTACTACGGCAACATCACCGAGAAGCAGTTCGCCAAGACCTATGACGAGGCCGCGCGTCGCAAGGGCAACACCTCGGAAAACCTGATCGGTCTGCTGGAATCGCGCCTGGACGCCGTCGTCTACCGCGCCAAATTCGTCCCGACCGTCTGGGCCGCCCGCCAGTTCGTCAGCCACGGCCACGTCCTGGTCAACGGCAAGAAGGTCGACATCGCCTCCTACCGCGTGAAGCCGGAAGACGTCGTCACCGTGAAGGAAAAGTCGCGCAACATGGCTCTGGTGCTTGAAGCCCAGCAGTCGTCGGAACGCGACGTGCCGGATTACCTGGAACTGTCGGACCGCTCGTTCTCGGTTCGCTACGTCCGCGTGCCGGAACTGTCGGACGTGCCGTACGCCGTGAAGATGGAACCGAACCTGGTCGTCGAATACTACGCTTCGTAAGCGGAGTTTTCTTCAGAGCGGCTATCGGCCTTCGGCCTACTTGAGCCGCTTCTGGATTTGAGTTTGGAGGGCCTCGGATTCGTCCGGGGCCTTTCGTTTTTATCCTGTTCCCTCCAAGGGCGAACAGGCGCATTCTCGGCCGGTTCAGGCTTTGAGGCAGGGGAGGTCGTCAGTTGCGCGACTCCATCATGAAACGCTTGGCTTTGATCGCCGCCGCATCGGCGGGCCTGGCCGCCTGCGCCAGCCGTGGGGAACCCACCGTCTCCACCGCGGGAATGCCCGGCGCGCTGGAGCCGATCCATGCCGCCGCCTTCACCAAGGACCAGGCCGTCTTCTGGGTCAGTTCGAACGGCTGCACGGCCAAGGAAGACCTGATCCCGATCGTCAGCCTGCAGGGCGGCAGCGCCGTCATCACTCTGCGCCGCATCGACGAGGACAAGTGCAAGCAGGACCTGGTCCAGGGCGTCGAGCTGAAGTGGTCGTTCGAGGAGCTGGGCCTGACGCCCGGCTCGCCCGTCAGCGTCAACAACCCCTATCAGATGCCCCGCTCCTGAAAACGGCCGTAGCGTTTCGTTAAGCCTGTTCGAGCGCGTCTGATTAAGCAACGTCCGTTACGACGACAGACCGTCCCCCCAAGGTCTGTAGCTTCATGCGCTTCTTCACCTGCCTGACCGACGACCATAATCTCTGGCTCGTCGCGTTGGCCGCCGGCCTGTGCCTGATCGGTTCGATCATCACCTTCCGCTTGTATCGCCGCCTGCGCGCCGCCGAAAAGGGCACGCGTCTGGCCTGGGCCTTCATGGGCGCGGTAGCGACCGGGGCGACGATCTGGTGCACCCACTTCGTGGCGATGATCGCCTATGAGCCCGGCGTCACCATCAGCTACGGCCCGGTTCTGACCGGCCTGTCCCTGGGCGTCGCCATCGCCGGCAGCGCGCTGGCGCTCTGGGTGGCCTCGCGCCGGATGCCGGCCTCGGCCGAGATCGGCGGCGTGCTGTTCGGCCTGACCGTGGTGGCCATGCACTATACCGGCATGGCGGCCTTTGCGACCGACGCCGTCATCCACTGGTCGGCCCCCTATGTCGCCGCCTCCGTGGCGGGGGCGGTCGTCCTCGGCGCCCTGGCGTTCAATCGCGCCCGGCAGTCCGGCAAGGTCGTCCCGGTCGTGCTGATGGTCCTGGGCATCGTGGCCCTGCACTTCACCGGCATGGCCGCCATGACGATCGTGCCGGTCGGCGCGCTGGTCGATATGGGCGCTGTCGGATCGACCAATCTGGTCCTGGCCTTCGCCGTTTCCGCCGTCGGATTGATGATGCTGGGCACCGGCGTCGCCAGCCACGCCCTGGACGTCCAGTCCCGGCTTCAAGCCAAGGCGCGCCTGGATCACCTGATCGAGGGCAGCGTCGATGGCATGGTGGTCGAACAGGACGGCGTGATCCTGGCCGCCAACGCCGCCTTCGCCGATCTGACGGGCGTCCCTCACCACGCCCTGATCGGCGAACCGCTGTCGCGCTGGATCGCCGGCGTCGCCGATCTGGCGGTCAACGGCCTGAGCCAGTCCAAACTGGTCGCCGAAGGCGGGGCGGACATCCCCGTCGAGATCGCCGTGCGCCGCGACTGCGGCCGCGACCATATCCTGATCTACGCCGTGCGCGATCTGCGCATGCGTCAGGCGCAGGAGCGTCGCATCGCCCATCTGGCGCGTAACGACGGCCTGACCGGCCTGCCCAACCGTTCGTCCTTCTTGGAATGGCTGACGCGCCAGACCGCCGACCTGACCGTTCCGAACAAGGTGGCCCTCTTGGCCATGGACCTGGACCGGTTCAAGGAGGTCAACGACGTTCACGGCCATGCCGCCGGCGACCAGCTTCTGATCCAGATCGCCGAACGGATGCGCGCCTGCCTGCGCCACGACGAGTTCATCGCCCGCCTGGGCGGGGACGAGTTCGTCGCCGTCGTGCCGATCCGGCAAAAGGACGACGCCCTGGATCTGGTCGCGCGCCTGCGCGATGCCGTCACCGCCCCGGTCGTGCTGGATCATGCCGAGGTCGCCTGCGGCCTCAGCACCGGCATCGCGATCTGGCCCGACGACGCCCACGACCCGTCCGCCCTGATCAATGACGCGGACCTGGCCATGTACCGCGCCAAGGCCTCGCTGGGGACCGACGTCTGCTTCTACGAGGAGGAGATGGACGAGGCGGTGCGCAATCGCCGTCGCATGGCCCAGCAGATGCGCGAGGCTCTGGATCAGGGCCAGTTCAGCCTGAACTGGCAGCTGCAGGCCGCCGTCGATACCGGCGACATCACGGGTTACGAGGTGCTGCTGCGCTGGATCCAGCCGGACGGGACCTTCATTTCGCCGGCCGACTTCATTCCTCTGGCCGAAGAGAACGGTCTGATCCTGCCGATCGGCGAATGGGTGCTGCGCACCGCCTGCGCCGAGGCCGCCAGCTGGACCGAACCGCACAAGATCGCCGTCAACCTGTCGCCGGTCCAGCTGGGCCACGTCGACCTGCCGCGCCTGGTGCATCAGGTGTTGGTGGAGACCGGCCTGTCGCCGTCGCGGCTGGAGCTGGAGATCACCGAGACAGCCATGATCACCGACATGGAGCGCACGACCCACGTCCTGCGTCAGTTGAAGCTGCTGGGCGTCTCCATCGCCATGGACGACTTCGGCACCGGCTATTCGTCGCTATCGACCCTGCGCGCTTTCCCGTTCGACAAGATCAAGCTGGATCGCTCCTTCATGTCCGAACTCGACGGCGGACCTCAGTCGGCCGCCATCATTCGCGCCGTCCTGGCCCTGGGCGAGAGCCTGCATATCCCCGTCCTGGCCGAGGGCGTCGAGACGCTGGAGCAGCTGGCCTTCCTGCGCGACCAGGGCTGCGACGAGGTCCAGGGCTATCTGCTCGGCCGCCCCCAGAAGACCGCCGAGGCGGAAATCCAGGCGGCCGCACGGGTCTTGTGGGCCGTCGATCCTTCGATGGAAAAGGCCGCCTGATCAGGCGGGAGTGTTGGCGCGATCATAGGCGGGCCAAACGCCCTTGGCGGCGCCGCGATACTGGACCGGCAGGCCTTCATCCTCACCCAGGGCGACGGCCGCATGGTGCGCCCAGTGCGGGTCGTCCAGCGCCGCGCGTGCGATGGCGATGAAGTCCGCCTGACCCGAACGGACGATCTCTTCGGCCTGCTCAGGATCGAAGATCATGCCCACGGCCATGACATTGGCCTGCGGCGTCGCCGCCTTCACGGCCTGGGCGAACCGCAGTTGATAGCCCGGCTCGCCGCCCGGAATCTTCGCCTGCGCGACGTTGCCGCCCGACGTCAGGTGCAGATAGTCATAGCCCATGTCGTGCAGCGCCTGACCAAGGGCCGTCACCTCGTCCAGGGCGATGCCGCCCTCGACCCAGTCCGAGCCGTTGAAGCGCACGCCCAGCGCCTTGGTGCGGGGCCAGGCGTCGCGCAAGGCCTGGGCGACCCGCAGCGGGAAGCGCGCCCGGTTCTCATACGATCCGCCGAAATCGTCGGTGCGGTTGTTGGACAGGGGCGACAGGAACTGGGTCAGCAGATAGCCGTGGGCGGCGTGCAGTTCGACCAGATCGAACCCGGCGCGGTCCGCCCGCCGCGCCGCGTCCTCGAAGACGGCGACGACGCGATCCATGTCGGCCGCGGTCATGGCGGTTGGCGTGTGCCAGTCATCCTTGAACGGTTCGGCCGAGGCGCTGAAGGTTTCCCACGCGCCGTCTTCAGCCTTCAGGGCGCCGCCGCCCTTCCACGGCGCGCTGGTCGAGGCCTTGCGTCCGGCGTGGGCCAGTTGGATGCCGATCGGGGTGTCGCTGTAGGTGCGGATGTCGCGGATGATCCGGGCGAAGGCCTCTTCCTGGGCGTCGTTCCACAGGCCGGTGTCGTCGGGCGTGATCCGTCCGGCAGCTTCCACCCCCGTCGCCTCGACAATGACCAGTCCTGCGCCGGAGATCGCCAGTCGTCCCAGATGCTGCACGTGCCAAGGCTGAGGCACGCCGTCGATGGCCGAATACTGGCACATCGGCGCGATGGCGACGCGGTTCTTCAGCGTCAGGGGGCCGACGGCGCGGGGCGAGAACAGCTGGCTCATGAAGGACGATCCGTGGGGCAGGAGAGGGGGGACTGTAGCTATGGCGGTTGCGGTCACGTTCAACCCCGATCCTTTCCGATTGTTCACCCAGCTTTCCGATTATTCACGTGTGCACGCCCGGCCCACGCGGCACAAAAGGGTCAAGCTTCAACTGGGGAACACACCAATGCTTCGTCTCGCTCTCGCCATCGCCATCGCCGCCCCGCTGCTGTCGGGCTGCATCATCGTCTCGACCGAAAAGCCGACCACGCGCGTCATCACCGCGCCGGCCTCGGGTCAGTGATGCGCAGCCTGATTAAGGGCCAGATGATCAAGGGTCTGGCGATCGCGGCCCTGGTCGCGCCGCTGCTGTCGGCCTGCGTCATCTATGACAGCGATGCGGGCGAAAACGTCTCGGTGAACCTGCGCCGCGACGACGCCCCGCCGGCCGAGGCCATCCGCGAAGCCCGGTTCGCCGACGGCGCCCTGGTCGCGCGCGTCGATTCGAATGGCTGCACCCAGGCGTCGGATTTCGAAGTGTCGGTGTCGGACGGCTCGCCGGCCGAGATCACGCTTCGCCGCACCAAACAGGACCTGTGCAAGGCCCTGGTCCCGGACGGCGTCGAGCTGCGCTGGACCTATGCCGACCTGGGCCTGGAGCCCGGCACGCCCGCCCGCATCCTCAATGCGCTGAAGTAGGCGTCTCGAACACGACCAGCATGTCTGGCGGAATGCGCTGCGGTCTCAGGGTCGCAGCGTCCACCAGCACCCATTCGGTGACGCCCTGGGCGCAGACGCGGCCTTGGGCGTCCTCGATGCGGACATAGCGGGTGAAGCGCGGTCCCTGCGGATCGCCGACCCAGGTGCGGGCGACCACGCCCTCTGCGCCCGGCTCGATGCCGCGCAGATAGTCGATCTCATGCCGGGTCGCGACCCACGACCATTTCGCCCGCGTCGCCTCGTCGAAGCGCGCATTCCAGTGGGCCGTGCCCGCGTCCTGCAGCCAGCCGACATAGACGACGTTGTTGACGTGGCCGTTGGCGTCGATGTGCTCGGGCCGCACGTCCAGCGGCACGACGAAGACCTCGCGGTCCTCGCGCGGCGTGAGGGTCTTCCTGGCCATCAGGCCTCGCCGAGCGGCACGCCCTTCTCGACCATCAGGGCCTGAAGTTCGCCGGCCTGGAACATCTCGCGGATAATGTCCGATCCGCCCACGAACTCGCCCTTCACATAGAGCTGCGGAATGGTGGGCCAGTCGGTGAAGCTCTTGATGCCTTCGCGCAGGGCTTCGTCCTGCAGCACGTCCACGCCCACGAAGCCGGCGCCGACATGATCCAGGATCTGCACCGCCAGAGACGAGAAGCCGCAGCGCGGCTGGTCCGGCGTGCCCTTCATGAACAGAACCACGTCGTTCTGGGCGACGGTTTCGCCGATGAAGGCGTGGACGGGATCGGCGGCTTGGGCGGTGTCGGTCACGGATGCGGGCCTTTCGTGAAGCCCGTCAGCTAGGGAGCCGAACGGGCGCGGTCAAGGCGTCCGCGACGTTCTGCAGCCGCTGGGGCCGGTCAGGCCGCCTGATTGGCCACGACGCGCGCCATCTCGATCTGCGCGGCCAGGCCGGGCGGCATGTCCCGCTCGGGCGCGGCGGCCAATGTCGCCAACCGATCGGTGTCGGTCGGATTGACGATCACGCTGGATACCGACGGGTCGGTCAGCACGTAGGACAGGCAGATCGCCTCGGCCGTCCAGTTTTGGGTGCGGTACAAGAAGCCGAAGGCGTCCTTCTTGGGCGTATCGACGGGACGCTTGTCCTTGCCGAAGCCGAACAGACCCTTTTTGAAGATCGGCGCATCGGGCGCCCGCGCGCGCCGGTCGGCATAGAAGTCATAGGCGAAGACCGCCATGTCCTGCTCGCGCGCCGAGCGGATGCGGTTTCGGATCTTCCAGTCGGCGTTGATGTCGAACGGCGTCAGCAGGGCGTCGAACGCCCCTGTCGACACATAGGCGTCCATCACGTCGCCGCCGCCGGCGATGCCCAAAAGCTTGATCCGTCCGGTGGCGCGCATGGCCTTCAGCGCGCTGAGAGACGATTGCGCCAGTTCGGTCTCGCCCGGCTCGTGCAGCACTGCCACGTCGATCCAGCCCAGCCCCGAGAAGTGCAGCACCCGGTCGATGGCCGCCGTCATGCCTTGTGCCGAGAAGTCGCGCTGCTGGTCGCGGCCGTCGCCGGCGCCCAGGGTCAGGCTGACATAGACCAGCTTGCGGTCGACGTGCGACAAGGCCTCGCCCAGCACCTCGGCCGCCACCGGGTCGGCGGTCTCCAGCCGATAGCTGTTCACCCCGGCTTCGAGCGCCGAATACAGCAGGTCCAGCCCGGCCTCGCGCCCGCGCTTCAGCACGTCGGCGCCGAAGCTGAGCGTCAGGTTGGAGATGGCGGCGCCGGAGACGCCGAAAGGGCGATAGCGCATGGCCGTCAGCCCTCCTTGACCGGCGCGGAGGTCTCAAGCGCCAGGGCGTGCAGTTCGCCGCCCATCTGACCCTTCAGCGCGGCATAGACCATCTGGTGCTGGCGCACGCGCGGCAGGCCGGCGAAGGCGCTCGACACGATCCGCGCGCGATAGTGGTCGCCGTCGCCCGCCAGATCCTCGATCTCGATCTCGGCGTCGGCGAAGGCTTCGACCAGATGCTGGCGCAGCGTTTCCACGGACATGGGCATGGCGGGCACTCACACTTCGTTGGACGCCAGTTTGCCCGATAATCCTTAATGCCGACCTACGCTCCGTAGCGCTGCCGTTCGAACAACTGCACCGCGTGATCCTTGTAGGTCGCGCGCGCATAGGGACGATAACCGACCCGCGCCGCCAGCTTCAGCGAGGCCAGGTTCTCTGGCGAGATTATGCAGACGGTTCGTCCCTCCAGCGTCCGGTCGGTCCAGCCCAGCGCCGCCGTCAAGGCCTCGGCCGCATAGCCCTTGCCCTGGAACGCCGGCCCAATACCCCAGCCCAGCTCGGGCGCCTCGAACGGCGGCTCCAGCTCGCGGCGATAGTCGAACACCCCCACGCTGCCCAGATAGACGTCGCCCTCGCGCAGCCGGATCGTCCAGTTGCCGTGGCCCATCGCGGCCCAATGGCCGATGTCGCGCAACAGCCGGAACCAGACCTCCTCGCGTCCCAGCGCGCGGCCCATGATGTGGCGCGTGAAGTCCTCGTTGGACCACAGCGTCAGCAGGTCGTCGAAATCGTCGGTCGAGACGGGCTTAAGGACCAGCCGCTCGGTCGTCAGAATCCTGTCGGTCACATCAGGCCCAGTTGCTTGAAGCTGGCCACCCCGTCGCGGCCGACGACCAGATGGTCGTGAACCTCGACGTTAAGGGCGCGGCCGGCCTTCACAACCTGTTTCGTGATCTCGATGTCGGCGCGGCTGGGGGTGGGATCGCCCGACGGATGATTGTGCACCAGGATCAGGGCGCTGGCCGACAGCTCCAGCGCGCGCCGCACGACCTCGCGCGGATAGACCGGCGCATGATCGACCGTGCCGCGGTTCTGCACCTCGTCCAGGATCAGCTGGTTCTTCTTGTCCAGATACAACACCCGGAACTGCTCGCGCGGCTCGTGCTGCAGGGCGACGCGGACATAGGCCAGGAGCGCCGTCCACGACGAGATCACCGGCCGTTTCGCCGTCGGCTCCTTCGCGATCCGCCGCGTCACGTCGAAGATAAGCTGAAGGTCCAGCGCCACCGCCCGCGTCGCCTTGCCGACGGCGTATCCCATTGACCGCGCCACCTGATCCTCGATCGCCTCATGACTGGCCGCCCCGATTCTCTCGAGCCCCCCGAAGCGCGCCAGCAGATCCTTGGCCAGCGGCTTGGTGTCCTTGTAGGGCACGCTGCGAAACAACAGCAGCTCCAGAAGCTCATAGTCGGGCAGGGCGCCCAGACCCCCCTTCGCCGCCCGCTCACGCAGCCGGTCGCGATGACCGCTATGCCGAGGTTTCTGTGCTGGCGCACCGCTTACAGCATACGTCATCGGCGCAACTGCTCCGGACCAAACTCCAACCCTGGTGGCCAACGAGGCCAGTTTGGGGAGGCGACAGCTCCATTCGGCGGCGGAGATTGGTCATGGTGGTACAGAAACCGAGTGCCGTCAGTTTTGGTAGCCGCCATGCCGATCCGGCCTTCGGTGTCGGCGAAAATAGACACCAGAAGCCATCCTCCACTGGTGTCGTTATCTCGCATAATGCCTGGCGCACCTCGACTTAGATACGCGCCGGCTTCTTGTTTCAATCCGCAACGAGGCTTGTCTTCCGAGTAGGCGACGCAGTGCGTCATCGGAGCGGACGTCCCTGGAGACCAGCAGCTGAACGTGACCTTGGTTTCTAGAGGGATGCACCGCTCAACTTCGGCGTCACTATCCGCAACTATCCCGATGACGCTTGGTTTGGAAGGCGCACGATCAGCGGCGCAGCCCAGCAGCAGCACCGCTAGGCCAATCATGGCGCAGGCATTCCTCATCGGCGAATCCATCAGGTTGCGTTTCAGCAACCTAGCGTCGCGCTCTCGATCGAGAAAGTCCCTGTCTCTAGGGCACGCCGCCGCCGTCCGTCAGTTCGGTCGGAACAACCCCGCCGGCGACGCCGTGAAGATTTCCAGTCCGTCTTCCGTCACCCCGATGGTGTGCTCGCACTGGGCCGACAGGGACTTATCGCGGGTCACGGCGGTCCAGCCGTCGGACAGCACCTTCACGTGCGGCTTGCCAAGGTTCACCATCGGCTCGACGGTGAAGAACATGCCGGGTTTCAGCACCGCGCCCTCGCCGCGACGGCCGTAGTGCAGGACGTTGGGGCTGTCGTGGAAGACGCGGCCGATGCCGTGGCCGCAGAAGTCGCGCACTACGCTCATGCGCTGGGCCTCGACGAACTTCTGGATCGCATAGCCGATGTCGCCGAACGTATTGCCCGGCTTGACCTGCTCCAGGCCCAGGTCCAGCGACTGATAGGTCACATCGATCAGCTTCTTGGCCCGCGCATTGATCTCGCCCACCGCATACATGCGGCTGGAATCGCCGTGCCATCCGTCCACGATCACGGTGTGGTCGATGTTGACGATATCGCCGTCCTTCAGCACCCGGTCGCCGGGAATGCCGTGGCAAACGACGTGGTTGATCGAGGTGCAGACGGTCTTCTCGTAACCCTTGTAGCCCAGGCAGGCGGGCAGGCCGCCGTTGTCCAAGGTGAACTCGCGCACGAGATCGTCGATCGTGCTGGTCAGGACGCCCGGCTTCACATGCGCCGCGATCATGTCCAGCGCCTCGGCGACCAGACGGCCGGCCTTGCGCATGCCCTCGAAGTCTTCCGCCTCATGGATGCGGATGGCGCTGGAGCGGACCAGGACGTCGGTTTCGAGTTCGGGCGTTTCGTACATGGGGCGATCGGTCTGCAAAAGGCGGGATACGGCGCAATCCGTTCGCCGCAGATGGGCGTTATAGCATGAAACCTCAAGCCTGCCCCCGGATTCCCGCATGACCGACGCTGACACCGACCGTTCCGGCCCGACTGCCGCCGTGCTGGTCATTGGCGACGAAATCCTGTCGGGCCGGACCCAGGACACCAACACCAACACCATCGCCCGGTTTCTGGCGGCGTTGGGGATCGATCTGATGGAGGCGCGGGTCGTCAGCGACGATCACGGCCGGATCGTCGAGGCGTTGGACGCCCTCCGCTCACGCTGGGACTATGTCTTCACCACCGGCGGCATCGGTCCGACCCATGACGACATCACCGCCGACGCCGTGGCGGCCGCCTTCGGCGTGGCCCTGCCTGAACATCCCGACGCGCTGGCGATCCTGTCGCGCCGCTACGGCGACGACTTCAACGCCGCGCGCCGTCGCATGGCGCGCATCCCCGAAGGCGGCGTTCTGATCGCCAATCCGGTCACCGATGCGCCCGGCTTCCAGATCGGCAATGTCTTCGTCATGGCCGGCGTGCCCAAGATCATGCAGGCGATGTTGGAGGATGTGGCGCCGCGCCTGCGCACCGGCGCGATCGTTCATGCCCAGACCCTGAAGGTCACCGGCGTGGGCGAGGGGGCTGTGGCGGATGTGTTACGCGCAGCAGCCAACCAGCGCCGCGACCTGTCCTTCGGCAGCTACCCCTTCGGCCATGGCAGCGTCGGCGGGATCGGAACACAGTTGCTCATTCGTGGCCGCAACGCCGATCAGGTCGATGCGGCGGCGCATGATTTGATCGCAGAACTGCGTAATCTGGGCATCGATGTTGCCGCTGCGTAACCTCGCAAAGCCGTGATCGTGTGCGGCTCAGGCGCCACGGTTTCGCCTGTTTCCGGTCCGATGGGGGCCTTCCCCGCAACGCTTTCGCGCCGCGAACGCTGAGAGGGCTCCTCCCCTGATCGACCGCGCGTAATGCGGCCGGCGCTTACTTAGGTGTATGAAATGACCTCCAGGAACTTCGCCCGCGTGGGCGGGATCGCCCTGACGACCGCCCTGCTGGCCGGCGTCGCCGCCCCGGCCATGGCCGGCTCCTTCTATGTCCAAGAACAATCGACCCGCGGCCAAGGTCGCGCCAACGCCGGCGTCGGCGCCGACAAGGGCGTCCAGTCGCTTTGGTGGAACCCCGCCGCCATCGCTGGAACCCAGCGCGAAGTCTACCTCGGCGCCCACGGCCTGATCCTGGACTCTGACGTCGACAACACCGGTTCGAGCCTGACCTACAACGTTCCGGTTCCGGGCGTCGGCGTGGTCAGCCGCTCGGCTCCCGTCAACGGCGACCCGCACGTCCATGACGTGGTCGAAAGCGGCATCGTGCCGAACTTCGCCGTCTCCATGCCGATCGGCGACCGCTTCAACGTCGGCCTGGCCGTCCAGGCGCCCTACAACTTCACCACCAAATATGAGCCGACCGACTTCGCGCGTTACGACGCTCTGACGTCGGAACTGCGCTCGGCCAACGTCAGCCTGGTCGCCGCCATGACGGTCACCGACTGGCTGGACATCGGCGCCGGTTTCGACGCCCAATACGCCAAGGCGACCCTGTCGTCGGCCCTGCCGAACGTGCCGATCCCGGCCGTCCTGTCGCCCGCCTATGTCGTCTCGCCGTCGACCGATGGCCGCAACCAACTGGAAGGCGACGGCTGGGATTACGGATGGAACGCCGGTGCCCAGATGCACTTCGGCAAGCTGGACCTGGGTCTGTCTTACCGCTCCAAGATCGAACACGAGCTGGAAGGTTCGGTAAACATCTCGGGCCTGACCGGCGTCCTGGCCGGCGCCAACGTCTCGACCGATGGCGGCGCCTCCTTCACCACGCCTTGGTACGCCACCGTCTCGGCCCGCTACGCCGTCAACGATCGCCTCACCCTGAACGCCCAGGTCAACCAGATCGGCTGGAGCGAGTTCGACGCCATCCGCGTCGCCTACACCGGCGGCGGCTCGACCATCGTTCAGGACTATGACGACGTCACCACCGGCGCCATCGGCTTCGACTACAAGATCGATCCGTCGATGACCTTCCGCGCCGGCCTGGGTTACGACCCGACCCCGACGCCGGACGATCACCGCACCGCCCGTATTCCGGACGGCGACCGCTGGCTCTACGCCGCCGGCCTGTCCAAGACGATCGGTTCGATGACCTTCGACGGCGCCGTGACGTACATCGACATCGACACCGCGACGATCAACGACACGCGCGATGTCTATGGCAACGGGCTTGTCGTCTCGAACCTGCGCGGCGAAGCGCAAGGCTCGGGCGTCGGCTTCTCGCTGGGCGCGACCTGGAACTTCTAAGTTCCGCTCAGCCCAGGCTGACATGAGAACGGCGGCTCCTTGGCAGGAGCCGCCGTTTTTTATTGTCTCAATATGAAGGTGTCGGGGAGCAAACGCTCCCCGATCCTCAGACTCAGCCCTTGGCGGCGCCGCCGTAGCCCTTGCCGCCGTTCGACGGGCGGCGACGGGGGCGGCGCTTCATTTCGCCTTCGGCCGGTTTGACGTTGTCGTTGATCGAGGGGACGCGCTCGCCGGCCAAGGGGTTGTAGGCGCGCTCGGGGCGCGGGGCCGCCGGGGTTTCGCCCGGGCGGTTGCGACGCTGGCGGTGCGGCTGGCCGCCGCCTTCCGGACGCACGCCCTCGCGATGCGGCGCGCGACGGCCGCGACCGCCCCGTCCCTGGCCGCCCTCGTTGCGCTCGCCGCCCTCGCGTTCCGGCATCGTCGCCTTCTTGCCGACGCCGGTGGCCATGATGGTGGCGTCCAGCTGGCCCAGGGCCTTGTCGTTACGGCGGTCGATGGCGGGGATCTTCTGGCGCGTGACCTTCTCGATGTCGCGCAGCAGCTTCATCTCGTCGCCGGCGACGAAGCTGACGGCGGTGCCGTCCTTGCCCGCCCGCGCGGTGCGGCCGATGCGGTGGACATAGGATTCCGGCACGTGCGGCAGTTCGAAGTTCACGACGTGCGAGACGCCGTCCACGTCGATGCCGCGCGCGGCGATGTCGGTGGCGACCAGCACGCGCAGCTTGCCCTTCTTGAAGGCCTCCAGGGTGCGTTCACGCTGGGGCTGGCTCTTGTTGCCGTGGATGGCCCCGGCCTCGACGCCGCCGGCTTCCAGATAGGCCGCGACCTTGTCGGCGCCGTGCTTGGTCTTGGTGAAGACCAGGCAGCGCGTGTATTCGGGATCGCTGAACATCTCGGTCAGCAGGGCGCGCTTCCTGCCCTGTTCGATATAGACGACCGACTGGCTGATGCGCTGCACCGTGGTCGACTGCGGCGTGACCTGGACCTTGACCGGGTCCTTCAGCAGTTCGCCCGCCAGCTTGCCGATCTCGGACGGCATGGTCGCCGAGAAGAACAGGTTCTGACGCTTGGCCGGGATCTTGGAGACGATCTGGCGGATCGGCTTGATGAAGCCCAGGTCCAGCATCTGGTCGGCCTCGTCCAGCACGAAGATCTCGGTCGAGGACAGGTCCAGGTTCTTCTGCTGGATGTGGTCCAGCAGGCGGCCGGGCGCGGCGACCAGGATGTCCAGACCCTGTTGCAGGGCCCGCTCCTGACCGCCGTATTTCACGCCGCCGAAGATCACCGCGACCCGGAAGCCCAGGTGGGCGCCGTAGGCCTTGAAGCTGTCGCCGATCTGGGTCGCCAGCTCACGCGTGGGGCTCAGGACCAGCACGCGCGTGGTGCGGGGCTTGGGGGCGATGCGGTTTTCGGCCAGGCGATGCAGGATCGGCAGGGCGAAGGCGGCGGTCTTGCCGGTGCCGGTCTGGGCGATGCCCAGCAGGTCCTTGCCGGCCATGACGTCGGGGATGGCCTTTTCCTGGATCGGGGTCGGCTTGGTGTAGCCGGTCGAGGCCAGGGCCTGCAGCAGGGCCTTGTTCAGGCCCATGGATTCGAATGTGGTGCTCACAGCAGTCTGTCTTTCGCGTAGCGGCAGGGCGCTATCAGCCATGGCATGACGCCGTCGGGCCGCGCACCGCCAGTCCCGACGGGGCCTCGGGGAGGAGGCCTGCGGGGTGGATCGGGCGCCGCCCCGCGTGTCCGGGCAGCGAATGGATATGAGGGGCCGGCGGCTTCTACAGACAGGTCCGAAGGGGACCCACACGCGCTGGAGACGCCGGAGATCGCGATTGTGCGACGCCGCGCAAATGGGCGCTTATCGCCGATAAGTCAACTGCGGCGCCCCTCAGGGCGCGTATCGCGTCGCCGCCTCGGGCAGGCCGTCGGGCAGGCCGATGGCCGCGCGCCAGTCCTCGGGATGCAGCCGCGCCATCTCCAGATCCAGCCACGCCAGCGGCTTCAGCGCCCCGTCCGCGTCCCAGAACCGCTCGGCCCACGGCTGGCCCGTCTCGATCGCCCGCGCCCGATCCCGCGCCGTCGCCTCTGGCCCCAGATGCATCGCGCGCCAGTGATACAGCCACGGAATATGCCAGTGCGGCGCCCGGCTCAGCCGCTCGTCCGTCATCGCCGCCGCCAGACATTCCGCCAGCGCCCGCGCGTCCTCCAGCTGGGCGTTGAAGGCGTCGCGCCGCGCCTGGATATGCCGGTCCCAGCCTTCGGCCGGCTCGATCGGCGCCAGCGTCGGCTCGGGCCGTTTCCAGCCTTCCGCCTCGCGCCGCTTCCACAGGGCGTGCACCCCGACGTCATAGCGTGCGGCGACCGACCGCGCGGTCTCGCCGTCCTCCCACGCCTTCCTGATTTCGGCCCAGACGGCGTCCGGCCGGATCTTGCGATGTATGCCCTGGCTCATGGGGCGGGGGTGTCGCACGCCCCTGCGTCATCATCGGTCGCACCCGCGCCTCATGCACAGCTGGCGCGTGACCCCTGACATGTCGCGATGTGGAAAATCAAATCTCTAGCCTCGAGAATCGGCCTTCTCCCGGCCTGGGGTAGCGCCGGCCTCATAATGTCCGCATGGAAAAACGCCGCTACAAGATCAAGCCGCCCGAGGTCTGGACCCAGGTCCGAAAGGACTATCTGTCCGGCCTCGACGCCAAGACCGTCGCCGCCCGCCACGACGTGACCGAGGCCTCCATCCGCGCCCGCGCGACGAAGGAGGGCTGGTCCCGCCATGCGCGCAGCGAGGCCGCGACCCCCGCGCCCCAGCCCCTGTCGTCTCAAGACGCGGCCGATCTTTCTCCGGACGATCCCAACGATCCCGCAGCCCTGGCCCGCGCCGCCGCCCAGGCCTCGGGCCGCGCCCTGCACGCCCAGGACTTCGCCCAGGCCCGCGCCCTGGCGGCCTTGGCCGAGACCTATCTCAAACTGGCCGACCGCGACGGCCCCGGCCGCGCCGCCCGGCTGACGGTGAAAAACGCGCCCCTGCAACTGGTCTTCGACATCCTGACCAATGAGGCCGAGGCCGAGCGCCGCTTCGCCATGAACACCAGCGACAAGAGCGACTGGGAACTGCGCGGCCAATACTGGCAGGCGAAGCAGAAGCTGACCCGCGCCAACGATGAATGGAGCGAGGCCCAACTGGCCCGCCGCGTCCAGCTGGACCGCCGCATCGCCGCGCTCGAGGACCAACTCCGCGAAGTTGGCCTCGACCCCGTCATCGAACGCGAACAGGACCGCCGCATCTCCCAGGGCATCGACCTCTACCTGGGCACCTCGCGGGGAACCGTGACGATGGAGGAATGGGACAAGACGCTGGATGAGTTGTGAGAGCGGATCACTCCGACTCTTTGGGAGAAGGTACTTCTCTGCCGCGAGCGCCAAATACGTATTGGCGCAAATCTATAGAATCAACACTCAGTCTTTAGAGGACGAAAATTCTCCCTATCTAGTCGGGATTGCCTAGCGCCTGGCCAAAAATCACGCAGGCTGAAAACAGCACTTTCAGCTCAATTCATCATGAAGCAGCACAGGTCTAGATATCTGTGAGTAAGATATCCAGAACTGATGCCACTTTCAGAGATTCGGCTTTACTTATCGACTGATAAAGAGGCTAGAATTTCCTCCCCCACTTTTTTCAAACGATCTTTCTTTGCGGCCGACAGAATCTGTGCTCCTGGATCCCGCGCCAAGAGATCCAGAATTTCATATGCGATCTCAACCTTACGACTGGCGACTAATGCCGGTAAGGCTGCCACGCGTCCTTTTTCAGGGAAGTGAGCCGCAGACAATTGGTCGATGAGGCCAGGATTGAATTTTCGAAGAAGGGAGATAATGGCCTCTTTCCATACTTTCTTCTCAATAATATCCTCGACAGTAACGCAACCTGTTGTTTTCAGATTAAATATATATTCACTCGATACGCCCGCTGCCTTGAGATTGTCAGCGATTGCTTTCCCGCCAGCATCACCATCGACGATATAGGCAACTCCATTGAATCCCTCGTCAATCATGGGAAGACCTTTGGGGCTTATATTAGCAAGTCCATGGATTATCTGAAATCCTAGCGCATTGCGGCCCAATGCATCTCGAAGTAGTTTAGGTAATAGCAGCATCTCGGTCACGCCTTCGGCGATGAGTGCCTTCCGAGTAGGGAAGAAAGCGAGAGTGGCTGCGCCCATGCCAAAAAGCAAAGGCCTGAAACCTTCGTGTTCAGCACGTACCCAAAATTTATTATTGACGCGGCTATACTTCTTTTCATTTTCATTCCACAAAACTAGTCTCACTCCCGTGCCCAAGTCTTCTGGTAGTGCGCCTGCTGAGTGGGTTGTGTATATGACTTTTTGTATAGAGCTTTCTTTTTGAAGAAGTTGAATTAGGTCAGCCTGGGCGTCGTAATGTAAATGCTGGTCGATTTCATCGATCAGAAGAATTGCACCGGCCGTTGATTGGAGAAATGCGAAAATCTGCAATGCCACAAACTGACGGTATCCATCGCTCCTATCTCTCAGATTATTATATCTATCTCGAGCTTCAAAACCGTCTTTATGCTCCACCAGAATATCGAGAGAGCCATTGCTGACTGTAAGAAATAGGCATGCGTCAGACTGGCTCCATAGGCCTTCTGAAAGTTTCCTCAATTCCTCATTTGCAGCGGCCAGGAGGCCGGTTTTTACGGCTTCGTTTCCGCTTTGGTCGGCTTCGACGAGCGCGTCCATGTCGAGCTTGGATAGGCTGATTACCTGAGAAAGTGGCTTGGAAGGTGCATTGCTCACGTCTCCGCCTTTGTACAGAGCAAGCGAGTATGGCAGCCCTATATCCCTATCGGTTGCCCCAAAATACAATATTGGAGGAAGTCGCTTGGATAGTATGTTTATGGCATATTGATGCGGATCATGACCTTTTTCAAATTTCACGAGATCGTTGAGCTGTTCTCTCAAATTTGTTGCGTATAATGGAAGATCGGCATTCTCAAGCTTTTGGAGTTGCTCTATTGCAGCTTCAAGGGATTGCAGATGGTCATCATCATAAGGTCCGCCCCTAAACTGCAACGCTGGTAGAGCCGATTCAATAATGTTAAAATCTAGGTCAATGCCTTGCTTGATAATGTCAATTCTCACCTTTCCGCTAGCCAAAAACCGCACAAACGACTTTTCACATATGTCTCTGCTAGAAAAATCCCGATCAGGTCTTGGGTGGACCCCAAAAGTGCGGTTTCCTGCTTGTAACTTGTGGACATGAAGCCACGATGGCTGGTTAAGTTTAGCTGCCTCCAAATCGGATGCTTCTAGGAAGTAGTGGTAGATTAGTTTTGCTGGATAAGTGCCTAGGTAGGTGCGATCCGAATAGCTAATTTCGCTATTAGAAAGAGGTAGCCTCAATGCGTTGAGGAGCGAGGTTTTTCCCGCTTCATTGGAGCCGACAATTGCCACCATCTTGCCTGACAGATTGACTTCTGTTGGTTCGTGAAAGCGTCGAAAGCCCTGTAGTGTCAGTTTTTCTAAAAGCATCAGGTCCCCGCCCGGTATGTGGGGGCATGATTATAGGTTGTGGCTTGCTAGGCAAGCTAGAGCTGCGATTCTGTCGCGCAGCGCCGTCGCTGCGCATGTGGCAGAAGCGAAGTTGCGGCCGTTACAGCCGCCCCTTCCGAAACGCTTCCGCCTTCTCCGCCGCCGCCTCGGCGCGCCAGCGTTTCGGCGCGGACTTGTCGACGGCTTCGCCGGCGCCGGTCAGGGCTTCGTTGGCGAACTCCAGGTCCATCAGCTTCATGCGCTTGATCTCGTCGCGCAGGCGGCCGGCTTCCTCGAACTCCAGGTTGGAGGCGGCCTCGCGCATGCGGCCTTCCAGGTCGCGCAGGGCGGCCTGGAAGTTGGAGCCGACGAAGGGTTTGGAGGCTTCGGCCACACCCGGCTTGGTCAGGCGATCCATCTCGCGCGACTCATAGGGGCTGTCCATGATCTCCTTGATGTCGCGCTTGACCGTTTCGGGCGTGATGCCGTGTTCGGTGTTGTAGGCGACCTGGCGTTCGCGGCGGCGGTCGGTCTCGGCGATGGCGCGCTCCATACTGCCGGTCATGCGGTCGGCGTACAGGATGACGCGGCCGTCCACATTGCGCGCGGCGCGGCCGATGGTCTGGATCAATGAGGTCTCCGAGCGCAGGAAGCCCTCCTTGTCCGCATCCAGGATGGCGACCAGGCCGCACTCGGGGATGTCCAGACCCTCGCGCAGCAGGTTGATGCCGATCAGACAGTCGAACGTCCCCAGCCGCAGGTCGCGCAGGATCTCGATCCGCTCCAGCGTGTCGACGTCGGAGTGCATGTAGCGGACGCGGATGCCCTGCTCATGCATATATTCGGTCAGGTCCTCGGCCATCTTCTTGGTCAGGGTGGTGACCAGGCTGCGATAGCCCTTGGCCGTCGTCGTCTTGACCTCGTCGATGACGTCGTCGACCTGGTTGCGGGTCTTGCCCGAGACGGGGCGGATCTCGACCGGCGGGTCGATCAGGCCGGTGGGGCGGATGACCTGCTCCACGAACACGCCGCCCGCCTGTTCCATCTCCCACGGGCCGGGGGTGGCTGACACGTGTACCGTCTGGGGGCGCATGGCCTCCCATTCCTCGAACTTCAGCGGGCGGTTGTCGATGCAGGAGGGCAGGCGGAAGCCGTATTCCGCCAGCGTCGACTTGCGGCGGTAGTCGCCCCGGAACATGCCGTTGATCTGGCCGATGGTGACGTGGCTCTCGTCCACGAACAGCAGGGCGTTGTCGGGGATGTATTCGAAGAAGGTCGGCGGCGGCTCGCCGGGGGCGCGGCCGGTCAGCCAGCGGGAGTAGTTCTCGATGCCGGCGCAGCTGCCGGTGGCCTCCATCATCTCCAGGTCGAACCGGGTGCGCTGTTCGAGGCGTTGCGCCTCCAGCAGCTTGCCGTTCTCGACCATCCAGTCCAGCGTCTCCTTCAGCTCCGCCTTGATGCCGGCGGCGGTCTGATTCAGCGTCGGTCGCGGGGTTACATAGTGGCTGGCGGCATAGACGGTGATCTCGTTCAGATCGGCCGTCTTCTTGCCCGTCAGCGGATCGAACTCCTGGATCGCCTCCAGCTCGTCCCCGAACAGGCTGATCCGCCAGGCCCGGTCTTCCAGGTGGACCGGGAAGATCTCGATCACATCGCCGCGCTTCCTGAACATCCCCCGGTCGAAGTTCAGATCGTTGCGCTTGTACTGCAGCGCGATCAGATCCGCCCGCAGCTTCGCCTCGTCGATCTGGTCCCCCACCTTCAGCGTGAACGTCATCGCCGTATAGGTCTCAACCGACCCGATGCCGTAGATGCAGGACACCGACGCCACAACAATGACGTCTTCTCGTTCTAGTATAGCTCGCGTCGCAGAGTGCCGCATACGGTCAATCTGCTCATTGATGCTTGAGTCCTTTTCAATGTACGTATCCGTACGCGGGACATAAGCCTCTGGCTGATAGTAGTCGTAGTAGCTGACGAAGTATTCTACCGCGTTATCGGGGAAAAACGACTTGAACTCGGAATAGAGCTGGGCCGCCAGCGTCTTGTTCGGCGCCAGAATCAGGGCGGGGCGCTGGGTTTCCTCGATCACCTTGGCCATGGTGAAGGTCTTGCCCGAGCCGGTGACGCCCAGCAGCACTTGGTCGCGGTCCCCGGCCTGGGCTTGAGCCACCAGTTCGGCGATGGCGGCGGGCTGGTCGCCGGCGGGCGTGTATTTGGTTTCCAGCCGGAAGCGGCCGCCCTTCTTCTTGCCCTCGTGCGAGGGACGGTGCGGCACCCAGTCGGCGGGCGCGGCGACCGGGTGCTCCGGCGTCAGGCGCGGCCCGACGACCGGGGCGAACATCGGCATCTTGCCGGTGTCGCGGATGAAGGCGGCCGAGGCCTCCTGCACCCCTGGATTTGGGACGTGAACGGGCTTGGCCGGCTTGGCGGCGGCGGGCTTCGGCGTCGAAGAACGGTTCATGAACAGAACTTAGTGAGCGCCGACGCCTGATGCCATAGCGCGAAGGCCAGAAGCGGCCGATTGGCACATGTCGGGATAAATCAATCCAAAAACCGACGTGATGCAAGAAACTATTGCTCAGTATTGGGATAAACTGCGACGTTCTGCGCGCAATTTAACCGCCTTCCGAACGATTGTGTGACTTTTTTAGTTGTGATTGCTTTAGCTTGCGCCTAGGGCTGTCACACAATCGATATATCACGTATATCGGTGATACATACCTGCGATATGCGGGTTGCGATCAGTATCGTACCAACTGGGGTTGTGAATAGACGTATGCGAAGCCGTAAAAATCACCTACTTGCGTCGACCGTGGTCGGCGGAATTGTTACAGCATCGCTTGCGATGTTTGCACCTGCGATGGCTGTAGCGCAGGATGCTGCCGTTACTCAAAGCGGTGAGGCTGCTACTGTTGACGAGATCGTCGTCATCGGTTCGCGCATTCGCCGCGACAATTATAACGCCCCGTCGCCGACCCAGGTCGTGACCCGCGAAGAAGCAACGCTTCAGGGCTTCGCCTCGACGACCGAGGCGCTGCAAAGCACGGCGGTCACCGGCGGCACGTCGCAGATCAACAACTCCTTCGGCGGCTATGTCACTGACGGTGGTCCCGGCGCCAACACCATCGGCCTGCGGGGCATGTCGCCGAGCCGCACCCTGGTTCTGCTGAACGGTCGCCGCGTTTCGCCGGCCGGCTCGCGTGGATCGGTCGGCGCGGCTGACCTGAACGTCCTCCCGACCGCGATGATCGACCGCGTCGAAATCCTGCGCGATGGCGCCTCTTCGGTTTACGGTTCCGACGCTGTCGCCGGCGTGGTCAACATCCAGACCCGCAAGAACATCGACGGCGTGACCGTCGAGGCCCAGCGCAATGAGCCGTTGGAGGCAAACGGCGCCGGCGGTTCGACCCGCCTGTCGTTGACGGCCGGAACCAGCGGCGACCGCTGGCGCGCCGCCGGCTCCATCGAACGTTACGAGCGTGACGAGCTCACCCTCCGTGATCGTGAGTTTACGCGCTGCCAGACAGACGGCTTCCGCAATGGCCAGGACTTCATCGACCCGCTGACTGGCCAGTCGAAATGCTACCCTATCACCACGACCGGGTCGAATGGCGTTTCGATCAACACCATCGGCACCAACCTGACCGCAGGCGTCGGCGCCGCCGGTTCGGTCGGATCGACCTTCAACCGCTGGCGTCCGAACTCGGCCGTCACCACGGGTCTGGTCGGCTTCGAGGGCGTGGGCGGCGGCGCCAATGACGTCAACGTGCGCGACACCTTCGAAGATCGCATGCTGAACGAGTCGCTGATCTCGCCGGTCGAGATCACGACGCTATACGGCGAAGCCGGCTATCAGTTGCAGGCGCTCGGCGATGCCGAAATCTACGGCGAAGCCCTGTTCAACCGCCGCAAGTCGTCGCAGACGGGCTATCGTCAGCTCGCGCTCGACTATGCGGTTGGCAGCCCGCTCATTCCCGCCAATCTTCGAGGCAGCGTCGCGTTCGCCGATCAGGGCTTGAACAAGGGCCAAAACGTCGGCGTCCGCGCCTTCATCGGCTTCGGCAACGACTATTCCGAGCAGGAGGTCGATTTCGGTCGCTACGTCGCTGGCATCAAGGGCAACTTCTTCATCCCCGAATGGCGTTATGATGCGGCGTTCAGCTACTCGCGGTCCAAGTCGACCTACACCAGCGAGCAGTTTCTGACGGACCGCCTGATCGAAACTCTGGACGTCGTCCAGACGGCGCCGGGCCAGTTCCAGTGCGCACAACTGGGCGCCAACCCTGGCTGCGTCGCCGCTCCGGTGCTGAACACCCAGACCATCGGCGGCGTCCTGCCGCAGAACTGGGTCGACTACGTCTTCCGCCCGGTGACGGGCACGACCGAGTTCACCGAGAAGGTCGTCAGCTTCGGCATCGACGGTCCGCTGTTCAGCCTGCCGGCCGGCCGCGTCATGGGCTTCTTCGGCGCGGAATGGCGTGAGTCGGAAATCGACGACACGCCGGGTATCGATAGCCAGGCGGGCAACACCTACAACTTCTCGACCTCAGCCATCACGCGCGGCTCCGACTCGGTCAAAGAAGTGTTCGGCGAGATCGAAGCGCCCGTCCTGGCGGACATGCCGTTAGCCAAGGAACTGACCCTGAACGGTTCGTTCCGTTACACCGACTACGACTCCTACGGCGACGACACGACCTATAAGATCGGTCTGGTCTATCGTCCGATCGACTGGGTCACGGTTCGCGGCACCTATGGCACGTCGTATCGCGCACCCGCCCTGTTCGAACAGTTCGTCGGCGCAACGACCGGCTTCCAGTCCAACACGCTCGATCGCTGCAACAACTACGGCGCGCCGAACGTGAACCCAAACCGGGTCGCCAACTGCACCGCCGAAGGACTGCCGGGCGACTTCCAGTCAGTTACCAGCGTTCGTGTCGTCACTTCGGGCGGAGCCGACGCCGGCCTCGCGGCTGAAACCTCGACCAACATGACAGTCGGCCTGGTGCTTCAGCCGCCGTTGCCGTCGTCGTGGGGCGACCTGTCCTTCGCCGTCGACTATTACGAGATCGAAGTGGAAAACGGCGTGTCGCGCACAGGTGCAGGCGAAATCCTGACCCGCTGCTACGACTCCAACCCTGCAGACTTTGCGGCCAATAACGGCTTCTGCCGCCTGGTTACGCGCAGCACGGTCGACAACAGCCTGACGGTCCAGGACAGCTACATCAATCTGGCCACCGACAATGTGAAGGGCCTCGACTACACCGTGCGGTATCGCAAGGACGTCGGACCCGGCACGGCGTTGTTCAACCTGGCTGTGACGCAATACACGGAAGTGTCGAGCAAGCTGTTCGCCGAAGATCCGTTGGAAGATTTCACGGGCATGATCAACAATCCGGAGTTCACCGGAACCGCGGACATTTCGTATGCGTGGGACAAGTGGCGCGTGCGTTATGGCGTCGAGTGGATCCAGGGCACCGACAGCTATGAGTACTACGGCGAAGATCCGGCGACGTCGGACTACGACCTGGAAGTCGGCGACTACTGGTTGCATAACGCCTCGGTGCAATATTCGGCCAACGGCTGGACCGCGACCGCTGGTGTGCGCAACCTGTTCAACGAAGATCCGCCCGTGATCTCGTCAGGCGTTTACAATCGGGTCGGCAACGCCCCGCTGTACTCGGGCTACGACTACCTGGGCCGCACGGCCTTTGTGAACTTGACCAAGTCGTTCTAAGCCTTAGCGTCTGAAAGACGTGATTTGGGCGGCGGATTTCGGTCCGCCGCCCTTTTCTGTGAGTGATCTCCCAGAGCGCCGATCGCGAGTCGCTTGACCCCCTCGCACAGTATGTCCCATACACTGTGTGTCACACACTATGTGGCGTACGGAGGTGGTGGGTGAGCGAGAACGACGAGGCGCTGCTGTTCGAGAGCCTGCGGCTGGAGCTTCGGCGGGGGTCATTGATCCTCGCCGTGTTGGCCAGTCTCAGGCGCGAGCAATACGGCTATTCGCTGCGGGTCGCCCTGGGCGAGGTCGGCGTCGAGATGGAGGAGAGCACCCTCTATCCGCTGCTGCGCCGGCTGGAGAGCCAGGGGCTGCTGGATAGCGAATGGCGCGAGGAGGAGCGGCGCAAGAAGCGGTTTTACCGCTTGTCGCCGCGCGGGGAGGCGATGCTGGAACGGCTCGCTGTGGAATGGCGCGGCCTGTCGGCTTCGCTGGAGAAGATGCTGTGAACACCGGGAAAGAGGGAGAGACCGGCATGGACCTGGTCGAACGTTATCTGAAGGCCGTGGCGGCCCAGCTGCCGAAGGACAACCGCGACGACATCGTCGCCGAGCTGCGCGACGAGATCATGGGGCGTCTGGAGGCGCTGGAGGCCCGACTGGGACGGGCGCCCACAGACGACGAGGTCGAAGCCCTGCTGCGCGAGGTCGGTCATCCGCTAAGCGTGGCGGCGCGTTATCGCCCAGGACCGCAGGCCCTGATCGGGCCTGAGCTCTATCCGTGGTGGATGTTCGGGCTGAAGGTCGGGTTGACGGTGATGGCGGCCGTTACCCTGATCGGCCTGGCGGTGCGGGTTCTGGTCGGCGACGTCTATGTGGGCCAGGCGATTGGGCAGGGGATCTCCAGCCTGATCAGCGGCGCGATCACGGTTGTCGGCCTGCTCACCGCTGTCGGTTTCGTATTGGAGCGTCAGTCGAAGAAGCCGGACTTCATCGCCAAATGGCGCGTCAAGGATCTGGGCCTGTTCGAGTTGGGCGGCGATTTCGACGCCGAGCAGTGGACGACCCAACGGATCGCCAAGGGCGAATGGTTCACCAGGGGCGGCGAAGGGGCCTCAAAGTCGGGCCAAGCCGTGCGCAAGAGCGCCGAAATGTCGCCCGTGGCGCGTGCGGTGGCCAGCGCCATCGGCTGGACCGTGGTGCTGTTGTGGTGGACGGGCCTGTTGCAGGTCGCGCCGATCCGGCCGGAGGAACTGGCCGGAGTCGTCGACGGCGTCGACTACGGGCTTATCCTGGCTGACATGGTGCGGGTCGCCTTTTGGCCGGTCGCCCTGTTCGCCGCCTGCCGTATCGGCTTCGATCTGATGCGGGCGGCGTCGGGCGGAAATGTGCGGGTGACGGCGCTGGGCGACATGGCTTTCGGGATCGCCGCCGCCTGGGGCCTGCTGTGGGTCTGGTTCTGGTCGGCGCTGTCGCCGCTGATCTGGGTCGGCAGCGTCACCGATTTCGTGGATCGGATTCGGGTTCTGATCGGCCGCTCTGGCGACGATGCAGGCGGGGTGGCGACGATCCTGATGGTCGTGGTCGTCTGGGCCTTCGCCGCAGAGGTGGTGCGGGTCATCCGAGCGGCAGCGCGACTGGTCGTCGGTCGATAAGGCGATATCCCCTCTTGACGGCGTGTAACCTATAGGTGATATGTCACCTCAAGGTTACTTCAGGAGGAAGTCGTGAACAAGGACGAAAACGCTGCGGTTCTGCGAGTGCAATCGAGCCGGCGTCGATACTGGTGGGGCGGCGTCGCCATGCTCATCATCGGCGCCGCCGCCTTGGCCGGCGGAGCGGGTTTCGCCCTCATGCATGGAACAGAGGGCGATCAGGCGACGACCGCGGGCGTGGCGGCCGGCTTCGGTTTCGGGCTGATGCTCATCGGCGCCATGATGGCCTGGTGCGGCCGCCCCGGACAGCCGATCGATGTGACGGAGAGCCGTGACGGCGCACGCCGCGAAAAGCTGCAGCGGGGGCGCACGCAACAGCTGGTCCTCTATCCGTTGGTGCTGCTGCTGTTCATGGCTCAGGCGCATCTCGCCATGCAGAGGGTCCTGGGCGGCGAACACAACCTGGGCGCCTATGTGCAGATCTTGCTGCCGGTTCTGTACGGCTGGCTGATCCCTGTGCTCGTCATGGGCTGGGATTGGAACGCGCAGAAGAACCGCCGCTTGATGGAAGACGAGCTGACGCAGGTTCTGCGGGCGCGATCAATGATCCTGGCCTTCGTCGTGCTGATGGGCGGGGTCACCGTGGCGCTGGGTCTGGGCCTGTGGCGCGCGGAATATGGCGTGCTGGCTCTGCCCTATGTCCTGGCGCTGGGCGGGGCGTCGGCGGGCCTGCGGTTCGCCTGGCTGGATCGCGAGGCCGGTCGCGATGGGTGATCCCAGGCTCGGCTCGCGGTTGAAAGAGGCGCGCACCGCCGCAGGCCTGACGCAGCAGGGGCTGGCCGACAAGGCCAGCGTCTCGCGCAAGACCATCAATACGGTCGAGAACGGCGTCTTCGTGCCCTCGACCGTTCTTGCCCTGGAACTCGCCCGGGCCTTGGACACGACGGTCGAGGCCTTGTTCTTTCTGAGAGACTGATCCGATTCATGTCCGAAAACCGCGAGACATCGTCGGGCGGGCGGCGCATCCTCCGGGCATGGATCGGTTGTTGGATCAGGAGACCTGCTGGCGCGCCGTCGTGGCGCGGGACGCCCGTTTCGATGGGCGTTTCTTCACCGGCGTGACCTCGACCGGCATCTATTGTCGGCCCGTCTGCCCGGCGCGAACGCCGAAGCGCGAGAATGTGGTCTTTCACCCCAGCGCCGCAGCGGCCGAGGCGGCGGGTCTGCGGGCCTGTCTGCGGTGCCGGCCCGAGACGGCGCCGGAAATGGGCGCCTGGCGCGGCACGTCCAACACCGTCAGTCGCGCCCTGGCCCTGATCGAGGCGGGCGCGCTGGATACTGGCAAGGCGGACGCTATGGCGGCGAGGCTTGGCATGGGTGAGCGGCAACTGCGCCGCCTGTTCCGCCAGCATCTGGGCACCGCCCCGGTCAGCGTGGCCCAGACGCGGCGCGTCCTCCTGGCCAAACAGTTGATCCACGAGACCGACCTGTCGATGGCCGAGGTGGCGATGGCGTCGGGCTTCGGCAGTGTGAGACGATTCAACGAGACGTTTCAGGCCCTTTACGGTCGCGCGCCATCGGACCTGCGGCGCCGCAAGGTCGATGCCGAAGCGGGCGGAGTGATCAAGATCGGTCTGTCCTACCGTGCGCCCTATGACTGGCCCGCCATGATGTCGGCGCTGGCGATGCGCGATGTCGCGGACGAGATCGTGGTGGACGGCGCCTGGACGCGGCGGCTTCGGTTGGACGTGGACGAAACCGATGGCGCAGTGACGGTTCGGCCGGCCGGTGAAGGGAGGGCGGCGGTCGAGGCGCGGATCGAGAATCTGAAAGCCTTGCCGGGCGTGCTGGCGCGGGTGCGGCGGGTATTCGACCTCGCCGCAGATCCCGAGGCGATCACGCGCGACCTGTCGGCCGATCCCGTTCTGCACGCCGGAATCACGGCCATGCCGGGGTTGAGACTTGCGGGCGAGTGGATCGACGCCGGCGAGGATGCGCCCAGCAACCGGTTGACGACGAAGGACGCCGCGCTGCTGGCGCGCGCCGAGCGATGGCGGCCGTGGCGGGCCTATGGCGCACTCTATTGGGCCCTGAGCGAGGAACGGCGAAATGACCGATCAGCCTGACATGCATCTGACCCTGGATCGCATCCCGTCCCCCGTCGGCGAGGTGCTGGTCGTCACCGACGCCGACGGCGCGGTGCGGGCATTGGACTTCCACGACTACGAAGCCCGTCTGCGCTTGCTGCTGCGCCGCCACTACGGTGAGGTCGTACTGACCGAAGGCCGCGCGCCGGAGACGATCCGCCGGGCGGTCGAGGCCTGGTTTGACGGCGACCTGACCGCCTTCGACGCCATCACGGTCCGCACCGGCGGCACGGAGTTCCAACGCGCGGTTTGGACGGCGTTGCGCGACATCCCGACCGGCGAGACCCGCACCTATGGTCAGCTCGCTGCGGCCGTCGGCGCGCCCAAGGCCGTCCGCGCCGTGGGCCTGGCCAACGGCGCCAATCCGGTCGGCGTCATCGTGCCCTGCCACCGCGTGATCGGAGCGAATGGAACGTTGACCGGCTATGCTGGCGGGCTTGAGCGCAAACGCTGGCTGTTGGCGCATGAGGCGGGCGGCCGGCTGCTTTAGCCCCGCGTGAACCGTTCGGGCGGCAGGGCGGCGTGGGTGAAGCGGGCCTGACGCACCGCGCCCTTGAAGTAGTTCACGCGGTTGATGCGGCAACCGACCGAGGCGCGGCCTGGCCCTTGCGGCTTGAACGGCACCGGGTGCTCGCCCTGCAGGACCCCGTCGACATAGGCCCGGTACAGGACGCCGTCGAAGGTTTGCGCGACGTGGAACCACTGTCCGCACGGATGGAGCCGCTCAGGGAAGATCAGGGTGTGGTTGTAGCCAGGCCCGCGCGTGAAAGCGTCCAGGTACCAGCGGTCCCGAACCACGCGGATCTCGAACAGGAAGCGCGTCTGCGACGGCGGCTGACCGGCCGGCGCCTCTTCGGCGAGATGAAACCAGCGTTGCTCGAAGGCGCCGCCGTCGGGTCGGAACAGGGCCTCGAAAGTGAAGGTTTCGGCCCCGGCCAGCGGATGCTGATCGATGAACAGGGCGTCGTCCACGCCGTCGAAGTGAACCGCTCGGCCAAAGGGGCTGTCGATCAGGCTCGGCGCGCCCTCGACGCGGGTCTCGATCCCCCCGATGTCGGCCAGGCGATCGAAGGTCCATACCGTCTGGCGCGGCGATGTAGCCGTCATGGTCGCGCACGCCGGCAGGATCGCAGCCGCAGCGCCGGATGCGCCCAGGACCATCAGGCGGCGGCGGTCCAGCGGCAGGACGTCAGGCATGGTTCATCTCCCGGCGGTTTTGTCGCGCGACACTATGGGATCGGCGGCGTGGGGCAACGGCCTGCGTTCCGGTTCGTTGTCCAAGTCCCTACACACTGGAGTATCGACGATGAAACTTTCCAATGGCGCGCTGGTGGCGGTGGTCGATGGCGAGAAGCTGGCCCTGTTCAAGAATACGAACGCTTCGGACATCAAGCTGACGCCGCTGGAAACCCCGGCCATCGCGGATCGGGTGTCGGGTTCGGCCGGCCGCCGATCCAATGAGGCGAACCCCGACAATGACACCCAGGCCGAGGACGGTTTCGCCATGGGCGTCGCCGAGGTGCTGAACAAATGGTCGGTCACCAACAAGATCGACGAACTGCTGGTGATCGCAGCGCCCAAGACGCTGGGCGAGCTGCGCAAGCATTGGCACAAGGACCTTCAAGCCAAGCTGGTCGCCGAGATCGCGAAGGACCTGACGGGCCATTCCAGCGATCAGATCGCCGCCGCCATCGATAAGGCGTGAAGACAGACGGGCGCTGTGGGCGGCGCCCGTTCCCTGATCAGGCGGCGCGTCTCGACTGCGCCGTCTGACCTAGGTCGAAGCGGCTGATCAGCCCCTCCAGTTCGCCGGCCTCGTTCGTCAGGGCGTGGCTGGCGGCTGTGGATTCCTCGACCATGGCGGCGTTCTGCTGCGTGAACTGGTCCATCTGATTGATCGCCATATTGATCTCGCCGATGCCGACCGACTGTTCGCGCGTCGCGGCGGCGATGGAGCGAACCAGGGCGTTAGCCTCCGCCACTTGGACAGCGATGGCGCTGAGGCTATCGCGCGTCAGCGACACCTGGTCGGATCCGCGCTGCACATTGCTTTGCGACAGGGCGATCAGCGCCTTGATCTCTTTTGCGGCGCTGGCTGACCGTTCGGCCAGGCCCCGCACCTCGGATGCGACGACGGCGAAACCGCGTCCGGCTTCCCCGGCCCGGGCGGCCTCGACGCCGGCGTTCAGGGCCAGCAGGCTGGTCTGGAAGGCGATCTCGTCGATGACGCCGACGATCTGGTTGATTTGGGTCGAGGACTGCTCGATCTCTGACATGGCGCCGATTGCGTCTTGCACGACGGCCTCGCCCTTGTCCGCCGCCGCCTGAGCGGCCTGAGTGATGTCTCGGGCGCGCTCGGCGTTTTCGGCGCTACTGCGCACTGTCTGAGTCAGCTCGTCCAGCGCGGCGGCGGTCTGCTCCAGACCGGCGGCCTGCTGCTCGGTGCGGCGCGACAGGCTGTCGGCGGCGGCTGCGATGTCCTGACATCCGCCGCGCATCGACTGGGCCGTGGTCCAGATGCCAGTCATCGTCGTGTGCAGTTGATGCAGGGCGGCGTTGTAATCTTCCGGGATGCGACGCGTGTCGGCGGTGAAGCCCGCCTCCGGCATCCGCCAAGCCAGTTCGCCGGCGGCGAGGCGCGACAGACCTTCGCCCAAAGTCTCGACGGCGCGGGTTTGCGAGGCGGCGAAAAGCTCGGTCTCCTCGGCGTGGCGGCGACGATCGGTCTCGGCGGCCGCACGTTCGCGCTGTTGCTGGTCGCGACGGGTCAGACCGTCCGCAAGCTCGAGCCGGAATCCTTCGAGCGCCCGCGCAATCTGGCCCAATTCGTCGGCCTTGTCCGCGCCAGCCACGGGGATGTCATAGCGTCCGTCGCTCATGGTCCGCACATCGGCGGTCAGACGCGCCAGTGGGCGTCGGATCAGACGGTCGCTGGTGATCAAAAGGGCGACGATGATGGCGGCGATGATCAGAACGCCGCCGACCAGAAGCATCAAGGCCAACTGCCGCGCCGGGCCCTCGATCGTCTTGACGGGGATGTCCAGCACGACGGCCCAGGTCGCCTTTTGGCCGGGCAGGATCACGGGCTGAACCAGACGTCGAACCGGCTCGCCGTTCACGCTGACGCCCTCAACCGCCTGGGCTTGGCGTTTGGCGATGACGTTGCGCACGATGTCCGCGCCAGCATCCGCATAGGCTTGGCCTCGCACGGCGGCGTCCGGATGGGCGACCCAGACGCCCTTGTTCGACACCAAGGTCACGCGGCCGGTGCCCAGCGGCTTCATCGCCGCCAGACGCTGCGACAGGTTGGCCAGGGTGATATCCAGGCCCGCGACGCCGATGATACGGCCGTTGGCGCGCACTGGATAGGCGACCGAGGTCATCGCGACCTTGCCGCCGCCAATGTTCTCTTCGTACGGTTCGACCACGACCGGCGCGCCGCTGGCCATCGGCTCGGTGTAATAGGCCTGTTCGAAGTCCGAGCCGTCTGCCTCAGGTTCCAGGGAAATCTGGCCGTCGCGGCGCACCCAATAGACTGAAAGTCGTCCGTTGACGTTCGAACTGGTCGCCGCATCACCAATGTAGGCGGCGTCGGCGCCGACGGCGTCAGGGGCGGCCATGAACCAGGCGCCCATGACCTGATCGGTCGCTTCGGCGTTCGGCTTGACCAGGGCCATATAAGCGGCGCGGTCGGTCAGGCCCGTCTGTCGTGCGGCGCCCAGGGTTGCCGCCAGGGTTTTGGCGCCCGTGCCCGCCGAGACGATCTCGTTGCGGATTTCTTGCGAGGCCTCTTGCGCAGCGCTTTCGGCGTACCGGCCCGCCATGTCGCGGACGATCGCGCCGGAATAGGCCGTCACGCCGATGGCCGCGACGATCATCAAGGCGCCGATGGCGAGCCCCGCCACGACGGCGAGCTTCAGGGCGATGGACAGGCGATTGAACGCAGACATGACGGGCTCCGTAGGCCCGCGCTTATGCGCCCCGTTCCCCAAACACCCCGTTAAGGCGGCGCTACGTAGTCATGCGCCGTCCAGAAACAGCCGGCACGCCGGATTGGCGGTCTCATCGACGTAAGGGTAGCCCAGATCGGCCAGGGCGGCGGTCAGTTGGCCCTGTTCCCGGGGCGGTACGCTGATGCCCGCCAGCACCCGGCCGACGTCGTCGCCGTGGTTGCGATAGTGAAACAGCGTCAGGGCCCAGGCGGGCTGGAGGCTGTTCAGGAACCGCAGGAAGGCGCCGGTGCGTTCGGGGAACTGGAAGCGCAGGATGCGTTCGTGGAGCAGGCCGACAGTGCGGCCGCCGACCATGTAGCGGACATGCAGCTTGGCGGTCTCATTGTCGCTCATGTCCTCGACGGCGTAGCCGCCCGAACGCAGGGCCGCGATCAGGTCGTCGCGCTCGTGCGGACCGTTTCGCAGGGCCACGCCGACGAAGATTTGCGCCTGCCCGTCGCCGGACCAGCGATAGTTGAACTCGGTGACCGAACGACCGTCCAGACTGTCCAGGAATCGACGGTAGTCGTCGCGGTCGTCCTTCATCGCCACGGCCAGCAGCGCCTCGGCGCCCTCTCCGATCTCGGCCCGTTCGGCGACGTGGCGCAACCGGTCGAAGTTCAGATTGGCGCCCGAGTTGATGGCGATCAGACTGCCGCTTCCGGGATGGGCGGCGGCCCAAGCCTTCAGCCCCGCCAATGCCACGGCGCCCGAGGGCTCGGCGATGGCGCGGCTGTCGTCGAAGATGTCCTTGATCGCGGCGCAGATGGCGTCGGTGTCCACCAACACGATCTCGTCCAGCAGATCCTTGCACAGCCGAAAGGTCTCGGTCCCGGCTCGACGCACGGCGACGCCGTCGGCGAACAGGCCGACCTCGTTCAGGGTCACCACCTCGCCGGCGTCGATGGCGGACTTCATCGTCGGGGCATCCACCGGCTCGACGCCGATGATCCGGGTCTCGGGTCGTAGGAATTTGACGATGGCGGCGACCCCGGCGGCCAGGCCCCCGCCGCCGATGGGCACGAAGATGGCTTCGATCGGGTCGGCGTGCTGACGGGCGATCTCGAGGCCCACCGTGCCTTGGCCCGCGATGACGTCGGGGTCGTCGAAGGGATGGATGAACGCCGCGCCGGTCCGGCTCTCCAGTTCACGGGCGTGGGCATAGGCTTCGTCGAAGCTGTCGCCGTGCAGAACCACCTCACCGCCCAGGGCGCGGACGGCCGAGACCTTGATGCCGGGTGTGGTGGTGGGCATGACGATGGTGGCGGGAATGTTGCGGCGTGCGGCCGCCAGGGCCACCCCCTGCGCATGATTGCCAGCCGATGCGCAGATGACGCCCCTGGACAGCTCGTCCTCCGACAGGCAGGCGATCTTGTTGTAGGCGCCGCGGATCTTGAACGAAAAGACCGGCTGCAAATCCTCGCGCTTGAGCAGAACAGGCCGTTCGAGCCGGGCTGAGAGACGGCGCAGCGGGTCGAGAGGCGTCTCCTCCGCCACGTCATAGACGCGGGCGGTAAGGATGCGGCGGATGGTGTCCTGCATGGAAATGTCGTGAATAGGCGCTTGGCGGCAAAGAAGTGGGCTGCCATCTAGGCGATATCCGCCCGCTTGGGAACGGTTTTTGCAAATCGCGGTCGTCGGTGACTTGCAGGAAGAGGTATGTATTTCCTCTTGCACAGCGCCCGCATCGGCCTACATTGCGCCTGCTTATGCTAAATGTGAGCATAAGGGTATGGAGATGATCATGGCTGACGGCGCCTTTGGTCTGACGAAAGAGATGGAGCGGGAAACCGCCGGGGTGTGGGCCAAGGTCAAGGACCACGTCACGCCGCTGGAATGGCCTGCGCAGGCGCGCCTGATCAGCGAGATCAACCGGCTGAAGCGCGAGCGCGACGCCGTGATCCTGGCCCACAACTATATGACGCCCGAGATCTTTCATGGGGTCGGCGACTACGTCGGCGACAGCCTGGGCCTGGCCAAGGAGGCCGCGCGGTCGGACGCGAAGGTGATCGTCCAAGCGGGCGTGCATTTCATGGCCGAGACATCGAAGATCCTGAGCCCGGAAAAGACCGTGCTGATCCCCGACCTGCGCGCGGGCTGTTCGCTGGCCTCGTCGATCACCGGCGCGGATGTGCGGCTGATCAAGCAGCGCTATCCGGGGCTGCCGGTCGTGACCTATGTGAACACCACCGCCGATGTGAAGGCCGAGACCGACATCTGCTGCACCAGCGCCAATGCTGTTCAAGTGGTCGAATGGGCGGCCAAGGAATGGGGCGTGGATCGGGTCATCCTGATCCCCGACGAATACCTGGCGCGCAATGTCGCGGCCCAGACGACGGTCGGGATCATCGCCTGGAAAGGCCGCTGCGAGGTGCATGAACGGTTCACGGTGGACGACATCGCCGAGATGCGCGCCGCCTATCCGGGCGCCGAGATCCTGGCCCACCCCGAATGCCCTGAGGACGTGCTGGCGGCGGCGGACTTCGCCGGCTCGACGGCGGCGATGACCGACTATGTCGAGGCGCGCCGGCCCAAACAGGTGGTGATGATCACCGAATGTTCGATGGCCTCGAACGTCGCCGGCGACGTGCCGGGCGTGCAGTTCATCGGCCCGTGCAACCTATGCCCGCACATGAAGCGGATCACGCTGCAGAACATCCGCGACTGCCTGCTGCACATGCAGTTCGAGGTGACGGTGCCGGCCGACATGATCGAACGTGGACGCCTAGCGGTGCAGCGAATGATCGACCTGCCGCCGCCCGCCATTCCCGCGCGCTACGACCTGGTCAAGGCGCGGCACCACGTCGATGTGGAGCTGATCTGAGCGTGACGCGGCGATCGGTCCCGGCGACGGGACGGTCGTCCGCGCCCATCTGGACGCCATGAGCAACACAGACACCACAGATCAGACGCCTGGCCGCATGCCCCGCCGCACGCCGGGACCTTGGGACGCCAAGCCCGAAACAACACCGGCCCGTGAAACAGCGCCGGCGCCGGCAGTCGAAGCGCCGGTCGAGAAGGACCAGAGCCTGGTCTGGGCGATACTGTCCACGGCGCTGATGGGCGGCTTCCTGTGGTGGATCACGGGCAGCGCCATCGTGGCGGGCGCAGTGCTGATCGGGCTGTTCGTCCATGAGGCGGGTCACGCCCTGGCGATGAACAAGCTCGGCATGGGGCCGGCCCGCATCTACATCATCCCCTTCCTGGGCGGCCTGGCCAAGGCGCGGCGTGAGCCGAAAAGCGAGTGGGACGGGGTTCTGGTGTCGTTGGCCGGACCGGCCTTCGGCCTTCTGGCGATGATCCCCTTCGTCGGGGTCTGGATGGTTCTAGGGCAGGGAGAGTGGCTGATGGGCGCCTTCTTCATCGCCATGCTCAATCTGGTGAACCTTGTGCCTGCGCCGCCTCTGGATGGATCCAAGGCTCTAGGCCCGGTGCTGACGCGTGTGCATCCGCGTCTGGAGCAGATCGTGCTGCTGGTGATCGGCGTGGCGGTGGTCTGGTGGGGGTTGACGACCGGGCGGTTCATTCTGGCCGCCTTTCTGGCTCTATCGGTGTTCAGCCATCTGAAGCGCGGCGTCTGGCGCGCGGCCTGGGGAACGCTGAGCTGGCCCGAGGCGGCCAAGAGCTTGGCGCTCTATCTGCTGACCCTGGCGGTGTGCGCGGCGGCGGCCGTCGGCGCCCTGATTCCGATGACCGGGGGCGATCCGTCCGGCGCGGTGCAGTTGGGCCTCAACTACTTGGGCTTTGGACGATGAACCGAACTCGGCATCACGGACCTCTGATCGTCGGGGCGGGGCTGGCGGGGCTGTCGGCTGCGCTTGAGGCGGCCAAGGCCGGCGCGAAGGTTCTCGTCGTGACGCCCGAGCCCTTGCTGAACGCCTGTTCGTCCGCCTGGGCGCAGGGCGGGATGGCGGCGGCGCTGACGGCGCCGGATTCGGCCGCATTGCACGCCAAGGATACGGAGGCGGCAGGCGCGGGTCTGGTCGAGCCGGTCGCGGCGCGCGCCCTGACCGACGCCGGGCGCGAGACGGTCGAGTGGCTGGCGGCCCTGGGCGCGCCGTTCGACCGGGATGCGGACGGCGGCTTCGTCGTCAGCCTGGAGGCGGCCCATTCCGTTCCCCGCGTGGCGCGGGTCGGCGGCGACGGCGCTGGTCGAGCCATCCTGTCGGCCGTCGTTGCGGCGGTGCGAGCTGAAAAGCTGATCGAGGTCTGGGACGACGCACGGCTGAAGGCCCTGTCGCAGGACGCCGACGGCCGAGTGGTCGGGGCGGTGGTGATGCCTGGCGACCGCCTGGTCGAGATCACGGCGACGGCGGTGGTGCTGGCCACAGGCGGGGCGGGCGGTCTGTTTGCGGCGACCACGACCCCGGCGGCGCTGAAGGGCGAGGGGATGGCGCTGGCCGCGCGCGCTGGCGCGGAAATCCTCGATCCGGAGTTCGTGCAATTCCACCCCACCGCCATCAACGTGGGACTGGACCCCGCGCCGCTGGCGACAGAGGCTTTGCGGGGGGAGGGCGCGCGGCTGATCGATGGTCAGGGGCGCTTTCTGTTGGGCGACGAGGCCGACGCCGATCTGAAGCCGCGCGACGTTGTGGCGCGCGCGGTTCATGCGGCGCGCGTGGACGGTCGCGGGGCCTTTCTGGATGCACGCACGGCGATCGGGGACGAGTTTCCCCATGCGTTTCCCGCCGTCTTCGCCGCCTGTCTGCGCGCCGGGCTGGACCCGCGCGTCAGCCCGATCCCGGTGATGGCGGCCTGCCACTATCACATGGGCGGGATCGCCGCCGACGCGGACGGCCGCACGACGGTTGCGGGCCTTTATGCGGTCGGAGAATGCGCGGCGACCGGCGTGCATGGCGCCAACCGGCTGGCGTCCAACTCCCTGCTGGAAGCGGCGGCCTTCGGTCGGCGCGCGGGCCGGTCGGCGGCCCAGGAAGTCGGCGGCGGCCGCCCCTTGGCGGCTAATATCTCGCCTGACCTGCCGGATCCGGCGATGGCCGAACTGCGGACCGCCATGACGGCGCATGCGGGCGTGGTGCGTGATGCGGAGGGACTACAGACCCTCATCTCCCTGATTGACCGACTGCAGAGCCAGCACGGGCCGGCGGCCGTCCTGTTGGCGGCGAGGCTCATCGCCCAGGCGGCTCTGGACCGGCGCGAGAGCCGGGGCGGGCACTACCGGTCGGACTATCCGCAGACGGATATGGCGGCGGTGCATACGCGGGTGCGGATCCCACACCCGGCGGCGTTGGAGGCGGCGGAATGAGACGACTTCCCGAGGTGCTGATTGAGCCTGTCGTGCGGCTGGCGCTGGCTGAGGACTTGGGTCGTGCCGGCGACATGACCGCCATGGCCTGCATCCCAGAGGATGCGCGGATGAAGGCGGCCTTTGCGGCAAGGAAGCTTGGCGTGCTGGCGGGCATCGACTGCGTGCGCCTGGCCGTGCTGGCCATGGACCCCAAAGCCTCGGTCGATTTGAGATTGCGAGACGGCGACGCCTTCGAGGCCGGCGCCGTGCTGGCGGTTGTCGAGGCCGACGCGCGGGCCTTCCTCTCGGCCGAGCGGACGGCGCTCAATCTGGTCGGACGGCTCAGCGGCGTGGCGACCTTGACGCGCACCCATGTCCAAACCGTCGCCGGGACCAAGGCGCGGATCGCGGATACGCGCAAGACCACGCCCGGGCTGCGCGCGCTGGAAAAGCACGCCGTGGCCTGCGGCGGCGGGATCAACCATCGCTTCGGTCTGGACGACGCCATCCTGATCAAAGACAACCACGTCGCTGTCTGTGGCGGCGTCGCCGAGGCGGTGCGGCGGGCCAAAGCCTTCGCCCCGCATTTGATGAAGGTCGAGGTTGAGGTCGATGGGCTGGATCAGCTGGACGCCGTATTGGCCCTGATCGACGAGGGTGCGGCGCCTGACGTCATCATGCTGGACAACTTCAGCCTCGACGACCTGCGCGCCGCCGTGGCGCGCGTCGCCGGGCGGATCGTGCTGGAGGCCTCGGGCGGGGTCGATCTGACGACGGTGCGCGGCATCGCCGAGACGGGCGTGGACGTCATCTCGGTCGGCGCCCTGACCCATTCGGCGCCCGTTTTGGATATCGGCCTGGACGCGCTCTGACGGCTTGCAGGCCTCCGCCGATCAAGCGGGGCTAGAGGCCGTTTCGGCGACGTCGGTCTTGGCCGAGGTTTCGTTCGACCGCGCGGGGCGAGAAGCCGGTTGTGGCGCGGCGGCGCGCGTGGCGGCGGGTGAAGGCGTCGTCGATTGGGCCGTCGGCGCGGGCAGGGCGCGACCTTCCTGCGCCAGCACCATCGAATAGGCGACCGCCTGTCCGGCCTGACGCGCAGTTTCGACCGGGTTGAGGCCGGCCTGGATCAGGCGCGGCTGGTCCGCCGGCGCCGCGCGACGGGCGGCGTAGGTGAAGGTACCGCCGGTGCTCGAACGGCCGCCGAAGCGATAGAACAGATGGCTGCCGACCTGGCTGACCTGCACCAGCGACGAACGCCAGCCCGGCGTCACGGCTGTGGTGTGGAAGTGGGTCGCATTGCCGACGCGCGAAAAGACCGACCCCGACATGGCGTTCGAGGCCACGGTCCTGGCGCGGTTCCAGGCGGCCTGGTTGACGCGGCCGCGCATCGCTCCGGAGCAGGTGAAGGAGAACTGGCAACCGGTGCTGCGCGCCGCGCCCTGGAAGACGACGCCGCAGACAGTCTTGGGGAAGGCGGGGTGGCGCACGCGGTTCAGGACGACCTGGGCCACGGCCTTCATGCCGTCGGCGCCCTCGCCACGAGCTTCATAATAGACGGCTTGGGTCAGGCAATCGAGATCGCGGCTGGCGTCCAGCGCGTTGGCCACGCGGAAGGCGGGCGCGGCGGTCGGTGCAGTCAGGCTGGCGCGGCGAAGGTTGGGATCGCCGGGCGCACGGAGTTGTTCGAGACGGGCGGCCAGCAGTTCGGCCTGGCGATCGCGCTGGGCCGAGCCCGCGCTGGTGTAGGGATCATGACGACGCGCAATGGTCAGGGCGCTGGCGTCGAGGCCGCCGGCGGCGGCGGCGAGCGCTTCTTCCGTGAAACCGGCGGCGGTGGCGCCCTGAATCCGTTCGGCCTGGGCGCGCAGCGTCGTCGCGCGCGCCGTCGTGCCGCCCAGATAGGCGCATCCGATCGCCAGTCCCAACAGACCGCCAAAGGCTGCAGCAGCCGTCATGGGCTTGATCTTGGCCACACGATCGGCGCGCAAAATGGCGCGCGTCTGCGAGGAATGCGACAACGAGGTAGTCCTGTTCAGCAGGGCGAGAAACGCGGCCCCCGGGGTAGTCTTGCCGGCGAGGCGACCCATTGCGGTCGCGGTCCAGCCTGCAAATTCCGGCGCTCGGCTCAGTGGCCCGGGCGTCGAGGACGGGCCTTTAGCCAGCCTTTTATGGCCTCAATGTGTTCGATTCGCAATCCGATGGTTAACGCATCGGATTCGGTAGGTATTTTTCAGTCGCGGCGACCCGTGTGGCTGCAAAACGGCAAAACTGGATAAATCTACAGGCCGAATACTGTATCCATCAACTGTTGAACTTGTTATGTCTAGATATGCTGCATCGCAGCAAACTAAATGCAGCGAACAAAGCTGTTTAGAATTGTGGCGGTGGTTGTCGGCGAAACTAGACCCCAAGGCAGGAACCGCTATGCCGCGTTCGCGTTCAAGCGTGGCCTTTGGAAAGAAGCCCATGACTAAAATGATCACCCTGACCGCAGCCGCTGCGGCTGCGCTCGCCCTGTCCGCCTGCGGCGCGACCATCGAACAGAAGGCCGCCAGCGGCGCTATCGCCGGCGCGGTCGTCGGCGGCCCGGTCGGCGCTGCCGTGGGCGGCGCAGCCGGGACGGCTGTCGGCCAAGCGCAAAAGCCGAACTAAGACCACCTCGGTCGACGCACGCTCTTATCGCCGCGCTTGCGATCAGGGCTGCCGCGCCTATCTGATCGAAGTGTTGCGGCCACGCCGCCGCGACGCTTCAAATGACGCATCAGGCCGATTTGCGGGCTGCGAACCTTGATTTTCGCGCGCTTATCGGCTTTGTGCGCCCCGCTTCGGGCCGTGCGTGGCGCAGCCTGACCCCCGACGACCGCCCTGGTCGCTCACAAGGAACCCTGACGCTTTCGCATGAAAGATCTGAAGACCGGATTCTCCGACCGCATTACCGCCCAGCAAGAGGCCAAGAAGGCCCTGCTCGCCAAATTCAAGCCCAAGGCCGCCGCGCCCGATCCCGAGTTCGAGCGTCTGGCTGAAAAGCGCGCCGCCGAAAAGGAAGCTCTGCGTCAGCAGCACGAACTAGCCAAGGCCGAGCAGCGTCGTGAAAAGGCTGAAAAGGAAGCCGCGCGTCTGGCCGCCGAACTCGCCGCCCAGGAAGAGATCGACGCGGAAAAGCGCGCCGACCGCAAGGCGCGCAAGCAGCTAACCAAGGAAGAGCAGAAGGCCAAGCGCGACGCGCGTTACGCCGCCCGCAAGGCCCGCCGCTAAATCCAGCTGCGGCTCCAAACAGATCGACGCGCCGCATCGCTGCGGCGCGTTTTTCTTTGGCCGTCGGGTTCTGCTTCGTTAGTTCGTCGTCGCGGCGCTGAGGCGTTCCAGCAGGGCGCGCAACTGGTCCGACGAATAGGGTTTGCGCAGCAGCGGCCAGACCGTGTCGGCCAGCACCGCATCCACGTCCTCGCCGACGTAGCCCGAGGTCAGGGCGATCCGCAGGTCCGGCCAGCGCGCCGCCGCCTCGCGCGCCAAATCGATGCCGCTCATGCCGCCGGGCATCACAACGTCGGTCAGCATCAGATCGAAGTCGTCGGCCTGAAGGAACTTCAGCGCATCGTCGCCCGTCTCGGCCCAGTCGACCTCCAGCCCGAAACCTTCCAGGATTTCGAGCGCGATGGCGGCGACGCCGGCGTCGTCCTCCACCAGCAACATCCGCCCGCCCTCGACCAAGGGGGCGCCATCGGCGGCGACCAGACTGGACGTCATCGCGGCGTCTTCCGCCGACAGCGGCGGCAGGAAGATGCAGATCTCGGCCCCGCGTCCCGGCTCGGAGATGATCTGGACGCCGCCGCCCGATTGGCGCGCGAACCCATAAACCTGGCTCAGCCCCAGGCCCGTCCCTTTGCCGACGCCCTTGGTGGTGAAGAAGGGTTCGAACACCCGGTCGCGGATGTCCGGCGACATGCCTTCGCCATTGTCGGCGACGCTGACGCAGACATAGTCGCCGGCCGCCAGCTCTGCGATCTGTCCGGCCTCGACCGTGCAGGCCCGCGTCTGCACGGTGATGCGGGCTTGGCGGCCCTTGGCCCCGGTCACATCGCCCAGGGCGTCGCGCGCATTCACGATCAGGTTCAGCAGCGCGGCTTCGAACTGGGCCGGATCGACATTGGCGGGCGCGCCGCCGCGTTTCAGCTTGACCTTGAAGTCCACGGCCTCGCCGACGGCCCGGCGCAGTAGCGGTTCACTCTCGCGGATCAGGGCGTTGAGATCGATCGGCTCGGGCCGCAGAGCCTGACGACGCGAAAAGGCCAGCAACTGATGCGTCAGGCTCTCGCCCCGTCGCGCCGCCGCCAACGCCGCCTCGCCCAGCTTCTTGCGCTTGGCTGCATCCTCGCTGCGCAGGATGATGTCTAGGGCCCCGATCACCACGGTCAGCAGATTGTTGAAGTCGTGTGCGACCCCGCCGGTCAGCCGCCCGACCGCCTCCATCCGCTGAGCATGGACCAGTTGCGCCTCGGCCTGGGCCTTTTCGATCAGGGCCTCGTCAACCCTTTCTTCCAGCAGTTCATTGATGCGTTTGAGGTCGTCTTCGGCCTGCTTGGCGTCGGTCACATCTAGACAGGCGCCAACATAGCCTTGGAAAAGGCCCGAGGCGTCAAAGCGCGGCACGCCTTCGGTTCGCAACCAGCGCGGACCGAGCGTCGGGTGGTTGATCCGCGTCAGCGCCTCGAATCGATCCCGGGCCTCGAAGGCGCGCATGAAGGCGGCGGCGAACACCCCTTCGTCGTCCGGGTGGATCAGGCGTCGCCAGCTATCGGGCAGATGCGCGTCCGCCTCGACGCCGAAGAAGGTGCGGTAGCGCCTGTTGGCGAACACCATCTGGGCGGCATCGTCGCTCATCCAGATCAGGGCGGGCGCGCTGTCGGCGACGGTGCGGAAGCGGTTCTCGGATTCCTCTAGGCGCGCCTGAGCCGTGCGCATGTCCGTCACGTCGAACGCCACGCCCACGAAGCCGACAACCTCCTGACCGGCCAGACGGGGACGGGAGAAGGACTTCAGCCAGCGCCATTCGCCGTCGTGACGGCGATAGCGCGCCTCCATCGAAAAGGGCTCGCGCGTCGCTTCCCCGTTAATCGATTCCGCCAGGACGCGCGCCTGATCCTCGGGATGCAGCGCGCTGCGCCAATCCAGGTTGAGGACGGTCTGATAGTCCGATCCGTGGAAATCGACATAGGCGCGGTTCACGAAAGCGCGTGTGCGATCCTGTTTGGTGACCCAGATCAGCACCGGCGCGGTGTCGGCGATGGCGCGGAACCGCTGTTCGCTCTCACGGGTCTCGTTTTCCGCGCGGGCGCGCTCGACCTCGGCCCAGGTGCGCGCCGCGACTTCTTCGACAAGGCTGACCTCAGCCTCGGTCCAGTCGCGCGGCGTCGCCGAATGGACATAGAGAAACGCGCGCAAACGTCCGGTCCGGATCAGCGGCGCGCGCACCAGAGCGCGGGTCTGGATGGCGTCGAAGGCGTCGGCAACCGCCGCCGTGCGAGGGTCTTCGCGCACATCTGAAATCTGGATGGTGCGGCCTTCGTTCAGGTCCGAGATCAGACCTTCGCCAAAGGCGTTCAGGCTGAACTGACCCTGAGCGCTTGCGACGCCGGCGGTCCAGTCGCGGCTCATGGAGACGACGCCCGCCGACTGATCGACCTCGCCATAGCCCACCCGCTCGACATCCAGCAGCGCGCCGAGCGTGCTTTCCACATCAGCCATGATGTCTTCGGGATCGGTCAGGTCGCGGAGCCGGTCGCTGAGGTCCAGCAGGAACGCCTGACGTCGCGCGGCGCGCGCCGCCGCATCCAGCGCCTCGCGGGTTTCAGTCACATCGAACGAAATGCCGGCATAGCCCACGAAGACGCCTTGCCCATCGAAGCGCGGCCGCACGACGGCCCGCATCCAGCGCCAGACGCCGTCTTGTCCCTGAACGCGCGCCTCCATCTGGAACGGCTTGCGATCAGCGGCGCCGGCCTTCTCGGCCGCCTTTACGGTCTCCAGATCGTCGGGGTGAACGGCCGTCTTCCAGCCGCCCTCGCGCAACGCCTCTATGTCGAGTCCATGCAGGGTGAAGACGGCGGCGTTGACGAACTCGAACTCGCCCTTGGCGTCCAGCAGCCAGATCGGCGAGGGGGCGGTATCGGCCAGTTCGCGGAACCGGGTCTCGCTTTCACTCAGCCGCGACAGGGCCTTGCGGAGCGACGCCCCCACCGCCGCGATGAACAGGCCGACGAGAACGAAGTTCCAGGTCGCCGCACCACCGATGGCGTCAAGCACGCCATCCCGGCCGGTCGCCGTCAGCGCGACGATCGCCCAGCCGCCGCCGGTGCACACCGCCAGCGCTGTCAAGGCTCCGGTCCAGCCGGCCGCCAGAGCCGCCAGGGTCACCGCCGGCAACAGGATGGTGAAGCCGGTCACCTCGCCATACAGCGGCGACGCCGCCGCACGGATCGCCAAACCCGCGAGGGCGACGCCGATCCCGATCAAAAGGCGATGCGTCGGCGAGGCCGTCGACAGGCGCGCCAGGCCGATCAGCCAGCGATCCATGACCGCGATCCGCCGTTTCGATCCGCCTGCGCTCATATCGTCGGTTCGCCCCACCAGCGACGCGTTTGCCTCGCTGGAACATAGTTTTACACCTTGCGTTTGGGGCGACCACCCCTGACGCGCAGGGGGTTTGATAACGGCGGTCGTCGTGACGCCGGAAAATGGCCTATAAGTCGGACTAGACGCGCGATCTCAGCGAAAGGCCGGTGCGCCGATCGCGGCTATTGGACCCTGAATGACCCGGTTGCCCTGGAAGACGATGTGGAAGGCGCTGCGGCGTTCGGCGGCGGCCTTGCCCGCAGCCGGCGCGGTGCTGGGCGTCGCCATGGCGGCGGGGTCCAGCGTGCGGCCCGATATGGATCGGACGGCCGAGGCGGTTTCGCGCATCACCGGCGGCGACCTCGGCGCGGGCGGGCTGGCTGCGATCAAGGGGCGACTGACGCCGTCACAGCTGGCCGTCGCCATGCGACATGATCCCAACCTTCTGCAGCCGGCTCTCTACGGGCTGACGCCGGGCTGGGAGAGCTTGACGCTGGCCGGCAAGCCAGGTCTGGAATCGGGCAAGAGCGGCCTTGAGGCCCAACGTCTGAACGCGGCCATGGCGCCCGCGTCCGGCGCTCTGCGTCCCGCGTTGCCGTTCGTGTTCAAGGGCAGCGCCGAAGATCGCAGGCGGGCTTTGCGCTGCCTGACCCAGGCGGTCTATTACGAGGCGGCGTTGGAGCCGGACAACGGCCAGGCGGGCGTGGCGCAGGTGGTCCTGAACCGCGTGCGCGATCCAAACTACGCCAACACCGTCTGCGGTGTTGTGTTCGAAGGCGCCGAACGCGTCACGGGCTGTCAGTTCAGCTTCACCTGCGACGGCTCGCTGGGCCAGGCGCCGGTCGGCTGGGCTTGGGAGCGGGCGCGCAAGGTGGCGGAGCGCGCGCTGAACGGCGCCGTGGCTCAGGAGGTCGGCACCGCCACACACTATCACGCCGACTATGTGCATCCCTGGTGGGCGCCGACGGTGGCCAAGGTGACGCAGATCGGCGCTCACATCTTCTATCGTTGGAAGGGCGTCTATGGCGAAACAGCCGCCTTCCGCAAAACCTACAGTGGGCGCGAGCCAGCGATCGATGAGGCGCGTTTCTCGCGTCGGCGCATGATGATCGCCGCCGGCTCTGCAACCGGCGGCGCCGATCCCGACGCTCCGCTGAAAGACGCGCCGTTGAAGACGGTCGAGATCGATGGTCAGCAGCGGGTCGTCGGCGTGGTCAGCCTGGGCGGTCGGCGCCTGCCAACGCGTGACGAGGTTGCGGCCATCAACGCGCGCCTGAACGCTCTGGAGCGGCCCGCATCGTCCGCCAAATCGGCCGACCCGGCGCCCACAGGCGTCACGACGATGGACGTGGAGGAAGTCGGTCGCCCCGCGAACTGACATCCTGCATTGCAACGCTTCGCCACTCCGAGCATTGATGTCGATGGCCGGACCTGACCGGCCCAGCGAGGACGCCTGCTTGACCCACCCCGAAGTCGATTGTCCGAGGTGGGACGACGCCGACCGTCTGAAGGCCCTGACAAGCTACGGCGTACTGGACACGACGCCCGAAGGGTCGTTCGATGATCTGGCGTCGCTCGCCGCGCGCATCTGTGAAGCGCCGATGGCCGCCGTCAGTCTGGTCGATTCCCAGCGTCAGTGGTTCAAGTCCGAGGTCGGTCTGGGCGTGCGCGAGACGCCGCGGCCGCTGTCGTTCTGCGCTCACGCCATGCTGGGCGACGACGTCATGGTCATCCCCGACGCGATGCAGGATGACCGCTTCATCGACAATGACCTGGTGACGGGTGCGCCGCACATCCGCTTCTATGCCGGCTATCCGCTGAGGACGCCCGACGGCGTGCCGCTGGGCGCCCTGTGCGTGCTGGACGACACGCCGCGCCCGCAAGGTCTGACCGAGCTTCAGCTGATGGCGCTCAAGACCCTGGCGCAACAGGTGATGACGCAACTGGAGCTGCGTCGCGCCTTGTTGGACCGGGACCTCAGCGACCGCACCGCGCGGTTGGCGATGGAGGCCTCAGCCTATGTGGGGGCCTGGGACTGGGACATTCCAGAGAACCGCGTGATCGCCGACGAACGCTTTGCGCGGATGTATGGCGTGGATCCCGAAGCGGCGCGCGAGGGCGCGGCCATCGAGGTTTTCACCTCCAGCGTCCATCCCGACGACGCCCAACGCGTCACCGACGAGATCGACCGGGCAATGACGGGCGACGGCGCTTTCGTCAGCGAGTATCGTCTGGGCCAGGGTGATGACGTGCGTTGGATTCTGGCGCGCGGGCAGGTCTATTTCGACGGGGAGGGCAAGCCGATCCGCTTCCCCGGCGTCGCGGTGGACATCACCGAACGCAAGACCATCGAGACGGACCTCGCCGAAACCGCCGTGGCCCTGAGCGAAAGCGAGAGTCGGTTTCGGGTGTTGGCTGACGCCATGCCGCAGATGGTGTGGTCCACCCTGCCGGACGGTTTTCACGACTACTACAATGCGCGCTGGTACGAATTCACGGGCGTGCCCCTGGGCTCGACGGATGGCGAGGGCTGGAACGACATGTTCCATGCCGACGACCGCGAACGGGCGTGGACCGTGTGGCGCAACTCGCTGGAAACCGGCGAGCCCTATGAGATCGAATACCGGCTGAAGCATCACAGCGGCGTCTATCGCTGGACCTTGGGCCGCGCTGTGGCGATCCGCGACGAGGCGGGCGAAATCACCCGCTGGTTCGGCACCCTGACCGATATCGACGAGTTGAAGCGGCTAGAGCAAGGCCGCGAGCTGGTCAGCCAGGAGCTGAGCCACCGGATCAAGAACATCTTCGCCGTCGTCACCGCCCTGGTCGCCCTGTCGGCGCGCCAGTATCCAGAGGCCAAGGCGTTTTCGGCCTCGCTGCGCACACGCATCGCCGCCCTAGCCCGGGCGCATGAGTTCGTGCGGCCGCACACCGAGACGTCCAAGACCACGATCGGGGCGACAACCCTGCATTCCTTCCTGTCCGATCTGTTCAAGGCCTATGCGGACGAGACGGGTGGGGCGCGCGTCGTCATTCAGGGTGAGGACGCCGTCTTCGACGATCAAGCGGCGACCTCAGTGGCCTTGCTGTTCCACGAACTGGCGACCAACGCCGCCAAATACGGCGCGCTTTCCGAGCGTGGGGGCGTCGTGACGCTCGACACAGAACGAAAGGAGGATCGCTTCGTCCTGACCTGGTCGGAAACGGGCGGTCCGGCCATCCAGGGCATGCCGCAACGCACCGGCTTCGGTTCGTCCCTGGCCAGCCTGTCGGTTGAGGGACAGCTCGGCGGGCGTCTGTCGCGCGAATGGCGGCCAGAGGGGCTCCAGGTCATCGTGGACCTGCCGGCGACGGCTCTGTCCCGACGCCGCGCGGCAGGCAGTTATTCAAATTAGTCTTCTATTGAAACCTATCCCTCACACTGACGTTACGTACGCTCCCGAGCACTGATTGAACCCATGACTGCGCGTATCCTCATCATCGAAGACGAAGCTCTCGTTGCGATGGAGCTCAGGTTCGTCCTGGAGGACCTCGGCCACGAGGTTCTGGGCGTCGCCGCGACCGCACAGGCCGCGCGCGATCTGGTGCGCGAGAACGATGTCGATCTGGCGCTTGTCGATATCCATCTGTCCGATGGCCCCACGGGGATCAACCTGGGTCGCGAACTGGGTCAGGATATGGGCGTCTCCGTCCTGTTCATGACGGCGAACCCCGGCATGGTGCGAGACGGCGTCGCCGGCACCATCGGCGTCTTGTCCAAACCGACAGACGAACATGCGGTGCAAACGGCTGTGGATTACGCCCTGCGTCGTCGCCAGGGGCAGCCGGTCGATTACGCGCCGCCGGGTCTTCAACTGTTCGCCTGACCGCCGCCGAGGCGGTTGCGGTCGCCGCGATGCGGCATATGTCGAGGGCTCCCCAAAAGGAGACCTCCCCCATGACGACCCTGACCAAACGCAAGCTCGGCTCCAGCGACCTGGACATCGCCCCCCTGGTGTTCGGCGGCAACGTCTTCGGCTGGACGGCGGACGAGGCGACCTCCTTCGCCCTGCTGGACGCCTTCGTCGACGCCGGCTTTGACGCCATCGACACCGCTGACGCCTATTCGCGCTGGGTTCCGGGCCATTCCGGCGGCGAAAGCGAGACGATCATCGGCAAGTGGCTGAAGGCGCGCGGCCGGCGCGACGACGTCAAAATCCTGACCAAGGTCGGATCGGATATGGGGCAGGGCCACAACGACCTGTCGCCGGCCTGGATCGAGAAGGCTGTGGAGGCGTCGCTGCGCCGGCTCCAGACCGACTATATCGACCTGTATCAAACTCACTGGCCCGATCCGAAGACACCGCAGGACGAGACGCTGCGCGCGCTGGATAAGCTCGTGCAGGCCGGCAAGGTGCGCGCCATCGGCACGTCCAATCATTCGGCCGAACAGGTGTCCGAAGCTCTAGACATCTCGCAACGTGAGGGTCTGGCCGCCTATGCGACGATCCAGCCGCACTACAACCTCTACAGCCGCGACACCTTCGAGGGCGGGTTGCAGGACCTGGCCGTCAAGAAGGGGCTGGGCGTCATCACCTATTTCAGCCTGGAGAGCGGCTTCCTGACCGGCAAATACAAGACCGTCGATCAGATCGCCGGGACCAAGCGCGAGGGGATGCTGAAGGACAAGTTCGACGAGCGCGGCGTGCGTATCCTGGCGGTTCTGGACGCCGTGGCCCAGAAGAATGAGGCCACCTCCGCCCAGGTCGCCCTGGCCTGGCTGCTGGCCCAGCCGGGCGTGACGGCCCCGATTGTCAGCGCCACCTCGACCGACCAACTGGCCGACACGCTGAAGGCGGCGACACTGACGCTATCGGACGAGGATCTGGCAGAACTGACGGAGGCCTCGGCCTACTGATCGCGCAGGATCAAGGTCACCAGACCCCGATCTTCTCCGCCTCGGCGTGGCTAATGGGGTTGTGGGCCTTGGCGTGGTCCTCTTCGGCAAGGAAGCGGCTGACTTCCAGGGCGGCCATGCAGCCCATGCCGGCGGCGGTGACGGCCTGGCGGTAGACGTCGTCGGTCACGTCGCCGGCGGCCCAGACGCCTTCGATCTCGGTCGAGGCGGTGCCGGGCTTCACCCGCAGATAGCCGCCGGCGTTGGTTTCCAGCTGGCCCTTGAACAGTTCCGACGACGGGGCGTGGCCGATGGCGATGAAGACGCCGTCGGCGGGGATTTCGTGGGTCGAGCCGTCCTGGACGTTCTTGAGCCGGACGCCCGTGACATTCTTGGCCATGCCGTCCACGACGCCGACGATCTCCTCGATCGCCGAGTTCCAGATCACCTCGACCTTGGGGTGGGCGAACAGCCGGTCCTGGAGGATCTTCTCGGCGCGGAATTCGTCACGGCGGTGAACGACCGTGACCTTGGAGGCGAAGTTGGTCAGGAACAGCGCCTCTTCAACGGCGGTGTTGCCGCCGCCGACGACCACGACCTCTTTGCCGCGATAGAAGAAGCCGTCGCAGGTGGCGCAGGCCGAGACGCCGAAGCCCTGATAGGCGGCCTCGCTCTCAAGCCCCAGCCATTTGGCCTGGGCGCCCGTGGAAATGATGAGCGTCTCGGCCAGCATCTCTTCGCCGCTGTCCAGCTTCAGGCGGAACGGGCGTTGCGACAGGTCGGCGGAGACCACGATGTCGTGGATGACCTCGGTCCCGACATGCAGGGCCTGGGCCTGCATCTGCTCCATCAGCCAGGGGCCCTGGATGGTGTCGGCGAAGCCGGGATAGTTCTCGACGTCGGTGGTGATGGTCAGCTGCCCGCCGGGCTGGATGCCGGCGATGACGACGGGGTTCAGCGAGGCGCGGGCGGCGTAGATGGCGGCGGTCCAGCCAGCGGGACCGGAACCGATGATGGCGACGCGAACGGTACGAGCTTGGGTCATGGCCCCTATTTAGGCGGTGATTCCCGTTTGCGCGATGCTAGTCTCGCCTGACACGCAGGGGAGATGGGGATGACGAACAAGAACGCGGCCTTCCTGCCGATCGGGATCGGCATGGGCTTGTCGATCGGCGTGGCGCTGGGCGTGGCCCTGGACAATGTCGGCCTGGGTCTCGCGCTGGGCACGGCCATCGGATCGGGCTTTGGCGTGGCCTTGATGGGGGCCGCGAACGCAAAGGCCCGGAAGGGCGGCGGGTCGGACGGGGGCACGGTCATGCCTTCATCGGATACGTCGCAGCACAGCGGCTCAGACTGCAGCGAGGACAGCGGCTGTGACGGTGGCGGCGGTGGCGGCGGCGACTGAAAAGGCCACTCCAGAATCTGTTAGTGCATTTTCGTGCAGATTTTTGCGAGCCGTTCTTTGAAAATCTCCTGATGACGGTCGTCACCATGGGGCATGACGGCGTCAGGAACGGATGTGGGTCTCGCTATCGCGTCTGCATCGCTCCCAGGACGGCGCGCGCGGCGCGGGCGGTTTCGGCCAGCGGGTCGTAGGTCCAGCCTTCCAGAGTGCCGTCGAACGGGCGGGTTGCGCCGCGCGATTGCAGGTCGTCGTGCAGGCGAGCAAACTTGTCGCCGGCTTTCAGCGGGATCATCGGCAGGACGTGGACCGGCTTGCCTGTGGAGGCGGCCTCGGCGGCCATGTTGGCGCTGTCCTCGGTGACCAGGATGTGGTCGGCGAAATGCAGGAAGCCAAACAGGGGATTGTCGCCTGTCCCATCCCAGATCCAGCCCGGCAGGTCCGACAGCCGAGCGGTCATGACGGCTTTCGCCGCGTCGGGCGTTCGGCGTGAGAAGGTCAGCATCAGCGCGCCGCCAGATGCTCGCACGGCGTCCGCGATCTGGTCGGCCAGATCAGCCGCATGGGCCTCGGTCAGGTCGAAAGCCTTGGACTTGCCGCCGATCAGCACGGCGATGCGCGGATGGGGCAGGGGGGCGATCCGGTCGGCGAAGGCGGGCGCGGCCTCGGCGATCCGCTGCGGCGTGATACGGTGGGGGGAGCCGGTGATTTCAAAGACATTGTCGCCCGCCAGACCGTCATGGGCGGGCGCGACGATCAGGTCGTAGCGGTCATTGGCCCAGCGGGGATCCTGCGTCTGGACGACGAAGGTCTTGTCGCCGCTCCAGGCCTTGACGCGGGTCGACAGCGGCAGGGTCGCACGACCCGTGGCGATCCACAGATCGGGCCAAGGGGCGATCGGCGGCGCGGACGCCAGCATGGCGGGGCTCTTCAACGCCGACGGCAGGCGGTCGAAGATCGGCCGCCAGCGGATATGTTTGATCGTAATCTCGGCCGGGGTCAGCCGCTGAACGGCCTCGGCGAGACCCAGCGCCTGATTCTCGATGCCGGCGCGGCCGTCGGAGACGACCCAGATGGCCAAAGGATTGGGAGAGAGGGGGCGAGCAGACGCTGCCCCCACCATCGCTGTTACTTCCACTCGACCTTGAGGATCTCGTAGGCCTTCACGCCGCCGGGGGTGTTGACCTCCACGACGTCGCCGACCTCCTTGGAAATCATGGCGCGCGCGATCGGCGAGGCGATCGAGATCTTGCCCTTCTTCACATCGGCCTCGTGTTCGCCGACGATCTGGTAGGTGGCCTCTTCCTCGGTGTCCTCGTCCACCACGGTGACCGTGGCGCCGAACTTGACCTGGCTGCCCGACAGTTTGGACACGTCGATAACCTGGGCGCGGCTGATCTTATCCTCGATCTCGGCGATCTGCCCTTCGATCCAGCCCTGACGCTCCTTGGCGGCATGGTATTCGGCGTTTTCGGACAGGTCGCCGTGCTCACGCGCCTCGGAGATGGCGGCGATCACGCTCGGCCTTTCGACCGACTTCAATTGCTTCAGTTGATCGTCGAGGGCACGGTAGCCCTCGTCCGTCATCGGCACTTTTTCCATTTGTGTCGTGATTTTTCTGGTTCGCCCGGAGACTGGAAAGACGCAAGATAAGCACACAAAAGGCCGCGGGGCGGGCGCGGCCGGGCATCAAGACTAGGGTTTCTCGCTCAGGAATTCAAGAGCGCGATGCCCGCGCCGGTTGACCGCTCATGCGCGGGCCGGCGGTTCGGGCTTGTGGTCGCGGCGCAGGACGCCCTTTATGAGGCTATAGGCCAGCCAACCGACGGCGGCGAGGCCGGCGAGCATGAACAGGCCGGAAATCAGGGCGGCTCCTGCCGCCATGAAGGCGAGGACGAAGGCGACGGCCGCAGCCAATCCGGCGACGATCTGAATGGTTTGAAGGCGCATGAGACCTTAACGCCCTCGACCACGGCGGGTTGCGCCGCCGCGATCACGATCCGATCACGCGTAGCTGTAGGGACCGCCGCGTTCGAGCGCGCGTTGATAGGCAGGCCGCGCGTGGATGCGGTTCAAGAAGGCCTTCAGATGAGGTTTGGTCTCGGCATTGAAGGCGCGGTCGGCGCCGGCCTCGACTGGAAAGCTCATCATGATGTCGGCGGCGGTGAACTGATCGCCCGCGAACCATTCCGAGCGGGCCAGTTCGTCCTCCCAGAAGCCGACATGGGTGCGCAGCTGTGGATCGACGAAACTGGTGATCGCCTTGTTGGCGACGCCATTGACGATCGGCTTCAGCAGGGCCGGCGCACGGCGTGGGAGCATGCTGAAGACCAGCTTCAGCAGCAAAGGGGGCATGGCCGACCCCTCGGCATAGTGCAGCCAATAGGTGAATCGACGGCCGTCCTCGGTTCCCGCCGCCGGACGCAGGCGACCCTGGCCGTAGGTATCGAGCAAATATTCGACGATGGCCCCGGTCTCTGCGACCTTGACCGCGCCGTCTTCGATGACCGGCGATTTGCCCAGCGGGTGGATGGCCAGCAGTTCGGGGGGCGCCAGCCGATTGCCAGCGTTTCGTTCGTAGCGCACGACCTCATAGTCCAGGCCCAGCTCTTCAAGCAGCCACAGGACGCGTTGCGAGCGGCTGTCGTTCAGATGGTGGACTTTGATCATGGGTCGGCTCCGGGCGGCGAGGCGTGACTATTCGCAACGCCGCCCCAGAAGTCGAGCGGCGATTGCAGCCTCAGCGCGGGCGGCGGCCGCTCCAGCGTCCGCGCGGTTGCGGCGCGACCTTGGGCTTGGCGCCTTCGCGGCGGTTCCGCCAGACCTCATAGGCCAGGGTCGCCAGGGCCAGTTTGCCGGCGTGACGACCCGCGACGCGGCGGCCGCCTTTGGAGAGCAGCAGGCTGCCGATCAGCGGGACGAGTTTGTTCAGACGGGACATGATTGAGTTCCTTTCGTCGTCCCAACGCGCCGTGCGCGATCAGGGTTCGCCCTGCGACGACATGAACTGTCAGCGACCGGCAGAAGGTTTGGCGCGCGCGACGCGCCGAGCGGTGCTAGCGCTAGGACATGAGCCAATCCCGCATCGCCGCCTTCTTCACCTCCCTGAGCTTTTTCGTCATCGCGGCCCTGGTCGCCGGCGTCGTCGTCGGCGCCTTGGCGCAAGGGTCGCAGGCCGCCTGGCTGACCGGCGCCTTGGGCGTGGTCGAGAGCCTGGGCCAGGTGTGGCTGAACGCCTTGCGCATGACCGTCATTCCCCTGGTGTTCAGCCTGCTGGTGACCGGCATCGTCTCCATCGCCGATGCGGCGGCGACGGGCCGGATCGCGGTGCGGTCGCTGGTGGTGTTCGCGGTGCTGCTGGTCGGGGCGACGCTCTATGCGATCCTGGCGGGGCTGGGCCTGCTGGCGGTCTGGCCGATCGATCCAGAGGCGGGGCGTGGACTGCTGGCGGGCGTCAGCGCCGAATCGCTGGCGACCGTGGGTGAAGCGGCGCGGACGGACGGCCTGCGCGCGTTCCTGGCCAGTCTGGCGCCGGCCAATGTCATCAAGGCGGCGTCCGACGACGGGGTGCTGGCGGTGGTGGTCTTCGCCGTCGCCTTCGGCTTCGCCGCGACACGGATCAAAGCCGAGTTGCGGCGGCCCCTGGCCGGCTTCTTCGAGGCGGTAGCCGAGACCATGGTCGTCATCGTCCACTGGGTGCTGCTGGCCGCGCCGTTCGGCGTGTTCGCCCTGGCGCTGGGTGTGGGCTTGCGTGCGGGCCTGGGGGTGGCGGGGACGCTGGCCCACTATGTCGCCATCGTCTGCCTCAGCCAGATCGGGCTGATCCTGACCATCTATGTCGTAGCGATCGTGTGGGGACGGATTTCGCTGGCCCGTTTCGCGCGCGCCGTGGCTCCGGCCCAGGTCGTCGCCGTCTCGACACAGTCGTCGCTGGCCAGCCTGCCGGTCATGATCGAGCGCGCGCGCGACTGGCTGGGCGTGCCGCAGACGTCGGCGGGTCTGGTGCTGCCGCTGGCGGTGGCGGTTTTCCGCATCACTAGCCCTGTCGCCAACCTGGCGGTCTGCCTCTATGTGGCGCAGTTGCACGGGGTGGAGTTGGGGCTCGGCGTGCTGATCGCCGGCGGACTGACAGCCATCGCCGTGTCCATCGCCTCGGTGGGCCTGCCCGGCCAGGTCAGCTTCTTCGCCGCCATCGGCCCCATCTGCCTGGCCATGGGCCTGCCGCTGGGGGTGCTGCCGCTGCTGCTGGCGGTCGAGGTCATCCCCGACATCTTCCGCACCGTCGGCAACGTCACCGCCGACCTGGCCGCGACCCGGATCGTGGCGGGCGAAGATGGGGCGGGCGAGGACGGTCGCGCTACAGAATGACTCAAGCGGCGCCGCCCGCCAGCAGGATCAGGTGAAGCAGGACGACCAGGCCGAACTGCGTCCTGAACGGCTCCTTGCGCGTCTTGTGGCGCAGGATGTGCTGACCCATCCAGGCGCCCAGCCCGCCGATCAGGCCGAACAGCAAGAGCGTGGATTCTGGAGTCCGCCACAGGCCGGCCTTGGCGCGCTGCTTGTCCCTGGCGAAAGCGATAAACCCCAGGACTTCGCCGCACAGGATGGCGATCAGGGCGAGGTCGAGATTGGACATCGGCGTGGCTCCCGCGTTCGGCCGCTACATCCTTGCAGCGTGCGGCCGAAAACCGGAGATTTCGTCAACGTCAGGCGTAGTCCTGGATCGCCCGCACATCCAGGTCGCCAGCCTTGATCGCGCCGATGGCCTGGGCCGCCGCCAGGGCGCCGGCTGTGGTGGTGTAGTAGGGCATCTTCATCATCAGGGCGGTGCGGCGCAGCGAGAAGCTGTCCTGCAGCGACTGCTTGCCCGATGTGGTGTTGAAGACCAGTTGGACCTCGCCGTTTTTCATCGCGTCCACAATGTGCGGGCGGCCTTCCAGCACCTTCTTGACCAGCTTCACCTCCAGCCCCTGTTCGACCAGATAGGCGTGGGTGCCGCCGGTGGCCATCAGGCTGAAGCCCTCGGCCAGCAACGTCCGGGCGGCGTCGACGATGAAGGGCTTGTCCTCGTCCTTGACCGAAATGAAGGCGCAGCCCGAGGTCGGCAGGGTCGTGCCGCCGCCGATCTGGGACTTGGCGAAGGCGCGGGCGAAGGCAGGGGCCATGTCGGCCTCTCCCGGCCGCTTGAAGTCCAGGCCCATGACCTCGCCGGTCGAGCGCATTTCCGGGCCCAGGACGGTGTCCACCCCGGCGAAGCGAGCGAACGGGAAGACCGCTTCCTTGACCGCGATATGGTCGTAGGGCTTGTCCGTCAGACCGAACGACTTCAGCGGCACGCCAGCCATGACCTTGGCGGCGATGGAGGCGATGGGCTGGCCGATAGTCTTGGCCACGAAGGGCGCGGTGCGGCTGGCGCGCGGATTGACCTCCAGCACGAAGATGCGCGGGCTTTCGCTGTGCGGCTCCTCGATGGCGAACTGCACATTCATCAGGCCGCGCACCTTCAAGGCCTTGGCCATTTCGGTGGTCTGACGCTTCAGCTCGTCCACGATCTCGGGCCGCAACGAGAAGGGCGGCATGGAGCAGGCGCTGTCGCCCGAGTGGACGCCGGCTTCCTCGATATGCTCCAGGACGCCGGCCACAAAGACCGTCTCGTCGTCGCACAGGGCGTCCACGTCCACCTCGGTGGCGCGGTTCAGATAGTGGTCGATCAGGACCGGATCGTCGCCCGAGACGCGCATGGCCTCGTGGACGTAGCGGTCCAGTTGCTCGCGGTCGTGGACGATCATCATGCCGCGACCGCCCAGGACGTAGGAGGGGCGCAGGACGACAGGATAGCCGACCTCTTCGGCCTTCTGCGCCGCCTCCTCGGCCGAACGGGCCAGGCCGTTGGGCGGCTGGCGCAGGCCGATGCCCTCCAGCATCTGCTGGAAGCGTTCGCGATCCTCGGCCAGGTCGATGGAGTCGACGCTGGTGCCCAGGACGGGGATGTTGTCCTCTTGAAGGGCGTGGGCCAGCTTCAGCGGGGTCTGGCCGCCGAACTGGACGACGCAGCCGATCAGGTCGCCGTTGGAGCGCTCGACCTCGATCAGCTCCAGCACGTCCTCGGCCGTCAGCGGCTCGAAATACAGGCGGTCGGAGGTGTCGTAGTCCGTCGAGACGGTCTCGGGGTTGCAGTTGACCATGATGCTCTCGACGCCGATCTGGTCGAAGGCGAAGGCCGCGTGGCAGCAGCAGTAGTCGAACTCGATGCCTTGGCCGATCCGGTTCGGACCGCCGCCCAGGATAATGGCCTTCTTGTTGTTCGTCGGCTCCGACTCGCACTCGGGGATTTGGCCCAGAGCGCCGGTCTCATAGGTCGAATACATATAGGCGGTGGCGCTGGCGAACTCGGCGGCGCAGGTGTCGATGCGTTTGAACACCGGGCGCACGTTCAGGCCGCGACGGGCGGTCCGGACGGATTTCTCGCTCTGGCCGGTCAGCTGAGCCAGACGGGCGTCGGAGAAGCCCTTGGACTTCAGACGGCGGAACTCGGTCGGATCGGTCGGCAGGCCCTTGACCCGGACGTGTCCTTCCTCGCGGACGATGTCGGCGATCTGGCGCAGGAACCAGGGCTCGTAGGCGCAGGCGGCGTTGACCTCCTCGACCGTCAGGCCGTGGCGGAAGGCCTGAGCGATGACCCGGATGCGGTCGGGGGTCGGAACGCCCAGCGCCCGCACGACGGCGGCGCGGGCCGTGGCGTCGTCTTCGGCGCCGGCGACACCTTCGATCTCGACCTCGTCGCAGCCCGACAGGCCAGTCTCAAGCCCACGCAGGGCCTTCTGCATCGATTCCTGGAAGGTGCGGCCGATGGCCATCACTTCGCCCACCGACTTCATCGAGGTGCCCAGCAGGGGCTCCGAACCCGGATACTTCTCGAAGGCGAAGCGCGGGATCTTGGTGACGACATAGTCGATCGACGGCTCGAAGCTGGCCGGCGTGACCTGGGTGATGTCGTTGGTCAGTTCGTCCAGGGTGTAGCCGACCGCCAGACGCGCCGCGACCTTGGCGATCGGGAAGCCGGTGGCTTTGGACGCAAGGGCCGACGAGCGCGACACGCGCGGGTTCATCTCGATCACGACCATGCGGCCATCGGCGGGGTTGATCGCCCACTGGACGTTCGAGCCGCCCGTCTCCACGCCGATCTCGCGCAGCACGTTGATCGAGCCGGTCCGCATCCGCTGATATTCCTTGTCGGTCAGCGTCAGGGCGGGGGCGACGGTGATGCTGTCGCCGGTGTGGACGCCCATCGGATCGACGTTCTCGATCGAGCAGATGATGATGCAGTTGTCCGCCGTGTCGCGGACGACCTCCATCTCATATTCCTTCCAGCCCAGGACCGATTCCTCGATCAGCACCTCGGTGGTCGGCGAAAGGTCCAGGCCGCGCAGGACGATCTCCTCGAACTCCTCGCGGTTGAAGGCGATGCCGCCGCCGGTTCCGGCCAGGGTGAAGGACGGGCGGATGACGGCGGGCAGGCCGACGAACTCCAGTCCCTCCAGCGCCTCCTCCATCGAATGGGCGGCCTTGGAGCGGGGCGATTCCAGGCCCAGCTTGTCCATCGCGTCGCGGAACTTCTGGCGATCCTCGGCCTTGTCGATGACCTCGGCCTTGGCGCCGATCATCTCGACCCCATGCTTGGCGAGGGCGCCGGATTCATGCAGGGCCAGGGCGGTGTTCAGCGCGGTCTGGCCGCCCATGGTGGGCAGCAGGGCGTCGGGCTTTTCCTTGATGATGATCTTCTCGACCATCTCGGGCGTGATCGGCTCGATATAGGTGGCGTCGGCCACCTCCGGGTCGGTCATGATGGTGGCGGGGTTCGAGTTGACCAGGATGACCCGATAGCCTTCCGCCTTCAGCGCCTTGCAGGCCTGAACGCCGGAATAGTCGAACTCGCACGCCTGGCCGATGACGATCGGGCCGGCGCCGATGATGAGGATGGACTTGATGTCTGTGCGCTTGGGCATCGCCAGCTCTTCTTCTTATTGAACGCTAGTGGGTCACGACCGCGCATTCCCAGCCGTCATATTCCAGCTGGAAGGCCGCGGCCCAGGTCTGCATCATGGCCGAGGTCGCCGCAAACGACGCCTCGTCCACCGCCATTGTCGTTTCGAGCACCGTCATGTCGTCGGCGCCACGCGTCAGGAAGCCGGCGCGCCGGGCGACCTCGTTCAGGTCGCCGTGGTCGCCCTCGCCATAGAAGTAGAACAACGTATGGCGCGGCGTCACACCGCTGTCGCCCTGTTCGGCCAGCGCCGCGCGCACCATGGCGTCGCGTTCGTCATGACAGATGTCCGAGGCGTCCAAGGGAGTGCGTCGTCCTTCGTTCTCTACGCGCGCGAAGCCCCCGCAGAGCCTGGCCCTGCGACGCTCACGTCTGCTTGTCGGTTAAGCGGCCCGTTTAGAGAGGGAGGGGCCGCCTGACAAGGGAGATGGCACTCATGTAAAAAAAAGGGGCGGCCATAGGCCGCCCCTTCTCGTCATTTAGTTTGTCGTCTTACCAGGCGCGGTAGTTAAGCCCGATGAAGAAACGACGGCCGTAGGGGTCGAAGTTGCTGTAAAGCGTTTGACCCAACTGCGGTGCCTGTTCCGCGTCAAAGGCGTTCGTGACGCCAGCACGCAGAGACAGATTGTCACGGACATTGTAGCGGACCGTGAAATCGTTGCGCATGAAGTTACCAGTGTTGTTCAAATCTTGCGCGCGGTTATCGGCGTTCAAGATCAGATCACGGTTACGGTTGATGTTTTGAGCAGACTGCCAGTCCACCGACCAGTTGACGCTCCATGTATCGTTCGGCGTGTATGTAAGCGACGAAGTGAAGCGGACATTCGGGAAGAACAGATTGCCACGATCGCTTGTGTAGTTGGCGGCATTGGTCGAGTCGAGGAAGTTTTCCTGCTCGATCAGCCAAGAACCTGCCAGCGAGTAATCCAGGCGACCCCAGTTGCGGCCAACCATCTCGTCGAAGTCGAAACCATAACGCGCGGTGAAGTCCAGACCACGCGTGGTCAGGGCCGCATAGTTCAGTGCGCCTTCGACGAAACCGCCAATCGGATCGTTCGCCGGAGCGCCCAAGCCGAACGGAATCTGCGGGTTATTACGGAAGATGGTGGCGCAGGCCGAGTTATTCAGACCTGGGCCATTGACGCAGTTGTTGGCGGCAGTCTGAGCCGACACGAAGGCGATCACCTGCGTAATCTCGATTTCATAGTAATCGAGCACCAAGCTGAAGTTCGGAATGAACCGGGGCTGCAACACGGTCGAGAAGGTGAAGGATTCCGATTCTTCGGGGGTCAGGTTGGGATTGCCACCCGTTACGCCCGATACGCCGCTGCCATACACCGGGTTGAAGTCGTCGGTGTTAGTCGCAGTGTTCCCAGCAAAGTCGAAGGTCAGGCCGCTAGCTTGCGCCAAGGCCGTGCAGTTGGCGATCCGGTTTGCGCGAATTTCCGCCGTTTGAAGGGCGATGTTGGCAGTAGCGCAGGGATCAACAAAATTGTTGGCGAATGTTTCACCTAGCGGGGAGAAGTTTTCGCTCAGGTCAGGCGCGCGGAACGACGTGTTGAAACTGGTCTTGAAGGTGATGTCGCGAATCGGACGGTAGATCAAGTTGACGCCATAGACGTCGCCAGTGCCAGCCGTGCTGTAGTCGAAGTAGCGATATGATCCGCTCAGTTCCGCGTACTCGCCTAGTATGGAGTCACGGAACAGAGGTAGAGAAAGCTCGGTGAAGCCTTCATCACTGGTGTACTCCGCGCCCGGGAAGTCCGGACCACCGTTCAGGAACAGCGCGCGCCCAGCCGTTGAGGCGTCACGCCCAACAGCTTCGGTGTACTCGCGGCGATGCTCGTATCCCAAAGCCACGCCGATCGGACCGGCACCCCAGAAGTCCCACAGTTGGCCGGAAACCGATGCGATGGCGTCTTCCTGCTCATTACGCTCAGTGTAGTTCACGAACGCGTTGATGTAATCGCGAGCAGCTTGGCTTTGATTGCCGACGCCGAAGATATTTAGCGGCTGGCAGTTGGCGACCGCATCGCGACCGACTTGGCTGTCACGCAGATCATTAAACGGCAGGAAGTAGTCGTCTAGCGGCAAACCTTGAGCGTTCAGCAGTTGCGAACGGCACACAATGGCGCCGGGCGTGCCGAGGATGCCAGCAGTGTCTCGCACGGCGTCGGCCGCCAAATTGACCCGCAGGGCATCTGTGCCGGTTTCCGTTTCTTCAACCTCGACCTGACCATAGGTGTAGGACAGGCTCCAATCGACATTCTTGACGAAGGAAACCGAGTCCAAGCTGCCTTGAACGCCTGCCACGAAGCGTAGCAGGTCACGCGTGCTGTATTGGTCGCGGTTTTCGCCGAACAGGGTGTGACGCGCATAAGGGGCTGCAGCCGTGCCAGCGACAGTGCTCGGCTCGGTCGCGGTGGGCGGATTGTAGAGGGTGATACGGTTTGCGTAGATCGCCTGACGCAGATTGTCAGGGATGTAGGCGTTGTCGGCGATACGCAGACCTTGGCGATTGAAGAAGTTGTAGTTCGATCCGATCTGATTCGCTGTCGTCGCGGTACCGTAGAAGCTGTTCGGCAGGTCATCTCCTAGGATGAAGTCGTAGAAGTCTGGTTGAGACGAGAAGTGCGTGTCTTCGGTCACATATTTGGCTTCGACGAAGGCCAGGATGTCGTTGGTGACCTTGAAGTTCGCGCCGACCTGATAACGTTGAGACTCCGAGGCGGGGACGCGCGTGATGGTCGAGAACTCGGCCGGTTGATCGCCGTCGCCGCCGATGGTCAGCGGACGATTGATGCCGGTGTTGCCGATACGTTGGCCGAAGTTGGCCAAACGGGCGGTCGTGCCATCGAACACCCAAGTGCGACCCGGTTCGACCGAGAAGCAGTTCGCGCTGCTGCCGCCGATCGCCGTGTTGACGCTGGCGCAGTTGGCGTAAGGCACATCAGGATCGTTCAGCGAACTGGCCTGCTGGTTGTTAGCCAGGGTCGTCTGACCCCAACGCGGACGTTGCAGGGTGCGGTAACCGTAGAACAGCTGGTTGTCTCGGTTACCATCATAACGAGCGTTGGTCGGATCGGCGTCAATACCGACGAGCCCGCGGGCGTTCCGCAGCCAGTCGATGTCCATCGACTGAACTTCGTCTAGTTTTTCATATTCGCCGAAACCATAAACGTTGAGGCGATCGTCAAAGAAGTTCTTGCCCAGCAAGGCCGAAACACGGCGGGTCGCTTCGCCGTTGTCGTTGATCATGCCATAGTTGGCATCCAGTTCTAGGCCTTCGAAGTCCTTGCGCAGGACGAAGTTCAGAACACCCGAGACGGCGTCAGCGCCGTAAACCGACGATGCGCCGCCCGTGATGATTTCGATGTTCTGAATTAACAGACGGGGGATAGTGTCGACGTCAACCGACAGTGTGCCGCCCTGTGAACCTACGTGGCGGCGGCCGTCGACCAAGGTCAGGGTGCGACCGGCACCGAGCGAGCGCAGGTTAGCGAACGACAGGCCGCCGATACCGAGGACGCCCGTGCTGTCGGAAGGCACTTGTGAGTTCGATAGGGCCGGAATCGTAGCGAGATAGTCGATGACAGTCGATTGGCCGGTGGTCAGCAGTTGCTCGCCAGAAACCTGGATGAGCGGGGTTGCCGAGTTCACTGGGTCGCGCCGGATGCGTGAGCCAGTAACGACAATCTCTGCAACCTGATCTGCGGGCTGAGCCTGAGCGGACACTGGCCCTGCGTTGAGCGTTTCCTGCTCAGTCGTTTGTGCTGCGACGCTGGTCGTAACGAGCACGCCCGCCAAGACCGTAGATGTCAAAAGAAGATGGCGCATAAATTCTCCCTGAGCAGATGCGGCATTGCGAAGTCTATACCATGTCCAAACTGCCATACGATGGGCACAAAGCTGACACAGGTGGCTTCGTCAAGCGTGGCCATCGCCAAACTCTGTTTTGCGCGCAAGGATTTTACGACCTGTCATAAAAGAAGCACGTCAGCGTCAAGTGAGACGTACCGCGTCAATTTCCAGCCGTTTGGCTGCCGCTAAAACAGGTATAGCTCGCTTTAAATCAGTCGCCGCGATCCAGTTAGACAGTTCGTTGATGCGGCCCAAGGAGACGTAGCGCGGCTCGTCCACCGGGGCGTCGGCCAATTCGTGGGCCCAGGTAACGTGGTAGGGGATGTGGACGCCGAAGGCGCCGGCGGCGATGGCGGGCAGGACGTCGGACTTCATGGAGTTGCCGGCCATGACGGCCTCGGCGGGGCCGGTGCCGTGGCGGTTGAAGACCCGCTCGTAGGTGGCGCGATCCTTTTCTGAGACGATCTCGACGGCGCTGAACAGGTCGCCCAAGCCTGAGGCGGCCAGTTTGCGCTCCTGATCCAGCAGGTCGCCCTTGGTGATCAGGACAAGTCGGTATTTTTCGGATAGTTCGGCGACGACCGCGTCCACGCCGGGCAGGGTCTCGACCGGGTGGGCCAGCATCTCGCGACCGGCGGCCAGGATCTCGCGCACGACATGGGGCGGAGCTTCGCCGTTCGTCAGCTCCATCGCCGTCTCGATCATCGACAGGGTGAAGCCCTTGATGCCGTAGCCATAGAGCCGCAGGTTGCGTTGCTCAGTTTCGGCCAGGCGCGCCTCGATGGTCGCCTCGTCGCCGTGGTCGGCCAGAAGATCGACGAACCGCGCATGGGTCAGGCGGAAGATCGTCTCGTTGTGCCAGAGGGTGTCGTCGGCATCGAGGCCGACAGTGGTGATGCTCATGCCGCGCCCCTATCATGGGACGAACGACGAAGGGAGACGCGATGAACGGATCGGCGGTGGTGATCGGGGCGACGGGCGGCATCGGCCGGGCGATGGTCGAGCGGATCGCGGCGGACGGCGCGTTCGATACAGTCTGGGCCGTGTCGCGGTCTGGCGCGGATGTGGCGGGCGCGCAAGGTTTGGCCGCCGATCTGGAGGATGAGGCCAGTTTGGCGTCGGCCGCCGAACGGATCGGCCAGGGGCCGGCCCCAACCGTGATCGTCGTGGCGACCGGGGTACTGCACGACGGGCTTCAGCCGGAACGGTCGTTTCGTCAGTTGGATGCGGAACACCTGTTGCGGGACTACCGCGTCAATGCGGTTGGGCCTGCGCTGGCGGCGAAACATCTGCTGCCGCTGATACCGCGCGATCGGCGCGCGGTGTTCGCGGCCCTGTCGGCGCGGGTGGGGTCGATTGCCGACAACCGGCTGGGCGGCTGGCACGCCTATCGGGCGTCCAAGGCGGCGCTGAACATGATCCTGCGCACTCTGTCGGTCGAGATGGCGCGCAGCCATCCGCAGGCGGTGATCGCCGGTTTGCATCCGGGTACTGTGGTGACGGACCTGAGCGCGCCGTTCCAGAAGGGGGTGGCGGAGGGCAAGCTGTTCACGGCCGACTATTCCGCCGAGCGGCTGCTGTCCGTGCTGTCGAACCTGACCCCTGCCGACAGCGGCGGCGTCTTCGCCTGGGACGGGGTGCGGGTGCCGGAATAGCGCGCAGTCGTGACTTGAGCGAAGCGGGCGACTGACGTCAGATGGCGCTCATGCGTCTGAGCGTTTCCGCCCGGCTTTTCAGCCTCATGTTGTTTGGCCTGCCGTTGAGCGCTCCGGCCGTAGCCCAACCGGCAGATTCGCCGGTTGTCGATCCGGTGGTCGCCGCAGCGTCATCGCGTGACCGCGTGAGGCTGAACCAGCGGGTGTTCGACCGGGTGTGGAGCGAGGTGCGGCGGGGCTATTACGATCCGACCCTGCACGGCGTGGATTGGAACGCCGCGCGGGCGACGTTCCGGCCCCAGGCCCTGGCGGCGAGTGATGAGCGGGGGCTTTACCGCGTCATCAATGCGATGCTGGATCTGCTGGACGACGGTCATGCGGCGGCCAGTCCGCCGGCGGCGGTGCGACGTCAGGAGGCGCAGTTCGCCCGTCGCGCCGTGATGGGCCTGACCCTGATGCGGGGCGATACGCCGGACGACTGGACCGTTGAACGTGTCCGGCCGGGTTCGCCGGCCGAGGCGGCGGGGGTGCAGATGGGCTGGGCCCTGAATTCGGTCGACGGGAAGCCCTGGGGACCGGATGTCGAGACCTATGACGGGGTCCCGGTGCAACTGGTCCTGACCGACGATGCGGGGCAGAGGCGCGAGATCGCCCTGACGCCGCGGGTGATGGAGGCCATCGAGCCGTTCACCGCTGACAAGTCGCGGCCGGGGGTGCTGGTGCTGCGCGTCGAACAGTTCGACAAGGGGCTAGGCGCCTGGATGGGCAGCGAACTGGAAGGCTTGCCGCCCGATGTCGATGTGGTGCTGGACCTGCGCGGCAATCCTGGCGGGCGGCTGATGGAGGCGGAATCGGTCCTGACCTGTTTCCTGCCGCGCGATCAGGTCTGGGCGACGCGGACGGGACGCAGCGGCCGGCCGGTGGTGCTGAGGGCGGCGGGCGACTGCGGCGATCGGCGCGATCCCCTGGCCAATGATGTGGCGGTTCTGGTGGATCAGGGCAGCCGCAGCGCCGCCGAACTGACACCGGCCGCCTTGCAGGAGGCGCGGCGCGGCATCGTGGTGGGCGAGAAGACCGGCGGATCGGTGCTGATCGCGCAGGAGACCAATCTGCCGGACGGCGGGCGGCTGACGCTCAGCCGGGCGGACTTCGTGACTTCGGGCGGGGTTCGGCTCGAGAAGCGGGGCGTGACCCCGGACATCGCCGCGCCCCGCACCGTGGCCCAGCGCCGCGCGGGCGACGACCCGACGCTAGAGACGGCGATCGCCGCGCTTCGAGCGGAGGAACGGGCGAGGGCTTCGACGCCCGCCAGCGGCCTCTAGATCAGCAGCATTTGAACCCGCCGGCGCCGCCGAAGCGGCGCTGCTCGTGCAGGCGGAAGAAGGCGGTCTTGTCCAGCGGCGGCTGGTCGGGATGGGTCGCTGCCGCGTGATCGACATAGGCCTGATAGTCCGGCTGACCGATCATGGCGCCGGCCGTGCGCCGGACGCCGCGACCCCACCGCAGGGCGGTGTCGCGGCACAGGCACAGCAGGTCATCCTGAACGTCAGGCACGGGCCGCATCCGCCGCCTCGTCGGCCGCCGTCAGTTGGTGGCTTTCCGGATACTCGCGGACCGTCGGGCGGTTGTTCGCATAGGCCTTGCGGCACGCCAGGACGCCATAGACGACCATGGTCACGACCACGAACAGGAAGCCCGCCGTCAGCGTCGAGTTGACGTAGTCGTTGACCACGATGCGGTGCATGTCGCCGATGCTCTTGGCCGGGGCGATCAGTTCGCCGGCGCCCAGCGCCTCATGATATTTGCGGGCGTGGGACAGGAAGCCGATGCGGACATCCGGGTGGAACAGCTTCTGGAAACCCGCCGTCAAGGTGCAGATCAGCAGCCAGGTCGCGGGAACGACCATGACCCAGGCGAACTTCTCGCGCTTCATCTTGAACAGGACGACGGTGCCCAGGATCAGGGCGACGGCGGCCAGCATCTGGTTGGCGATGCCGAACAGGGGCCACAGGCTGTTGATGCCACCCAGCGGATCGACCACGCCGGTGTAGAGGAAATAGCCCCACAGCCCGACCGTCAGGGCCGTGGCGACGACGTTGGCGCCCCACGACTTCGTTTCGCGCATCTTGGGCACGGCGACGCCCAGCAGGTCCTGGATCATGAAGCGGCAGACGCGGGTGCCGGCGTCCACGGTCGTCAGGATGAACAGGGCTTCGAACAGGATGGCGAAGTGATACCAGAAGGCCATCATGGCCTTGCCGCCGATCACGCCGGACAGGATGTGCGCCATGCCGACCGCCAGGGTCGGGGCGCCGCCTGCGCGCGACAGGATGGAATGTTCGCCCACATCGCGGGCCAGCTGTTCCAGCTCTCCGGGCGTGATGTGGAAGCCCCACTGGGCCACGGCGGCGGCGGCCGAGACCGCGTCGTTGCCGATGACGGCGACCGGGCTGTTCATGGCGAAATAGACGGCCGGGTCCAGCACCGTGGCGGCGATCAGGGCCATGACGGCGACGAAGCTTTCGCACAGCATGGCGCCGTAGCCGATCATCGGGATCTGGGCTTCGTTCTCCAGCAGCTTGGGCGTCGTGCCTGACGAGATCAGGGCGTGGAAGCCCGACACCGCGCCGCAGGCGATGGTGATGAACAGGAAGGGGAACAGGGCGCCGGCGAAGACCGGGCCGGTGCCGTCGATGAAGGGGGTGATGGCCGGCATCTGAAGGTGCGGACGCACGATCAGGATGCCGACGGCCAGGGCCACGATCGCGCCGATCTTTAGGAAGGTCGACAGATAGTCGCGCGGCGCCAGGAGCAGCCACACCGGAATGACCGAGGCGATGAAGCCATAGACCATCATCAGGATCGCCAGGGTCGGGCCGGTCAGGGTGAAGGCCGGACCCCAAAACGGATCGGCCGCGATGTGACCGCCGCCTATGATGGCCAGGATCAGCAGCACGACGCCGATCACCGAGACCTCGCCCACGCGGCCCGGCCGCAGGAAGCGGGTGTATAGGCCCATGAAGATGGCGATGGGGATGGTGGCGGCGACGGTGAAGGTGCCCCACGGGCTTTCGGCCAGGGCCTTGACCACGACCAGGGCCAGAACTGCCAGGATGATGACCATGATCATCAAGACGCCGACCTGGGCGATGATGCCGGGGATGTTGCCCATTTCGGTGCGGATCATGTCGCCCAGCGATTTGCCGTCGCGACGCGTGGACATGAACAGGACCATCATATCCTGCACCGCGCCGGCCAGCACGGCGCCGACCAGGATCCACAGGACGCCCGGCAGATAGCCCATCTGGGCGGCCAGCACCGGCCCGACCAGCGGGCCTGCGCCGGCGATGGCGGCGAAGTGGTGGCCGAACAGGACGTTCTTGGGCGTCGGCACATAGTCCAGCCCGTCGTTGCGGCGCATGGCAGGGGTCAGGCGCGCGGGGTTCAGCTGCATGACCTTGTTGGCCAAGTAGCGGCTGTAGAACCGATAGGCGATCGCATAGGTGCAGACGGCGGCGACCACCATCCAGACCGCGCTGATGCTCTCGCCCTGATGCAGGGCGATGATGCCGAGGGACACCGCCCCCAGGATGGCGATGGCGCCGAAGATTATGGGTGTGCTGAGTTTGCCCACGACAGATCCCTCCCGGCCGGCTGACTGCGACCCTCGCCCTTGGTTTGCACCACAATGCGGGACAAGGCCAATCGACTAAAGTCGTAGAAATGAGGGATCAGACGTCTCCTCGCTGCGGAGCGAGGAGGTGGCGAAAGTCAGCCCCGAACGACCTTTACAAAGCCTGCGGCTTCGCGCGCGCGATCGCGGGCCTGTTCGACGTCGGCGCCGCGGGCGACAGCCACGCCCATGCGGCGGCGCTCGAAGGCCTCGGGCTTTCCGAACAGACGCAGATCGGCGGTCGGGACCGACAGGGCCTCCGCGACGCCCTCGAAGGCGACCCCTTGCGCGTCCATGCCGCCATAGATGACGGCGCTGGCGGCGGGTTCACGCTGGTTCACGTCGATGGGCAGACCCAGGATGGCGCGGGCGTGCAGCGCAAACTCACTCATCGTCTGGCTAGCCAGGGTGACCAGGCCGGTGTCGTGCGGGCGGGGCGAGACTTCGGAGAACCAGACCTGGTCGCCCTTGACGAACAGTTCGACGCCGAAGACGCCGTAACCGCCCAAGGCCGCAGTAACCTTGGCGGCGATGTCCTGGGAGGCGGCCAGCGCAGCGGGCGTCATGGGCTGCGGCTGCCAGCTTTCGACGTAGTCGCCCTTGACCTGGCGGTGGCCGATGGGCGCGCAGAAATCGGTGCGGGTCGAGCCGTCGGCGTCGCGCGAGCGGACGGTCAGCAGAGTGATCTCGAAGTCGAAGTCGATGCGTCCCTCGACGATGACGCGGGCGCTGGCGACGCGGCCGCCGTCCTGGGCGTAGGTCCAGGCGTCGGCGATTTCATCGGCGCCTTGGACGAAGGACTGGCCTTTGCCCGACGAGGACATGACCGGCTTGACGAAGTTGGGATAGCCGACGGCCTCGGCGCCGGCGGCCAGTTCCTCGGCCGAGCCGGCGAAGGCGTAGGGGCTGGTGGGCAGGCCCAGCTCTTCAGCGGCCAGTTTGCGGATGCCCTCACGGTTCATCGTCAGCTGCACCGCGCGAGCCGTCGGGACGACCGTCGCCATGCAGGCGGCCTCGATATCGGCCAGGACCTCGGTGGCGATGGCCTCGATCTCGGGTACGATGAAGTGCGGGGCCTCGGCCAGGATGACGCCGTTCAGCACCTGGGCGTCGGTCATGGGGATGACGTGGCTGCGGTGCGCGACCTGCATGGCCGGCGCGTTGGGATAGCGATCAACGGCGATGACCTCGACACCGAGCCGCTGAAGCTCGATGGCGACCTCCTTGCCCAGTTCGCCCGAGCCCAGCAGCATCACGCGCACGGCGGTGTCGGAAAGCGGGGTGCCGAGTTTCATGGGCGTCAGGCTCCGGTAGCGGGTTCGATCAGGTCCCAGGCGTTGCCGTAGAGGTCTTCGAAGACCACCACCTTGCCATAGGTCTCATGTCGCGGGGTTTCGCGAAAGTGGACGCCGGCGGCAAGCCAGGCGGCGTGGTCGCGCATCAGGTCGCCCGTCTCCAGAAACAGCCAGACCCGGCCGCCGGCCTGGTTGCCGACCTGGGCCTTTTGGGCGTCGGTCGTGGCGCGCGCCAGCAGCAGGCTGGTCTCGCCGCCTTTGGGGGTGACGCGCACCCAGCGTTTGCCGCCGCCCATGTCGGTATCCTCGCTGAGATCGAAACCCAGCTTTCCGACATAGAAGGCGATGGCCGCGTCATAGTCGTGGACAAGCAGGCTGATCGCGCCGATGCGGCTCATGGCTTCTGCTTTCAAAAACTCCTCCCCCGCGAAGCGTCGCGCCACGGGGGAGTGATCCAGGTTCTAGAGCCGCGCCTTGACCGCCGCGACGATGGCGTCCGAGGTGATGTTGAACTTCTCGTACAGAACCTCGGCCGGGGCCGAAGCGCCGAAGCCGGTCATGCCGATGAAGGCGCCGTCTTCGCCGATGAAGCGTTCCCAACCTTGCTTGATCGCGGCTTCCACGGCGACGCGGACCGTGCCGCGGCCGATGACCGAGGCCTGGTAGGCGGCGTCCTGCTGTTCGAACAGCTCGAACGAGGGCACCGAGACGACGCGGGTCGCCACGCCCTCGGCTTCCAGCGTTTCGGCGGCCTTCAGCGCCAGGGCCAATTCGGTGCCGGTGCCGAACAGGGTGACCTTGGCCTCGCCATTGGAGGCCTTGATCTCATAGGCGCCCTTGGCGGACAGGTTCTCCGTCGCGGCGACGGTGCGGACGGCCGGGGTCTTCTGACGCGACAGGGCCAGGGCCGACGGCGCGGTCTTGGTCTGCAGGGCGATCTGCCAGCATTCCATGGCCTCGACGGTGTCGGCGGGGCGGAAGACCAGCAGATTCGGAATGGCGCGCAGGGCGGCCAAGTGCTCGACCGGCTGGTGCGTCGGGCCGTCTTCGCCCAAGCCGATCGAGTCGTGGGTCAGGACGTGGATGGCGCGCACCCCCATCAGGGCGCCCAGGCGGATGGCCGGACGGCTGTAGTCCGAAAACACCATGAAGGTGCCGCCGTAGGGGATGACCCCGCCGTGCAGGGCCAGGCCGTTCATGGCGGCGGCCATGCCGAACTCGCGGATGCCCCAGTTGACGTAGCGACCTTCATAGGCCGGCGCATCCAGGATCGGCGTGCCCTTGACGAAGGTGTTGTTCGAGCCGGTTAGGTCGGCCGAGCCGCCGACCAGTTCGGGAATGGCGGCGAACAGTTCGTCCAGCGCCGCGCCCGACGACTGGCGCGTCGCCTGGGCGGGCTGGGTCTCGACCAGTTCGGCGATCTTGGCGTTCAGGGCGTCGAAGGCGGCCTCGGGCAGGTCGCCCTTCATGGCGCGGGTGAAGTCGGTGGCCTGGGACGAGGCGGCGAGGCGGGCCTCCCACTTCTTGCGGTCCTTGGCGCCGCGACGGCCTACCTTCTTCCAAGCGTCGGCGATGGTCTGGGGCATTTCGAACGGATCGTGATCCCAGGCCAGGCCCAGGCGCGTGGCGGCGATCTCGGCGGCGCCCAGGGCCGCGCCATGGGTCTTGTGGCTGCCTTCCATCGTGGCGGCGCCCTTGCCGATCTTGGTCTTGCAGGCGATCAGGGTGGGCTTGTCCTGACGCATGGCCCACTTCATCGCGCCCTTGATGGCGTTCATGTCGTGGCCGTCGATCGCCTTGACCGCCCAACCGGCCGCCTTGAAGCGGGCCTTCTGGTCGGTCGCATCCGACAGCGAGACCTTGCCGTCGATGGTGATTTCATTGTCGTCCCAAAGGACGTGCAGCTTGTTCAGCTTGTAGCGGCCGGCAAGCGCGATGGCTTCCTGCGACACGCCTTCCATCAGGCAGCCGTCGCCGGCGATGACCCAGGTGCGGTGATCGACCAGATCGTCGCCATACTTCGCCGCCAGATGGCGCTCGGCCATGGCGAAGCCGACCGAAGTGGCCAGGCCCTGACCCAGCGGGCCAGTGGTGACCTCGACGCCCGGCATATGGCCGTACTCCGGGTGGCCGGCGGTCTTGGAGCCCCACTGGCGGAAGTTGGACAGTTCTTCCTTCGTCGCGCCCTTGTAGCCCGTCAGGTGCAGCAGGGCGTAGATCAGCATCGAGCCGTGGCCGGCCGACAGGATGAAGCGGTCGCGGTCGGCCCAGTCGGGGCGGCTGGCGTCGAACTTCAGGAACCGGGAAAACAGCACCGTGGCGACGTCGGCCATGCCCATCGGCATGCCGGGGTGGCCGGACTTGGCCTTTTCGACGCCGTCCATGGCGAGGACGCGAATGGCGTTCGCCATCTGCTCGGGCGTGGCCTTTGGTGCGGTTTTGGCGTCGGTCACTGTGGAGACCTCTGTTGGGAAGGCGGAAAAAGGGGGCGCGCCCCTTTACCCCGGCGCGTCCTCGGCTTCTATACGGAATCTAAAGGAGCGACCGATGGCAGACGCCACCACGGCCGCACGGGCGCGTATCGACCGCGCCCTGGCCGAACTGGAACGCAAGATTCTGGAGCTGAAGGCGCGGCCCGCCTCGGCGCCCGCGATCGCGGACGACGATCTGTTCGCACCGCGCGCCACCGACCAGCGCATAGCGGAACTGGAAGCCGCCGGGCGCGAGGCGTCCGAGGCGCTGGGCCGCGCCGCCCAGGCCGTGCGCGAAGCCCTGGCCGAAAGCGAGGCGGGCTGATGGCGACGGTGACGGTCGAGGTCAACGGCCGCCCCTATGCGGTGGGGTGCGCCGACGGGCAGGAAGAGCGCGTGCGCATCCTGGCGAAACAGTTCGACAATCAGGTGCGCCAGGTCGCAGGCGACGTGGGCCATGTCGGCGATCTGAGGCTGTTTCTGATGTCCGCGCTGATCCTGGCCGACGAACTGCATGAGGCGCGGCTGAACGCCGGCAAGGCGGGGCCTTCGTCAGCGACCGCGCCGGCTCCGGCCTCGACGGATGGGGTCGCCGAGGCGCTGAACGCGGTCGCCGCGCGAATCGAAAAGATCGCCCAGAACCTTTAGGCGATTATTCCGCTGCGGATGCTGGCGTCGGGGTCGGCGAAGGCCTATCTTGATCGACGGCGGGTCTTGCTGCGGCTCACGTCGAAGACAACATATCCTTCTGACCTTAATTCACTCTACGGGATCTGTCCCTGTCCGGGCTCGAGGGCTTGGGCATACGGAGCCCACCTGGCTACCCAGGTCGAGAGGATTTAAACGTTCTTCACGGTTCGCGCGGCGCCGCCACCCTCTCCCTGTGATGTGCTATCGCTCGCCGCGCGGCGGCTCGCTGCATGAGCACATGTTCGCAGGGGCGGTTCGATGATCCAGGACAAGCACGAACTCCGATCGGCCGCCCGCGCCTTACGCAAGCGTCTGGCCGAGGCTGATCCTTTGGCCGCCAGCCGGGCGGCAGACCATGCCGGTGCGCTTCCGGCCGCTCAGATCGTCGCCCTCTATCGCGCCATGGGGTCGGAGCTGGACACCGACGCCCTGGCCGCAGCGCTGGAAGCGGCGGGCCGACGGCTGTGCCTGCCGGTCGTGGTCCAGCGCGACGCCCCGATGGAGTTCCGCGCCTGGTCGCCCGGCGAGCCGCTGGAACTGGACGCCGCCGGATGCCCGGCGCCTCTGCCGCTGGCCGAGGTCGTCCTGCCGGACCTGATCCTGACGCCGCTGCTGGCCTTTGACGATCAGGGCGGGCGCCTGGGGCAGGGCGGCGGCTTTTACGACCGCACCTTCGCCGCCCGACCCGGCGCCATCCGCATCGGTTTCGCCTATGCCGGCCAAAGGGTCGAACGGCTGGCGTTGGAGCCTCACGACATTCGACTGCATGGCGTTCTGACCGAGACCGGCTATACGGCTTTCGAATGAGACTTTTCGCATGAGACTGGCATTTTTCGGCGACGTCATCGGCAAGTCCGGCCGTGACGGCATCAGCGATCATCTTCCGGGCCTGAAGCGGGACCTGAAACTCGACTTCGTGGTCGTGAATGCGGAGAACGCCGCGGGCGGCTTCGGCATCACCGAGAACACGGCGCGCGAGCTGTTCATGGCGGGCGCCGACTGCCTGACGCTGGGCAACCACAGCTGGGACCAGCGCGAGGCCCTGACCTATATCGTGCGTGAGCCGCGCCTGATCCGGCCGGCCAACTATCCGCGCCTGATGGATGCGCCAGGCGCCGGGGCCAATCTGTTCGAAACCCATTCGGGGCGTACGGTTCTGGTCATGAATGTCCTGGGCCGGGTGCACATGGACCCGATGGACGATCCGTTCGGGGCGGTGGAGCGCGAACTGGCGGCGGCGCCGCTGGGCGCAGTGGCGGACGCCGTGATCGTGGACATGCATGCCGAGGTCACATCCGAGAAGATGGCCATGGGCCATTTCTGCGACGGGCGCGCGTCGCTGGTGGTCGGCACCCACACCCATGTGCCCACCGCCGACTGCCAGATCCTGCCCGGCGGCACGGCCTATCAGACCGACGCCGGGGGCTGCTGCGACTACGACAGCGTGATCGGCAACGAGAAGGAAGAGCCGCTGCGGCGCTTCACCACCCGGATTTCGGGCGGCCGCTACATGCCGGCCTCCGGCCCGGCGACGGTATGCGGGGTCTTCGTCGAGACGGACGACCGGACGGGTCTGGCCAAGCGGGTCGAGCCGATCCGGGTCGGCGGGCGGTTGTCTCAGGCGATCCCGACCGTCTGACGCGCCCGGCGACGGTCGATCACCGTCTGACGGACTGCCATCAGCTCGGCCGCACGACGTTGCGGCGTATGGGTCGCCAGAACATAGGCCTGGGCGGATCGCGCCAGCGCCCATCGTTCCTCGGGTGACGAGATCAGCCGGTCCATCGCCGCCGCCAATGTCGTGGGCGTCACCGCATCGACATAGAGGGCATTCGGTCCGCTGGCTTCCCGCAGGCCGCCGCGGCCGGACGAGATCAGGGCCGCGCCCGCCGCATGGGCCTCGATCGCCGTGAGGCCGAACGGCTCGTCCCAGACGGACGGCGTCAGGGCGATGGCGGCCGTCTGCATCCGCCGCCGCACCTCGCCCAAGGGCGCGGACTTCAGCACCTCGACCCGGTCGCCATACTTTTCCAGCGGGGCGACATGCCGGGCCGCCCAGCGCGCATGATCGTCCCAGTCGTTCAGCATCAGCACGGCGCGCCAGTCGGGATGAGCGTCCAGAACGCAGGGCAGGGCGGCGCACAGCACATCGACGCCCTTTTCGGGCATGGCGCGCCCGGCGAAAGCGATCACCGGCTCTCGATCCTCGGGCGAGGCCAGCCAGGCGCCGGCGTCGATGGGGTTGGGCACCGCGAACGCCCGGTCATTCAGATCGGGGAAGGTGCGCACGAAGGCATCGCGCTCCGCCACGCTGACGAAGATCAGGCCATCCAGCCTCTCATAGCGCGCGCGATAGCGCCATCGGTCGATGGGGTGGCGCGGCGGGCGCACGGCGTTGTGGCGATAGAGCAGGTGGGGGGTGTCTGGCAGGGCCTGCTGTACGGCCAACGCCTGTTTCACCTGCTGATGATGTTCGATCACATCGGGCCGAAAGGCGCGCAGCCTTTCAATCAGGGTGGGCATGCGGCTGCGCCCCGCCGGCAGGGCGTCCACGCCCGGCGCCGGACCATCCTCCGCGCCTTGGCAGCAGTAGATGCGCGTCTCGCCGCCCTGATCGACGCCCGCCATCGTCCGCACGACCGTCTCCATCGAGTTCGGCTGGGCTTCGGAAAACAGGCATCCCGGAGGGAGCAGGATGGCGGTGCGCAAGGGCGACCTCCAGTGGGCAGATAGGCGCGACCTATAGACGGTTCCTGGCGGAACGGCGACGGCGCCGCTTAGTCAGACTCTGCGCCGCGCCCTCAGCCGCAATCGCATCGGCTCGCGGCTGCGTAGGGTGATCTGATGGACAGGGCGGGGTTCCACCGTGGTCAGGGCCTCAACGTCGGCGACGCGAAGGATGGCGGCTAGGGCGATCATCGCCTCCTGCAGGGCGAAGGCGGCGCCGATGCAGACGCGCGGGCCGGCGCTGAAGGGAATGTAGGCGTAGCGGTCGATGGCCTTGCGGTTCTCAGGCAGGAACCGCTCTGGCTTGAAGGCGTCTGGGTCGTCCCACAGCAGCTGGTGACGCTGGAGAATCCACGGCGAGATGATGACGGTGGCGCCGGCCTTGATCGTCTGTCCGCCGATCTCGTCGTCAGCCAGGGCCTTGCGGGCCATGGTCGGGGCGGGCGGAAACAGGCGCATCGTTTCCTCCAGCACGGCGCGGGTCCAGGGCAGGGCCTCGGCCCACTTCGGATCGGAGACTTCGAAGGTGTCGGCCTCGGCCTGGAGCCGGGCCAAATACTCCGGCTGGCGCGACAGCAGATGCAGGGTCCAGCCCAGGGCGCGGGCCGTGGTTTCGTGCCCCGCCAGGATGAAGGTCAGGATGTTGGCCGCGACCTCTTCGTCGGTCAGGCCGGGTCCGCCGTTCTCGTCGCGGGCTAGCAGAAGCGCGCTGAGCAGGTCGTCGGGCGGCGCCTCGCCCGTTCCGGCCCCACGCTCGATCCGGGCGCGGCGGGCTTCGACCAGCTTCGTGACGCGCTGCTCGAAGAAGCGGGCCGAGCGGAAACTGGCCAGCCGGCCCAAGCGCGGCGCCCAGTCCGGCGCGCCGAGCACGTCCAGCGGATCGATGCGCGCGCCGTTGGCCAAGAACTGGTTCAACGCCCGCTCGAAACCGCGCGCCTCGCCGCCCAGCTCGTCCGAGAACATGGTCGCCGACAGAATGTCGAAGGTCAGGCCCGACATTTCGCTGTCGATATCCAGCACCCGCCCGCGCGCCGACAGCGACCAGGCGGCCACGCGCGCATGACAGACCTCGGCCATCCGGGCGTTCAGCGTCGCCATTTTGGCGGGGGTGAACAGGGGCGCGAGGATACGCCGGGCGCGACGCCAGACCTCGCCCTCGGTCAGCAGCAGCCCTTCCGCCAGCATCGGCCCCAGCACACGCCGTTGCAGATCGCCCTTCACATAGTTGGCGGCGTTCTCGGTCAGGACATGCCGCACGCCCTCGGGATGGCTGACAACCAGGATTTCGCCAAAGGCCGAAGATCCATGCAGTTGCGGCTCGGTGAAATGCCGCTCGGACCACATCTGGATCGGATCGCGCCAGCTGATCCACAGGAAGGGCAGCAGCGACAGCGGTTTGCCCGCGCGCCGGGGCGGTATGGCAGGGCGGAAAATGGTGTCGGCGGTCGTCGCGTCCATCAGACGCTCCCTGTTCAAGTCGCCGGTTCAGCCAGGCGCATTGCTCCTGAAACGCGCGATCCGGCTCCTGCGTTCATGCAGGATCAATGCGACGTCAACGCGACGGGCGCGCCCTGCCGATCGCGGCGAGCAAGCGCGTCATATCTTCGGCAGCCAGATCTTTCGCGCGCTGGCTGGACACGGCGGGTTTTGAAATCGTCGCTGCGGGGGCCGCGGCTTGAGCCGCTCTCTTCTTTTCGCGCCTTTCGAAAAGGTAGCGTTGAAGACCCCAGACCAGGTGAGGCGTCCACGGCCGGCCGCAGGCGGTGCTCTTTCCCGCCTTGTTCAGCAGGCCGGCGACCTCGTTAGGCCGGGTGAAGCCGCTTTTGAAACAGGCGCGGAGCAGGGGGTCGAGCTCGTCCAGAAATGCCTCTTTGGAGCGATCACGAAAGGCGAAATGCCTCAGCTCGTCTCTGGTGATCTGCGAAGGCTTGGACGACGGGCGCCCAGTCGACGGAGCCTTGGTGCGGGTGGGCGCCGCTGGCTTTCCGCCGCCGCGATAGGGTCCCTTGGCCAATCTCAGTTCGCCGGAGGGGCGGTCGGCGCCCAGGCCTTCATCTCGGCGATCTCGCGCGTCTGCGTGTCGACGACGCTCTGGGCCATGCGTCGGATTTCGGGGTCGCGGCTGTCGCGCAGGGCGACCTTGGCCATGGCGACGGCGCCTTCGTGGTGCGCGATCATCTTGGCGACATAGGCCTGATCGATCGTCTGGCCCGAGGCGGCGGCCATCTTGCGGTGCATCTCGGCCTCGGAGGCGGCGAAGGCTTTGTCTCCGGGGGTAGAGCCGCCCATGTCGTGACCGGCATGACCCGCGGCTTCCATCTGTTCCGTCGTGCGCGCCGCCGCAGCCTGGTTGGCGGCGGAGGTATCCCGAAGCGCCTGCTGCACCGGATCGCCGCCGCCATCGCAGGCGCTCAGCAGGCCGAGCAGGGCGAGCGGCGTCAGGACGCGGATCATGCGGCGTCGCCCAGCCAACCCGGCATCCAGCCTTCGTGCCATTCGCGCAGGTGGGCGACGGGGATGCTGAACAGTTCGCCCTTGTCGCCCTTGGAGGCGAAGGCGGCGCCGCCCGCATGGCCGACGACCGAGGCGTGCAGACCCGCCTCGCGCGCCTTCGCGATGATCGCGTCGGCGTCAGGCACGGCGACCAGGTAACGGGCCTGGTCCTCCGCGAAGAGGAAGATGTGGGCGTGGGCCGCGCTGGAGGCGTCAAGGGTCACGCCGACGTCGGAGGCCAGCGCCAGATCGGCGGCGGCGCCGATCAGACCGCCGTCCGAGAGGTCGTGAACCACGGTCAGTTCGCCGGCCTCGATCCGGTCGCGCACGAAATCACCGGTCTTCTTCTCCAGCTTTAGGTCCACGGGCGGCGGGGCGCCGTCCTCGCGGCTCAGGACCTCGCGCAGATAGATGGAGGCGCCCAGTTCGCCCTGGGTCTGGCCGATCAGGACCAGCGCATCGCCCTCGGCCATGGTCGAGAAGCCGGTCACCACGTCATAGTTGGGCAGCAGGCCGACGGCGCCCACGGTGGGAGTCGGCGGAATGGCGACGCCGTTGGTCTCGTTATAGAGCGACACGTTTCCGCTCACGACCGGGAACACCAGTTCGCGGCAGGCCTCGGCCATGCCGTCGATGGCGCGCACGATCTGGCCCATGATCTCCGGGCGCTGCGGATTGCCAAAGTTCAGGTTGTCCGTGATGGCGATCGGACGCGAGCCCACGGCCGTCAGGTTGCGCCAGGCCTCGGCCACCGCCTGTTTGCCGCCCTCATAGGGGTCGTTCTGGACGTAGCGGGGGGTGCAGTCCGAGGTGACGGCCAGACCCTTGTCCGTGCCATGCACGCGCACCACGCCGGCGTCGGCGCCGGTCGAGGAGTCCTGCAGCGTGTCGGCCATGACGTGGCGGTCGTACTGTTCCCAGATCCAGCGCTTGGAGGCCATGTCGGGGCAGGCGACGACCTTCATCACCGCATCAGCCCAGTTCTCGGGCGCAGGAATGTCCGAGTGGTTCAGCTTGGGCTGAAGCGCCGGCTGGACCCACGGGCGGTCATACAGGGGCGCGTCGTCGAACAGGGGCGCCAGCGGCACGTCGCAGACGGTCTCGCCGTGATGCTTCAGCACCAGATGGCCGGTGTCGGTGGTCACGCCGATGATAGCGAAGTCCAGGCCCCACTTCTGGAAGATGCGATAGCCGACGTCCTCATAGCCGGGCTTCAGCACCGCCAGCATCCGCTCCTGGCTTTCCGACAGCATCATCTCATAGGCCGTCATGCCGGTTTCGCGCTGGGGCACCTTATCGAGGTTCAGTTCGATGCCGACGCCGCCCTTGCCCGCCATTTCGACGGAGGAGGAGGTCAAGCCCGCCGCGCCCATGTCCTGAATGGCGGCGACGGCGCCGGACGCCATCAGCTCCAGCGTCGCCTCGATCAGCAGCTTTTCGGCGAAGGGGTCGCCGACCTGAACCGTGGGGCGTTTGGCCTCCGACTCGTCGTCGAACTCGGTCGAGGACATGGTGGCGCCGTGGATGCCGTCGCGGCCGGTCTTGGAGCCGAAATAGACCACGTCATGGCCCGCCTCCGGCGCGGCCGAATAATAGATTTCGTCGGCGCGGGCCAGGCCGACGCACATGGCGTTGACCAGGATATTGCCGTTGTAGCCCTTGTGGAAGTTGGTCTCGCCCGCGACCGTGGGCACGCCGACGCAGTTGCCATAGCCGCCGATGCCCGAGACGACACCCTTGACCAGACGCTTGGTCTTCTCATGGCTGGGATCGCCGAAACGCAGGGCGTTCAGCAGGGCCACCGGCCGGGCGCCCATGGTGAAGACGTCGCGCATGATGCCGCCCACGCCGGTCGCCGCACCCTGATAGGGTTCGATGTAGGATGGGTGGTTGTGGCTCTCCATCTTGAAGATGCAGGCGTCGCCGTCGTCGATGTCGATCACGCCGGCGTTCTCGCCTGGCCCGCAGATGACGCGCTCTCCGGTCGTGGGGAACTTGCCCAAGTGGATCTTGGACGATTTGTAGGAGCAGTGCTCGGACCACATGACCGAGAAGACGCCCAGCTCGACGTGGTTGGGCTCGCGCCCCAGTCGGTCGAGGACGACCTGATATTCATTGGGGGCCAGGCCGTATTCGGCGGCCAGTTCAGCCATGGTCTTTTGCGGAGCGCTCATGGGCGGCGCTTCTAGCCGCAGATGGGCCGAATGTCAGCCCGCGCGGCGCAAGAACGGGGAACATCGTCCATCGCAGGTGGTTGATTTCGTCGACAGCCAAAGGAGCCTCTATGACCGACACGCCCATCGACCCCGCCGCCACCCCCGCAGATGACGACCTGCCCGAGATCGCCGCCGACGACGCCGGCGCCTCCGCCTTGGCCGAGCGGGCTCAGAAACAGGCCGATGATGCCGAGGAGGACGAGTCGTGAGCAAGCCCCACACCGACCGCATCGTCCCGGCCTCGGGCCAGCAGATGGATCGTTCAAATGATCCTGAAACCACTGCGGAGATGGACGCCGCGGCGCCGCAAGCGGCTCTGGCCAGCCGTCGTCAGCGGCTGACCGGTTCGGCCGTCGGGGTCGGCAGCGTCGGCTTCGACGAAACCGGCGCCTTCGACGTGGGCGCCGACGACCATGCGCCTCAGGACGACGCGGTCACCGACAAACCCTGAGGCTTAGCGAGCGCGTTCGACGCCCGGTCGCAGGCGGAAGGTCAGCAGCAGGCCGCCGATCAGCAGGACGATCGCGCCGGCCAAGGCCGTGAAGGCGACGGTCGGCTTGTCCGCCTGTTCGGCGACGAACGCGCCCAGAAGACCCCAGGCCGTCGGCAGCGGATAGGCGAGGGTGCGCAGCACCGCCGTCACCGCTAGGGCGACGACCGTGACGGCGACGATGGCGACGATGGCCCACAGGTCAGGCGACAGGGCGGCGGGAAGAGCGTTGAACGCGGTCGCCGTCGTGATCAGGTTCAGCGGCGCAGCCACCGTCAGCCAGCCCGCCAAGGCCGCCAGCGGCCAGACCAGCAGGATGCGCTGGCGATCGAACATCCGCAGCGCGCGGATGTGGCCGGATACGGCCAGCATCGGCAGCAACAGCGCGATCAGCGAGGCGAAAATCACGCCCACGCTGGCGGCCTTCAGGTTCAGGGCCGCCACGATGATCCAGAATCCGATGCCGAAGAAGGCGACGGCGGACGGCAGACCCATTCGGCCCAGCAGCGGGCTTTCGCCCGTCTGCGGCAGGGCCTGACGGATCGCATAGGCCAGAATGCCGATATAGATCAGGCCCCAGATCGAGAAGGCGTAGCCCGCAACGCGCAGGGTGCTGTTGCCGTCGGCGGCGAACTCGGCCTGGTTCAGGCCCAGGCCCGCTAGGTTCTGAACCAAGGGCACGATGATGGCGAACAGGGCGGCGGCCAGGACGATCAGACGACGGGTGCGTTGGCGGGGCGTGGGACGGATTATGGAGGACATTCGATTTCCAGTGCGACGCGTGTTCCCGCCTTTACGCCTCGCCACGCCAGAAGGTTCACCGCGACCGGCAGAAAAGTGAAGCTTGCATTGGCCGCCGGCGGCTTCATCCTGCCCGGCATGACGCTCAAAGCCTCCCTGCCGGCTCTGTTGATCGCGATAATCGTGGCAGCGGGCCAGGCGTCCGCCCAGACAAGCGGAGCGCCTCTGCCGACCTCAATCCAGACTGCCTGGTCACGCGTTCGCGCGGCCCTGACGCCCCAGCAGCAGGCCAATGAAGTGCGGGGTTTCCTTTCGGCGCTCGCCAACGAAAACCGACGGCCGACAACGCCGGCGCTGGATGCGCGCGATATCGCCTCAGGCCGCGCCGTGTCGCTCGACGACCCGGCCCTGCTGCAGCGCCCTCAGGCGCACGAGGTCACGGTGACGTTGGACGGTCAGTTCCTGATCTTCCACCCGCTGTCGCGCGCCAGCCTGGAGCCGTTTTTCGGTCGTTAGGAACAATCGGCCCGACCGCGTGGTTGTCAGATGCAATCCACACTTAGGAGCCCATCATGGCCGATACCAACAACACCCAGCCCTCGCTCGAAGACGAAGTCGCCGCCAACCGCGCTATCGAACAAGGCCTCGGCGTCGGCGCCCGCGAACTGGCCGCCCAGCGCGAACCGGGCGGCGTGGTTACGCCGGACGAGGACGAAGGTTCTGAAGACGGCCTATCGACTGAGGCTGACGACTTGGACGAAAGCCTGGCCGTTCAGGGCGTCGACGACGCCGACTGATCAAGCGGCGGCGTAGATGCTTTGGAAAAGCGTCGCGCCGTCGGCGGAGCCCAGTTCGGCTTCAAAGGCGCGATCCGGATGGGGCATCATGCCGAGGACGTTGCCGCGCGCGTTCTGGATGCCGGCGATATCGTTGACCGAGCCGTTCGGGTTGTCGACGTAGCGGAAGACGACCTGACCCTCGCCCTCGATCCGGGCCAGGGTCTCGGCGTCGGCGAAGAAGTTTCCGTCGCCGTTGCCCTGGGTCATCGTCACTTCGCGCTGGCCCTGATAGCCGGCGGTGAAGCGGGTCTGGCCGTTGGCGACAGTCAATGCGATGGGCTTGCAGACGTATTTCAGACCCTTGTTGCGCAGCAGGGCGCCGGGCAGCATTCCGGCCTCGCACAGGATCTGGAAGCCGTTGCAGATGCCGACCACGGCGACGCCGTCGTCCGCGGCCTTCTTGACCGCCTGCATCACCGGCGACTGGGCCGCCATGGCGCCGCAGCGCAGATAGTCGCCGTAGGAGAAGCCGCCGGGAATGACGATCAGGTCCAGGCCCTGGGGCAGTTCGGTCTCGGCGTGCCACACCATGGAGACCGGCTCGCCGGTGGAGCGTTCGACGGCGACCTTGCAGTCGCGATCACAGTTGGAACCGGGGAAGACGATGACGGCTGCGCTCATGGCGCGGGCCTTTAGCAGGGTTCTTTCGCCTTGTCAGGCCGTCGCGCGCGCCCGACCGGTCAGCCAGGCGATCAGGAAGATGACAAAGCCGCCCAGGGACAGGCCCATGCCGACCCAGCCGGTCGAGGCCCAGCCATAGCCCGCCGCGATCGCCATCCCGCCCAGCAGCGGGCCGATGGCGTTGGCCGTGTTGAACGCCGAATGGTTGAGCGCCGCCGCCAGGGTCTGGGCGTCGCCGGCGACGTCCATCAGCCGCGTCTGGAGGATCGAACCCAGGCCGCCTCCGCCGCCGATCAGGAAGACCACGACCATCACGGCCCACAGGTGAGGCGCCGCGAGCGGATAAAGCGCCAGCGCCGCTGCGCTCCAGAGCAACAGGCCGCCCGCCGCCTTGAACCCCAGGTGATCCGCCGCCCAGGCCCCCAGGATATTGCCCAGGAACATGCCGACCCCGAACACGGCGAAGACCCAGGGCAGGACGTCGGGGCCGGCGCCCGTCACCGCCTCAAGCGTCGAGGCGAGATAGGCGTAGACCGCGAACATGCCGCCAAAGCCAATGGCGCCCACGCCCAGCGTCAGCCAGACCTGACTGCGCTTCAGGGCGCCCAGCTCGCGCCAGGGGCTGGCGTCGGGGTGGGCCGGATCGCGCGGAGCGAATAGGGCGACCAGCGCCATGGTCAGAACCGCCAGCACGCCGACGATGGCGAAGGTCCAGCGCCAGCCGTGGGCATGGCTGATGATGTTGACGACGGGCACGCCCAAAACGGTCCCGACCGTCAGCCCCATCAGGATGGTCGAGACTGCGCGCGTGCGAAAATGTAGCGGCACGATGGAGGCCGCGACCAGGGCCGCCACGCCGAAATAGGCCCCGTGCGGCAAGCCGCTGAGGAAGCGAAAGACCAGCATCCAATGGTAGGTCGGGGCCAGGGCGCTGGCCACATTGCCGATGGCGAACAGGGCCATGAAGGCGATCAACAGCAGCCAGCGTGGGTAACGTGCGCCTAGGACCGCCAGGATCGGCGCGCCGACCACGACGCCGGCGGCATAGGCGCTGATGACATGGCCGGCGGTCGGCGCATCGACGCCAAGCCCGGCGGCGAAGTCCGGCAAGATGCTCATGGCTGCGAACTCGGTCACGCCGATCGCGAACCCGCCCATGGCCAAGGCGATCAGCACGAGGGCCACCGCCCCGCGCGAGCGGACGGGAAGGGAAGTGTCGAGGGCGGCGTCGGTCATGTTGCACTGCAAACTAATCAGCGTTCATGACGCCACAAGGGCGACACCGCCCGGCGCCGATCACGCTTTGTTTTCGTAGGTCGCCGTGATCGACGCCTTGGCCAGGGTGTGGAAGTGCAGGTTGAAGCCGAACACGGCGCCGGAGTTGTCGGCGGTGACGTCCAGGCTCTCAACATCAACGGCGAAGACGGTGAAGATGTAGCGGTGCGGACCATGGCCGGGAGGCGGTGCGGCGCCGCCGAAACCGGGCTGACCATAATCGGTGCGCCCCTGGATGGCGCTGTGGGGCAGATGCCCGCCTGCCGAGCCGGCGCCGGCCGGTAACTCGGTCACATCCGCGGGAATATTGGCCACCGTCCAATGCCAGAAACCCGAGCCGGTCGGCGCATCGGGATCATAGCAGGTGATCGCATAGCTCTTGGTCCCTTCCGGCGCGCCGGACCAGGAGAGCTGCGGCGAGGTGTTGCCCTTGGCATGAACCTGGGCGTCCGGCAGCACGCCGCCGTCCTGGATATCGGTGGAGGTAAGGGTGAAGGTCATGGGCGCTCCGTCAATCAAGCCGTCTGCTAAACTGGCGTCGATGCCGAAGGATGCAACCGTCTCCTTCCCGCGACATGGGAGAGGAGACAGCAGGCTTTACGCCGCCTCGATGCGGTAGCTTTCGATCACCGTGTTGGCGAGCAGCTGCTCGCACATCTTCTTGGCTTCGCCTTGCGGGTCTTCGGCGCCGGCGAGGTCGAACTCGATCAGCTTGCCGACGCGGGCGTTGGAGACGCCCGACCAACCCAGACCCTGCAACGCGCCTTCGACGGCCTTGCCCTGAACGTCCAGGACGCCGGGCTTGAGGAAGACGTGAACCTTGACCTTGCTTGAAGCGGTTGGGGCCATCAGTGCAGTCCTCCCTGGATCACCGTCGGCATGCCCTTCATGATGCCCAGGCGACGCGCGACTTCGGTATAGCTTTCAATCACATTGCCCAGGTCGCGGCGAAAGCGGTCCTTGTCCAGTTTCTCGCCGGTCGAGGCGTCCCACAGGCGGCAGCTGTCGGGGCTGATCTCGTCGGCCAGCAGGACGCGGCTGAAGTCGTTTTCCCACACCCGGCCGAACTCGATCTTGAAGTCGACCAGGGTGATGCCGACGGCGCTGAACATGCCGGAAAGATAGTCGTTCACCCGCACCGTCATCGCCAGCATGTCGTCCAACTCCTGGGTCGAGGCCCAGTTGAAGGCGGTGATGTGCTCTTCGGTGACCATCGGGTCGTTGAGCTCATCCTTCTTGTAATAGAACTCGATGATCGAGCGGGGCAGGGGCGTGCCTTCCTCGATGCCCAGGCGCTGGCTCATCGAGCCGGCGACGATGTTGCGGCACACGACCTCGAGCGGAATGATCTCGACTTCGCGGATCAGCTGCTCGCGCAGGTTCAGGCGCTTGATGAAGTGGTTGGTCACGCCGATGCCATTCAGGCGCGACATGATGAACTCGCTGATCTGGTTGTTCACCACGCCCTTGCCTTCGAGAACGGCCTTCTTCTGCGCGTTGAAGGCGGTAGCGTCGTCCTTGAAATACTGGATCAGGGTGCCGGGCTCGGGTCCTTCGTACAGGATCTTGGCCTTGCCTTCGTAGATCTTCTTGCGCTTGCTGTTCATGGTCCGGTCCCGGCTTACGGGCGCCCTCCAGAAACAAAAATCGCGCGGCCATATGTGGAGGGGGAAGACCCGGTCCTGGCGGCGCGTTTCGGAATCGTTCGGGCAGTCAATCTCGTTCGGGGTCTCCTTAGCCGAAGGCGGCCCTCGATACAAATGAGGATGGCCGGCGCAGCAATCATTGGGGACAGGATGTCCATGCGACGGAAGTCAGGTTGCGTTCGCGGGCGGGCGGTCTATAGACGGCGCTTGCCCCGACGTTAGCGGGGTGGACGGAGCTTTGCTGAGCGAAATGACGACCTTCGACGATCGGGAAAAGGCCTTCGAAGCCAAATACGCCCTCGATCAGGAGCAGGAGTTCAAGGCCATCGCCCGGCGCAACCGGATGCTGGGCCTTTGGGCTGCGGAAAAGATGGGCCTGTCGAGCGAAAGCGCGGACCAGTACGCCGCCGCCGTGGTGCGTGCCGATTTCGAACAGCCGGGAGACGAGGACGTGTTCCGCAAGGTCGCCGGCGACTTCAAGGCCTCGGGCCTATCGGTGTCGGAGGGCGAGATTCGCTCCAAGATCGACGAACTGGCCTCGATCGCCCGCGAGCAGATCCGCGCCGGCGAGTAATCGCCTCGGTCTTTGGACTGATCTGAGAATTCGAAAGGGCCGCACCCGGGGGAAAGTGCGGCCCTTTCTTCTTGCCGGGGACGTTGGGGGGATGTCTCACCCGGCGTACTGTGCGTCTCGCGCCCCTGAAGAACACCAGGGCCGAGATTTGGTTTCAGGCGTCGCCGCCCGAAACCAAATATTTTTTACGGCATCAGAACCGTGTCGACGACGTGGACGACGCCGTTCGATTGGCCCACGTCGGCCTGGGTGATCGTGGACTTGCCGCCCTTGGCGTCGGTGATGACCCAGGTGTTGTTCGGGCCGGCCGAAACCTTCAGTTCTTCACCCTGAACCGTCTTCAGCGTGGCGGTGCCGCCGTTGGCCTCGGCCTGGGCTGCGATATCGGCGGCCGTCAGACGACCGGCGACCACGTGGTAGGTCAGGATCTTGGTCAGATCAGCCTTCATCGCCGGCTGCATCAGGCTGGTGCGCGTCGCCTCGGGGATCTTCTCGAATGCGGCATTGTCAGGGGCGAAGACCGTGAACGGACCCGCGCCCTGCAGGGTGTCGACAAGGCCGGCGGCCTTCACGGCGGCGACCAGGGTTGTCAGGTTGGAGGCCTTGGAGGCGTTGGCGACGATCGTCTCGTTCGGGCTCATGGCCGCGCCGCCCACCATCGGGCCAGTCGCGGGGGCCATGGCGGCGCCGTCGGCCGGGGCCATGGCGGTCGATTCCGCCGGCGTCGTGGCGGCCGGCTCGTTGTTGCCGCAGGCGCCGAGCGCCATCACCGCGCCGCCGGACACGGCGACGAGCATAAGATTGCGAAGTTTGGTCATGTGTTTCGTTCCCTTTGGGCCGCTCTCAAGGCGGTAACGGGAACGTTACGCGCGACACCGCACAATGGATGCATGCCGCGCGACAAGACATCGCAGCTTCACCATTGAGTTTTCACTCGCAGTTCTATGCTGCTTTGCAGCAAGAGACCTATCGTTCGATCAGATCAGTCAACGAATTCCAGATGTTCGCCTTGCCTGCCAGTGGAATCGCATGAGCTGGGCTGGATGAAGGCAGGTCGATAAGGCCAACCCCTGCGACGTCGCCGATAATGCGCCGTCCCAGCTTGGCCGCCAGCTTTCCGTTGAAGGCGACCGCCCTCAGTCGGGGCAAGCTGCCGATCAGTCCGCGCAGATCAGCGGCCTCCGGCGAGCGGATCGCCGCATCGAGACTGCCCGACCGCTCCGCCGACGCAATCACATCCCACAGTCCCACGCCGCGCGCCTTCAAGCGTTCGATGCGCTTCTCATAAGGTTGTCCCGCCAAGTCCTCGCCCAACACACCGCCGATCATGGGCCAAAAGGCGTTGCGCGGATGGGCGTAGTACTGCGCCGCCTTCAACGAGGCGTCGCCGGGCAAGCTGCCCAGGATCAGCAACCGGGTTTCCGTATCGACGACGGGTCCGAACCCCAGCCTTCGATCGCCCGTAGGGTCCGTCACTTGACCGGCGGGTCGTCGCGCAGCCAGCCGGTGATCGAGCGGCGCTTGCCGCCGGCGTAGGCGGCGACCGGCGCGACGGAGTGCTGGCGGGGTGTTTTGAACACCGTCCAGACGTTGAAACCCGGCTTGAAGCCGCGCTCGATATCGCCGTTAGTGTCGTGAAACAGCAACTGGCCGCCCCAATCCGACCGCCAATCGCGCGACAGCCCCAGCGTATAGGCCGCCCGCCGCTCGCCGACGCCTGTGTCGTCGTGCTGGGTCAGGAAGTCGCCGGGCCGGAACCAAGTGGCTTGCGCGTCGATCTTGGTCACGCTCGCTTCGCCGGTCACGGCTTTGGCGAATGTGGTGAAGGGCGTGTCGTTGAAAAACTGCACCAGGGCGTGCGTCGCATGGCCTTCGTCCTTGCCGGTCAGCAAGGTCGTGATGATCGGATAGGCCAGATAGATGAAGGAGAAGCCGTTGCGACCCTCCGCCAGCGCGCGCTGTATCTGGGCCCCGATCGCATCGCGGCCCATGGCCTGCATCTCCTGCGGCGACAGCAGCTTGCCGCCTTCAGGGGTCTTCAAGGACAGATGCCAACTGGTGTCGTGTTCGAGCGCAAGCTCCAGCCATTCGGCGCTCGCCTCATCCAGCAGATCGGTCACCTGCACCATGCCGTCGCGCGCATAGGCCGCCGCATAGTCGCGGGGATCGAGCCGGGGATTGAGCCGGATCACCCTGTTCAACGCGCATTGACCGTGATTGTCACGACCATCGTCCTGCCGACTGAAGATGCGGATGGAGCAGATTGTGTTTGGGCGATACAGCGCAGGGTTTCCAGATCGCGCACGCTCATATGACGGTCGTCAGTTAAGTCGCAGCCGCCCAACTGCCTGCCCGCACTCACCACGCATCGCATGTCTGTCTTGATCGAGCGCGAACCCTTATGACGCCGCAGGCAGACTTCAGCCCGTGCGTCATCAGACAGCAGAGCGGTAGGTGCATACACCGACCAGCCGATGTCGCTGATTTCAGGCGTGTTGGCCTGAATGAACAGAGCGAGCAGCGCGGCGATCATGCCTCATTGAACACCCGCTTGAACACCACGTCCACGTTCTTGGTGTGATAGCCGAGGTCGAACAGGGCCTCGAGCTGGTCGGCGGGCAGGGTGACGCGGTCGTCGGCCTTCAGGAAATCCAGGAAAGCGCCTTCGCCGCGCCAGACCTTCATGGCGTTCTCCTGAACGGCGGCATAGGCGTCTTCGCGCGACACGCCGGCCTGGGTCAGGGCCAGCATCACCCGCTGCGAGTGCACCAGACCGCCCAGGCGGTCGATGTTCTTCTGCATGTTCTCTGGGTAGACGTTCAGCCGCTCGACCACATTGGCCAGCCGGTGCAGGGCGAAGTCCAGGTGGATGGTGGCGTCCGGGCCGATGCCGCGTTCGACCGAGGAGTGGCTGATGTCGCGCTCATGCCACAAGGCGACGTTCTCCATCGCGGGCGTCACGGCTGAACGGACCAGACGGGCCAGGCCGGTCAGGTTCTCGGTCAGGATCGGGTTGCGCTTGTGCGGCATGGCCGACGAGCCCTTTTGACCCTTGTCGAAGAACTCCTCGGCTTCGAGGACTTCGGTGCGTTGCAGGTGGCGGATCTCGACGGCGAGACGTTCGACCGAGCTGGCGACGACGCCCAGGGCGGCGAAGAAGGCGGCATGTCGGTCGCGCGGGATGACCTGGGTCGAGACCGGCTCGACGGTCAGGCCCATCTGGTCGGCGACATATTGCTCGACCGCCGGGTCGACATTGGCGAAGGTGCCGACGGCGCCCGAGATGGCGCAGGTGGCTATCTCTTCCTTGGCGGTGATCAGGCGGCGTTTGGCGCGCTGGAACTCGGCATGATAGCCGGCCAGTTTCAGGCCGAAGGTGACGGGCTCGGCGTGGATGCCGTGCGAACGGCCCACGGTCGGGGTGTATTTATGCTCCTTGGCGCGGGTCTCCAGCGCGGCCAGAACCCGGTCGACGCCCTCGATCAGCAGGTCCGAAGACCGCGCCAGCTGAACCGCGAAACAGGTGTCCAGCACGTCCGAGGAAGTCATGCCCTGGTGCAGGAAGCGCGCTTCCTCGCCGACGATCTCGGCGACGTGCGTCAGGAAGGCGATGACGTCGTGTTTGGTGGTGCGTTCGATCTCGTCGATGCGGTCGGCGTCGAAGGTCGCATCCTTGCCCTTGGCCCAGATGGCGTCGGCCGATTCCTTGGGGATCACGCCCAGCTCGGCCATCTTCGTGGCGGCGTGGGCCTCGATCTCGAACCAGATCTTGTACTTGGTTTCCTGGGACCAGATGGCGGCGGCGACGGGGCGGGAGTAGCGCGTGATCATGGGCGGGTCGTGTCGGTCGTGGGCGGCGCGGAGTCAAGGTTTGCGGGATGGCGCGGTTGACTTTGCCGGCCGTTGTTCCAGATTCAACGCGCTTTCAGGAGGACGACCTCCCCCACATGGGACCAACGCCGGGACGACCCGACGCCATGCAGGGAGAATGTCATGGCATGGGTATTCCTTCTTTTCGCCGGCCTGCTGGAAGTCGTCTGGGCGTTTCTGATGAAGGCGTCGGCCGGCTTCATGCGACCGTGGCCGACGGTGGGGATGATCGTCTTCATGATCGGTTCGTTCGGTCTGCTGTCGCTGGCGATGAAGACCCTGCCGCTGGGCACGGCCTATGCCATCTGGACCGGCATTGGCGCAGTCGGCGCCTTTGTGGTGGGCGCGGTCTTTCTGGGCGAGCCGCTGACGCCGCTCAGGATCGCGGGCGTCGCCCTGGTCGCATCGGGCCTGTTTGTGCTGAAACTGGCGGCGAGCCATTGATGGCGGCGACAGGAGAGGCGCGATGGAACTGGTGATCGGCGACAAGGCCTATTCGACGTGGTCGCTGCGGCCGTGGCTGGTGCTGAAACATTGCGGCGCGGCCTTCGAGGAGATCCTCGTGCCTCTGAACCAGCCCGACACCGATCAGCGCATCCGTGAGCATTCGCCGTCCGGCCTTGTCCCGGTGTTGAAGGTCGAGGGCGAGGTGATCTGGGATTCGATGGCCATCGCCGTCTGGGCGGCCGAACGCTATCCGCAAGCCCGTCTCTGGCCGTCAGACGCCCATGCGCGTTGGCTGGCGCGGTCGGCGGCGTGCGAGATGCACGGCGGCTTCACCGCCTTACGCACGGCCTGTTCGACCGGCCCGGATCACTGGATGGTCGGCCCCAGTCGCGCATCCGCGCCGAACGATCCCGGACTCGCCAAGGATCTGCGCCGCATCGTCGAACTGTGGCGGAGCCTGCGTGAGCGGTTTGGCGCGGGCGGGCCGTATCTGTTTGGCGACTGGTCCGTGCCGGACGCCTTCTTCACGCCGGTCGCCGCCCGCATCCGCCATTTCCAGCTGGACCTTACGGCGCATGGAGACGACGGCACGGCCCGGGCCTATGCCGAGACCTTGCTGGCCCATCCCCACTTCCGGGAGTGGGAAGCCGACGCGCTGGGCTTAACGCGCGACAACCATCCCGGCTGACGCAGCGTTAAGTGGACGCCGTTATCTCTAAGGGCATGACGAGCCCGATCCTGCCCAGCCCTCCGACCCAAGCCGCTGCGCGCGGCCTGAATCCGGTCATGGCCTATGGGCTTGCGGCCTTGGTCGGGGCGGCGTTTTGGGCCAGCCTGTTGTTCGCGGTCTTCTAAAAGGTCAGCGCGCGCCGGCGATGGGCGTCGTCTCGGCGATCAGGACCGGCTCGGCCTGGGGCGGCGGAGCCACGTAATCCAGCGCCATCGGAACGGCGCGCGCGCCCGATGCGACGGCGTCCAGGGTCTTCAGCGGGCCGCCGAACAGCCGCTGATAGATCCAATAGCTGGCCATGACCTTTTCGACGTAGTCACGCGCCTGGGGCACGTCGATCGTCTCGATCAGCAGCAGGGGATCGGCGTCCGCGCCCAGCTTCCTGACGGCCGCCAGCATCGGCCCCGGCCCTGCGTTGTAGGAGGCCACGGCCCGCAGCAGATCGCCCTGGAAGGCCGGCAACGCCAGCATCTTGTTGATGTAGGCCTGGCCCAAACGCATGTTGACCGCCGGAACCAGCAGCTTGGTCGGGTCCGAGACGAAGGTGCGATCGCCGGTCATCTCGGCCGCCGTCGTCGGCATGACTTGCATCAGCCCATAGGCGCCGACGCTGGAACGGGCGTTCGGATTGAAGTCGGTCTCCTTGCGCGCCAGGGCATAGACCAGCGCCCGCTCGATGACGAAGCCGCCTTCGGGCGCCAGGTCCGGCATCGGATAGCGGGTCGCATCGATGCGGGTGGCGTCGCCGTTGTTGACCGGCAGGATGGCGCGCGCCAGGGCCGTCCACATCTTGGCCGCATCGCCCACGGCGGTGCGCAGCCCGGACCGCAGCTCGGTCTCGGCGTCGGCGTTGCGCCCGACCTCATAGAAGGCGACGGTGCGTTTGGCGCGGGCGTCGGCCTGGACGAAGGCTTCCAGGGCGGTCGGTTCGACGGCGGCGCTCTGGGGCACATAGGCGGCGCGGCGCAGGCGTGGCTCGGCTTCGTAGGGGCGGGGGCCCATGTTCTCGATCGTCGGCTCTTCTCCGAGCTGACGCAGGGCGATCTGGCCATAGAAGGTGGCGGGCCACTGGGCCGACAGGCGCAGATAGTCGGTGACGCGATCCTGGCGACCGGACTGGGCGGCGGCGCGCGCGGTCCAGAAGGCGGCGCCGGCGCGGACCCAGGCGTCCTCGGTTGGATCGTTGGCGACGCGTTCGAAGGCGGCGAAGGATTCGTGGAACTGGCCCAGGCGCCATTCCGCCAGGCCGACCGTCCACCAGTCGCCGATCTGGCGCCCCAGGGCCGAGGCGCCGGTCAGGTCGTCATTGTTATAGGCGACGCGCGCCGCCTTGGCCGGATCGGTCACGCCGCCGTCGCCGGACACGGCGCTGACCAGACTGTTCCAAGTGCGGCCCAGCACGCCGCCAGGACGCACCGGCTCGGGCGCGCCGTCGGGGCGACGACGCAGCGCCAGCGTATAGACCCGGTCTGCGCACGGCAGATCCGAATAGGTCTCAAGCCAGGCCGTCAGCTCTTCATAGGTGGCGACATGATCAGGATGGAACAGGCTTTCGAACTCGACCTGACCCAGCAGCACACGGTCCTGCGCCTGACGAGCCGCCGTGCGGGCCGTCTCGATATCGCCGCGTCGCAGGGCGTCAAAGGCGGTGGTGTAGGAGATTCTGTCGGCCGAGCTCAGCGCGGTGGGACGTCCGGAACCGGCTCCGGCCTCGGCGGTTGACCCGTAGGGCGTCTCGGCGGTCGCGGCCGTCGTGGCGGCGCAGAACGCAAGGACAAGCGTCGACGCGAGGATCGCGCGGCGGAACAGAAACATAAGCGGCGGCCCCCTCGTTGGCGACGCGCGTAAGCTACGGGCGCGTGTATGGCGATCGGTCGTCAGCATGCGAACATGCCGCGATTAGCCTTGTTCTTCAACCGAGTCCGTTTCAAGGCGAACGGCCAGCGAAAGCAGGTCGCTCCAGACCTGTCGTTTCGCTTGTGGCTGACGCAGCAAAAAGGCGGGATGCAGGGTCGGCATGACGGGCGCCGACACCGCCCCTTCCAGCAGGCGCCATTCCTTCCAGTTGCCGCGCAGCTTCATGATGCCTTCTTCGGCGCCGAGCACCGATTTGGCCGAGGCTGCGCCCAGCAGCAGCACGGCCTTGGGCTTCAGCAGGGCGAAGGCGCGCTCGACGAAGGGCGCGCACACCGCTTGTTCCTGCGGGCTAGGGGTGCGGTTGCCGGGCGGGCGCCAGAAGACGGTGTTGGTGATGAAGACCTTGTCGGTCAGGCCTGCCGCCGCCAGCATCCGGTCCAGCAACTGCCCGGCCTTGCCGACGAAGGGCTGGCCCGCCCGGTCCTCATCCGCGCCGGGACCTTCGCCGACGATCAGGACCGAGGCGTTGGGGTTGCCGCGTCCGAACACCGATTGCGTCGCGCCCATGCCGCGCAGCGGACAGCCCTCGAACCCCGCGACCGCCGCCGCCAGATCCTGAAGCGTCGCGGCGCCAGCGGCCAGCCGCCGCGCGTCGGCGAGGGCGTCATCGGCGTTGACGCCGGCCAGGGGCATGACGACCGAGGCCGTCGCCCTCTGCACCGCCTTTACGGCCGGCGGCGGGGCGACATGGGTGTGATCGACGGGCGCATCGCCATAGCAAGCGTCGACCCCCGCATCCCGCCAAAAGGCGAGCAAGCTTTCGACTGCAGCGATGTCATGGGGTTGCGCGTTCATGTCTCGGAACACCGATAAGCCTTGACCGCCCTCGCGTCACCTTCCGATAAGCGGCATAACCACACAGATAACCGGGATTCAGGGGAAACCATGGCCGAAGACGCCATCGAAGGCGGCGCGGAAAACGCCCGTCAGGACGCCATCATCGACAATCTGCCGCCGCTGGAGGCGCTGAACGGCGTCGAGCGCGAGATTATGGAATATGATGTCGTGATCGTCGGCGGCGGGCCTGCGGGCCTGTCGGCGGCCATCCGCCTGAAGCAGCGCGCGGAAAAGGATGGCAAGGAAATCACCGTCGCGGTTCTGGAAAAGGCGGCCGAGGTCGGCGGTCATATCCTGTCGGGCGCGGTCATCGATCCCAAGGCGCTGAACGAGCTGTTCCCCGACTGGAAGGAACGCGGCGCGCCGCTGGAGACGCCGGTCACGAAGGATAAGTTCCTGCTGCTGGGCCCGCAGGGGTCGGCGTCGCTGCCGATGCCGCTGATGCCGCCCTTCATGCACAATCACGGCTGCTACATCGCCTCGTTGGGCAACGTCACGCGCTGGCTGGGCGAGCAGGCCGAGGCCCTGGGCGTCGAGGTCTATCCCGGCATGGCCGCCAGCCACGTCGTCTGGGAAGAAGAGACGGGTCAGGTGAAGGGCGTCGTCGCCGGCGTCTTCGGCATCGACCGCGAGGGCAAGCCGACCGGCGATTTCCAGCCCGGCATTGAACTGCACGGCAAATATGTCTTCATCGCCGAGGGCGTGCGCGGCTCCCTGGCCAAGACCATCATCGCCAGGCACAAGCTTCAGGACGGCAAGTCGCCCCAGAAATACGGCATCGGCCTGAAAGAGTTGTGGCAGGTGCCGGCCGACAAGCACCAGCCCGGCCTGGCCCAGCACACGACCGGCTGGCCGCTGGACGAACACACCGGCGGCGGCAGCTTCCTGTATCACTTCGGCGATCGCTACGTGGCCGTCGGCTATGTGGTTCACCTGAACTACAAGAACCCGTTCCTGTCGCCGTTCGACGAGTTCCAGCGCTTCAAGCACCACCCCGAGATCGCTCAGCACCTGGAGGGCGGAACACGCATCTCCTACGGCGCGCGCGCCATCACCGAGGGCGGCCTGCAGTCGATCCCGAAGCTGAGCTTCCCCGGCGGCGTGCTGATCGGTTGTTCGGCCGGCTTCGTGAACGTGCCCCGCATCAAGGGCAGCCACAACGCCATGAAGACCGGCATGCTGGCCGCCGACGCCGCCTATGAGGCGGTTCAGGCCGGGCGCGCGGGCGACGAACTGGTCGAATACCAGACCGCCTTCGAAAAGAGCTGGGTCTATAAGGAGCTGTCGGTCGTCCGTAACGCCAAACCCCTGCTGTCCAAGTTCGGCACGACGCTGGGCGGGGCGCTGGGCATGTTCGACATGTGGTGCCGCACCCTCTTGGGCGGCCTGTCGCCGATCCCGACGCTGAAGCACAAAAAGACCGACGCCGCCTCGACCGGCCTGGCCGCCGACCACAAGGCGATCGCCTATCCGAAGCCGGACGGCAAGCTGTCGTTCGACAAGCTGTCGTCGGTGTTCATCTCCAACACCAACCACGCCGAGGACCAGCCGGCCCACCTGAAGCTGCTGGATCCGTCGATCCCGATCCGGGTCAACCTGCCCAAATACGGCGAGCCGGCGCGGCTTTACTGCCCCGCGGGCGTGTACGAGGTGGTCTATGGCGACGAGGCGGCCAAGGCCGATCCCCGCTTCGTCATCAACGCCCAGAACTGCGTTCACTGCAAAACCTGCGACATCAAGGATCCGTCGCAGAACATCGTCTGGACCACGCCCGAGGGCGGCGGCGGTCCCAACTATCCGAACATGTGACGGAACGGGGCAGGGGCGGCGTTCCGCCCTTGCCCGCCGCTGCAAAAGCGTGAAGGGTCCGGGCATGATCGCCTCCCGTTCTCGCCTGTTCGCCGCCTCCCTGACCGTCCTCGCCGTGGCGCTTGCCGGCCATGCCTCGGCGCAGCAAACGACCCCGCCCGCCCCGACGCCGGACACCCATCCGCCGGCCGTCATCCCGGAGCCGGGCCAGACGGCGCCGGCTCAGGCGCCGACCGAGGCCGCGCCCGATCCTCACATCATCATCACCGACACGCCCGCGACGCCGGCGATCCCGGCCGTCTGGGCGCCGATCCCGACGAATGCCGAGGGCCGTAGCGCCTATGGTCTGTATCTGGCGGGCAAGCTGGCCCTGATGCAGGGCGAGGGGACGACCGGCTCGGACTATCTGGCCCAGGCGGAACGACTGACGCCGGAACAGCCGCGCGTGCGCGAACAAGCCTTCACCTCCGCCCTGCTGACCGGCGATCTGGATGTGGCGGCCGCCCTGGCCCCGACCGATGCGACGGCGTCTCCGGCGTTCGTTGAGGGCGGGCGGCTGGTGCGTCTGGTGCAGGACTTCGTAGGCGGCGACGCCAGGACGCCGAACGCCGAACTGGCCCGTCGGCCCATCGGCGCGCCGCACGCGCGCGCCGGCCTGTTGGTCGCGCCGTGGATCGCGGCGGCGGCGGACGACTGGAGCCGGGCGCTTCAGCCGGTCCCGACCGCCGGCGATCCTCTTACGCTGGCCTTCGCCCGGATCAATCGCGCCGCCCTGCTGGAAAAACGTCGCGACTATGCCGAGGCCGAGGTCGAGTTGAAGACCGCTTCGGAAGTCGCCGGCGTCGGCACCCTGTTCAAACGCCCCTATGGCGAGTTTCTGGAACGGCGCGGTCGCCGCGACGACGCCGTCGCCCTGTATGAAGCCGCCATGGCGGTGCAACCCGTCGATCCGGGCGTGGCCCGCGCGCTGCAACGGCTGAAAGACGGCGGCCGGCCGCCGGCCTTGCCCGACTTCCGCGAAGGCGCCGCCCAGAGCCTGATCACCGCCGCCGCCCAGGCTTCGGCCGAGCGCGGCAATGAGTTCGCCGCCGTCTATCTGCGCCTCGCCCAGAACCTGCACGACGATGACGAGACGGAATATCAGCTGGCCCAAGTGCTCTCCCGCGCCGGTCTGAAATCCGCCGCCCGCAACGCCCTGTCGCGGGTCGGAACCGCCGATCCGCAGCTCTACGCCGCCGCCCGCGCTCAGCTGGCCGTGGCGCTGGAGGAAGACGGCCAGTCGCAGGACGCGCTCACCGAACTGCGCCGCGCCGCCGCCGCCAGCCCCGACGATCGGCAGATTGCCTTGGTCTTGGCCGGTCAGCTGATGCAGCTGAAACAGCATGACGAGGCGCTTGCGTTGCTGGACGGGCCGCTTCTGAACACCGCCGATCAGGGCGCCAGCGTTCACTTCCTGCGCGGCGCCGCCTATGAGGCGCTGGGTCGTGTTCCCGAGGCCGAGGCCGAACTGTGGGCCGCGCTTCAGACCGCGCCGAACGACGCCGATATGCTGAACTACCTCGGCTATCTTTGGGTCGATAAGGGGCTGCGGGTTCAGGAAGGCGCCGAGATGATCGCCCGCGCCCATGCGTTGGAGCCCGACAACGGCAACATCCAGGATTCGCTGGGCTGGGCGCAGTTCAAACAGGGCCAGTACGAAACCGCCGTCAACACTCTGGAAGAGGCTGTCGACAAGGAGCCGTCCAACGCCGAGATCAACGATCACCTCGGCGACGCCTACTGGAAGGTCGGCCGTCAACGCGAAGCCGTCTGGCTGTGGAACCGCGTCCTGGTGCTGGAGCCCGAACCCGAACGTCGGGCCGAGGTCGAACGCAAGATCGCCAATGGGCTGGACAGCGCGCCGAGCGCTCAGGGCGTCACGCAATAGGTCATGCCTGCCCTGACCGCCCTGGCGCCGGCCAAGATCAATCTGTTCCTACACGTCGGCGCGGTGGATGCTGACGGCTATCATCCGCTGTCCAGCCTGGTCGCCTTCGCCGATGTCGGGGATCGCGTGTCGGTCGAGCCGGCGGATCGCCTGTCGCTGATTGTCGACGGGCCTTTCGGCGGCGGGCTGGGCGCGACGGACGACAATCTGATCCTGCGCGCGCTGCGTCAGCTGGGCGAGGCCTGCGGCATCGGAGAGCCGAAACTGAAGGTCACGCTGGACAAGCGCCTGCCCATCGCGGCGGGGCTGGGCGGCGGATCGTCCGATGCGGGCGCGGCGCTGAAGCTGGCGCGCGACGTCCTTGCGCTCGATCTCGACGACCACGCGCTTGAGACGGTCGCGGGCGTCGTCGGCGCGGACGGGCCGATGTGTCTGCGGATGCGCACGGCCTGGGCCGAGGGGAGGGGCGATGTGCTGACTGACGAACCCCGCCTGCCGCCGCTGCCGGCCGTTCTGTTCAATCCCGGCGTCCCATCGCCGACCGGCGCCGTCTATCAAACCTATGACGCAGGGCCGGTGCGGGCCGCCGACAGGCCCTCGCCGCCACACGACTGGTCCGTCGCCGCCGTGATCGACTGGCTGTCGGACCAGCGCAACGATCTGGAAGCGCCCGCGCTGGCCCTGACGCCGGCGATCGACTCGGCCCTGTCGGCGGTTGCGGTGACGGACCAGGTCGCTCTGACCCGCATGTCCGGCTCAGGCGCGACGGTGTTCGGTTTGTACCCCAGCGACGACGCGGCCCAATCTGCTGCGCGCGCATTGTCCGCCGCACATCCCAGGGCCTGGGTCAAAGCAACGCAACTGTCCGTACAGCAACGCTAAAGCTTTGTGGCCGAATACCGGCGGTCAGGCTGCGAAACCGGCGATTTCGCCCAGGTCTCGCCCAGATCATCACAAACGTTACGCATTGTTTCGAAATCTCGGAACCAGATCACGGCGTTCTGATTTGAGTCGGCAGTTCCGATGTCTGGAACGGGTCGCCTTCTCCCTCGTGGCGATCCTCAAACAGGAAAAAGGAAATCGCCATGCTTCGTGCAAAACTGCTTGCCGCCACCGCCGTCGTCAGCCTGATGGCTGCCCCTGCTTTCGCCCAGGACATGACCGCCCCGGCGACCACGACGACGCCCGCCCCGGCGACCATGCCGCAAACCGATCCGGCCATGCCGGCCATGCCGCAGACGCCGGCCCCGACGGCTGAGACCGCCACGACTACGACCGCAGAGGCGACCACGCCTGTCGCCGGCGACACCGTTGTCGACAAGCTGAAGGCCAGCGGTCAGTTCACCACCCTGCTGGCCGCGCTGGACGCCGCCCAGCTGACCGACACCCTGGCCAGCCGCCCGGCCATCTCGATCTTCGCCCCGACCGACGCCGCCTTCGCCGCCGTTCCCGAGGCCGAGCGTACGCGTCTGATGGACCCGGCCAACGCCGCCGAACTGCGCCAGCTTCTGCTGTATCACGTCATCGTCGCCGACGTGACGCCCGACCAGATCATGGGCAAGAAGGGCGGCGTAGAGACGGCCGCCGAGAGCCAGGTGCTGCTGGACGGCACGGGTTCGGCCATCAAGGCTGACGGCGCGACCGTGGTCAGCGCCGAGCTGGACGCCTCGAACGGCGCCATCTTCCCGATCGACAAGGTCCTGAACCCGGCGAACTCCATGGCCGCCATGGGCGATGAAGAAGCCGCCGCGCCCGCCGAGGCTGCCGCTCCGGCCGCCGAGGCGACCCCGGCTGCTGAAGCGACCCCGGCCCCGACGGCGCCGAACGGTCAACCCGCCGCGATGACGACGACCACGTCCTCGTCGCCGGTCGTCAACCCGACCGATGGTCAGGTCGACACCCCGGCCACGCCGCCGGTCGATGCGGCTGATCCCGCCGCCGACGGTGCGGCCGAAGCCAAGCCGACCCCGAACTGATCAGGGTCATCCACGCGCTCGCTCGGTAGCGTGTTGAAGCGGAAGGCGGCGGGCCCTATGGTCCGCCGTCTTTTTTACAGCCCCTCCCCACGAGCCCGATTTGACCACCTCGACCGAGCCGCTCGCGTTTCAGGACCTGATCCTGACGCTCCACCGCTATTGGGGCGAGCAGGGCTGCGCCATTCTGCAACCCTATGACATCGAGGTCGGGGCCGGCACGCTGCATCCCGCCACCGTCCTGCGCGCGCTTGGCTCCAAGCCGTGGAAGGCCGCCTATGTCCAGCCCAGCCGCCGCCCGGGCGACGGCCGCTATGGTGAAAACCCCAATCGCCTCCAACACTATTACCAATACCAGGTCATCCTGAAGCCGAACCCGGACAACCTTCAGGAGCTGTATCTGGGGTCGCTGGCGGCCATCGGCATCGATCCGAAACTGCACGACATTCGCTTCGTCGAGGACGACTGGGAGAACCCCACCGTCGGCGCCTGGGGGCTGGGCTGGGAGGTCTGGTGCGATGGGATGGAGGTGACGCAGTTCACCTATTTCCAGGGCGTCGGCGGCATCGAGGTCGACGTGGTGTCGGGCGAACTGACCTACGGGCTGGAGCGTCTGGCCATGTACGTCCAGGGCGTGGACAACGTCTATGATCTGAAGTTCACCAAGGAGGGCCTGACCTATGGCGAGGTCTTCCTGGAGAACGAGCGGCAACAGTCGGAAGCCAACTTCCACGGTTATGACGTGGACGGGCTGAAGCGCCGGTTCGAGGACATGGTGGGCGAAGTTCAGCGCCTGCTAGACATGCGCGGGCCGCAGGATCAGCCGCTGGTCCTGCCCGCCTACGATCAGGTTCTGAAGGCCAGCCACCTGTTCAACCTGATGGACGCCCGCGGCGCCATCGCCGTGGCGGAGCGCCAAAGCTACATCGGCCGCATCCGCGAACTCTGTAAAGCCTGCGCCCTCGCCTATGTCGAACAAGAGCGGAAAACCGCCTGATGCCCCAACTTCTCCTCGAAATCTTTTCCGAAGAAATCCCCGCCCGGATGCAGCAGGGCGCCGCGCGCGACCTGGAGCGTATGGTCTCCGACCGGCTGAAGGCTGCCGGCCTGACGTGGGAGGCGCTGACGACCTATGCCGGTCCGCGCCGCCTGACGCTGGTCATCGACGGCTTGCCCACGGCCACGCCGGACCGCGAGGAAGAGGTCAAGGGCCCACGCGCCTCGGCCCCGGAACAGGCGCTGGAAGGCTTCCTGCGCAAGACCGGCCTGACGCGCGATCAACTGACCGAGCGCGACGGCGTCCTGTTCGCCGTCCTGTCGTCCAAGGGCCGCGCCACGACCGATCTGGTCGCCGAGACGGTCGATCAGGTCGTCCGCACCTTCCCCTGGCCCAAGTCGATGCGCTGGGGGTCCGGCACGCTGCGCTGGGTGCGTCCAATCAAGCGCATCCTGTGCCTGTTCGACGGCAAGGTGGTGCCTTTCGAGATCGACGGGATTCAGAGCGACGCGATCACCGAGGGCCACCGCTTCCTGGGTTCCGGCGAGCTGCTGCGCGTCAGCGACTTCGTCGACTACCGCACCCAACTGGAAAAGAACTTCGTCCTGCTGGACGTCGCCGACCGCAAGCTGCGCATTCTGGAACAGGCCAAGGCCGCCTGCGCCGCGCGCGGCCTCGCCCTGGTCGATGACGACGGTCTGCTGGACGAGGTTTCGGGTCTGGCGGAATGGCCGACCCCGATCCTGGGCGACATGGACCCGCAGTTCCTGGCCCTGCCGCCGGAAGTCGTGCGCCTGTCGATGAAGGTCCACCAGAAGTATTTCGCTGTCCGCGATCCGTCCAAGGATGGCCTGGCTCCCAACTTCCTGGTCGTCGCCAATGTCGAGGCGATCGACGGCGGCAAGGCCCTGGCCGCCGGCAACAGCCGCGTCCTGTCCGCCCGCCTGAACGACGCGCGCTTCTTCTGGGACGAGGACCAGAAGGTCGGCTTCGACGCCTGGAACGCCAAATTGTCCGGCGTCACCTTCCACGCCAAACTGGGCACCTTGGCCGAGCGCGTCGAGCGCATCGCCGCCCTGGCGCGTGAGATTGCGCCGCTGGTCGGCGCCGACGCCGACGAGGCCGACACCGCCGCCCGCCTGTCAAAGGCAGATCTGCTGTCGGGCATGGTCAGCGAGTTCCCGGAACTGCAGGGGATCATGGGCGGCTATTACGCCCGCCTCGCCGGCCATTCCGACGCGATCGCCGACGCCGTGCGCGATCACTACAAGCCGCAAGGCCCCGCCGACACGGTCCCGACTGCCCCGGTCACGGTCGCCGTCGCCCTGGCCGACAAGCTGGACACCCTGGTCGGCTTCTTCGCCATCGACGAAAAGCCCACGGGATCGAAGGATCCGTTCGCGCTTCGGAGAGCGGCGCTGGGCGTGATCCGGTTGGTGTTGGAGAATGACGCAAGGCTGCCTCTGGAAACCCAGTTTATAACGGCCCTGGCCGCAATTGACGCCGATCGGGCAATCGCTTCGCAAGCTATGCTTGGCATCGAACTTTCCCGGTTCTTCATTGATCGTTTGAAAGTCATGCTGCGAGATGGAGGCGCTCGCCACGACTTGGTGGATGCGATCGTTGAAGCCGCAAAAGACAGTGAGGGCAGAGTAGACGACGACCTCGTCCGCATCGTGCGTCGGGTGGAGGCGCTGGCCGCTTTCCTCGCCACGGACGACGGGGCCAATCTGCTGGCCGGTTACAAGCGCGCCTCCAACATCCTCCGCGCCGAGGAGAAGAAGGGCCCCCTGCCGACCGGCATGGTCCAGACCGGCCTGCCCAATCAGCCCGAGGCCGAGACCACCCTCGCCTTCGCCGTCGGCGCCGCCCGCACCGCCGTCGAGGCCGCACTGGAGACCGAGGACTTCGCCGCCGCCATGACGGCCCTGGCGCGCCTGCGCGCGCCCGTGGACCGCTTCTTCGACGACGTTCTGGTCAACTCCGACGTCCCCGCCGAACGCGAGAACCGCCTTAAGCTGCTGGGCCAGGTCCGCGACGTCATGGGCCAGGTCGCCGACTTCGGCCAGATCGCGGGGTAGGGCAGAACCCCTCCGTCTCTCCGCTGCGCTCCGAGCCACCTCCCCATGGAATGGGGAGGAGACCGGACTTCGCCGCATCGTCTCCTCCCCACTTGTGGGGAGGGGGACCGCGCAGCGGTGGAGGGGCTCTTAGCCTCGGATTCGGTCTCTCGCCCTGTCGGCGATGAAATCGAGCACGTCACCTAAGTCCACCCGCACCTGTTCGGCCGAGACGCGGATGACCGCAATGCCCTGGGTCGCAAGCCAGCGCGTGCGTCGGGCGTCGTGTTCGCCTCGGCCTTCGTGGCTTTCGCCATCCACCTCGACGGCCAGCATCGCCTCGGCGCAATAGAAGTCGAGCACATAGACGCCCGCCGGATGCTGACGGCGGAACTTGAGGCCATTCAGCGCGCGGCGGCGGAGGTGGACCCACAGTCGGGCTTCGGGCGGAGTCAGGGCGCGGCGCAGGATGCGGGCGCGGGAAACGGAGCCTTCGTGCGTCAAGAACCCCTCCACCGCTTCGCGGTCCCCCTCTCCATTTCATGGGGAGGAGACGATGACGTCAAGGTTGTGCGCGCACGTCGCCTGGAAACCGCACACCCCCTCACGCATTGTTACATCCGCAATGGTCAAGGCCGCTCTCACGCGCTAGATCATGCTGCATGTGCGAGCGGGGCCAACCCGCCGGACGATCCGAAAAGCTCAGGGACTGCATGATGACTCAGTGGGTGTACGGCTTCGGCGGAGGCTCCGCCGACGGCGACGCGTCGATGAAGAACCTTCTCGGCGGCAAGGGCGCCAATCTGGCGGAAATGTCGTCGCTGGGTCTGCCGGTTCCCCCGGGCTTCACCGTCACCACCGAGGTCTGCACCCACTATTACGCCAACAACGAGACCTATCCGGCCGATCTGGACGCCCAGGTCCAGGCCGCCCTGGCCAAGGTCGAGGGCGTGGTCGGCAAGACCTTCGGCGATGTCGAAAACCCGTTGCTGGTGTCGGTGCGGTCCGGCGCGCGCGCGTCCATGCCGGGCATGATGGACACTGTGCTGAACCTGGGCCTGAACGACCAGACGGTCGAAGGCTTGGCCAAGCTGTCGGGCGACCGTCGCTTCGCCTTCGACAGCTATCGCCGCTTCATCACCATGTATTCCAACGTCGTGCTGGGCCTCAGCCACGACGATTTCGAAGAGGTGCTGGACCAGCACAAGGATCGCCTGGGCGTCACGGTCGATACCGACCTGACCGCCGCCGATTGGGAGAAGGTGGTCGCCGACTACAAGGCCGTGGTCGAGCGCGAACTGGGTCACGCCTTCCCGCAGGATCCCAAGGACCAGCTGTGGGGCGCCGTGGGCGCCGTGTTCGAAAGCTGGATGAACGACCGGGCGAAATTCTATCGCCGCATGCACGACATCCCCGAAAGCTGGGGCACGGCCGTCAACGTCCAGTCGATGGTGTTCGGCAATATGGGCGAGACCTCGGCGACCGGCGTGGCCTTCACCCGCAACCCCTCGACCGGCGAGGCGCGCCTGTATGGCGAGTTCCTGATCAACGCCCAGGGCGAGGACGTGGTCGCCGGCATCCGCACGCCGCAGTCCCTGACCAAGATCGGCCGCGAGGAGATGGGCGAGACCGCCCCCTCGATGGAAGAGGCCATGCCTGAGGTGTTCGCCCAGTTCGTCGACGTCGTCGGCAAGCTGGAAAGCCACTACCGCGACATGCAGGACATCGAGTTCACGGTCGAACAGGGCCGTCTGTGGATGCTGCAGACCCGCAACGGCAAACGCACCGCCAAGTCGGCGCTGAAGGTCGCCGTGGACCTCGCCGCCGAGGGCGTGATCTCTCAGGAAGAGGCCATCAGCCGGGTCGAGCCGTCGGCGCTGGACCAGCTGCTGCACCCGACGCTGGACCCCGATGCGGCGCGCACCGTGGTCGCGGCCGGCCTGCCGGCCTCGCCCGGCGCCGCGACGGGCAAGATCGTCTTCGACGCAGACGAGGCCGAGCGGATGTCGGGTCTGGGCGAAGCGGTCATCCTGGTGCGCGAAGAGACCAGCCCCGAAGACATCCACGGCATGCATGCGGCGCGCGGCATCGTCACCGCCCGCGGCGGCATGACCAGCCACGCCGCCGTCGTGGCGCGCGGCATGGGGCGGGCCTGCGTCTCCGGCGCCGGCGAGATCCACATCGACGAGGCCAAGGGCACCTTCACCGCGCGCGGCCGCACCTTCAAGGCCGGCGAGGTCATCACCATCGACGGCTCCAAGGGCGAGGTGCTGGACGGCGCCGTGCCGATGATTGAGCCGGAACTGACCGGCGACTTCCAGACCCTGATGGGTTGGGCGGACAAGGTGCGCCGCCTGAAGGTTCGCGCCAACGCCGAGACCCCGCTGGACGCCAAGACCGCGCGCGGCTTCGGTGCCGAGGGCATCGGCCTGTGCCGCACCGAACACATGTTCTTCGACGACACCCGGATCGCCGCCGTGCGCGAGATGATTCTGGCCGACGACGAGAAGGGCCGTCGCGCGGCGCTGGCCAAGATCGCGCCGTTCCAGAAGTCGGACTTCGTCGAACTGTTCGAGATCATGGCCGGTCTGCCGGTGACGGTGCGCCTGCTGGACCCGCCGCTGCACGAGTTCATCCCCCACACCGAGGAAGACATCGACGCCCTGGCCGCCTCGTCCGGCATCGACGCCGAGAAGCTGAAGCGTCGCGCCAAGGAGCTGCACGAGACCAACCCCATGCTGGGCCACCGCGGTTGCCGGCTGGGCGTCGCCTATCCCGAAATCTACGAGATGCAGGTCCGCGCCATCATCGAGGCGGCGCTGGAGGTCAAGCAGAAGTCGGGCGCCGCGCCCCTGCCGGAGATCATGCACCCGCTAGTCGCCCTGGGCCTGGAGATGAAATATCTGCGCGAGCTGACCGACCGCACGGCCAAGGCCGTGTTCGAGGAGACGGGCCAGAGCATCGACTATCTGGTCGGCACGATGATCGAACTGCCGCGCGCCGCCATCCGCGCCGGGGACCTGGCCGAATACGCCCAGTTCTTCAGCTTCGGCACCAACGACCTGACCCAGACGACGTTCGGCATTTCGCGTGACGATTCCGGCCGGTTCCTGCAGGCCTATCTGGACAAGGGCATTTTCGAGACCGATCCCTTCGTGCGGCTGGACCAGGACGGCGTCGGCGGCCTGATCGAGATCGCCGCCGAGCGTGGGCGCAAGGTCCGGCCCGAGGTTAAGCTGGGTATCTGCGGCGAACATGGCGGCGACCCGTCGTCGATCGCCTTCTGCGAACAGGCCGGGCTGGATTATGTCTCCTGCTCGCCCTACCGCGTGCCGATCGCCCGTCTTGCGGCGGCCCAGGCAGCCCTGAACGTGGAGCGCGAGAAGGACCGCTAGACCTTCTCAGCAAGACGACCCGAAGAAGGGCGGTCTCGGTCGAGGCCGCCCTTTTTGCTGCGGCGCCACAAAGTCGCCGATCTTGACGGAACGTTGTATGTGTCCCGGCGTCCACAGGCATTCGTCGTGTTTTCGTGCCTCTGGAACAGATGAGGCGCTGACCTATTTAAGCACTCGCTGGATGGGGCTGATGATCGGCTCGGTCATCACATCTAGGAGTTAATAAGAAACAATGCGTAACATTCTTCTCGCCGCTGTCGCCGTTTCCGCAATCGCCGCTCCGACCTTTGCTCAAACCAATCCTGAGCCGCGTGGTTACGGCTCGCTGGGCTACACTCATCTTGAAGGCGACAATGCAACGACGGGCGCTGTCACCGGTCGTCTTGGCGTCAACCTCAACCGTTACATCGCTGTGGAAACCGAAGCCTCGGTCGGCGTGAAGCATGACGACTTCACCGTCGCGGGCGTCGATGGCGAGATCAAGCATGAGTGGGACGCCGCCGGCTACGTGGTCGGCAAGGTGCCGGTCTCTGACAAGCTGGAACTGTTCGCACGCGGCGGTTACGGCCATACCGAGCTGAAGCAGAAGTTCCCGGGCGCCAACACCGACGTGGGCGGCGACAGCTGGAACTACGGCGCTGGCGCCAACTACTACCTGGACGGTGTCAATGGCGTGCGCGCCGACTGGACCCGTCGCGACTATCGCGACAACGGTGGTGAAGCCGACGCCTATTCGGTCAGCTACATCCGTCGCTTTTGATCTGATCGATCAGTCCTAACGACGAAGGCGCGCTCCGTAGGGAGCGCGCCTTTTTCGTTCAGGACAGCGAAATCAGCCGAAGTCGCCGGCCAGAGCCCAACGCTGAGAGCCTTCGCCGAACGGGCGGACGAACCAGTCGCGATAGTATTCGAAGGTCTCGATGATCTTTTGGCGAAGATCGGGCGGGTTGACCGCCTCGCCGCGCTGGCGCTTCATCGCCGCCACGCAATCGACCACCATGTTCTGATGAGCCGAGCCACCCATGCTCTTCAACACGGTGGCGATATCATGAGCCAAGCTTTCCAGGACCTGCTTGGGCGTCTTGTGAGCCATCTGGGACATCCCCTGTTCTCGACAAGAGAATGCGTGACAAAAAGTCGTGAAAGATTCAAGCGTGGCCGGGCGAGAATCATCATGGATGCGAATTAACCTGACATAACGCGGGTCGCGCGGTTTGGTTCTCTCAAGGGAGAAAACCATGACGAATTTCGATCCGGCGGCCGCGACGGCCCAATGGCTGGCGACCTTGTCGCCCCAGGAAACGGCCCGCGCGATCGCCTATACCCACGGCTCGCATTGGCTGATCCTGTGGAGCTTCCTGGTCTCGGCCCTGGTCGCCTGGATCATCGTGCGCACCGGCCTGCTGGTCGCGATCCGCAGCCGGATCGAACGTCGCCGTCGTCGGCCGATCCTGGCCAGTTTCGTCGTCGCCCTGGTCTATTCGGCCATGAGTTGGGCGCTGACCCTGCCGTGGGCGATCTATCAGGGCTGGTGGCGAGAGAAACAGTATGGACTGACCAGCCAGGCCCTGGGCGGCTGGCTGGGCGAGGCTGTGATCGGCGCAGCCATATCGGTCGTGGCGACGTCGCTGCTGCTGGTGGCGATCTATGCCCTGATCCGGCGCGCGCGTCGGTTCTGGTGGGCCTGGGCGGCCGGCGTGACGGCGGCCTTCATCGTCATCGGCCTGGTGCTCGCGCCCCTGGTGATCGAGCCGATCTTCAACACCTATACGCCCGCGCCGAACGGGCCGGTGCGCGACGCCGTCGTGACCCTGGCCAAACAGACGGGCACGCCGTCGGACAAGATCTTCATCTACAACGGCTCCAAACAGTCCGACCGCTACACCGCCAATGTCTCGGGCCTGTTCGGTACGGCGCGGGTGGCGATGAGCGACACCATGTTCAAACAGGGCGCGGATCTGGCCGAGGTGCGCGGCGTGGTCGGCCACGAGATGGGCCACTATGTCCGGGCGCACATTCTCTGGACCGTCGGCATTCTGGCCCTGTTGTCGGTGCTGGCCTTCTGGCTGACCGACCGGCTGTATCCGGTGGCGCATCGTCTGCTGAGGGCGGATCGCGTGGGCGACATCTCCGACCCTGCGGGCCTGCCGGTCCTGGCCCTGGTGCTGGCCTTCCTGGGCGTGCTGGGCACCCCGGTCTTCGCCACCATGACCCGCACGATGGAGGAGGACGCCGACCACTTTTCGCTGGTTCACGCCAATGCGCCGGACGGTCTGTCCAAAGCCCTGATCAAGACCGCCGAATACCGCGCCCCGTCGCCGTCGGCGATCGAGGAGTTCCTGTTCTACGATCACCCCAGCGTGGAGAACCGCATCCGCCGCGCCATGGAATGGAAGGCGACGCATCCAGCCCACGCCTTGGCAGGGCAACCGACGCGTCCTTAAGGCATTGAAGGCTTCGCCATTCCAAGCGGAGCCTTCGCCCCATGATCGACCTCTATCGCGGCCTCGGCCTGGGCGTTCCGGCCCTGATGGACATCGCGCCCCTGATCGCGCGGGTCGTGGTCGGGGGAATGTTCTTCCTGTCCGGCTTCTACAAGCTGTTCACCCCGGCCCAGGCCGAGAAGATGAGCAAGACGATGGTCGAGGCCGGCATCGCCGCGCCGCGCCAGACCGCGAAGTTTGTTTCTGTGTGCGAGTTCGCCTTCGGCGCCCTGCTTATCATGGGTCTGTTCACCAGTCTGGCGGCCCTGGTGCTGCTGATCATCAGCCTGGTCGCCCTGGTGACGGTCGCGTCAAAGTCGGTGGAGGGGACAAGCCTCGGCTATCGCCTCTCCAGCTATTTCGACCTGCCCGAGACCCTGCTGATGGTCATCCTGATCTGGCTGATCGCCAATGGACCGGGGCTGTGGAGCCTGGACTTCGTCCTGTTCCTGCCCCGGCTTTAGGGCTTCAGGCGGCTCGCTTCCTGACGAAGACCGTCCCGGCGGAATAGCCGGCGCCGAAGCTGCAGATCAGCCCCGTCTCGCCCGCCTCGAACCCGTCGTTGTGCAGGTGGAAGGCGATGATCGACCCGGCCGAAGAGGTGTTGGCGTATTCGTCCAGGATGATGACGTTCTCATCCGCCGAGGGTTCGCGACCCAGCACCTTCTTGCCGATCATCGTGTTCATGTTGATGTTGGCCTGGTGCAGCCAAAGCCGCTTTAGCTCGTGCGGATCCAGGCCCAGTTCGCCGGCGTGATCCACGATCATGTCCGACACCATCGGCACCACGTCGCGGAAGACCTTGCGGCCCTGCTGGATGAACAGCTTGTCGTTCTGCACGCTGTCGTCCGCCTCGGGGCTGTCCAGATGCGCGGTGTCGCGCGCATTGCGGTTCAGGAAGCCGAAGTTGTTGCGGATATTGTTGGAGAAGGTTGTCTTCAGCCGCGTGCCCAGCACGTCCCAGCCGCCCGGTCCCGCCGTATCCGACGACTCCATGATCACCGCCGTCGCCACATCGCCGAAGATGAAATGGCTGTCGCGATCGGTGAAGTTCAGATGGGCCGAACAAACCTCCGGATTGACCATCAGCACCGCCTTGACCGAGCCGCCGGCGATGAAGTCCGCCGCCGTCTTGATGCCGAAGGTCGCCGAGCTGCACGCCACATTCATGTCGAAGGCGAAGCCCTCGATGCCCAGTGCCTGCTGAACCTCGATGGCCATGGCCGGATAGGCGCGCTGCATGTTCGACGCGGCGCACAGGACAGCGCCGATTTCCGAGACCGGCTTGCCCCACGCCTCGATCGCCTGACGCGCCGCCTTGACCGCCATCTCGGCCAGGATCGAGATTTCGTCATTGGAGCGTTCGGCCAGGTTCGGCGCCATCCGCTCGGGATCGATGATCCCGGCCTTGTCCAGCACGAATCGGCTCTTGATGCCCGAGGCCTTCTCGATGAACTCGGGCGAGGAGTGCGACTTGGCCTCCAGCTCGCCGGCCTCGATCTGGGCGGCGTGGCGCGCGTTCCAGCCGTCGGCCCAGGCGTTGTAACTGTCGACCAGTTCGGCGTTCGAGACCGACTGTTCGGGGGTGAAGAGGCCGGTGGTGGCGATCACTGCATTCGACACTTTGGTGTTCCTATGGCTCGACGCGCGGCGTCTCGCTGCTTGAGGAGTGTGTTCCTATCGCTCGGCCCGCGGGACCTTGCTGCTTGAGGACAGTCCGTTTCCTATCAGAACGCGTCAATAGGACGGCGGCGGCTTGCGGTCGAGACTGGCGATGATGCCGGCGGCCCAGCGCTGCACCTGGCCGCGCGGCGCCTTGGGCGTCGGCTGGTCGCGCGCGGCGATCAGCCGGTCCACCAGATCCTCGGCCTCGCAGGGCCAGCCCTCGGGCGTGACATAGAGGGGATAGGCGATCAGGGCGGCGTGGACCAGGTGATCGACGCCGGCGCGGCGGCTGCGGCGCTCGAACGTCAGCCGGTCGTCGGTCAGCCCCCATCCGGCATAGAAGGGCCGGCCATAGACCGACACCGCCTTGCCCCGCATCAGGCCCTCGAACCCGGTCAGGGAGGTCAGGGTCGCCACCCGGCGACAGGCGTCCAGACAGTCGATGATATCCAGCCCGTCGCCCACCGCATCGACCGAGGCCATGGCCCCGGCGTCCAGTCGCCCGGGCCGGTTGCCCGCCAGCACGTCGGGGTGATTGCGATAGACCAGAAAGGCGTCCGGATGATCGCGCCTCGCCGCCTCCACCAGGGCCGAGTTGGTGTTCAGATCCGGCGCACAGCCCAGCAGGATCGACTTGTCGTTCTCGACCTGACCGACCACCAGCAGGATGTCGCGATCGGCGGGCCAGTCCGACGGCGCCTGACCCTGCAGATTGTATTTCGACAGGCCGGCATCGACCACGCGCGTCCGCAGGGCGGCGGCCCGCGCCAGCTGAACCGGCGACAGGTCCGAGGTTTCGATCAGGGTTTCCAGCCGCGAAGGCCGCGACGGATCGTAATAAACGCCCTGATCGTCCAGGGCGACCGACAGGGCGCCGACGAAATCGGAACCCAGCCCCCGCGAACGGATAAAGCCGTCTTCCATCCGCACGGTCGGGCCGTCAAATGCAGCCGCCGCCTGGCGCGTCGCCTCGCTCTCCTTGCCCGCCCACCAGATCAGCCGGCCGTCGGTCGTCTTGGCATGGGCGGCGGCGCGCGAGGGCGACATGAAATAGCGCATCGACGCCTTGGGCGAGTTCAGCAGGCGGCGCACCGGCGGCCGCTTGGCGGGCGCAAACCCGACCGCCGACCACGACCCCGCCAGCCGGTCGGCCCGGTCGCGCAGCGCGATCAACCGCTCCAGCGCCTGTTCGGCCTCGCACCTGTCGCCCGTCACCGGATCGACATAGCGGCTGTAGGCGATCAGGGCGGCGGCGGCGACCTGTTCGATCGACCGCGCGACGCCGCGCCGCCCCGTTTCGACCGCATCGTTCGTCAGACCCCAGCCGGAATAGAAGGGCGCACCGAAACACCGCACCGGCAGGCCGCGCAATAGGGCCTCGAACCCCAGGGCCGAGGTGACGCAATAGACCGCATCCACCGCCGCCAGCAAATCGGCGGGCCGTACATCCGTATCGACCAGAGTGACGCCCGTCAGGTCCGTCACGCAGCCGCGCTTCCGGCCCGCCGCCACCGCCGGATGGCGTTTGACGATCAGCTGGGCGTCCGGCTCGTCGCGGCGGGCGGCGGCGATCATCTCGTCAAAGCTCTGGGCCGTCGCCAGACCATAGGCGATGGAGGCGTCTCCAAACGTCTGGTCCACGATCAGCACGCGCCGACCGGGCTTCAGCAAGCTCGGATCCAGCGGCCCGCCCATATTGGTCTTGGACACGCCCGAAGCCACGATCCGGTCGATCAGCCCGCGCGCCCGCGCGATCATGACAGCGTCGCACCAGTCGTCCGCCGTCTGTATCAGTTGCTCCAGCTGGCTGGCCCGCGTCGCATCATAATAGACGCCCAGGTCATCGACGATCAGGCTGAGGCTCGTCGCGCCCGCCTCGCCGATGCCGACCGAACGCAAAAACCCATCCTCCAGCGCGACATAGGGCCGCCCGTTCTTCTCGGCCCACCGTCGCCCCGCCGCCGCTGTCGGCTTCATCCCCCAACCCAGCACCGCCTGCACATCGTCGCTCGGCAGGCGACGCAGGTCGTAGTCGGCCAGAAACACGTCGAGGAAGGGGACCTTCAGCACGCCGGGCGCGCAGACCCAGGCCGGGATTTTCGAAGGCGTGTCGGAGGGTAGGGGCAAGGAGGGTCCGCTGAGGTTCGACGCGAGCTTTACGGCGGTTGCATCGACGCGACTAGGCCCGATCCGCCCGCGCCAGCAAGGCCTTCGCCTGCTCCAGATGCAGTCGCTCGACCATCGCCCCGTTCACGCGGATCGCGCCCCGCCCCTCGGCGTCTGGCGCATCGAAGGCGGCGACGATCGCTCGCGCATCGGCGATCTCGGGTTCGGAGGGCGAGAAGGCGGCGTTGGCCGCCGCGATCTGCGACGGGTGGATCAGGCTCTTGCCGTCGAACCCGTACAGTCGCCCCTGCAGTGCCTCGGCCGCCAGGCCTTCGGCATCGTCGATCCGGTTGAACACCCCGTCGATGGCCAGCAAGCCATTGGCCCGCGCGGCGGCGACCAGCATCGTCAGCCACGGCTTGAACGGTTCGCGATCCGGCGACGCCCCCGTCCCCAACGCCTTGGCGAGGTCGTTGACCCCCAGCATCAGCCCGTCCAGCGCCCCATCCGACGTGGCGATGTCGGCCAGGGCCATCAGCGCGCGCGGCGTCTCGATCATCGCCCACACGGCGCAACCCTTGGCCAGGCCGGCGGACAGGGCGTGCACGGCCTCGGGCGTCTCCACCTTGGGTGCGACGACCAGCGTGGCCCCCGCCGCCTTCATCGCCGCCAGATCGTCCAACCCCCAGTCGGTGTCCAGCCCATTGATCCGCACGCCCAGGCGCGGCCCGAACCCGCCGCCGCGAACCGCCGCGACGGCGGCGTCGCGGGCGGCAGCCTTGGCCTCGGGCGCCACGGCGTCTTCCAGGTCCAGCACGGCGACATCGCAATTCAGCGTCCGCGCCTTCTCGATCGCCCGTGCATTGGAGGCGGGCAGATAAAGGACGCTGCGGACCCGGTCGCTGCGCATCAGACGCGGCCCGTCACAGGCACCAGGGCGCCGGTCATGGCCCGGCTCTCGGGCGAGGCCAGGAACAGGATCACCGCCGCCAGATCGGCCGGCGCGACCCAGGTCGCCGGATCGGCGTCGGGCATGTCCTTGCGGTTCGCCGGCGTGTTGATAATCGACGGCAGGACGGCGTTGACCGTCACCTTTGTCGTCTTCAACTCCTCCGCCAGCGCCTGTGTCAGGGCGTGAACCCCGGCCTTGGCCGCCCCATAGGCCCCCATGCCGGCCCCGGCCTTCAACGCGGCGGCCGAGCCGACATTGACGATCCGACCCTCGGGCGAGGCCTTCAGCGCATCCAGCGCCGCGCGGCTGGTGTTTACGGCGGTCGTGATGTTCAGCGCATGCATCCGGTCCCAGGCCGGTTCCGCATCGTCGGTCGTCTGCCAGACGAAGCCGCCGGCGATGTTCAGCAGGGCGTCCAGCCGCCCGAACCGGGCGATCACGGCGTCGACGGCCTTCTGCGCCTGGCCGGCGTCCGTCAGATCGACCCCGCCGACTTCCAGCACCCCGTCGGGCACGGCATGGCCCGAGGCATGGTCAATGACCGCGACCTGCCAGCCGGCTTTCAGCGCCGCCTCCAGCACCGCCCGGCCCAGGACGCCGTGTCCGCCCGTGATTGCGACTGTCCGCTGCATCATCCGATCCTCCATGTCGCCGGGGACCATAGAGCCGGCTGCGGCCGGATCAACCGGCCCCGATCAAGCGTCGACGAACACTTTCGCCATCAACCGCTCCAGCGCCTCTTGATCGTCCGTATCGAAGGCGGCCGGCGTCGTCGCATCCACGTCGAACACTGCGATCAGAGCGCCTGAGGCGTCGCGCACGGGCACCACGATCTCGCTGGCCGAACGGCTGTCGCAGGCGATGTGGCCAGGGAAGGCGTGCACGTCCTCGACCAACTGCGTTTGACCCGTCGCCGCCGCCGCGCCGCACACTCCGCGCCCGAACGCGATGCGCAGGCACCCCAGCGTCCCCTGATACGGCCCGACCACCAGTTCATCCGCCTTTTCCGGCGCCACGACGTAGAAGCCGGTCCAGAAATAGTGCTCGAACGCATCCGCCAGCATCGACGCCACCGTCGCCATCCGTGCCGTTACATTCGGCTCGCCGTCCAGCACGGCCAGGACTTCCGCCTCGACCTCCAGATAGCGCGCCGCCTTTTCGGCGGGACGATCGTTGCGGGCGACATAGGCCATCAGGGGAACTCCGGAGCGGGACAGGCTGGCGATATAGGCGACGGCTCGGCCGAAGGGGAGGGGCGCCGTCAATCGCCGACACCTGGCCGGGAACGCTTCCATGCGCCCCCGTGTTGGCGCTGGGAGACAACGATGGAGGCTCGCGTGACATCAACCCCTTCACGATCGCTCAGCCTGATCGCCGCCGTGATGCTGTCGGCCGCCGCGGCCGCCTGTGGTCAGGACGCCGCCGCGCCTGGGCCAGCTGACACGACGCAGACCCCCGCGCCGTCCGCGCCAGAGCCGACAGCACCGCCCCCGGAACCGGCCAAGAACGGCGCAAGCCCCGCTCCCTCGCCGTCGACATCCGCGACGCCGACGGCGTCGCGCAAGTCCTGCTATCTCTCGGTCGACGGCAAGGTTTTGCTCGACGAGCCGTGCCTCGTCTATCCGTTCGGCGACGGCGGCTATACGATGAACGCCTGGTCCGAGGGCAAGCCCAAGAACTCGCATTTCGCTGTCGTCGTCCTGATGGCCGACGGCACAGCCGACGCCACCTGGAACGCCGATCCCGATGACGATAAGGCCGGCGATCGTCTGGGGTCCGTGCGCCTCAGCGACGGCTGCTGGATCAACGACCGCGCGCGCATTTGTGTGAGCTAGCTCCAAATGCGCTCAGGAAGGTTATGTCGAGACCACTTAATACTGGAGTTATCGGTTCCTACAAAAACGTGCTGTTGATTCCTGTAACCACCCCGCTGATCACTGGACAATGCCTCAATCGGTCTGGATCTGGGTCGACTGTGTGCGGCCCAGCGCCAAGAGAGGGGGACCTTTCGAAGGCTACCTCAGTCTGACGTGCATTGGCTGAGTTTAGGCGGCTAAGCGAATGCGATCCCCTAAGCGCTAATCCCCCTCGTCACCCACAGGTTGGTGGGTAAAGCCTTTTGCTCCGCTCAAAGACTTGGCGTCACGGCTGATTTCGACATCGCTTTCGGCATAGGCGATCAGCAGGCGCGACAGGTCTTCAAGCGCGCTTTCGTGGATGCGTTCATAGCCGTGGCTGGCGTCGATGCCGAAGGTGACCAAGGCCGTCCGGATGTCGGCGCCAGCTTCCAGGGCCGAGGCCGAGTCCGAGCGATAGTATCGGAAGACGTCCTTCTGGTGCGGGATTTCGTGGTCGCGGGCCAGTTGAACCAGTTTGCGTGACAGGTGCCAATCGAAGGGGCCTGTCTGGTCGGCCATGGCTATGGTGACGCCGAACTCCGAAGAGTTCTGACCAAGTGCGGTCGTGCCATTGTCGACCGTCACCATGGCGGCGACATCCGGAATCAGCACCGACGAGGCTCCCAGCCCGACCTCCTCGGCGATCGTGAACAGCCACCAGATATCGACTTTCGGCGTGCGATCTTCGCGGATCATGCATTCCAGCGCAGCCAAAAGGGTAGCGACGCCCGCCTTGTCGTCCAAATGGCGTGAGACGATGAAGCCAGTATCGATGAACTCGGGCTGCGGATCGATGGCGACGATGTCGCCGACATCTACGCCCAGGGCCAGGGTGTCTTCGCAGCCGTGGGTAACGGCGTCTATGCGCAGTTCGACCTGAGACCAGTTCACCGGCTGGGTGTCCACCTCTTCGTTGAAGGTATGGCCGGACGCCTTCAACGGCAGGATCGTGCCGCGATAGGCACCGCCCTCAGAGAAAATCGTCGCCCGCGCACCCTCGGCGAAACGTGACGACCAGTGACCGATCGCGACCAGTTCCAGCCGGCCGTTCTCCTTAACCTGTTTGACCTGGGCGCCCAGGGTGTCGACGTGGGCGACGATGGCGCGCGCCGGTTTTGGCGTACGGCCCGGCAGGCGGGCGCGAAGGGCGCCGCGGCGGGTCATTTCATAGTCGAGGCCCAGCCTCTGGAGTTCTCGGCACAAGAGCCAGACGGCCTCGTCCGTATAGCCGGTCGGGCTGGGCGTGTTCAGCAGGTCGGCCAGGCGGGCCTTCAGGTAGTCGAGGTCTATCGCGGGGCGGGCCACGGGGCCTCCTTCAGGCATCGGATCGCGGAAATGTCCGCGCAGCGGCCGGCGTGGACAGTGGAAAGAGCAGATCCACGAAACGCTCGGCGGTCGGTTGAGGTTCGTGGTTGGCCAGGCCGGGGCGCTCATTGGCTTCGATGAAGGCGTAGTCGGGTTCACGCGGCGACTTCACCATCAGGTCGATGCCGGTGACCGGGATATCGATGGCGCGGGCGGCGGCGACGGCGGCGCGGATCAGCGCGGGATGCACCTCTTCCGTCACGTCATGGATGGTGCCGCCCAGATGCAGGTTGGCGGCCTTGCGAACCAGGATCTCCTCACCATCCGGCGCCACGTCGTCGAGGCGATAGTCGGCCTCGGCCAGGGTGCGTTCCGTCTCGGCGTCGATCGGGATGGTGGATTCCCCGCCGGTGGCGGCGGCGCGACGACGACTTTGGTGTTCGACAAGGGCGCGCAAGGTCGAGCGCCCGTCACCAACGACGCGCGGCGGACGACGCAGGGCGCAGGCGACGACCTTGTAGTCGATCACTACCAGCCGGAGGTCCTCGCCCTGGACCTGTTCCTCGACCAGAACCTCGGAACAGATGCGGCGCGCCCGGACCAGAGCCGTCTGGACCTCGCTCATCGTCGTCAGGCCGACTGCGACGCCTTGCCCCTGCTCGCCACGCGCCGGTTTGACGACCAAGGCGCCGAACTTGGTCAGCGCCGCATCGATGGCCGACGGGTTTTCGGGATCGATTCTCTCGGGAACGCGCACGCCGGCCGCCTCGACGATGCGTCGCGTCATCCGCTTGTCGTCGCAGATGCTGAGCGCGACGGCCGAGGTCAATTCCGACAGACTTTCGCGACATCGGACCGACCGGCCGCCCCAGTTCAGGCGAAACAGCCCGCCCTCACCGTCGATGATCTCGGTATGGATGCCGCGCCGACGCGCCTCGTCCACGATGATGCGGGCATAGGGATTCAGGTCATGATCGTCGGTCGGGCCGACGAACAGGGCCTCGTTGATCGGGTTCTTGCGTTTGACCCCAAAGAAGGAGACGCGACGGAAACCCAGCTTTTCGTACAGGGCGATGGCTTGATTATTGTCGTGCATGACCGACAGGTCCATGTGCGCCAAGCCTTGGGTCTTGAAATGTTCCGCCAGACGCCGAACTAGGGCCTCGCCAACGCCCGGCTGGGTCGCCTGTGGATCGACCGCCAGGCACCATAGCGAAGAGCCGCATTCCGGATCCTGAAAGGCGCGGGCGTGGTTGACGCCCGTCACGGTGCCGATCACAGCCCCCGTCACCGTATCCTCGGCGACGAAATAGGTCAGGGTCCGGTCGTCCCGATGCGACCAGAAGAAGTCAGGCGGAACCGGCACCATTTTGCGCTTGGCGTAGATGTCGTTGACCGCCTGCGCATCCGCTTCCGACGTCAGACGGCGCACGGTGAAGCCTCGGGGCTGACGTCGGCTGGTGCGATAGGTCGCCAGTTCCAGCCGATAGGTGTGCGACGGATCCAGGAACAACTCCTGCGGCGCCGAGGCCAGCAGGACGTGCGGATTGCGGACATAGAAGGCGATGTCGCGCCGGTCCGGCCCTTCGGCGCGCAGGGCCTCGACCAGCGGCTCGGCCGTCTCGAAGGTCTGGGCGAACAGCAGTCGGCCCCAGCCGCAATCCAGCACGGCATCGGGGGTCGGTCCGTCCCCGGACTGAACCGGGGGCTTCAGGCCCTCGTGCCGCAGACGTTTCAGCCGATGCGCCTTTGATCGCTCGGGGCGGATATCAGACGCCATGCTGCTGCATCCAAATTTCCAGCACTGCGACCTGCCAGAGTTCGGAGCCGCGAAGGGGTGTGATGTGCTCGGTGGGATTGGCGAACAGGGTGTCCAGATAGCCCCGGTCGAACAGGCCGCGATCGCGCGCCGCCTGATTGGTCAGGGCCTCGCGCACCATCTCCAGATACGGACCCTGGATGTATTTCAGCGCGGGCACGGGGAAATAGCCCTTCTTGCGATCAATGACCTCGGAGGGGATCACCAGACGCGCCGCTTCTTTCAGCACGCCCTTGCCGCCTTGCGCCAGCTTGTGCTCGGGCGGGATGCGGCCCGCCAGTTCGACCAGTTCGTGATCCAGGAAGGGCACGCGCGCCTCCAGACCCCAGGCCATGGTCATGTTGTCGACCCGCTTCACCGGGTCGTCGACCAGCATCACCTGGCTGTCCAGACGCAGGGCTTGGTCGACCGGCGTCGCTGCGCGGCCTTGCGCGAAATGAGCCTCGACCAGGGCGCGGCTGACGTCGGTGTCGGCCATATAGGCACCGTTCAGCTGGGTCTTCAGCGTGGCATGGCTGCGGTCGAAGAAGGCCTTGGCATAGGTTTCGACCGGATCGGTCGCGCCCAGCATCGGCGGATACCAGTGATAACCGGCGAACACCTCGTCGGCGCCCTGGCCGGACTGCACCACCTTGATATGTTTCGAGACTTCCTGGCTCAGCAGGTAGAAGCCGACGTTGTCGTAAGAGACCATCGGCTCTGACATGGCGCCGACGGTGCCCGGCAGGGCTTCCATCAGCCGCTTGTGCGGCACGAAGATCTGGTGATGCTTGGTCCCGTAATGTTTGGCGATCAGGTCGGAATAGACGAACTCGTCGCCCTTCTCGCCATTGGCCTCTTCGAAACCGACGGAGAAGGTCATCAGGTCCTTCTGACCCAGTTCGGCCAGCAGACCGACGATCAGGCTGGAGTCCACTCCACCCGACAGCAGCACGCCTACCGGCACGTCGGCGACCATGCGGCGCTTCACGGCTTCGCGCAGACTGTCCAGGACCCGATCGCGCCAATCTTCGGCCGTCAGGGCCGCGTCCTGAGCATGGCGGGTCATGTCGGGCTGCCAGTAGAGGCGGTCCTTGGCCCTCCCATCCGCCTCGATCACGCGGATGGTGGCCGGCGGGAACTTCTTGACGCCCTTCAGGATCGTGTGCGGCGGCGGCACGACCGCGTGGAAGGTCATGTAGTGGTGCAGGCCGACGGGATCGATAGTCTTGTCCACGTCGCCCGCCGCCAGCAGGGCCGGCAGGGTCGAGGCGAACCGCAGACGCTTGCCCTGTTCGGCCAGATACAGCGGCTTGATGCCGAAACGGTCGCGAGCGATCACGGTGCGGCCGGTGTCGCGCTCATGAAGCACGAAGGCGAACATGCCCTTGAATCGCTCGACGCAGGCTTCGCCCCACGCCTTCCAGGCCTTGATGATGACCTCGGTGTCGCCGTGCGAGAAGAAGCGGAACCCCATCCCCTGCAGCTCTTCGCGCAGTTCGGGATAGTTGTAGATGCAGCCGTTGAACGCCAGGGTCACGCCCAGGTCAGGGTCCACCATCGGCTGCTGAGCTTTCTCACTCAGGTCGATGATCTTCAAACGGCGGTGACCCAGCCCCACAGAGCCGCGCATAACAATGCCGGAGCCATCCGGTCCACGCGGCGAGAGCGCATCGGTCATGCGTTGAACGGCGCCGGCATCGGCCGGTCGTCCGTCGAAATTGATCTCGCCGCTAAGACCGCACATGGGTCCTCCTTGAATTGTGGAAGCAGCGGGTACAAATGGTTAGGGCACGAAAGAGTTCAACCTGAATGGCCGATATTTCCCATGAGCCAAGCCCTGACGCGGCGGTTGACGCCACCGCATCCCTTGTCCGGTCAGTCCGACGCATCGCCCAGGCGATCGATGTTCGGTCTCGAGAAATTTCACGTCTGACCGGGCTGACGCTGCCGCAGCTCCTCGTGCTGCAATCCATCCGCGCATTGGGTGAAGTCAGCACCAGCGCGATATCGCGGGACGTTTCCATGTCGGCGCCGACCGTCGTCGCCGTGCTGGACAAGCTCGAAGCCAAGGGCATGGCCGCCCGCTATCGCTCCACCGTGGATCGCCGCGTCGTCCATGTGCGTTTGACCGACGCGGGGCGGCAGGCATTGCAGACGTCCCCGGGCCTGCTCGGCGACGGCTTTCTCGCCGCCTTGGCTGAACTTCCACACAGCGAACGACTGGCGATGGCTGAAGCTGTCGAACGCCTCGCAGTTTTGATGCAGCCTCGCGACTCTCAGGCCTCTTTGAAGCCGCATTATCAGGCTGTCAGGCCCTCATAAGCGGCTCGGGATGGCGAGCCGGCGAACAGCCGGAAACGGTGATCCTGACCTGTCTGTTCCAACGCTATCTTCTGACCTCGAGCCAATCAAAGAGGCCAAAACAGCAAGATGAGAGAGGGCCCCGTGACCAGAACGAGCGCGCTCAAAGGCGCGCCCAGCCTGGGATAATCAGAAAACTTGTAGCCGCCAGGTCCCATAACCAGCGTGTTGCACTGGTGACCGATGGGCGTCAGGAAGTCGCACGCGGCGCCGACCGCGACCGCCATCAGGAACGGGTCTGGATTGTAGCCAAGCTGCTTGGCCAGCGTCGCTCCGATCGGGGCGACGATCAGAACGGTCGCCGCATTGTTCAGGAAGGGCGTAACCGCCATTGAGGCGAGCATGACGCCGGTAATGGCGACGACGCCCGGCAAGCCTGTGAACACGTGGCGAAGCAGTCCTGCGATCAGGTCGGACCCTCCCGTGGATTGGATCGCGTCTGAGACGGGAATGAGGGCCGCGATCAGAACGAGGAGGGGTCCATCGAGCGCGGCATAGGCCTCACGCATCTTCAAGCCGCCTAATGCGACGATCACGACGGCGGCGCCGAAGAAGGCGACGGCGACTGGAACCAGGCCAAGGCCGACGAGCGTCATGGCGCACGCAAGAACAACAGCCGGCATGAAGCGCCTGCGCACGCTCCCGAGTTGAACCTGACGCTCCGCCAGAGGGAGTAAATCCAGCGCCCTCAGCGCGACCGGCAGCGCCTGTTCGGCGCCTTGAAGCAGGATGATATCGCCGGGCGCCAGTTTTGCCGTCCGCAGATGCTGGGTGAGTTGAAAGCCGCTTCGCGACACGCCCAACAGATTGATCCCGTGCTGGCCGTACAGATCCGAGCTTCGAACAGACTGCCCTTGAAGCGGGGAGTTTCGGCCGATGACCGCCTCTACGATCGCAATCTCCTCGGATGCGGTCGCTATGGGAACCGGGCGATCATCGCGGATGAGATTCATCTGAGCCCGACTGACGAAGCCCTCCAGCGCCTGCTGCTCGCCCTCGATCAGCAGCGCGTCACCCGCTTTGACGACGACATTGCCTCTGGGACTCAGCCGCCGTTTCCCTGAACGAATCAGCGCCATGATCTTGACCTCGTCGTCGCCGAGGGCGGCAAGAGCGGACACGGTCATAGACCCCGGAGCCCAGCCTTCAGGCGCCCTGACTTCCGTGGCATAGGCGTTGGCGGCCAAGGCCGCGCTCATGGACGTTGCGCCCTGTCGATCGCGGGGCAACAGGCGATAGCCAAACGCCAAAAACGCCAAGGCGACCAGCGTGAGCGCTAAGCCCACTGGTGCGTAGTCAAACATGGCGAAGGGTTCGCCAACGATGCCTTGGCGCACTTCGGCGACGATGATGTTCGGAGCGGTCCCGACCAGGGTGACCATGCCGCCCGCCATGGCGCCGAAAGCCATTGGCATCAGGAGCCGGGACGGAGACGACTTCGTCTGGCGCGCCACCTGAAGCGCCACCGGCATCATGATCGCCAGAGCTCCGACATTCTTCGTCGCCATGGAAAGCAACGTCACAGCGCCGGTCAGAACCGGGACTTGAGAACGCTCAGTCTTTAGCAGCGGCATCACCCGCCGCATCACGAGCTCAATTACCCCCGATCGGGCGAAGGCGGCCGAAACGATCAGCGCGCAGGCGATGATGACGGTGACGTCGTTTTTGAAACCGTTAAATGCAGCCTCGGCGGGGATGATGCCGATCGCCAATCCTGCAACCAACGCGACGACCGCGACCAGGTCGTAACGAAACCGACCCCAGATGAAGGCGCCGATTGTCAGCCCGACAAGGCCAAAGGCCAGTCCCTGTTGAAACGTCACTCGCCTAGCGCCCTTGCCTGATCAGCACGCAGCGTAGGCTCAATGTTGATAGGCAGCCAACCCTCTGGAGTATCCAATGACAGAAGGACATCCGCTGTCAGTGCTGACCTCATCCTGGCGGCAGGGCATGACTACCCAGCCGCCCCAGGATGGACGATGAAGTTTGAGGTCAAGCAGTAGATCAGGGTGAAAAATGCAGACCTGAGCAATTCTTCGGATCAGCTTCGCCGGCCCAGCCAGTGATCGAAACCAATCGGCCCGGCGCCGAACCTGATGATGTAGAGCAGCACCGTCGCCCAGAGCAGGTGGGTCGGCCAACCGAGGGGATAGACGAAAACCTCGATCACTACAGTCATGCCCAGAAGCGCGAGCGCGGCGAAGCGGGCGCCGAGGCCGAGCACCAGCAGGATCGGGAACAGATGTTCTGAATAGGTCGCCAGGTGGGCGGCGATATCGCTGGGGATCAAAGGCAGTCGGTATTCCTCGGCGAACAGAGCATAGGTGCTGTCGGTGACGGTCAGCAGGCCCTCCACCTTTGTCCGGCCGGAGAGGAAAAAGACCGCCGCGATCGATACACGCGCGATCAGGCTGAGCACCGGCAGGGGGATCGCAGCCTGGGCCAGGCGTGGGAGGACCGCCAAGGAGGGGCGCGGCGACGATACGGCGGTCAGTTCGGTCATTGTGGCGCTCCGGTATCGATGCGGGTGAAGGCGCCGGTCAGAAGCAGGTCTCTGAACAGCTCGGACAGATTGGCTGCGGGATCGGCGGCGAGGGCGGCGAGGGCCGCCGCTCCGACAGTGCGGCCGTGACGACAGGCGTCAAGGAAGGCGAACTGGGGCCGGTTCAGCCGATGGGTCTGGACCTCCATTTCCGGACGCACGATCAACAGGCCCTCAGGAGACTGGTCCCAGAGCATGTCGTCCGGAGGCGTAGCCAGACGATTGGCCAGCCAGATCGATGGCGCGGTCCAGTCGAACCAGAAGACTTGCGCAGACGGATGCAGGACCGCGCTGCCGGCGTTGAGAGCAGTGTGCGACAGGGCGGCGACCGTCCCAGGGCGCAGGGTCGGTGCGTCAGCGGCGCGGTGCGCGCGGCTCCATGCGCGATCAAGACGGGCGACAGGCGGCAGAAACGGAAGTTCAAACGCGGGCGGAAACGTCGCCAGCCACTCCGGGAAGCCCTCGCCATAGGCATCGAGAACCGGGGATGAGGGAGGCGCGCTGTCGGCGTAGATCAGAGCGGCGTCGCGAAACCAGTCCGGACCGACCAACCGTTCGGCCGTCGGATAGAGACCCGCCAGGGCGTCGGCACGCCCCTTGGCCACCGTGTTTCGATAAACCGCCAGTCCGGGCGCATTCGGGTCCGCCAGCCACGGTGTGAGCACGGAGCTATGCCCCTGCAAGGCCAGAGAGAAGCTCGCATGAAATGACAGCATCGGATCGTCAGGCGGCGCACTGGACATGGCAGGCCTCCATTATGGCGACGGCTTGATCGCGTTCGGCGATCAACTCGGCGAAGTCGGGGATGTTTTCGTCGCGCTCGATCAGCGTGGGACGCGGCCCGATCCGCATGAGTGTCTCGGCATAGAGGGACCAGGCGGCGTCGCTGACCGGCGCGTCGTGGGTGTCGATCAACAGCGCCTCTGCGTGGACGGGATCGGGCGCAAAGCCGGCCAGATGGATCTCGCCGATGAGATCGGCCGGAACGGCCGCCAGATAGTCCCGCGGGTCGGCGCCGAGATTGTTGGCGCTGATGTGCACATTGTTCAGATCGAGCAGCAGGCCACAGCCTGTCGCGGCGGCCAGTTCGACCAGGAAATCGACCTCCCCCATCTCGTGGCCTTTCAGGTCGAGGTAAAGGGATGGATTCTCGATCAGCAGGCGTCGGCCCAGCGCGTCCTGCGCTCGCGCGACGTTGTCGCTGACCTGCTTCAACATCTGTCGGGTGCGCGGAAACGGGAGCAGATCAGGGTGATAGACGCCGCCGCCCCGCGACCAGGCCAGATGCTCGGACATCAGAAACGGCTCGAACCGGTCAGCGAGCGTCTTGAGCCGCGCCAGATGCTCCGGGTCCGGCGCCTCGTCTCCGCCGAGCGACAAGCCGACACCGTGCAGCGACAGAGGCTTTTCTCGACGGATGGCCTCCAGCCATTTCAAGCGAGGGCCACCATCGACCATATAGTTCTCAGGATGGACCTCAAACCACAGACCGGCCGCCGCAGACGCCAGAGCCTCGTCGTAATGGCGGGCCTTGAGGCCCAGTCCCACAGTGGGGACAGGCGTCGTGGCGGTCGATCCATGGTTCATCAGTCCAGTTCCGATCAGCGCGAGACTGGCGTCAGCGAGCCGTTGCCGCGCGGGGTGCGGATGCTGGTGCAGGTGCCGGCGGGCGTGTGCTTCCAGGCGTTGCCCTGATAGTCGCGCACCGAGGTGCCGGCGCAGGTCGTGCCGGGGCCGGCGGCGCAGTCGTTCTTCCCGGCCAGAGCGATGCCGTAGCATTTTTCCATGGCGGCCGGTTTGGCCTCGGGGTTCCTGGTCGATTGGGCGTGCGCCATGCCGGCGCCGGCGGTCAAGGCGACTAGGGTGGCGGCGGCGATCTTGGTGCGGGTCATGCAAGAGGTCCTTCTCAAAAGGCACGGCCGTTCGTGGCCGCTGAATCCGCCTTTCGCCGACGACCCGCCGCGCGTTACATTTTCGAGCCAACTATTTTTCGTGCATCATTTTGCGAGACGCCATGTAACCGTCGCGGTCTCCGCAGCGTAGGTCGCAGTCGCACGTGCTTGACCGGGAATCACAACTCAAAGCCTTGATGCTCAAAGGCCTGGACGGTGACGCGCAGGCTTGGCGCGTGCTGCTGTCGGACCTGGCCGCGCACCTGCGGCCCTTTTTCAAACGCCGTCGTTTCAACGGAGAAAGCGACGCGGAGGACCTCGTGCAAGAGACCTTGATCGCCATTCACGCCAAGCGCGCCACATGGGATCGCAACCAGTCGTTCACGGCCTGGGCCTTCACGATCGCCCGCCACAAGCTGATCGACCACCTGCGCCGCCAAGGCCGACGCCTCACCGAGCCGCTGGATGACGCAAGCGTGCTGCTGGCCGAGCACACGGTCGAGGACGGGGTCATGCGACGCGATTTGACCCGCGCCTTGTCGATCCTCCCGGCGCGACAGCGCGCCCTGATCCATGATGTGAAAGTCACCGGGCTGAGCGTGGCCGAGGCGGCCGAGCGTCACGGCTATTCCGTCGCCGCCGCCAAGGTCAGCATCCATCGCAGCTTCAAGGCTCTGACCGCGCGCTTCGCGGCTAGAGCAGCAGGGTCCAACGATGAAGACTGACGACCTGATCACCAGCCTGGCGCTGGACTTGCCGCCGACGTCCCGAAGCGACGTCGACCGTCGTGTGCTGCTGTTCATGCTGCCGGCGGCGGGCGTCGCGCTTGCTGGTGTCGTTTGGTGGCTGGGATTGCGACCGGATCTGATGTCGGCCGTCGCCGGACCGACCTTCTGGGCCAAGGCGGCCTATACGGCGGCCCTGTGCGTCGCGGGCTTCTGGCTTCTGGATCGACTGGGGCGGCCGGGCGCTTCGCCGCGCCGTCCCGCAATCCTGCTAGCCGCCATTTTGGCCGTCGCTGCAGGATGGGCTGTCGTGGAGTTGCTGGGCGCTGCGCCTGACGCGCGGATGGACATGGTCATGGGGCGCTCCGCCAGGGTCTGTCCGACGAACATACTGTCGTTGGGCGCTCTGGCGGCGCCTTTCATATTCTTCGGCGCGAGACGGTTCGCCCCTGTGAAGCCCGCTTCCGCCGGCGCCGCCGCCGGTCTTCTGGCCGCAGGGCTGGCCGCGACCGTCTATGGCCTGCATTGCCCCGAGCACACGGCCGCCTTTGTGGCGGTCTGGTACACCTTGGGCATGGGCCTCGTCGCGGTCCTGGGCGCGGCTCTGGGTCGTTTCACCTTCCGCTGGTGAGCATGTGCGCGACACTGCAGTTGAGCGGTCTTGAGGCGCTTCTGAGTGGTCTCGACAAACAGAGTGGTAGGCCCGGAGGGACTCGAACCCCCAACCAGACCGTTATGAGCGGTCGGCTCTAACCATTGAGCTACAGGCCCCCAAGGCGCGCCCCGGCGGTAGGGGTTTCGCCTAGCAGGCGCGGGCGCGGCTTGCCAAGCGGAGGCGGGCAAGAAGGCGATCTTTCGGCGATTTCACGAAGATGAACGGAAACTGCCAAGGCGCACGGGCGTTGGTTCAGGCGAGAACGGCCAAGGTCGTTGCAACGGATCGGCGAATGCGCCGGTCCCGGATCGCTCACGGAGAAGACTGCATGACCCGCAACCTGGCCGCCGCCCCCCTGAAGACCCTGTCGTTGAAGACCGTCGCCCTGGGCGGCGCCGTCGCCGCCGCCGCCTTCCTGGCCGCCGCCACGCCGCGCGCCATGGCTCAGACGGCCGAACCGATGGGAGCCATGCACATGATGCAACCCGCGCCGTCGCTGAGCCTGTCGGCCTACGGCGAGGTGAAGGCCGCGCCGGACATGGCCACCATCACCTTCGGCGTCCAGACCGAGGCAACGACTGCCCAGGCCGCTATGCGCGATAATGCTGCGCAAATGACGCGCGTGGTCGCCGCCCTGCGCCGCGCGGGCGTCGCTGAACGCGACATCCAGACCTCGGGTCTGAACCTGTCGGCGCAATACGATTACGTCCAGAACGAGCCGCCCAAGCTGCGCGGCTACCAGGCTGTGAACCGTGTGACGGTGGTCATCAACGACCTGAGCAAGGTCGGTACGACGGCCGACGCCGTGGTCGCCGCCGGCGTCAACCAGATCGACGGCATCAGCTTCGGCCTGAAGGATCCGACCGCCGCCGAAAACCAGGCGCGCCAGCTGGCGGTGCGCAACCTGCAGGCCAAGGCCCAGCTGTACGCCCAGTCGCTGAACGTCCAACTGTCGGGCATTCGCAACCTGACCGAGGGCGGCGGCTATGCGCCCCAGCCGCCGATGCCGATGTTCGCCGCCCGCGCCGTGTCGATGGACCGGGCCGAGAGCACGCCGGTTTCCGCCGGCGAACTGACGGTGCGGATCGACATCACGGGCGTCTACGACATCGCCCGCTGATCGCATCGATCGGATAAAGAAAAGGCCCGCCGTCGCCGGCGGGCCTTTTTGCATTCTGAGAGGCGAAGCGCCTTAGCCGGCGGTCTTGATCGCGTTGGCGTCGTCCAGCAGGACCACGTTCGGGTTCCACTGGCGCGCCTCTTCCTGCGGCAGCTGGCCGTAGGTGACCACGATCACTTTGTCGTTCTTCTGCACCAGGCGGGCGGCGGCGCCGTTGACGCCGATGACCTTGGAGCCGCGCGGCGCCTCGATCGCATAGGTGGTGAAGCGCGCGCCATTGGTGATGTTCAGCACATCGACCTGTTCGTGCGGATAGATGCCGGCGGCGTCCAGCAGGTCCATGTCGATGGCGATCGATCCTTCGTAATCGAGATCGGCCTGGGTCACCGTGGCGCGGTGCAGCTTGGACTTCATCAGGGTGACCAGCATCGTGCGGTCTCCAGCAAGAAAAACGCGGGGCGCAGGCCCTCGCTCACAGGCGGCTCATATAGGGATTTCCGGGCCTCGCATCAATCCGCACGCTGCGTCGCAGCAATCGGGTGCGGCTGCGAACGCCAGGTCAACCGACGGATTGCACGCGCGTCATTTGACGACGGCCCGCGTCCCCCTATGCTGGCGACGCCATTTCCGGCCTGCGAGCGCGCGTTTTCCCTCCGATGAAGCAATTCTTCCTGACGGTCCTTGGTGTCTTCACCGGGCTGATCCTGTTCGTCGTCGTCATTCCCGTTGTGCTGCTGACGGTCGCCGTCGCCTCGTCGTCCAAGCCGACGACGCCGGCGACCACCGTGCTGGAGCTGGACCTGCGCGGCGGCGTCAGCGACCAGCCGTCGTCCAATCCGTTCGCGGCCTTCGGCAGTTCGGGCCTGGCCCTGACGGACGTGGTCGATGGCCTGCATCAGGCCCAGAGCGACAGCAGCGTCAAGGCTCTGCTGATCCGCCTGCCGGAAAGCGGCATGACGCCCGCCACCGCCGACGAACTGCGCCAGGCCATCCACCGCTTCCGCAATGCCGGCAAGCCCGTCATCGCCCACAGCCAGGGCTTCGCCCCGTCGGGCGCGGTGATGTCCACCTATATGGTCGGGGCCTCGGCGTCGGAGCTGTGGATGCAGAACACCGCCGGCTTCCAGGCCACGGGCTTCTCGGCCGACAGCCTGTTCCTGGGCCGCGCCTTCCAGAAATACGGCGTCAAACCCGAGTTTGAACAGCGCTACGAGTACAAGAACGCCGTCAACGAATACACCCAGAGCGACTACACCGGCCCGCACCGCGAGGCGATGACGGCCTGGATGACGTCGATCTACGACACCGCCCTGGCCAACGCGGCCAGGGACCGCAAGACGACGGCCCCGGCGCTGAAGACGGTGATCGAGGCCGGCCCCTATTCGGCGGAACAGGCGCTCAGCAATCGGCTGATCGACAAGGTGGGCCAGGTCGAAGAGGCCGAGATCGCCATCAAGACCCGCGCCGGCAAAGGCGCCGAGATCGTCGAGTTCGGCAAATACGCCAGCCAGAAGGGCGAACGCACGGGTTCGGGCAAGAACGCCATCGCCATCGTCGGCGGGGAGGGTGCCATCGTCACCGGGCGCGGCGGCGGCGCCAGCTTCGGCGGCGGCTCGTCCATCCATTCCGACGACACGGCCGAGGCCATCTACGACGCGATCGAGGACAAGAGCGTCAAGGCGATCGTCTTCCGCGTCTCTTCGCCCGGCGGTTCGCCCGAAGCGTCCGAGCAGATCCTTGCCGCCGTGCGCGCGGCGCGGGCGGCGGGCAAGCCGGTGGTGGTGTCCATGGGCGCCTATGCGGCCTCGGGCGGCTACTGGATCAGTTCCGAGGCCGACTGGATCGTGGCCCAGCCCACGACCCTGACCGGCTCGATCGGCGTGTTCGGCGGCAAGTTCGTCTTGGCCGATGCGCTGGGCCGGTTCGGCGTCGACATGCGTGAGCTGACGGTGGGCGGGGAATACGCCGACGCCTTCTCGCCGACGCAAGAGTTCACCCCCCAGCAGCGCGCGGCCTTCGCCGGTTCGATGGACCGGATCTACGACGACTTCATCACCCGTGTGGCGACGGGCCGCAAACTGTCGCCGGACCGGGTGCGCGAAATCGCCAAGGGGCGCGTCTGGACCGGCGCCCAAGCCCTGCCGCTGGGCCTCGTCGACCAGTTGGGCGGCGTGACCGAGGCGGTGAACAAGGCCCGCCAACTGGCCAAGATTCCCGACAACGAGCCTGTCCGCTTCAAGCATTTCCCCAAGCAGCAGTCGCCGTTCGAGGCCCTGTCCGAAATGTTCGGCGTCCAGACCGAGGCCGCCAAGGCCCTGGTCGTGCTGGGCGGCGTCATGGCCGATCCCCAGGCCCAGGCCGTGATGCGCCGGATCGACAGCGACCGGATGCGCAGCCAGGGCGCGGTGGTTCTGGCCGATCAGCCGATCTTTTGATGGACCGCGGCGCACGCGACCGTGCGTCGCGGTCCATTGACCGCAGGCCCCGATGGACCGACATTGCGTGTCAGGCGTTCCCCGGATCGCCTGAAAGGATGACCCATGTTCCAGCCTGAACGTCTCGCCGCCATCGGCCATGCCGCCCGCCGCCGTCCCAACGGCCTGGTGGCGTCCGTCATGTGGGTCGCCGGCATGATCGCCGCCGTCTGCGCCATGGCGGTCGGCGCCGTCCTCGCCGTCTTCACCGCTGCAGCCGTGGCGGTCATCGCCCTGTTCGCCGGCGTTCTGGTCTTCCTTGTCGGTCTGGTCATGCGCACCCGCCGCAACATCGCGCCGCGTCGCCGCAACAGCGATCACGACCTGATCGAGGCCCACAAGGTGGACGGCGCCTGGGTCGCCTATGGCTGGGAGCGCAACGGCCGCTGAGCCGACGCCGCCCATGACGTCCTACATCGACGCGCCTTCGCCCAACTTCGACGCGCGCCGTGCGCCGCCGGACATGCTGGTGCTGCACTACACCGGCATGCAGACCGGCGAGGGCGCTCTGGCCCGCCTGCGCGACCCGGAGGCCAAGGTCTCGGCCCACTATCTGGTTGAGGAAGACGGCCGCGTCTTTCAACTGGTGCCCGAGGAGCGCCGCGCCTGGCACGCTGGCCGCGGCGTCTGGCAGGGCGAGGACGACTGCAACGCCGCCTCCATCGGCATCGAGATCGTCAATCCGGGCCATGAGTTCGGCTATCGCGCCTTCCCCGAAGCCCAGATCGCGGCCGTCATCGCCCTGATCTCCGATATTCGCAGTCGCTGGACCATCGCCGACAACCGCATCATCGCCCATTCCGACCTGGCGCCGGATCGCAAGGAAGATCCGGGCGAGCTTTTCCCCTGGAAACGCTTGGCCGAGGCCGGGCACGGCCTGTGGTTCGAACCGGCGGCCGAACGGGTGCAGGCCTTGGGCGGCCTGCTGCAGAAGGGCGATCAGGGCATCGGCCCGATGGTGCTCAGCGCCGGCCTGCATCGGCTGGGCTACGGCCTGAAAGCCAGCGGCGACTACGACGCCGCCGTCGAAACCGCCGTCCGCGCCTTCCAGCGTCATTGGCGCCCGGTCCGCGTCGACGGCGTCGCCGACGGCGAAACCCGCGCCCGCCTGGTCGGCCTGCTCCAGCTGGCCAGCGCCGAGAGCGTCACGGGCGTATTGAATTGACGTTCGCGCCGCTAACGCGCATCTAGCGCGCGCCAGACGGCTGGGCGGTCGCGGCGGACTTCGCGTCCGTCGAGGAAAGTCCGGGCTCCACGGTGAAAAGGCGGCGGATAACTTCCGCCCGGGGTGACCCGAGGGATAGCGCCACAGAAAGCAAACCTCCGGCCTTGCGAGGCCGGTAAGGGTGAAAGGGTGGGGTAAGAGCCCACCGCGGACCTGGCAACAGGGACGGCATGGCAAGCCCCGCCTGGAGCAAGACCAAATAGGGACATCGCGCGGGCTCGCTCGCGGGGCTCACCGCCTCAGATGTCCGGGTAGGTCGCGAGAACCGATCAGCAATGGTCGGTCCAGAGGAATGATCGTCGCCGATCCGGGCCTCGGCTTCGGAGCGGAACAAAACCCGGCTTACAGGCCGTCTGGCATACTTTTCTTTAGGCCTATCGGCCTTCGGCCTGCTTGAGGCCGATTTTCTCGGCCTACCGCGCTTCGCGCTGCTTGAGGCCGACTTTTTTCTTCGGGCCTATCGGCCTTTGGCCTACTTGAGGCCAGTAGGGCTGGGGGTTGGCGCCCTCCCTTAGCGCGTCGCCTAATCTGAGTTGGGATTATCCCCGCATTTCAGCGTTCTGGCGGCGGTCCCGCGTGTTGGCGGGCGTTAACCTATTGTCTGGCAATGGAAGGTTAGAACGGCTCACAGCCTGTGAATACTTTGTTTGTTCCGTGTATGTTCCAGCTGTTCGAGCGTGCTTAAGTCGTCACACGTCAAAACATGGTTAAATCTTGGCCTTGATCCCATTGAGGCCCATTTCATCCCATGCTATCCCAGCTTCATGATTTGGGGCTGAGAGGCGGGCGCGGCGGGCGTTCGTCAGGGCATCTAGGGACGGGCCGAAGGGCTCGATTGGACAGGGCGTGTTTCTCTCGACCTATGAGAAGCAGCTGGACGGCAAGCGCCGTCTCCTCATCCCCAACGATTTCCGCACGACCGAAAACGGCGCCGCCGGCGGCGTCTTCATCTTTCCTTCGATCGAGGCCGACTGCCTGGAAGCGGGCGGCGACCGCCTGTTCGCCGTCTATGCCGAAATGATCGAAGCCCTGCCGTTCGGCTCCGAGGAGCGTTCGGCGCTGGAGTGGCAGGTGATGGGCGAGCAGGTGCGTCTGGCCTACGATTCCGGCGGTCGGATCACCTTGCCCGAGGCGCTGTGCGCCGAGGCGGGTTTGGGCGACACCGTCGTCATCGTCGGCCTGAACGACCGCTTCCAGATCTGGTCGCGCGAGAAATGGGCGGCCCGCCGCGCCGAACAGCGCGCCCTGGCCAAGGCCGGCATGGCCCAGATTGGCGCCCTGAAGCTGGCGGCCCAGATGAAGCTGGCGGGAGGTGGATCGTGACTGACGCTCCCCCCAATTCTCCCCACGCCCCCGTCCTGCTGGCCGAGGTGATCGAGGCCCTGGCGCCCGCGCCCGGCGACGTCGTGATCGACGCCACCTTCGGCGCCGGCGGCTATACCCGCGCCATCCTGAAAGCGGGCGCTCAGGTCGTCGCCCTGGATCGCGACCCGACGGTCCAGCCGCACGCCGACGCCGTCGCCAGCGACTTTCCCGGCCAGTTCCAGCTGATCCGCACCCCCTTCTCGGGGCTGGCCCAGGCGTTCGCCGACAGCGGCAAGGCGAAGCTGGACGGCGCGGTCTTCGACATCGGCGTCTCGTCGATGCAGCTGGATCAGGCCGAGCGCGGCTTCTCCTTCATGCGCGACGGTCCGCTGGACATGCGCATGTCCGATGAGGGCGCGACCGCCGCCGATATCGTCAACACCTGGGACCACGGTCCCCTGGCCCACATCTTCAAACTGTATGGCGAAGAGCGCCACTCGGGCCGCGTCGCCACCGCCATCCTGCGTCGCCGCGCCGAACAACCGTTCACCCGCACTCTGGATTTGGCCGAGGTGGTCGAAAAGGCTCTGGGCGGCCGTCGCGGCGCGCCCATTCATCCGGCGACGCGCGTGTTCCAGGCCCTGCGCATCGCGGTCAATGACGAACTGGGCGAGCTGGAGCGCGGTCTGGAATCGGCCGAGGCGACGCTCGCCCCCGGCGGACGCCTCGCCGTCGTCACCTTCCATTCGCTGGAAGACCGCATCGTCAAGGCCTTCCTGACCGAGCGCACCGGCAACAGCCCCGCCGGTTCGCGTCATGCGCCGATGGCCGTCGATCCGCGCAAGCCCAGCTTCACGCTTCAGTTCAAGGGCGCGCGCGAGGCGGGCGACGAAGAGCGTTCCACCAACCCGCGCGCCCGCTCGGCCAAGCTGCGCGCCGCCGTGCGCACCGACGCCCCGGCCTGGGGTCGGATCGATGGGAAAGCGGCGGCATGACCACGGCGCCCTTCTTCACCTATTCCCGCACCGCCCTTCAGCGTCTGTTCGACTGGAAGGTGCGTGGCGTGCGCTGGGTCGAGATCATCGGCGTGGCCTTGGTCGCGATCATGATCGTGTCGGTCTATGCCGCCAAGGCCGCCGCAGCGCGTGAGAGCAGCCGCATCGCTCAGATCGAACAGGACATCCGCGAGAACGGACAGCGCGTCCGCCTGCTGCGCGCCGAGGTCGCCCGTCTGGAACAGCCCGCACGTCTGGAAAGCCTGTCGCGCCAGATCGGCATGGCCCCCGTCGCGGTCGCCCGTCAGGCCAAGGAAGGTCAGCTGACGGCCCTGATGCCCGTCCCCGCTCAACCCGCCGCGTCCGCGCCTGCAGCCGCGCCGGCGCCGGCCGCCGTCGCCGATGACGCGCCCGTCCCAACGCCCTCGCCGGAGCCGGCGCAATGAGCGTTCAGGATCATCGCTATCATCGCCCCGCGCCGGGCGCCGATTTCCAGGAACGACTGCAAGGCCGTCTGTCTCCCTTCTGGCGCTGGCTGACGGAACTGGTCTGGCGGCTGGAGCACGGCTTCGAGCGCGCACGCGCCGACGCCCGTCCGGAAGAGGACACGCGCGTCCGCATCTTCCTGATCCTGATCGTCTTTTCCTGCGTCTTCGGCGGCCTGGCCATCGGCGCGTCGTACAAGGCCCTGTTCGCCCCGGCCAACGGCCTGGGGCGCGGCGTCAATCCGAACGCCCTGGTGCGCGGCGACCTGACGGACCGCAATGGCGAGCTTCTGGCCACCAACATCGTCCACTACGGCCTCTACATCGACCCGGCCGAGATCTGGGATCGCGACCTGGCCTATCGCCAGATTCGCCGCGCCCTGCCGCGCATCTCCGCCGAGCGACTGAAGAAGGTGCTGGGCGGCGACCGTCGTCTGATCGCCTTGACTGGCCTGACGCCTCAGGAAAAGGCCGCCGTCCACGACCTGGCGCTGGGCGGCGTCACCTTCGAGCCCGAGGATCGCCGCGCCTATCCGCTGGGAACGTCGGCCGTCCATCTGATCGGCGACGCCGACACGGGCGGGCAGGGCGTCTCGGGCGCCGAACTGGCCTTCAACGACGAGATCCGCGCGGCGGGTCAGCGCGGCGAGGCCTTCCCCCTGTCCATCGACCTGCGCGTCCAGGGCGTGCTGGAAAACGAACTCGCCGCCGCCGCGATCAAGAACCAGGCCAAGGGCGCCGTCGGCATCGTCACCGACGTCCAGACCGGCGAGGTGCTGGGCATGGCGTCCTGGCCGACCTTCAACTCGGCCGATCGCGGCGCGGCGCCCGACGGTGCCACCCTGAACCGCGCCGTCTCGGGCCACTACGAGATGGGCTCGGTGTTCAAGACCTTCACCGTCGCCGCCGGCCTCGACACCGGCCGGGCCGACATGAACACCCTGTTCGACGCCTCCCAGGCCTTCCAGATCGGCGATCGCAAGATCAAGGACTTCCACGCCCAGAACCGGGTGATGACCCTGGAAGAGGTCTATCTGCACTCCTCCAACATCGGCACGTCGCAGCTGGCGGTGCAGATGGGCCCTAACACCATGCGCGACTATTTCCGCCGCCTGGGCCTGCTGGACGCCGCCAAGATCGAGCTGAAGGAATCGGCCAAGCCGGTCGTGCCGCGTCGTTGGGACAACTCGACCCTGGCGTCGCTGTCCTTCGGCTACGGCATCATGATCACCCCGGCTCAGATGGTTCAGGCCATGGGCGCCCTGACCAATGGCGGTCGGATGATCCCGCTGTCGCTGCGCAAGGGGGGCGCCCGCAACGTCCAGCCGCAACAGGTCGTCACCGAAGAGACCTCGCGCGCCATTCTCGACCTGCTGCGTCGCAACGTCGTCAAGGGTTCGGGCGGTTTCGCCGACGCGCCAGGCCTGCGGGTCGGCGGCAAGACGGGCTCGGCCAACAAACTGGTCGGGGGTCGCTATGACCCCAGCCACGCCCTGGGCTCCTTCGCGGCGGTCTTCCCCTTCGACGGCCCGCTGAACGGCAAACGCTACGCCATCCTGATCGTGATGGACGAGCCGGGGACCTATCCCAAGACCGGCGCCTATGTCGCTGCGCCCGCCGTGCACAATATCGCCGACCGCATCGCCGGCTTCCTGGGCGTCGAACGCCGCGACGACCGCTGGCGCACCGCCTCGGGCGAGAAGATCCCGCAATATCAGGACGTGGCGGGGGACGGGCTTTGAGCGCGCTTCACCTGTCCGACCTGCTGCGCCGCGACGTCTCCTCGGACCCCGTCATCACCGGCGTCACCGCCGACAGCCGCAAGGTCTCGCCCGGCGCCCTGTTCGTCGCCCTGCCGGGCACGGCCGCCGACGGCCGCGCCTTCATCCCCCAGGCCCTGGCGCAAGGGGCCGCTGCGGTTCTGGCGCCGACTGACACGCCGGATGGTGCGGCGCCCGTTCTGGTCACCTCGGGCGACGTGCGCCGGGCCTACGCCATCGCCGCGCGCGGCTTCTACGGCGCCCAGCCCAAGACCTGCGTCGCCGTCACCGGCACCAACGGCAAGACGTCGGTCGCCACCTTCTGCCGCCAGATCTGGGCCGGTGTCGGCCATAAGTCCGCCAGCATGGGCACGCTAGGCGTCATCGGCCAGAAGGGCGTCAAGACCTACGCCCTGACCGGCCCGGGCCTGACCAGCCCCGACGCCGCCGAGGCCGCGCGCCTGATGGCCGAACTGGCCGCCAAGGACGTGACCCACGTCGCGCTGGAGGCCTCGTCCCACGGCATCGATCAGCGCCGCCTGGACGGTGTCGCGTTGAAGGCCGCCGCCTTCACCAACCTGACCCAGGACCACCTCGATTATCACGGCACCATGGCGGACTACCGTTCCGCCAAGATGCGCCTGTTCGAGACCCTGCTGCCGCGTGGCCGCACCGCCGTGCTGAACGCCGATTCCGACGCCTATTCGGTCTTCGCCTCGGCCTCGATCATGGCGGGCCTGGGCGTCATGGGCGTGGGCGAGCGCGGTCGCGACCTGACCCTGATCGGCCGTCGCGCGACGCCTGAAGGGCAGCGTCTGACGATCGATGTGCGCGGCGACATTCGCGAGATCCTGCTGCCGCTGGCCGGCGCGTTTCAGGCGTCCAACGCCCTGGTGGCGGCCGGTCTGTGCATCGCCGCCGGCGACCCCGCCGACGCCGTCATCGGCGCGCTGGAAGGCCTGACCGGCGCGCAAGGCCGCCTCCAACGCATAGGCGGGGGCCTAGAAGGCCGGGGCGAGGTATATGTCGACTACGCCCACACGCCCGACGGGCTTGAGACGGTCTTGAACGCGCTGCGTCCGCACGCGACTGGCCGACTGATCGTCGTCTTCGGCGCCGGCGGCGATCGCGATCGTGGCAAGCGTCCCCTGATGGGCGAGATCGCCGGGCGTCTGGCCGACATCGCCATCGTCACCGACGACAATCCGCGTTCCGAAGACGCCGCCGCCATCCGCGCCCAGGTCCGCGCCGGCTGCCCGGACGGGATCGAGATCGGCGACCGCCGCGCCGCCATCGAGGCCGCCGTCGAAATGATGCGTGACGGGGATGTGGTGGTCATCGCCGGAAAAGGGCATGAACAGGGTCAGATCGTCGCGGGCGTGACCCACCCCTTCGACGACGCCACTGTCGCGTCCGAGGCCCTGTCTCTCTATGCCTGAAAACTCCGCCCGCCCGCTCTGGTCGGCCGCCGAAGTCGCCGCCGCCACGGGCGGCGTGCTGCACGGCGACGACCGCCCGATTACGGGCCTGACCTACAACAGCCGCGAGATCGTCCCCGGCGATCTGTTTCTGGCGCTGAAGGGCGAACGCGACGGGCATCAGTTCGCCAGCGGCGCCTTCGCATCGGGCGCTGCGGCCGCCCTGGTCGAAAATGAGGTCGACGGCGGCCCGTGCGTCGTTGTGCCCGACACCTTGCGCGGCCTCGAAGCCCTGGGCGTCGCCGCTCGCGAGCGCGCGCCCCATGTAAGGCGCGGAGCCGTCACCGGCAGCGTCGGCAAGACCAGCGTCACCCAGGCGATCAAGGCGGGCCTCGACCTCGCCGGTCCCGCCCACGGCTCGATCAAGAGCTACAACAACCACATTGGCGTGCCCCTGACGCTGGCCCGGATGCCGGTCGAGACCCAGCGCGCCGTGTTCGAGATCGGCATGAATGCGCCGGGCGAGATCGCGCCCCTGTCGCGCTTCGTCGCCCCCCACGCCGCCTGCGTCACCACGGTCGGTCCGGTCCATATCGAGGCCTTCGCGGACGGCGAGGCCGGGGTCGCGCGTGAAAAGGCGACCATTTTCCAGGGTCTGGTCCCGGGCGGTGCGGCGGTGGCGAACGGCGACGTCGCCTTCTCGGCTGTCCTGTGCGACGCGGCCAAGGCGGTCGGCGCGCGTCTGCTGACGTTCGGATCCGACGCCGGCCATGACGCCCGCCTGCTGGACTTCCGGCCTGACGCCGAGGGCGCGGCGGTGGCCGCCGAACTGTTCGGGCGACGCATCGACTATCGCCTGGCCCAGTCCGGCGCCCATTGGGGCCTGAACAGCCTGTGCGTCCTCTTGATGCTCGACGCCCTGGACGTGACGCTGGATACGGGTCTCGAAGCCCTCGCCGGGTTCCAGCCTCTGGCTGGGCGCGGCCAGACCCGCACGGTCACGACGCCGGACGGCGCCTTCACCCTGATCGACGAGAGCTACAACGCCAATCCCCTGTCCATGGCCGCCGGGTTCAAGACCCTTGGCGTGCGCTCGACCTCGGGCCGCCGCGTGGTGGTGCTGACCGATATGCTGGAGCTGGGCGAGCAGAGCCGCGACCTGCACGAAGGTCTCGCCGGCCCCATCGACGCCGCCGGTCTCGACCTTGTCCACGCCGCCGGTCCCGAGATGCGCTGGCTCTACGACGCGCTTCCAGTCTCGCGACGCGGCGTCTGGCGCCCGACGGCGGCGGAACTGGCGGCCGAGGCGGCCCTGTTGGTCGCGCCCGGCGACATCGTCATGGTCAAGGGTTCGAACGGCTCCAAGGCCTCGCTGGTGGCAAAGGCGCTCGCCGACCTTCAAGGCCGCGACACGACGCCCACGACGCGATAGGGAAGCCGAATGTTTTACCTGCTCTATCTCTACTACGCCGACGTGGCGCACCAGTATCCGCTGCTGAACCTGGTTCAGTATCAGACGGTGCGCGTGGCGCTCGCCATGGCCACCGCCATGATCGTCGCCGTCGCCATGGGCAGCCGCTTCATCAACTGGATCCGCGCCAAACAGGGCCGGGGCCAGCCGATCCGCGACGACGGCCCGGTGTCCCACCTGTCCAAGGTCGGCACCCCGACAATGGGCGGTCTGATGATCCTGGCCGGCATCGGCGTGGCGGTGCTGCTCTGGGGCGACCTGACCAATCCCTACATCTGGATCGTCAGCTTCGTGACGGCGGCCTTCGGCGTGCTGGGCTTCATCGACGACTACGCCAAGGTGACCAAACAGACCTCGGCCGGCCTGACCTCCAAACAGAAGCTGCTGGCCCAGACCGTCGTCGCCGTCGTCGCCGGCGTCCTGACCGTGCTGTGGATGACCGTCTCGCCGACCTCGCCGGGGCTCGAGACGTCGATCGCCTTCCCCTTCTTCAAGGCCGTGCTGCTGAATATCGGCTGGTTCTATGTGGCGTTCGCGGCCTTCACCATCGTCGGCTTCTCCAATGCGGTGAACCTGACGGACGGTCTGGACGGTCTGGCGACCGTGCCGGTGATGATGGCGGCGGGCGCGTTCGGCGTGATCAGCTACCTCGCCGGCAACTTCGTCTTCGCCCAGTATCTGCAGGTCCACCACGTGCCTGGCGCGGGCGAACTGGCCATCTTCTGCGCGGCCATGATCGGCGGCGGCGCGGGCTTCCTCTGGTACAACGCCCCGCCGGCCAAGATCTTCATGGGCGACACCGGCTCACTGGCTCTGGGCGGGGCGCTGGGCGCCATCGCCGTCACCACCAAGCATGAGCTGGTCCTGGGCATCGTCGGCGGCCTGTTCGTCATGGAGGCCGCCTCGGTCATGATCCAGGTCGGCTATTACAAGCTGACCAAGAAGCGCATCTTCCTGATGGCGCCGGTCCACCACCATTTCGAGAAGATGGGCTGGCCGGAATCCACGGTCGTTATCCGCTTCTGGATCATCGCCGGCGCCCTGGCCCTGCTGGGCCTGTCCACGCTGAAGCTGCGCTGATCCGATGATCTCCGTTCCCGGCTTTGAAGGCAGGCGGGTCGCGGTCTTCGGCCTGGGACGGTCGGGGATCACGGCCGCGCGCGCCCTTCAGGCCGGGGGCGCGATCCCGATCCTGTGGGACGACGGCGAGGCCGGCCGGGCGCAGGCGAAAGGCGAGGGCTTCACGGTCGAGGACCTGGCTGCCGCCGACTGGTCCGACTTCGCCGCCCTGGTCCTGTCGCCCGGCGCGCCCCTGACCCATCCCAGGCCGCACTGGACCGTGGACTTGGCCCGCGCGGCCGGCGTGCCCGTCCTCGGCGACATCGAACTGTTCGCCCGCGCCCTGGCCGACCGGCCGAAGGATCAGCGGCCGCGCGTCGTCGCCATCACCGGCACCAACGGCAAGTCGACCACCACCGCGCTGATCGGCTGGGTGCTGAAGTCGGCGGGCCTGACGGTCCACGTCGGCGGCAATATCGGCGTCGGCGTCCTGGCCTTGCCCGAACCGACGCCCGACGCCGTCTATGTGATCGAGGTCTCGAGCTATCAGCTGGACCTGACCACGACCTTCGCCCCCGACGTCGCCATCCTGACCAACATCAGCCCCGACCACCTGGACCGCCATGGCGGCATGGACGGCTATGTTGCGGCCAAGGCGCGCATCTTCGCCAATCAGGGACGGGATGATGTGGCCTTGGTGGGCGTGGACGACACCTGGGGGCAGGAGATTGCGCGTGACCTGCCAGATCGCGCCACCGTCATCTCGACCCACCCCTCACAGAGAGCAGAAGGATATGTCGCACAGCCGGGTGCGGTTTTGAAGGATGGTGAGCTGGTCGCCGACCTCTCCACCGCCCGTTCGTTACCCGGCCGTCACAATGCTCAGAACGCTGCCTTTGCTTATGGTACGGCCGTCAGGCTCGGCGTCTCGCACGACGCCGCCGTCGCCGGCCTGCTGTCCTTCCCCGGCCTGGCCCACCGTATGGAGGCGGTCGGCCGCCTCGGCTCCGTGCGCTTCATCAACGATTCCAAGGCCACCAACGCCGACGCCGCGCGTCAGGCCCTGGCCTCCTATCCGTCCGTCTTCTGGATCGCCGGCGGCGTGCCCAAGACCGGCGGCATCGACGACCTCGCCGACCTCTTCCCCCGCATCGCCAAGGCCTATCTGATCGGCGACGCGGCCGACGCCTTCGCCGCCACATTGGCTGACACGCCCCACGTCATCGCCCGTACCCTCGACGCCGCCGTCGCCGCCGCCGCCGCCGATGCGGCCTCGGCCGGCGGCGACCAGATCGTCCTTCTGTCCCCCACCTGCGCCAGCTTCGATCAGTTCAAGGACTTCGAGGCGCGGGGCGAGGCCTTCCGCGCCGCCGTTCTGGCCCTCGGCGCCGTCCCGGAAACCGCGTCATGAGCGCTCCCTACACTCCCGCCTTTTCCCGCAACGACCAAAGCCATGTGGCCCAGTGGTTCTGGACCGTGGATCGCGGCCTGCTGGGCGCGGCGCTCGCGCTGATGGCCCTGGGCGTGGCGCTCAGCTTCGCCTCCAGCCCCGCCGCCATCCTGGCCGATGAATCGATCACCGACCCCTTCCACTATTCTTGGCGGATGATGGTCTTTTCGGGCGTGGGGCTCAGCATCATGCTGACGACCTCGCTGATGTCGCCGCGCGGCGTGCGGCGCATCGCGGTCCTGGCCCTGTTCGGCGCCATCGTCGTGATGATGGCCTTGCCGTTCATTGGCGACACGGTGAAGGGGGCCGCCCGCTGGGTGAACTTCGGCCCCTTCAGTCTGCAACCGTCCGAGTTCGCCAAGCCCGGCCTGATCGTCTTCGCCGCCTGGATGTTCGCCGAGGCGCAAAAGGGGCAGGGGGTGCCCGGCGTGACTATCGCTTTCGGCTTCTACGCCCTGACCGTCTCGCTGCTGCTGATCCAGCCCGACATCGGCCAGACGCTTCTGATCACCACCACCTTCATGGCCGTCTTCTTCATGGCGGGCGTGCCGTTCAAATGGATGGCGGTTCTGGCCAGCCTGGGCATGGCGGGGCTGGTGTCGCTGTATTTCGTCTTCGGCCACATGCGTGACCGCCTCAGCCGCTTCTTCTCGCCCGAAACCACCGACACCCACCAGATCGACAGCGCCTCGGAGGCCATCCGCGCCGGCGGCCTGCTGGGCCGGGGCATCGGCGAGGGCGTGATGAAGCGCCGCGTGCCCGACCTGCACACCGACTTCATCTATTCCGTCGGCGCCGAGGAGTTCGGCCTGATCCTCAGCCTGATCATGATCAGCCTCTACGCCTTCATCGTCATTCGCGGCATGCGCCGGGCCATGAAGCTGACCGACCCGTTCGAGCAGACGGCGGCGGCGGGCCTGTTCATGCTGATCGGGCTTCAGGCCTGCATCAACGTCGCGGTGAACCTGAACCTGATCCCGACCAAGGGCATGACGTTGCCCTTCATCAGCTACGGCGGCTCCTCCATGCTGGCCATGGGCCTGACCATGGGCTTTGCCCTGGCCCTGACGCGACGCCGCCCCGGCGCCTACGAACCCGGCGCCAGCCTGACCATGGGCCGGCGGTTGCTGTAGTTCTCTTTCGTCGTCCCGCGATCTCGCTACGCCAGTCGGAGTAGGACGAAAGAGCGGTTAGCCAGCCTTCTTTGACGAAAACATGCGGATGATTTCCGTCGCTTACCGCTCGCGATCGACCGTCTCCTGCCCACGCTGCAAAATCGTGCGATCCTGTCGCCGCCCCATTCCTCGCCGCACCGTTCCTGGCCGACATTAGACAGATTAGACGAATTAGACGGTGTTTTTGCCTGCCCACCGTCTGAACTTCAGACTATTCAGACCCTCTTTTTCGGAGCCTCGCCCATGACCAAGCTCTGCGTCGTCGCCGCCGGCGGCACCGGCGGCCATATGTTCCCGGCCGAGGCGCTGGCGCGCGAGATGGCGGCGCGCGGCTGGCGCGTGGTGCTGGCGACCGATCACCGGGGCGAACAATACGCCCACGCCTTTCCCGCCGAGGAACGGCTGGCGCTGGACGCCGCCACCGGCTCGGGCCCGCTGGGCCTGATCAAGGCCGGCGTCGCCATCTTTAAGGGCGTGGTTCAGGCGCGAACGGCCTTCGACCGGCTGGGCGCCGATGTCGTCGTCGGCTTCGGTGGCTATCCGTCCGCCCCGGCCCTGGTCGCCGCCGTCACGTCCCAGCGACCGACGGTGATCCATGAACAGAACGCGGTCCTGGGCCGCACCAACCGCCTCCTGGCCCCCTATGTCGGTCAGGTCGCTTCATCCTTCCCGACGCTCGAACGCGCGCCGGCCAGGGTCCAGGGCCGCTCGCACGTCGTCGGCTCGCCGGTGCGGTCCGAGATCCGCGCCCTGTTCGACCGCACCTATGTCGCCCCCGCCGCCGATGGCCCGATCCATCTGCTGGTCACCGGCGGCAGCCAGGGCGCCCGCATCCTGTCCGAGACCACGCCCCGCGCCCTGGCCGCCCTGCCGGAATCCCTTCGCCGTCGCCTGAAGGTGCAGCAGCAGTCACGCCCCGAGACGCTGGAGGCCGCGCGCCAGATCTATCTGGAGGCCGGGATTGAGGCCGAGGTCGCCCCCTTCTTCCGCGACATGGCTGAACGGCTGTCCAAGGCGCATCTTGTTGTCGGCCGCTCCGGTGCCTCGACCTGCGCCGAACTGGCGGTCGCGGCCCTGCCGTCCGTTCTGATCCCGCTGAAGATCGCCACCGACGACCACCAGCGCCTGAACGCCAAGGCCCTGACCGATGCGGGCGCGGCCGAGGTCATTCTGGAAGACGACCTGACCATCGATCGCCTGGCTTCGACCCTGACCAGCGTCCTGTCCGACCCGGCGCGCCTGTCGGCCATGTCCGCCGCCGCCCGCAGCGTCGCCATCCCCGACGCCGCCCAACGCCTGGCCGACCTCGTCGAAGCGACGGCAGGTCGTGCGTGATGTCTCCTCCCCACGTGTGGGGAGGGGGACCGCGTAGCGGTGGAGGGGTTCTTCGCGCCGAAAGAACCCCTCCGTCACGGCGCGAAGGGCGCGCCGCGCCACCTCCCCATCGCTTCGCGACAGGGAGGAGACATAAACCCTCTCGGCCCTGAGGCGTTAGGAAGCTCATGCCTCCCGAAATCATCGCCGTCACCCGCCAGATTCGCGCCCTGTGGCACCGGTTCGACTGGCTGCCCGAATGGGCGGTCATCGGCCTGGTCCTGCTGGTTTTCGTCGGCGGCGGCTGGCTGACGCACAAGATCGTCTTCGCCATCCTGCGTCGCGTCGTTCGCAACAAGGATCTCTTCTGGCGCGGCGTGGTCGAACGCGCCCGGGTCAAGCTGCGCGTTCTGATCATCATCATCGGCATCGGCATCGGCGTGACCGTCTCGCCGATGGATCCCGGCCCGTCCGAGGATATCCGCAGCGCTCTGCTGTTCCTGTTCATCCTGACCCTCGGCTGGATGGCGTCGGGCGTGCTCGACATGTGGTCGGTCATGCACCTCAAGCGGTACAATATCGCTGTCGAGGACAATCTGCTCGCCAGGAAGCACCTGACCCAGACCCGCATCCTGCAGCGGGTGGCCAAGGTCGTGCTGTTCATCGTCACAGTGGGCCTGGCCCTGATGACCATCGCCGGCTTCCGTCAATGGGGCGTCAGCCTGCTGGCCTCGGCCGGCGTCGTCGGCATCATCGCCGGTCTGGCGCTTCAGCCGATCCTGACGAACATGGTCGCCGGCATCCAGATCGCCCTGACCCAGCCCATCCGCCTGGACGACGCCGTCATCGTCGAGAACGAGTGGGGCAATGTCGAGGAGATCACCTCGACCTATGTGGTGGTGAAGCTGTGGGACTGGCGCCGGATGGTGCTGCCCCTGTCCTACTTCATCACCAAGCCCTTCCAAAACTGGACGCGCGAGAACGCCCGCCTGATCGGCGTGGCCTTCTTCTACGTCGATTACGAAGCGCCCATCGACCGGCTGCGCACCGCCTTCGAGGGCATCGTCAAGGCGTCCAAACACTGGGATGGCGACGTGCAGGTGATGCAGGTCACCGACATCACCGAACGCGTGCTTCAGGTGCGCTGCCTGGCCAGCGCCCGCTCGGCCCCGGTCGCCTTCGACCTGCGCTGCGAGATCCGCGAGAAGCTGATGGCCTTCATGCGCGACGAATGCCGCGAGGCCCTGCCGCGCGACCGCATCGAATGGCCGCAAGGCGAACCCTCTAGTCTCCCTCCCCGTCTCGGGGAGGGTGGCCGCGAAGCGGCCGGGTGGGGGCGGCCGCCATCAGTTCGCGAAGAATAAAATCCATGACATCCGGGAGTCGATCCCGAACATCGGAGGCCGCTATGCGCAGTGTCTTTACGCCGTGATGAGCCAATGCGGCGTCACGGCGGGCGTCCCAGTCGCCACGCCCCTCTTGCGAACCGCCATCGACCTCCACCGCCAAGCCGCGTCGGAGACAAATGAAGTCGACATAATAGCCGAGGAGAGGATGCTGGCGTCGGAAATGAAAACCTTGTTTTCGAAGCTCGCGCAGAGCCAACCAAAGCCTCGCCTCCGGCGGGCTCATGGCTTTTCGCATCGCTCGGGCTTTTGCGATCTTCGCCATTCTGGGGCGCCCCCGCCCGGTCTCGCTGCGCTCAACCACCCTCCCCTGAAGGGGAGGGAGATGGCAAGAGGCTTAGTCCGCCAGCGCCCTTTGTCCCTGGCTGATGGCCTGCTCCAGCGTCAGCGCCTGGGCCGGCCGTTCGGCCCCGCATGCGATGGCCAGCAGCTCGGCTGCATCCCCGCCCGGCGCGGCGTCATAGGCGGGGGCGGCGTCGGGCGTCGCCGGCCCTTCCGTCCCGTCCGCCTTCAAAGAGGAGAAGTCCAACCGATCCGCCGTCCTCGCCCGACAGTCGAACGCCCACCGCGACCAGCCCCCGACATAGGTCACGTCTCCGACCTTGAACCCGGCCTCGGTCACCTGCAGTTCCCGCATCCGCGCCACGTCGCCCTCGCGTTCGATCGAGGCCACGTCGGCATAGATGGCGAACCGTCCCACGCCGGTCGGGACCAGCTGAGGATCGGCGAGCGCGAGCAGCAGGGCGATCATGCGATCAGGGTCTCCGCCTGTTTCAGGTCCACGCTGACCAGCTGGCTCATGCCGCGTTCCGGCATGGTGACGCCGTACAGCCGGTCCATCCGGCTCATGGTCACGGGGTTGTGGGTGATGACGATGAAGCGGGTGTCGGTGCGGCTGCGCATCTCGTGCAGCATCCGGCAGAAGCGGTCCACATTGGCGTCGTCCAGCGGCGCGTCCACCTCGTCCAATACGCAAACCGGCGCGGGGTTGGCCAGGAAGACGCCGAAGATCAGGGCGGCCGCGGTCAGCGCCTGCTCGCCGCCGCTCATCAGGCTCATGACCGACAACCGTTTGCCGGGCGGGCAGGCGTAGATCTCCAGTCCCGCTTCCAGTGGGTCGTCGCTCTCGACCAGCTTCAGCTCGGCTTGGCCCCCGCCGAACAGGGCCTCGAACAGCGTCTTGAAGTTGGCGTTGATCACGTCGAACGCCGCCACCAGCCGCTCACGGCCTTCGGCGTTCAGCTCGTCGATGCCGTCGCGCAGCTTGGCGATCGCCTGGGTCAGGTCGATCCGCTCCGACTTCATGCTGTTCAGCCGCTCGCCATATTCGACCGCCTCGTCCTCGGCGCGCAGGTTGACGGCCCCCAGGGCCTCGCGTTCGCGCTCCAGCCCGTAGAGCAGGCTCTCGGCGCCGGCGGCGTCGGGCGGGCGGGCGATGGCGTCGTCGGTCAGCTTCTGACCCAGCTCCTGCGGCGACATCTGCGCCGTCTCGCCCAGGGTGGTCTCGGCCTCGGCCAGCTTCTCGGCGGCGGCCTCGGCGCGGGCGGACAGGCCGGCGCGGGCCTCGCGGGCCTGCGACGCGGCGGTGTCTGCGGCGCGCGATGCGCGGTCGGCCTCGGTCGCCTCGGTCTCGGCGACGGCCATGGCGTCCGACGCCGCCTGTTTCCTCTGTTCGGCGGCGACCAGCGTGTCCAGCAGCTTGCCGCGCTGTTCAGCGAAGCCCTGGGGCGCGACCTCGGCCTGTTTCAGCAGGGCGGCGGTCCGGTCGGCGTCCTTGGCCAGGGCGGCGACGCGGCCGGCGCTGTCCTTGGACCGCGTGACCCAGCCTTCGCGAGCGCGGGTCAGGCTGCCCAGCCGCTGCTCGCGGCCCTGACGATCGCGGGCCTCGGCGTCGCGGTCCGACAGGGCGGTCTGGGCCGCAGTGCGGGCGGCGTCGGCCGTGGCGCGGGCGGCGGTCAGTTCGTCGCGCAGGCCGGCGATCGTCTCGGACGGAGCGTCGGTGGTCTGGGCGGCGTCCAAGGCGGCTTGCGCCTCGGCTGCGTCGGCCGCCAGCCGGCTCACGGTGTCGTCCAACGCCTGGGCGCGGGCCTCGCGGCGGGCCTGCTCGCGGGCCAGGGTTTCCACGCGGTCGCGGGCGGCGGTCACGGCCTTGTCGGCGGCGAAGGGTTTCAGGCGTGCGGCCTTAACCGCGTCTTCAGCGGCGCGGAAGGCTTCCGTCGCCGACTTCTGGGCCGCCTGTGCCTGATCCAGCGCCGGTCTGCCCTTGTCGATCTCGGCTTCAAGCTCGGCCAGGCGCGTGCGCTGTGCCAGGCGCACGGCGGCCGGGCGCGGCGCCTCGGCGCGGCTGACGAACCCGTCCCAGCGATAAAGGTCGCCCTCGATCGTCACCAGGCGCGCGCCGGGAGGCAGAAGTCCCGCCAGCCGGGCCGCCTCGGCCTTCGATGCCACACCGCACAGAGCGAGGCGCGCGGTCAGCTGTGACGGCGCCTGAACATGATCCGAAAGCGGCGTGATACCGGCGGGCCAGGACGGGGAGGGCGCATCCGCTCCGCCCCAATAGGCGGCGGCTTTGGCGTCCAGCGCCGCGTCCAGATCGTCACCCAAGGCGGCGGCCAGGGCGGCCTCGAACCCCTTGTCGGCCCGCACCTTGTCCAGGGCGGGGGGATGGTCGCGCTTGCCGGTGACCAGCAGTTGAGCCAGGCCGCGCGCCTCGGTCTGAAGCCGGCCCAGCCGGTCCTCTGCCGTGCGGGCTGCGGTGCGGGCCTCCTGTTCGGCGCGGGCCAGGTCGCCGCGTGTGGCCTCAGCCGCCTCGACGGCGTCGCGCGCAGCGCTCAGGTCGGCATGCGCGGCTTCCAGCGCCTGGCGGGCGGTTTCCAGCTCGGGCGTTTCCAGCGGCCCCAGAGCCTCGCGTTCGCGTCGGGCTTGATTGTGCTGGGCGGTGACGCGGGCTAGCCGGGCCTCGGCGTCGCGCTTGCGGGCCGTCTCGGCGTTGGCGCGGGCCTCGACGGCGGCCAACATGCCCGCCAGCCGTTCGACCTTGCCGTCGGCGGCCTTGCGGGAGTCCTCGGCGGCCGCCAGGGCCTTGTCCAGTTCGGGGCCGCGTTCGGGGGCGGCGGCGATCTCGGCCTTCAGCCGGGCCAGTTCGTTGTTGAGCCGGTCCAATTCGCGCTGGGCGTCGGCGGCCATGCCGTCTTCGCGCGCGGCGTCGGCGGCGATGCGGGCGGCCTCGCCCTTTAGGCGATCCACTTCCGCGCGGGCCGCCTGTTCAGCCATGTCCAGCCGATCGCGCTCCAGGCTGGCGCGGTGCAGAAGGGCGGAGGCGACGGCGTCCTCCTCCCGCGCGGGCTTCAGGGCTTCCTGGGCGGACAGGGCGGCCGTCTGGGCGGCGGCGGCGGCGGTCGTTGTTTCGGCGACGGCGGCGTCGGCCGCGCGCAGTTCGGCGGCGGCGGCCTCTGCGGCCAGACGCGCGTCGTTCCAACGCACGTAGAGCAGGGCGGCTTGGAGGGCACGGATCTCCGCTGAAATCTTCTTGTATTTCTCGGCTTGGCGGGCTTCGCGCTTCAGCCGGTTCAACGCCGTCTCCAGCTCGCGGCCGATGTCGTCCAGCCGGTCCAGATTGGTCTCGGCGGCCTTGAGTCGCAGCTCGGCCTCGTGCCGACGGGTATGCAGACCGGCGACGCCGCCCGCTTCTTCCAGAATGCGCCGGCGGTTCTGCGGCTTGGCGGCGATCAGTTCCGAGATTTGGCCCTGACGCACCAGAGCGGGCGAGTTGGCGCCGGTCGAGGCGTCGGCGAACAGCAGCTGGACGTCGCGGGCGCGCACCTCCTTGCCGTTGATGCGGTAGGTCGAACCCTGGCCCCGGTCGATGCGGCGCGACACCTCCAGCACGGGGCTGTCGGTGAAGGGCTGGGGCGCGCGGCGAGCCGCGTTGTCGATGGTCAGGCTGACTTCGGCGTGGCTGCGCGGAGGACGGCCAGCGGCGCCGGCGAAGATGACGTCGTCCATGCCCTGACCGCGCATGGCCTTGGCCGAGTTGGCGCCCATGACCCAACGCAGGCTTTCAAGGACGTTGGATTTGCCGCAGCCGTTGGGGCCGACGACGCCGGTCAGGCCGGATTCGATGTGCACCTCCGCCGGATCGACGAACGACTTGAAGCCGACGAGCCGGAGGCGCTGAAACTGCATCGTCCCGACGGACTACCGAAGCAGCGGATCGATGGCGGCCGATAGAGCCTCCAGCGAATGCTCCATCACCATCGTCCCGTTGACGAAGAAGGTGGGCGTGCCGGTGACGCCGGCGGCGCGCGCGCCTTCGATTTGGGCGTCGAGGGCCGTACGGATGGTCGGGCCGTTCAGGCACGCCTCGATCTGCTCGCGAGTCTTGCCGCTGGCGGCGATACCGGCCGCGAACCAGGGTTGGGCGCCGGTGGTCTCCAGGTTGGCTTGATCGCGCATGAAGACGGCCGCCACGTCGAAATAGCGTTCGGGCGCGGCGCACAGGGCGACCGCAGCCGCGGCGGCGGCGACATTGGCGGGCGCGGTCGGCAGGTTGCGGTGAACCAGCCGGACCTTGCCGGTGTCGATGTATTTGGCCTTGAAGGCCGGCAGCACGGTGTTGTGGAAGTCCGCGCAATGCGAGCAGGTGAAGGACGCGTATTCAATCACCGTGACCGGCGCATTCGCCCGGCCCAGGACGTGATCCTGGGCCGTGACGGGCGGGGGCGCATCGGCGGCGAGCGCCGGCGTCGCCAAACCGCCGGTCAGGGCGGCGAAGGCGAAACCGGCGGCGATGAAGGCGCGTCGCATCATCTGATTTGGCCTCGGTTACTTGGCCAGGGCCGCGTCGATGGCGGTGGACAGGTCGGCCAGGCTGGCGCCTTCGCCGCCGGGCGAGATGACCTGCGTCTCATTGACATAGAAGGCCGGGGTGCCGGTCACGCCCTGGGCACGGGCGGCCTGAACCCGCTTCTCCATGGCGGCGACGGCGTCTTTGTCGGTGACGCAGTCGTTGAACTGCTGCTCGGACAGGCCGGCGGCCTGGGCGGTGCGCAGCAGCCAGTCGCGCGGCGAAGACGTCAACATCTCCTGCTGCGTCGCCATCAGCTGGTGAACCACATCGAAGTACTTGTCCGGACCGGCGCAGCGCGCCACCAGGAAGCCGGCGGTGGCGGCGTCGACCGGCGGGGTCGGCAGTTCGCGGAAGACGTAGCGGACCTTGTTGGTGTCGACGTATTTGGCCTTGAACGCCGGCCAGGTGTTCTTCTGCCACAGGGCGCAGTGGGGGCAGGTGACCGAGGCGTATTCGACCACCGTGACCTTGGCGCCTTCGGGCGCGCCCAGACCCATGTCGCCCTCGGCCGCACCCTTGGCGCCGCCGCCGCAGGCCGCCAAAGCCATGGTCGCCAGTGCGGCGCCGGTGATGGCCGCACGACGGCTCATGCGGGCGAAGCGGGATTCAGTGTCGGCCATGAAGGTTCCTCGGATCGGATCGTTGGCGATGATCGCGCGATTCCCCGGGAATGGCGCAACCCTGAACTAGTCTGGAACAGGTGCGGCGAAGTTTTGTCAACAGCGCCTTATCCGCGCGCCCAGGCCCGATTGATCGCCGGTGCGGGGATGAAACTTTGCGGCCTGTCCTGGCGGGGCGGCGGATCGCTTATGCCCTGCTGAATGAAGCGCATCGCCGACAGCAGGCCGGACCGCGAGAAGGGCTTGGGGATCACGCCATGCGCGCCCAGGAAGTCCTCGGGGATCATCTTGGGGTTGGCGGTCAGAAAGACAACGGCCGTGGACGGCCAGCGATCCTTTATCAGGCGACAAACGTCCAGACCGCTGGAGTTATCCGCCAGCTGGATGTCGACAAAGGCGATGTCGGGCGGCGCGTCGAGCGACAGCGACTCGACCTCGCTCAGGGACATGGCTTCTCCGACCAGCCGGTGGCCTTCGTCCTCAAGCATCGCCTCGAGGTCCATCACAAGCAGGGCCTCGTCCTCGACGACCAGGATGTCGAAGTGAGGCCCGGCGGCGCGCACCTAGCCGCTCACGGGGAAGTCGACGACCGCGCGCGTTCCGGGATCGGCTGGCAGCCACAGCGTCTTGCCGCCGATCTGCTTTGAAAGACGACCGATCAAAGTCTTGCCCAATCCCTGATGCGCAGCGCCGGGAATGCCGGGGCCGTCGTCCTGAACAACGACCTGGCCGCCTTGTTCCGTTCTTTTGGCCGAGACGATCAATCGGCCGCCGCGATCCTCGGGGAAGCCGTGCTTGATCGCATTGGTCAGCAGTTCGTTGATGATCAGCCCGATCGACGAGGCATGGGTCGAAGGAATGAACATGGGCTCCACATCGACGGACACCTCGATATCGGTGCGTCCTGTCGAGCCAATCACATCGGCGACCAGGGTGTTGGTGAAGGCGCCGACGTCAAACTGGGTGACGTCCTCGGACTGATAGAGTTTGCGGTGAACGGTCGCCAAGGCGTCCACCCGCTCCAGCATGGAGTCCAGTGTGGCGGTCAGGGCCGGATCGGACAGCGAGCGCGATTGCAGCCGCAGCAGCGAGCCGATCATGGTCAGGTTGTTCTTGACCCTGTGATCGACCTCGTGAAGCAGCAGGGTCTTGGCGGCGAGCGCCTCTTGCAGATCGGCGGTGCGGGCGGCGACTTCGCGTTCGACCAAAGCCTTTTGCTTTTCGACGTAGACCTGAGCCTCAATCCGCTCGGTCACATTCAGCTGCGAGGCGAAGAAATACTCGATCTCCCCCTGGGCGTTGCGCACCGGGCTGATGAACAGGGCGTTCCAGAAGGTGCTGCCGTCCTTGCGATAGTTCAGCAGATCGATGTGGATGTCGGCGCCGGCCTCAAGAGCTTCGCGGATCTTGGCGACGGCGGCCTTGTCGGACTTCGGCCCTTGAAGGAACCGGCAGTTCTGGCCGATGATTTCGTCACGCTCGTAGCCGGTCAAATCCTGGAAGGCCTTGTTGGCGAAGACGATCGGATTGTCGTCGCGACGCGGGTCGGTGATGACCATCGGCATGCGCGTGCCACGTATGGCAGCGGCGAACGGATCTCCGCGCCCGATTTCGTGTTCGACGACATCGGTAAGTCGCCAGTCGTCTTGCTGCTTCATCGGGACTCGGAATACAGGCGCGCGACCGGAAGCGCCGTGCGGATATTTGTCGCTTTACAATCTCTTCCTACAGCACCGGGGGGCGACTGCCAACCAAGGCGCGGCGCTCAGTCGGACTTGATGTCGGAGCGCGACAGGGCGACGCGGCCCAGCCGGACCAAGGCGGCGCGCAGATCGTCGGGGGCTGAAGCGATCGATGCGGCCAGATCGGCCTCGGCCTGGGCGGGCAGGGGCGGCGGCTTGGCGCTGCGTTTGGGACGGGCGACGGCCTCCTTGAAAGGGGCGACCGGACCCTGGGCGATGCGCAACCGGTCCACGGTCCCGGCGCCCAGGAACAGGTTGACGCGGGCCAAGATGTCCTCGGACTGATGCTGGATCAGCAGGGCGGCGGCGCCGGCGACGCGCAGCTCCAGCACACCGGGCTGGCCGCCCTTGCCCTTCGTCAGTTTCTGCGGGCGAGTGACGCGGGCCAGGCGATCGCCGACGATCTCGCGCCAACGGGGTTCCAGCGCGCCTGCGCCGCGTCCGAACTGCTCGTCCAGCTTCTTGATCAGGGGCGTCAGCGCCTTGCCCGCGCGCGGCGCCGGTCGTGGGACCGGACGGGTGCGGCGGCGAGACAGGATCTCGCGGGCCTCGGCGTCTGTGGGCAGCGTGCGGCGCATGGGTCTATATAGCCCGACCGATGCCTGACGTCTCTCCCGACATAGACCTGATCCGCTCGCGGCTGCTGGCCTGGTACGACGCCCATGCGCGCAGCCTGCCGTGGCGAGCGGCCGTCGGCGCGCCGCGGACCGAGCCATACCGCGTCTGGTTGTCGGAGGTCATGCTGCAGCAGACGACCGTGCCGCATGCGACGCCGTATTTCCACGCCTTCACCACGCGCTGGCCGACGGTCTCGGACCTGGCGGCGGCCGAGGATGCGGAGGTCATGGGGGCCTGGGCGGGGCTGGGCTACTATGCGCGTGCGCGCAATCTGCTGGCCTGCGCGCGGGCGGTGGCGGGCGCGCATGGCGGGGTGTTTCCGGACACCGAGGCGGCGCTGCTCGCCCTGCCGGGCGTGGGCGCCTATACGGCCGCAGCCGTCGCCTCGATCGCCTTCGACCGGGCGGCCAATGTCGTGGACGGCAATGTCGAGCGGGTCATGGCGCGTCTGTTCGCGGTCGAGACGCCGGTCCCCGCCGCTCGGCCCGAACTGAAGCGGCTGGCGGGCCTGTTCGTCACCGACGAGCGGCCAGGGGATTGGGCGCAGGCGTTGATGGATCTGGGGGCGACGGTTTGCCGGCCCAAGTCGCCGTCGTGCGGGACCTGTCCGGCAGCCGGCGAATGCCTGGGTCTGGCCACGGGCGACCCGGCCCGGTTTCCGATGAAGACCAAGAAGGCGGACCGGCCGCATCGGCGGGGCGCGGCCTATGTGCTGGTCGATGATCAGGGGCGGGTCGCAGTCGAGATGCGGCCTGAAAAGGGGCTGCTGGGCGGAATGCTGGGCCTGCCGACCAGCGACTGGACAACAGGCGAGCCTGTTGCCGCAGCGCCGGTCGAGGCCGACTGGCGCGACGCGGGGGCTGTGGAGCACGTCTTCACCCACTTCAGCCTGACGCTGACGGTGATGACCGCGCGCGTCGATGCGGACGGTGACTATCGCTGGATGCCGATCGAGGCGGCGCGGGCCGCCCTGCCGACGGTCTTCGCCAAGGCGCTGGACCGGGCGAGCGTGCCCGATCTGTTCGGCTGACCCCTATCGCAACGTGCGGATCGAAACCTTGCCCTGCTTATGATGCGGGATGACCACGGCGCGACCGTCGGCGTGCTGGATATTCAGATCGACAACGGCGCCGCCGACTTCCAGGCCAGTGATCTTCAGACGATCCAGACCGGCAGGCAGGACGGGGTCAGCGAGATCGACCGTCTCGGTCCAGGCGTCGATCGACAGGCCCAGGGTCGCCTGAAGCATCAGGAAGACCGATCCCGCCGCCCAGGCCTGGGGCAGGCAGGCGACCGGATAGGCGATGGGCGGCTCGCCCGGCTCACGCGGGAAGCCGCAGAACAGTTCGGGCAGCCGCAGGTGGAAGTGGGCGGCCGCAGCGTAGATCTCGGCCAGGATTTGCGCGACCGCATCGCGCTCGCCGTAAGCCGCCATGCCGGCGGCGGCCATGGCGGTGTCGTGCGGCCAGACCGAGCCGTTGTGATAGCTCATCGGATTGAAGCGGGCCTGTCCGACCTCCAGGGTGCGGATGCCCCAGCCGGTGCGGAACTCGGCGGTCAACAGGCGTTTGGTGACGCGTCGCGCACGTTCCAGCGACGGCAGGCCGGTGAACAGCAGGTGTCCGGCGTTGGAGGCGATGGCGCGACATTGCTGCCCGTCGCCATCGAGGGCCACGGCGTAGAAGCCCTCGTCCTCCATCCAGAACTTTTCCTCGACCAGAGAGCGGACCTGTTCGGCGCGCATACGCCATTCGGTCGTGCGGTCGTCGTGCAGACGCTCACCTAGATCACCCAGCGCTTTCCAGGCGGCGAAGGCGTAGCCCTGAACCTCCAGAAGCGCGATCGGACCCTTGGGGAAGCGGCCGTCGGCGTGGAAGATGGAATCCTCTGAGTCCTTCCAGCCCTGGTTGGACAGGCCGGTATCGGCCCCGCGCTGGTAGTCGATCAGGCCGTCGTTGTTGCTGTCGCCATAGTCGCGCATCCAGTAGGCGGCCGCGATCAGATTGGGCCAGAGCTTGCTGATCAGATCCAGATCGCCGGTGCGGTTGGCGTAGGCGCCGGCCAGGGCCACGAACAGACAGGTGGTGTCGACCCCGCCATAGTAGAGACCGAACGGCACCTCGTGCAGGGCGCTCATCTCGCCGCCGCGGGTTTCGTGCATGATCTTGCCGGGCTGGCTGTCCCGATAGAGCGAGGTCTCGGTCGCCTGGCGCGAGGCCAGATAGGTCAGCACACCCTTGGCCAGCGACGGATCCAGCCAGAGCATTTGCCAGGCCGAAATGATGCCGTCGCGTCCGAACGGGGTCGAGAACCACGGCGTGCCTGCGTAGGGATAGGGGCCTGTCGGCAGGTCGGTCGTCAACAGCGCCATGTCGGCGCGCGACTGATCCAGCCAATCGTTGAAGCGCGGGCTGCGCGGGCCGCGCACCGAGGCGCCCCGCCGGCGTTTGGCGCGCATGGCCAGGCGCGCCTGTATCGCGTTCTGTCGCCAACGGTCGGCGTCCGGTGTCTCGCAGGCGTCCACGCCGCATTCGATGAACAGATCCAGCGAGCGGCCCTTGGGCAGGCTGAACATGAACTCGGCGCGCTGGTGCGTCAGGCGCGCGGGCGGTTCGGAAAAGGCGATGCAACTGGAACGGTCCACGTCGTCCAGGCCGGTGTAGCGGAAGGTGACGCGGCGGCCGTCGGTCGTCGGCGTGTGGATCGTCCCGCGCTTGGCCCGAGGCGTGCCGCGCACCTGGAAAATATCGAAGAAGTCCGCGCCGAAGTCGAAGGCCAGCGGCAGCAGGATGTCCTCCACCCCGTGGTTGACCATGCGGATGCGCTCGAACATCCGCCGGTTCCACAGGAACCGCCGGCGTTCGATATGTAGGACGCCGGCCGGTGCCGACCGGCCGCCCATCGGGGGCAGGGGACGGTTGGTGGTGTGGCAGGAGAAGAAGACGTTGTCCTGGCTGACGCCGGACGACAGACGCGACGGCTTCAGCAGGCCGACGGTCATGGCCCAGCGCGACAGGACGCGGGTGTCGCCCGCGAACAGGCCGTCGGCGCCGCCCTTCATGTCGCCCCATCCGTCGGCGACCAGGAAGGTATCGCCTTCCTTCAGCGCCATCAGTTGTTCGAGACCCGTGGCCTCGACCGATTCACCGGCGGTCAGTTGAGTGGAATAGGCGTCGTCCATGCGGTCTCTTCCCCGTCGTTGTGAGGCCTCGGCCGAACGTGTCGCACCCGAATGCGGCGCTCAGGGGCCGCTTGCAGACTTTAATGGGCAAGTCGCCGACGGGTTCAGGCGAACCTGTGCTTTTTCATCAACAGAGGCCGGGCGACCTTCATTTGATCAACCGTACAACGCCGATGGACCGCGCGATGTCGCGGAAGGCGGCTTCCAGCGCGGCGCTGTCTTCGGCCAGGAAGGCATGGTCGGAATCTGTCGCGCAGGTCCTCAGCAGATTGCGTCCGTTTTGCGTGGGCACGTTCAGGCCGACGGTGAAGACCTCGATCTTGTTCGACTTGGCATAGGTGCAGATCGAGTCGAGATCGGCATCCGTCGCCGCCAGCTCATTGGGTTTGACCGTGGCGACGTGTGCGCCGTCGGACGAGCGGTAGCGCAGGGTGTTCACGCCGTCGGTCATCAGCACCAGAATCTTGCGCGGCGTGCGGTTGGCGGGGTCGTAGGCGCCGCCTTCCTGGAACGGCGCGGTAGGCGACAGCAGATTGATGCCCCAGATCAGGCCGGATGGAATGTGGGTTTCGGGTTTGTAGCCGCCGACATTGATGACGAGGTTCTTGATTGCGTTCAGGACGCTGGACTTGCTCTTGGACAAGGGGCTGACAGCATTCAGGCAGCTCTGGCCCGTCGTCAGGAACCCTTTGTAGGGCGTCGCCGGCGACTGGTCGTTCAGCCGCGTCGTGCCGACGTTGCGCGAATAGACGCAGCCGAACCACTTGTAGCTGACGTTGCAAGCATAGGGCGGGACGGTGACCGTCTTGACCACCTGATCCTTGTAGCAGGTGCCGGTCTCGTTGACGCCGTCGCGCACGGTGGTGCACGGGTAGGGGGTGCCGCCGCTGTAGGTCGTCTTGGTCGTGCAGGTGCGCTCCTGAACATAGTCGTCGGGGACCGACAGCCAGGAAGCCTTGCGGTTGGCCACGCCGACATTGACGTAGTCCGCATAGGGCACGACGCCGATCGAGACCTCGTCGCTCTCGGTCGCCATCAACTCGTTGACCAGCAGACTGGCCGAGGTCTTCAGCGCATCGATCCGCTTGATCGAGCGGCTGTCCTTTTCGCTCATCGACCAGGTGTTATCGAGCACCAGGACGGTCTCGATCTTTTGCGCCACGCCGCGCGTCGCCTCGGACAGGGCGTTGATGTCGAACTGTTTGACGCCGGCCAGACCCGCGAAGATGGGTTTGACCCCGCCCTTGAACGTCACCCTGACGATTTTGCCATCGACGTATTGAGTGCCGGTTTTCCAGCCGTCGAGCAGTTGGCCGGTCTTCAGATTGGCCTCCAGATAGGGACCGCTGACCGCTTCCAACTCCTTGACCGTCTGGGCGCGGGACGCGGCCGCGCCCAACGCTGCTGCATCGAGCGCTTCTTGCACCTGGTTCCTGACAGAGACATAGCGATTGATGTCGATGGCCAGGCCGACCATCAGTGTCAGTCCCATGGCGGACAGGGCGAAGAAGGTCGCAATGTTGCCCGCGGTATTCCGGCGCAGATGCGCCAGCCGCCGCCTCATCGCTGTCCATTGCATAGTGGTCGCCCCGATTTGGGACGACCGTAATGGATAAGCTTAACTTTTGGGTGAACGCCGTTACTAACTCAGGATTGCAACGGCGTCCCGACTGAGTTGGTTTCAGGCGGTGGCGGCGAAGCTGCGTTCTTCACGCGGACGCAACGGCGTGACCACGTCATCCAGCGCGGTTTCCGCGAACGGGCGGCGGGCCAGCAGATCGCCGTAGACGTCCAGATACCGGCGCGCCATGGCGGTGGCCGAGAACCGCAGATCAAACCGCGCGCGGATCGCCTCGCGGTCCAGCAGATGCGCGCGTCCGGCCGCGGCGATGGCCTGTTCCATCGTATCGACCAGGAAGCCGGTGGCGCCGTCTTCGATGACCTCAGGCGTCGAGCCGCAGCGGAAAGCGACGACCGGCGTGCCGCAGGCCATGGCCTCGATCATCACCAAACCGAACGGCTCCGGCCAGTCGATAGGGAAGAGCAGGGCCTCGGCGCCGCCGAGGAAGGCGGACTTCTGGTGATCGCCGATTTCGCCGATGAACTCGATCAGCGGATTGCCCTCAACCAGTGGGCGAATCGTTTCTTCCCAATAGCGTTTGTCGGCGGCGTCCACCTTGGCGGCCATCTTCAAACGCTTGCCCAGTTTGGTGGCGATCTCGATGGCGCGGTCGGGTCGCTTCTCGGGCGAGATGCGACCCAGGAAGGCCAGATAGCCCTCGGACTTCGGGGAGAAGATGTATTGTTCGCCGGGCATGCCGTGATGGACGGTGGCCTTCCAGTTGGCGAAATGCAGCGGCTTGCGCTGATCGTCGGAGATGGAGACCAGCCCAAACTCGCTCCAACGCGCATAGACGCCGGGCAGGTCCTTCATGTCCAGACGGCCGTGAAGGGTCGTCAAAGTCTTGTCCGCATATTTCTGGAACAGCGGGAAGTGGACCATGTCGGTATGGAAGTGGATGACGTCAAACTCGTCGGCGCGGTCCAGAACTTCGCCCAGCATCGACAGGTGAGCGGCGAGGTCGGATTTCAGTGGCGCCGGATCCAGACGGATGGCCTGATCGCGCACGGGCACCAGACGGGCCTTGGTCTGGGCGTCGGCGCTGGCGAACAGAGTCACGTCGTGGCCCAGATCGACCAAGGCGTCGGTCAGATGCGCCACCACACGCTCCGTGCCACCGTACAGCTTGGGAGGCACGGCCTCATACAGAGGGGTGATCTGCGCGATTTTCATGGTGATGTGCTCCGACACCGCATCCTGGCGGGCCGTTGACATCAATGTTCTCGCAACTGCGAAGTTCCATCGCAGGCGATGAATTTTCACATAGGTTTCGCGGGGTTACAGCGACGCTGACCCATATTGAGTGTGCGAAAGCGTACGTATTCGCGGCGGATTGCCGGCTAAGTGATTGATGTGGCTTACGCGACGGGCAGTCGCAGCGGGCTTACATCGCGGCGCGAACTTCCGACCGGAGGGCGTCGATGGATTTTAGCCCCTGGTCGGTCTTGAAGCGCCAGTAGGTCCAGCCGTTGCAGGCCGGCGCATTCTCCAGCAGCGCGCCCAGCTTGTGGATCGAGCCGCTGAGCGAACCGTGAACCAGCGAACCGTCCGCACGAACACGCGCCTCACGCTCGCCCTTGGGGCAATAAAGGCGGTCGCCGGGTTGCAGCAGGCCGGCCTCGACCAGGGCGCCGAACGGCACCTTGGGTTCGGCGCGCTTGGAGCCTGTGACCATCAGGTCTTCGGGGCGGGCAGGGATGACCGAGGCGATGCGGGTTTCGGCGACCTCGGCATAGGTCTCGTCACGTTCGATCCCGATGTAGTGGCGGCCGAGGCGCTTGGCGGCGGCGCCGGTGGTGCCGGTGCCGAAGAAGGGATCCAGGATCACGTCGCCGGGGCGCGTGGCCGACAGCAGGACGCGGTGCAGCAGGGCTTCGGGCTTCTGGGTCGGATGGGCCTTCTTGCCGTCGGCGTCCTTGATCCGCTCCTCGCCTGTGCACAGGGCGAAGGTCCAGTCGGAGCGCATCTGGGTGTCTTCGTTGAAGGCCTTCAGCGCATCATAGTTGAAGGTGTAGCGCTTCTGATCCCGCGACTTGGCGGCCCAGATCAGGGTCTCATGGGCGTTGGTGAACCGGGTGCCCTTGAAGTTCGGCATCGGGTTGGATTTGCGCCAGATGATATCGTTCAAAACCCAGAAGCCCAGGTCCTGGATCGCGGACCCCAGGCGGAAGACGTTGTGGTAGGAGCCGATCACCCAGATCGAGCCCTCGGGCTTCAGGACGCGGCGGCATTCCGCCAGCCAGGCGCGGGTGAAGGCGTCGTAGTCGGCGAAGCTGGCGAACTTGTCCCAGTCGTCATCGACCGCATCGACCTTGGAATTGTCGGGACGCAGCAGGTCGCCGCCCAGTTGCAGGTTATAGGGCGGATCGGCGAAGACCATGTCCACCGAGGCGTCGGGCAGGCTCTTCAGCACCTCGATGCAGTCGCCACGATGAATGACGTCCTTTGTAAGGACAGGGGTCTTCAGATCGGACATGGAACGCGGCCCCGCAACAGTGAGACCACTATGGTGAATCCTTGTGGTTAAGGTGGATTAAACGGCAGGGTCAGCCGGACGATTTTGCAAACCGACCGCGCCATCCACAGCCTTCTTGGGTCAGCGTGTTCCGGATTTGTTCCGTTTGTGATCTAACCGTCTGCGGCGGTCGGCGGCGTGATGGAGGATCAGATGAACGACGGAATCCTGGCCCATATGATGGCCGAACTGGATGCGGAGCTGGCGCGGGCGGAGCCGTCCTTGCCCGCCCATCCCGAACATACGCGCCAGACCGAGATCATGCGCGCCCTGGCCCTGGGGCTGGGGAACTTCGAGCGGATGCGGGCGCATGACGTGCATCTGCTCGCCGCCAGCCTGTCGCCGCGATCGGCCTGATCCGGCGTCAGGGCTTGCGTTTGAAGGTGTCGCCGATCTCGGCGGCGTCCGGGCCGTCCGGTCCCGCGCTCTTGCGCTCGGCCTGACCGACTTCCTTGGTCGCCTTGTCGGAGGTCAGGGCGTCCGGCTTGCCGGCCGGATCGGCGCCGTTCTCTTCACGACCCTTGGTCTGTTCGCGGTCCATGGTGCTCTCCGTTGCTGGGAGAGGTAGCGCGATGGGGAGCTGCGCGTTCCGTCAGCCGGCCGTATTCACCTTCACCACCACCGACATGCCCGGCGCCAGACGCTCGGCGGCGGGCTGGTTCGGGTCGATGCGGATGCGGACCGGGATGCGCTGGGCCACCTTGGTGAAGTTGCCGGTGGCGTTGTCGGGGCGGATGACGCTGAACTCCGATCCGGCGGCGGGGGCGATGCGTTGGACATGGCCGCGCAGGGTCTGGCCGCCCAAGGCGTCGACGGTGATCTCGACCGGTTGGCCGACGCGGATGTTCTTCATCTGCGTCTCCTTCATATTGGCCGTGACCCAGACCACGTCCGGCACCAGACCCATCAACTGGGTTCCCGCGGTCACATACTGACCCTGGCGTACGCCAATCTCGCCCAGACGCCCCGCGCGGGGCGCGATGATACGGGTGTTGGCCAGGTCGATCTGGGCCAGGCGCACGGCGGCCTGGGCGTTCTCGACGGCGGCGGCCAGGCTGTCGCGGCCAACGACGGCGGAGGTGACGCCGGTCTGGGCGATGCCCTCGGCGGCGCGGGCCTGGGCGACCTGGGCCTGGGCGCTGCGCAGGGCGGCTTCGGCGACGTCCACATTGGCCTGGGCGACCCAGCCGCCGGCCTTCAGGGTGCGGGCGCGGTTGGCGTCGGCCTGGGCTCGTGTCAACGTCGCTTCGGCGGCGGCGATGGAAGCGCGCTGCTGGGCCACCGATCCGCGCGCCGACGCCTGGGTCTGGGCCGAGTTGGACAGGGCCGCCTGGGCCGAGTGCAGGCTGGCCTCGGCCTGCTCCAGCCGCTGGCGATAGATGCGATCGTCCACCTGGGCCAGCAACTGCCCCTGTTGGACGGTCTGGAAGTCCTGGACCGGCACCTGGACGACATAGCCGTTCACCTGCGGGCTGATGATCGTCACCTGGCCGCGCACATAGGCGTTGTCCGTGCGCTGGATCGCGCCCCGGAAGGGCGGCAACTGCCAGGCGTACAGCACCATCAGCACGCCCAGCAGGGCGACCCCGGCGGCGATGACGGTCCACATGACGTTCTTCTTCGGCGCAGGTGCAGGCGGAGCCGCAGAGGGCGCTTGCGGGGCGGCGGGGGCGGCAGAGGCGGGGGCGGGCGGGGCGGCGTCGGTCATTGTGGGTCTCGGTTCAGTCGGCGGCGGCGACGGCGGCGCTCTGAACCGCAGCGTCTGCATTGTTGTTGTTCTTGGCGTCGCGGCGCGCCTTCCAGCGCGGCCGCAGGTGGGTGACGGTCACCCAGGCGGAGCCCAGGGCCGCGATCACGGCGATGACCAGAAAGACGTCGTTGTAGGCCAGCACATTGGCCTGCTGAGTCACCTGTCGGCCCAGCAGAACGGCGCCTTCGGCGTTCGCCAGCGCGGGATCCGTTATCGTCGAGGCATAGGCACCCGACAGCTGGCGCAGCCGCAAGGCGACCTGCGGGTCCAGCGCCGAAATCCCGGCCGCCAGCTGGTTGGAATGGTATTTCTCGCGGAGGATCTGAAGCGTCCCGGTCAGCGCCGAACCCGCCAGACCGCCGACGTTCTGAAGCACGCTGAACATGACGATGAAGCTGATCAGGTTCTGCTTGCCTTGGGTCAGCACCTTGACGATGCCGATCATCAGCGCCGGGCCGATGAACATGGCCGAGGCGAAGGCGATCAGGGCCTGGCTGAAATACAGCTGCGCCGGGCGCGTCAGGACCGTCGAATGGCTGTCGATCCAGGCGCCGACCGCGATCAGCGCCAGGGCGATGGCGATCGGCTTGTTCAGCTTCTCCATATTCAGGGTGAAGGCGCTGACCAGGGTGCCGGCGATCATCGACAGCAGGATGACGACGAAGAGGCCGTGAAGCTGATCCGGTCCCAAGCCGACGACGGTCAGAAAGCCCACCGCGCCGGATGTCTGTTCCGACAGCACGATGCGGATCAGCAGGATCGCCCCGAACAGGCGCAGCAGGTCTGGCCCGGTCAGCCAGCGCGTGTTGATCAGTGGGTTCTTGCGATTGTGCTCGACCAGGAAGGCGGCGGTCAGCAGGATGACGGACCCGATCAAGGCCCAGCCGATCCAGGCGGCTTGCGTCCACCAGACGATGCGCCCCAGACCCAGGGCCGCGCACAGCAGGGCCACGCCTGGCGCAAACAGGGCGAAGGTCAGGAAGTCCAGCCGGTCGAATACGCGTAGCCGCTCGGACGGCGGCAGCTTGACCACCTGCACCGCGCCCCAGGCGACCAGGCACAGGCCCAGCTCGAACATGTAGAAGGCGCGCCAGTCGCCTAGCTGGAGCAGGCCGGGCATGACCAGGCGCGAAATCGGCACGGCAAAACTGGCCAGGCCGATGCCGATAATCAGTCCCTTCAGCCGATGCGCAGCCGGGAAGGCCTGGATGATGTAGAGAAAGCCGAGGCTGGAAAGGCCCGCGCCCGCCATGCCGGCGATGGCCCGCACCAGCAGGGTCGATTGGTAGTTGTCGACGAACAGGTGGGCGGCGCAGACCAGCACGAAGGCCCCCAGGAAGATCTGGGTGAACAGGCGCAAGCCGTACTGCATCCGGAACTTGACGAGGATCAGGTTCATGCAGGCGTTGGTCATGACGAAGACGACCGGCAGCCAGGCGGCCTCGGTGATCGTGATCCCCAGCGAGCCTTGCAGGTTCTGGATATTGGCGGTGACGGCGGCGTTGCCCAGCGATCCGACCATGGCGACTAGCAGGCCGGTCAGGGCGTACTGGATCCGCATCGGCCAGGAGTGATCGGGAGTGGCGGGAGAGCCGGGCATCATCGGCCGCTCGTGCGGCTTCAGCGTCTCGACATACTGTTCCCAGGGCAGATGCCAGTTGTTGCGGGCCATCAGCGCGGCCCCCCTCGAGGTCTCAGCCCGTCCAGAACAAGCGCGCGGGTCCGCAGCGACACGGCCTGGCGCTCGGCTTCGTCTGCGCCCTGAAAACCGGCGCCCAGCAGGGTGGCGATCAGACGGATGTCCATCGGCCGCAGATCCTCCCTCACCAGGCCGGCGGCCTGGGCCCGCTTCAGCGGTGCGGCGCCCGCCTCCATCAAGCTCTGCCGCAAGGGGGTAAGCGCATCTGGCGACCGCACGTTCCGCACGACGCCGGCCAGTCCCGCATTGCGCACCATGTCCTCGGCCAGCCGGTCCAGAAACCAGAAGAAGGCCTGCGGATCATCGCCCTGTTCGGCGGTGCGCCGACCCAGGTCTGCGACGTCGGCCTCCAGCACCGCCAAGGCCAGTTCCGTGCGGTCGGAGAAGTGCCGATACAGGGTGCCGCGCCCCACACCGGCCCGTTCGGCGATCAGATCCAGGGGCGCATCCAACCCTTGGCTGGCGAAGACCGCGCGCGCGGCCTCCAGCACCGCCGCCCGGTTCAGAGCGGCGTCCTTGCGGACAGGTTTTTCGGCAGGGCGCGTCATGGTGAGGCGCGTAAATGGACACGACTGTCCGTTTTGCAAGGGGCGGCTAGAGCGCTTTTTCCAGCACCGCGAATTCCAGCTCGGGTCGGAGCGGATCGACGGGGAAGGGGCGAGTCTCGCCGGTAGGGGCGTAACCGCGTCGTTCGTACCAGGCGATCAGTTCGGTCCGGCGGTGGATGACGGTCATCTCCATGCGACGGGCGCCGAAACGCGCGACCGCTTCGCTTTCGGCGGCCGCGAGCAGACGACGGCCGAGGCCGGACGCCTGCAAGGTCGGCTCGACCGTCAGCATGCCGAGATAGGCCAGGTCGTCGCCGGCGCGGGCGACCTGGACGCAGCTGATCAGCGCGCCGTCGCGATGGGCCAGCAGGATGACCCGGTCGGGATCGGCGATCAGGGCCGACAGCTCCGCCGCGCTGGTGCGATCATCGAACAGCAGGTCGGCTTCATGCGTCCAGCCGGCCTTGGCCGTTTCGCCGCGATAGGCGCGCTCGATCAGAGGATGCAGCGCGGCGACGTCGTTGAGCGTCGCCGCGCGGACGACGATCTCCGTCACCGGCTGACGCCCAGCTCCGTCAGCAGATGATCCATCCCATAGACGTCGCGCAGGGCCACGGTGACGGCCTGGGTTGTGACGATCACGCTGCGGTTGGTGTTGCGATCGTAGCCATAGGCGTTGCGCTGGGTCAGGACGGTGGAATCGAAGTTGGCCCCGATGATCTCGCCCCGGGCGTTGACCGCGGGCGAGCCGGACGAACCGCCGATCGTGTCGGTCGAGACGGCCATGTCCATCACCGCGTTCGGATCGATCCGGTCCTTGGCGGCCATCAGCTTGGGCGCGACCTTGAACGGTTCGGCGCCGGTGGCGCGGTCCCACAGGCCGGCGAAGGTGGTGAAGGCGCCGAAGCGCTGACCTGGCACGTCGGAGCCTTCGACCTTGCCATAGGTCAGGCGAAGGGTGCCGGTGGCGTCGGGATAGACGGCGTCGCCATAGGCGGCGAAGCGGGCGGCCGCCAGCTGTTCCGACGCGCGGTCGGTCGGCGCCTTGACCTTGTTCTCCCATTCCGTGCGAACGGCGCGGGCGTCGGCGTCGATCGACAGCACATACTGGATCATCGGATCGTCCGACGCCTGAACCGCCGCCAGGCCGCCGGTCCACAGGGCGCGACGCACGGCCGGATCGGCCAGCTTGGTGCCCGAGACGACGCGGGCCGACAACTCTTCGGGGCTTTCCTTGCCCAGCAGGGTGCGAACATAGGGGCTGTCCACCGTCAGCCATTCGCGCGTCTTGGACAGCCACCATTCCAGCCGAATCTGCTCCAGCTCGGGATAGGTCGGCCGTTCCGCGAACAGACCGGATTCGACGCCCGGCAAGCGGCTGTCGGCGAACTCGGCCAGACGCTGGTCCGACGGCTTGGCCCGTTCCTGCGCGCCGCGCACAATGGCCTTGGCCCACTGGAACAGCTGCGATCCGCCGGCGACCGAGGTGGTGCCTAGGCCCGTGCCGCCTTCCAGTAGCGCAGTCGGCGCATAGAGTTCGCGCGCGATGGGCTGGACCGCTTTCAGCGCGCCCCAGGGATCGGGACCATTGCCGTTGGCGGCGGCGTAGCGCTGCATGAAGTCGACCTCGGCCGCAGCCTTGGCCTGGATGAACTGGGCGTCGGTCAGGGCGCGCATCCGGCCCAAGCCGCGCTTGTAGGTGTTCTCCACGCCCACGATCGGGTCCATGGCGATGAAGGCCTGGTCCTCGCCCTCTTCGGAATAGCGGATCAGACGACCGCGCAGCTCCGAGGCGATCAGCTGATCCAGCGGCAGGACCACGTCGCGGATGGTGGCCAGTTGGTCCATCGTCAGCAGGCGCTGGGTGGCGCCGGGATTACCGGTGATGAAGACGGCCTCGCCCTCGGTCGGCTTGTCGGCGTTCCAGGCGAAGTGGATCGGCGTCTCGACCGGCTTGCCGTCCTCATACAGGCGGATGAAGGCGGCATCGATGGCGAAGCGGGGGAACGAGAAGTTGTCCAGATCGCCGCCGAAGGTCGCGGCGCGGTCTTCCGGCGCCCAGGCCAGGCGCACATCGCTGTATTTGCGGTATTTGTAGAGTTTGAACTGGCCGCCCCGGTACAGGCTGACGACCTGGCAGCGGATCTTGGGATCGTTTCCGCAGGCTTCAGTCTCGATCCGCCCGGCCTCGGCCTCGCGCGCCTGGGTGAAGGCCTGGCCCTCAAGCCCTTCGCCGGCCTTGTGCATCCGCTCGGTGACGTCGGAGATGTCGGTCAGGATCTCGGCCGTGGCGCCGGGGCATTTGCGCTCTTCCTCACGCGTCTTGGGCGTAAAGCCCGTCTCGCCATACTGCTGCTGCGGCGTGGACAGATTGGCTACGCAGGTGGCGACGCAGTGGTTGTTGGTCATCACCAGACCCTGGCCCGACACCACGCCCGCCGAACAACCGCCGAACTTCACCGACGACAGCCGCACCCGATCCAGGAAGGCCTGGTCGATATTCGTGCCCAGCGTCTGATTGGCGCGGGCGATGGGGAAGTTGTCGTAGGTCCACATGCCTTCCTCGGCGCTGGCCGATGTGGCGGCGGCGAAAGCGAGAACGGCGGCGGAGGCGAGGAGAAGAGGGCGCATGGAAAACTCCTGATCCTTCTCCCCTCGGGGGAGAAGGTGAGCCCGAAGGGCTCGGATGAGGGGGCTCTGTTCGCATTCAAAATGGAAAAAGGGGGCCTGGGTCAACCAGCCCCCTCATCCGTCTCGCTTGCGCGAGCCACCTTCTCCCCCGCGGGGAGAAGGATCTTCAGCTTAGCGGCGCACGCCCAGTTCGCGCAGCAGGCGCGGCTGGTTGTAGACGTTGCGCAGGGCCTCGGTGATGGCGGCGGTCGAGACCGTCACCGTGCGGTTCAGCTCGGGGTCGTAACCGAAGCTGCCGCCCAGCGAGTGGATGTTGCCGTCGAAGGCGGCGCCGATGACTTCGCCCTTGGCGTTGATCACGGGCGAGCCCGAGTTGCCGCCGATGATGTCGTTGGTCGAGACGAAGTCATAGACGGTCGACTTGTTGACCTTGCCCTCGGCCGCCAGCCAATCCTCGGCCGCGTTGAAGGGCTCGGCGCCGGTGTTGCGCTCGTACAGGCCGCCGATCTGGGTGAAGGGTTCGACCGTCACGCCGCGATAGGTCCAGCCCTTCACCTGGCCGTAGGACAGGCGCAAGGAGAAGGTCGCGTCGGGGTACAGGTTGGTGCCGTAAACCGCGAACCGGGCCTGGGCGATCTTTTCGCCGGCGCGGCTGGTCGGGCCGGACACGGCCGATTCCCACTGGGTGCGCACGGCCTGGGCCGCATCGTCGTTGGCCAGCACGAACTGGATCAGCGGGTCGCCCGAGGCGGCCAGTTGCTCCGGCGTCATGGCCAGGGCCTGGGCGCGGAAGGCGGGATCGGCCAGTCGCGTGCCGTCGACCAGACGCTCCGCGATCTGCTCGGGGCTTTCCTTGCCCAGCAGCGCCTTCACGTTCGCATTGTCGACCGTCAGATATTCGCGGGTCTTGGACAGCCAGAAGTCGAGATAGATCTTCTCCAGGTCGTTCGAGATCGGCGTCTCAGTCGCCAGGCGACGGCCCAGCGAGGCGATGTCGGCGTCCGAATAGCCGGCGCGGCGTTCAGCGACGGGCTTGGCGCGTTCCTTGGAGGCGCGGACGATGGCCTTGGCGTAGCTGTACAGCGACGAGCGCTGACCGGCCGCCGATTCCAGCTGGCGATAGGGCAGATACAGGTCGCGCTGGGCGGTCGAGGCGCGTTCCAGATCGGCCCACGGATCGCCGATGCGTTGAGCGAGGGCCGGGTCGGCGGCGACGCGCTGGCGCAACTCCTGCTCTTCGCGGCGCTTGGTGGCCATGAAGGCCGGGTCGGTCAGGGCGCCCTGCTGACCGTAGTTGACCTTGAAGCCGTTCTCCAGGCCGAAGATCGGATCGACCGAGACGCGCTTGGCCTCTTCGCCGGTGGTCGAATACTCCAGCAGGCGACCGCGCAGTTCGGAGGTCTGGATCAGGCTGATGGGCAGTTGCTGGTCGCGCAGGGTTTCCAGTTGGGCCACGGTCAGCAGGCGCTGGGTCGAGCCGGGGTTGCCGGCGACGAAGGTGACGTCGCCTTCCTTGGGCGCATTGGCGTTCCAGGTCAGGTGGTTCGGCGTGGCGACCGGCTTGCCGTCTTCGTAGATGCGCAGGAAGCCGGCATCCAAGGCGTAGCGCGGGAAGTTGAAGTTGTCCGGGTCGCCGCCGAAGAAGGCCGCCTGGAACTCGGGCGCAAAGACCAGGCGCACGTCGTCATACTTGCGGAACTTGTAGAGCTTGTACTGACCGCCGCGGTAGAAGCTGATGACCTGGCAGGTCAGTTTCTGATCGTCGCCGCAGGTCTCCTTCTGAATCTTGTCGATCTCGGCGGCGCGGGCCTGGACGAAGGCGGCGCCCTCAAGGCCGGCGCCGGCGCCGGTCACGCGATCGGTGACATCGACGATGTCCGTCAGGATTTCGGCCGTCTGGCCGGGGCACTTCTTCTCTTCCTCGCGGGTGGCGGGCATCCAGCCGTTCTTGACGTAGTCGTTCTGGGCCGTGGACAGGTCCTGAACGCACGACACGACGCAGTGGTGGTTGGTCAGCACCAGACCTTCGTTCGACACCAGCGAGGCCGAGCAGCCCTGCAGGCGGACCGCGGCGTTGCGCACGCGATCCAGCCAGGCCTGGTCGATGTTGGTGCCGTACTTCTCGTTCACCGTGGCGATGGGGAAGTTGTCGAAGGTCCACATGCCCTCGTCGGCGCGCGCGGAGGTCGCGGGCGCGGACAGGACGGCGGTGGCGGCGCCGAGCGCGGCCAGAGAGGCGGTGAGACGAAGCGAGGGCAAGGACATGAAGGCGTGTTTCCCAGAGCGTGGGACGGCCTGTCCCATCTGTTATGTTGTAACTAGCGCCGACGAAGGGTGGGCGCCAAGAGGCTGTAAGGCCCTTAATCCCCTGATTTCGAACCCGCAATGACAAGGGTTCACAAGCCTTACCCCGATTTAACTTGGCGGTGAGGGGGCGCACGGTCAGATAGGCGCAAGTACCGGGGGTTTATCGACGACAATGTCGCTTGCGCTATCAACACTGCTGTTCGAGTGGCGTCGCTATATGGCGGCGGTCATGGCCCTGGCCCTGTCGGGGCTTCTGGTCCTGGCGATGACCGGCGTCTTCATCGGCATCGGCAAGGGATTCACCGCGACCATCGAACGGTCGAACGCCGACATCTTCATCATGCAGCCCGGCGCCAAGAGCCTGATCGGCGGGCCGTCGGGCGTGCCCCGCCGGTTCATCCCCCTGGCCTACAACCACCCCGAGGTGGTCGAGGTCATGCCGCTGGACGGCGCCGGCGGCACCTTCCAGAACATCAAGAACGTCGATCCGACCAAGAGCCAGGCGGACAATGCGTCGCAGGGCGCGCCGCGTCAGAAGTTCGTTCAGGCCAGCATCATCGACACTCGTCCCGGCTCGGTGACCATCCCGACCGACTATTCGCAGGAACTGGTCGATGCGTTGCGCCAACCCTACACCGTGGCGGTCGACGAGACGGCCCTGACGACCCTGGGCGTGAAGCTGGGCGACAAGGCCCTGTATAACGGCCAGACCGTCACCGTCGTCGGCGTGACGCGCGGCTATCCCAATATGATGCAGCCGGGCGTGGTCATGTCGCGCGACACCCTGCGGATGCTGGGCCAGGCCGACACGGGTCCGCGCGTCGGTCCGCTGATGGTCAAGCTGCGTGATCCGGCCCGCGCGCCCATCGTGGTGGCCCAGCTGAACGCCATGGGCGCCGGTCAGTGGAAGGCCTGGACCAAGCAGCAACTGGCCGACGCCAACGCCGGCGCCATGTTCGAGGAAGGCATCCTGGTCATCATCATCGGCGGCTGCGTCGTCTTGGGGATCATCATCGGCGTGGCCATCACCTGGCAGACCCTGCGCGGCGCCATCATGGCCAACATCAAGGAGTTCGCCTCTCTGCGGGCCCTGGGCGTCAGCATGGGGTCGTTGCGTCGGATCGTGGTCGAGCTGAGCTTCTGGGTCGGCGTCGTCGGCGTCATCGCGGCCATTGTCCTGACCTGGCTGGTGTCGCTGCTGGCGATGATGGGGGCGGTGATCATCGCCTTGCCGCTGTCGCTGCTGATCATCGTCGGCATCGGCCTGATCGCCATCGCCATGGTGTCCGGCCTGCTGTCGCTGGGCATCCTCAAGAACAGCCAACCGGCGGACCTGCTGCGATGAACGTTCATACAAAGGTTCACGGCAAGCACGGCGACTTCGCCATCGAGGCCAAAAGCCTGGTCAAGCGGTTCAAGTCCGGCAAGGCCTGGGTGGATGTGCTGAAGGGCGTCGATTTCGATGCGCGGCATGGCGACCTGACCATGGTCATGGGCCCCTCCGGCTCGGGCAAGTCCACCCTGATCGCAGCCCTGTCGGGCCTGCTGAAGCCTGAAGAGGGTCGGGTGGATGCGTTGGACGTCGACGATCTTTGGAAGCTGTCCTCGGGTCGGATCGACAAGTTCCGCCTGGATAACTGCGGCTTCATCTTCCAGGGCTTCAACCTGTTCCCCGCGCTGACGGCGCTTCAGCAGGTCGAGACGGTGCTGAAGTTCCAGGGGCTGACCGCGGGCCAGGCCAAGAAGCGCGCCACCATCGCCCTTGAAGAGGTCGGCCTGGGCCACCGTCTGCACCAGCGGCCGGCGGCTTTGTCGGGCGGTGAAAAGCAGCGCGTCGCCATCGCCCGCGCCCTGGCCAAGGATCCCAAGATCCTGTTCGCCGACGAACCCACCTCGGCCCTGGATGGCGAAAACGGGCAGGTGGTCATCAAGCTGCTGCGCCGCGCCGCCACCGAACACGGCGCCGCCGTCATCTGCGTGACCCACGATCCACGCCTGGAGGCCTGGGCCGACCGGGTCATCCACATCGAGGACGGCAAGATCCTGGACGACCAGCGCCGCATCCCCGATCCGAACGCCATCCTGGCGTCCCACTAACCGACACGACGATTTCCCTTAGGACGACACGCCAATGCCCGGCTTTCTGAAGAAAAAACGCACCTGGATCGGCCTGCTGCTGGTGATCGTGCTGGCGGTCGGCTTCATGCTGTTCCAGTCCGCCGCCAAGACCAAGAAGGAAGAACAGGCCAAGCAGGAGGCTGCCAAGGTCGACAGCCCCTATGCGGCCATCGCCAACGGCAAGGTGGACGTCGAGGGCGGCATCATCCAGATCGCGGCCCGTCGCGGCGGCATCGTCCGTGATGTTCTGGTTCAGGAAGGCGATCGCGTCGTCGCTGGTCAGATCCTGGCCCGTCAGGAAGACGACGAGGCGCGTCTGGCGGTGCAGGCCGCGGCCGCCGCCGTCAGCCAGGCCGAAAGCCAACTGGCCCAGATCCGCGTGGACATCCGCACCGCCCAGCGCGAGCAGGAGCGTCTGCAACGCCTCGTCGCCACCAACTTCGTCGCCGCCCAGCGCATGGACCAGGCCCAGGACGCCATCGCCACCGCCCAGGCCCGCCTGGGGTCGCAGGTCGCCGCCGTCCAGACCGCGCGCGCTCAGCTGGATCAGGCCCGCTACAATCAGGAACTGACGGTCATCCGCGCCCCGACCAACGGCCGGATCGTGCGCCGTTACGCCAACCCCGGCGCCGGCGCCTCGACCCTGAACGTCTCTAATATGTTCGATCTGGAACCCGACGCGCCGCGCATCGTCCGCGCCGAGGTGGTCGAGAGCGACCTGCCGAACCTGACCGACGGCCAGGCCGTCGAGATCAGCCCCGAGGGCGACGCCAGCAAGGTCTATATCGGCGCCGTCATGCGTCGGGCCGCCGTGTTCGGCGCGCGCAAACTGGCCTCTGACGACCCCTCGCAGCGCAGCGACGAGCGGGTGGTGGAAGTGGTCGCTTCGGCCGGCGATGCGCCCCTGCTGATCGGACAGCGGGTGCTGGTCAAGTTCATGAAGCCGGGCGAGACCGCCGGGGCCAAACGCGCCGTCGCCGCCGGCGTCGGGCCCAACGAGGCGATGAAGACGAAATAGTACTTCGGATCAGTGGCCGGTGAAGTTGCCCGGCCGCTTTTCCAGCACGGCGGCGACGCCTTCCTGATGGTCCTCGGTCAGGTGGGCCAGCGCCTGCATCGCCGCCGACATCTCCAGCATCTGGTCGAAGGTCGTGTCGCGACCCTGACGCAGCAGGGTCTTGGCCATGCGCAGGGCCTGCGGCGGCTGGGCCGCGACCTGGGCGGCCGCAGCCAGGGCTTCGTCCATCAGGCTGTCGTGCGCGACCACGCGATTGACCAGCCCCCATTCGGCCGCCGTCGCGGCGTCGATGGAGCGGGCCGTGAACAGCAGTTCAGCGGCGCGGGCGTAGCCGATGTTGCGTGGCAGCAGCCAGGAGCCGCCGTCGCCGGGAATGATGCCCAGCTTCAGAAAGGGCACGCCGAAGCTGGCGCGCTCAGACGCGATGCGGATGTCCCCGAGCCCCGCGATGTCGCAGCCCAGGCCCATCGCCGGCCCGTTGACGGCGGCGATCAGCGGAACCTCGAGCCCATACAGGGACCGCACGATCCGGTGGACGACGCGGCGATAGCGTTCGCGGATGGCGGCGCCTGAGCCCTCGAACAGGTCGCGCCCGTCCCGCATCGCCGTCAGATCGCCGCCGGCCGAGAACGCCCGCCCGGCGCCGGTCAGGACCACGCAGCGGATCGAGGGATCAGCATTGACCCGCTCGCACGCCGCCGCGACCTCGTCGCCGTCGCCCAGATCGGGCAGGGCGTTCAGCCGCGCCTCGCGATCCAGCATCCAGATCAGGATCGCGCCCCGCTTCTCTTCGGTGATCAGGCCCATGCATCGTCTCCGTCTTCGCGCCCGTCATCGACCGCGAACGCCGCGTCAGGCAAGCCCGGAATTGCAAAAGCCCCGGCGAGACCGGGGCTTCTTCAGGCTGAGGGCCGAGCGGGCTGTCAGCGTTTCTTGATCGTATAGGGTACGAAGTTGGACGGATGGCTGACCACCCGGCCCGAGTTCGACGGCATATGCCGACTGTTGACCAGCATCCCGCCCCAAAGGGCGAAGGACATCATGGCGTGTTGGAGGTTACGCTCCTTATCGTTCATCTTGGCGTCTCCTTTCGCAGAACGATGAAAAGAGACGCGTCGTACCAATGGGATTCCACCGTCAGTCGTTTCGCGTCATCGGTCAATATAAGACAGTTTCGTGAATTTGCAACTTTATTCGTCAGGAGTCGGAGTGATTTTCGCTACTGTGTCACAATGAGCGCGACGACCCCGAGCCGGCCCGGACCGCCCAGGGCCATCGCCACGCCGTGCGTCATGGTGTGCGCGGTCGATGGCGAGAGCGGCCTGTGCCTGGGCTGTTTTCGCTCCCTGAAGGAGATCGCCGGCTGGCGGTCGCTGAGCGACGCCGACCGCGCGGCGATCATGGCCGACCTGCCGTCGCGGCGGTCGCAGGTCGATCCGGCCAAGCTGGGCTAGCGCGGTTCGGAGTTTAAGCTTTCGTCAGCCACGTCGTTTCACCCCATCCAAACGCCGCGCCTTTAAGACAGAGGCATGGTTCGCATCGATACCCAGTCTGTCGTGGTCCTCGGCTTCGCGCTCATGGCGTCGTTCGGCACGGCGCTGACGATCCGCCATCTGGAAGGCGACGGCATGGCCCAGGCGGCGACGCCTGTGATCGAGGCGGCGGTCGGCGCCTCCGGGACCGACGCCCAGGTGGTCAAGGGCGCGGACGGCCACTACTGGGCCGAGGCCAATATCGACGGCAAGGCGGTGCGTGTGCTGGTGGACACCGGCGCCAGCGTGGTCGCCCTGACGCGCGCCGACGCCTTGCGGCTGGGCGTCGATCCCGAACCCGAAGCCTTCACCGGCAAGGTCCAGACCGCCTCGGGCGTCGTGCGCGCCGCGCCGGTCCAGCTGAAGACGATCTCGGTCGCGGGCGCGCGGGTGGACCGGGTCGAGGCCCTGGTGGTCGAGCAGGGGCTGGAATACTCCCTGCTGGGCATGAGCTATCTGGGCCGGCTTTCCGCCTTTTCCGCCACGCCGGCCGGGCTGACGCTGCGGCCCTAAAGGTCGCGCATCTGGCGGCGGGCTTCGCTGAAATACTGCCAGCCGGTCCACAGGGTGATGATGGCGGCGAACCAGATCAGGAAGATGGCGAAGGATTCGAACGCCGGCTGCCAGGCCAGAGGCGATCCGTCGTCGTTCTGCAGGCCCAGGGCGCCCCACAGCAGGGTCAGCTGAAGCGCGGCGAGCGCCACCATCTGCACCGTGGTCTTCCACTTGGCGGCCAGGGTGACCGGCAGTTCGATGCGGCCGGCCATCGTCTCGCGCAGGGCGGAGACGGCGAATTCGCGGAACAGGATCAGGCCGCAGGGCAGGGCGATGCCGGGCAGGGATCCCGAGGCCAGGACGCCCAGGATGGCCCCGGTCACCAACACCTTGTCGGCGATGGGATCCAGAATGGCGCCCCAGCGCGTGGTCGCGTTCCAGCGCCGGGCGAGGTAGCCGTCGACCCAGTCGGTCGAGGCGGCGATGACGAAGATCCAGAAGGCCCAGACGCTGAACCGCCCCTGGGTCTCCGGCGACAGCCAGGCCTCCAGCGCGCCCGGCGCGGCCCCGGCCATCATGGCGAACATCACCACCCCGGCCGCCAGGCGCAGCCCGGTCAGGATGTTGGGAATGGGGTTGGCGCGGTGGGCGGAGGTCATCGTCATGTCCGTTGCAACGCGCCGGGTGTGGCACGGTTCGCCGCTCAATCCAACGGTTCGAACCGGGGCTTGTCGGTCAGGGCTGTGAGCGCCCCCTCGGCGATGCCGAAGTGCAGGCCGCTGAGCTGAAGCTCGCCCTTGGCTTCGCGCTCGGCAATCCAGGGGAAGGTGCGCAGGTTCCGGATCGACAGCCGCACGATGGCCTCTTCGGCGGCGCGTTCCAGCTGGTCGGGGGCGACGGTTTCGGCGACGTGCTGGACGACGGGCGCGCCTTGAGCGATCCAGGGGGCGACAAAGTCGGCGACGATTTCTGGGGCGCCGTTGATCATGGCGTTGACCCCGCCGCAGTGGGCGTGGCCCATGACCACGATCCGCTTGACGCCCAGCACCTTGACCCCGAACTCCAGCGCCGCCGACACGCCGTGGAGCTTGCCGTCCGGCTCGTAGGGCGGGACCAGATTGGCGACGTTGCGCACGACGAACAGCTCGCCCGGCTTGGCGTCGAAGATCAGAGCCGGATCGGCGCGGCTGTCGGAACAGGCCACGATCAGGGTGTGCGGCTTCTGGCCCTTGGTCGCCAGGGTTTCGTACTCGGCGCGGGCCGTCGGCCAGTGCTCGGCGCGGAAGCGGCGATAGCCGGCGGTCAGTTCGTCTTCGATGTCGCTCATGGTCGGTGTCTTAGCTCCGGCTCAGCTTTTACGGAAGAAGGCGTGGATGCGCTCGGCGAGGGGTTGGTTGATGCCGTCGACCTTGACCAGGTCGGCCAGGGAGGCGCGGCTGACGCCCTTGGCCGAGCCGAAGGCGTGCAGCAGAGCCTTCTTGCGGCCGGGGCCGACGCCTTCGATCTCGTCCAGCGGGTTCTTCTTGATGTCCATCGAGCGGCGCTTGGCGTGGGCGCCGTTGGCGAAGCGGTGGGCTTCGTCGCGCAGCCGTTGGAGGTAGTAGAGGGCCGGCGACTTCAGCGGCAGCATGAAGGGGGCCTTGCCGGGCATGAAGAACTTCTCCAGCCCCGCGTCGCGATCCGGCCCCTTAGCCACGCCGACGACGGTGATGTCGTCCAGCCCGCCCAAGTCGGCCATGACCGCCAGCACCTCGGCCAACTGTCCCGCGCCGCCGTCGATCAGCAGCAGGTCAGGGCGCACCACGTCTTCGCCCTTGGCCTCGCCTTCCTCCTCGTCCTTGATCAGGCGTGAGAAGCGACGGCGCATCACCTCGCGCATCATGCCGTAGTCGTCGCCGGGCGTCAGATCCTCGCCCCGGATGTTGAACTTGCGATACTGCGACTTCTGGAAGCCCTCGGGGCCGGCGACGACCATGCCGCCCACCGCATTGGTCCCTTGAATGTGGGCGTTATCGTAGATCTCGATCCGTTCAGGTCGGCTCTCCAGTCCGAAGGCCTCGCACACCTCGTCCAGAATCTTGCCCTGCGCCGAGCTTTCGGCCAGGCGCCGGCCCAGGGCCTCGCGCGCATTGGTCAGGGCGTGGTCGACAAGGGCCAGCTTCTCGCCGCGCATCGGTCGGACGATCTCGACCTTGCGATCCGCCTTCATCGAGAAGGCCTCTTCCAGCAGTTCCAGCTCGTGCGGGCGCACGTTGGACAAGATCAGGCGCGGGATCGGTTTGTCCTCGTAGAACTGGCCCAGGAAGGCGGCCAGGATCTCGGGATCGGTGTCGGTCTTGTCCACGCGCGGGAAATAGGCGCGGCCGCCCCAGTTCTGGCCGGCGCGATAGAAGAAGACCTGGACGCAGGCTTGGCCGCCGTCGGAATGCAGGGCGAAGACGTCGCCTTCGGCGACGCTGTCGGCGCTGACGGAGTTCTCCATCGCAATGGCCGACAGGGCGCGGATGCGGTCGCGCACGCGGGCGGCCTGTTCGAAGTCCATCTCGTCCGACGCCGCCTGCATCTCCTTGGACAGGCGGCCGATGACGGCGCGGGACTTGCCGCGCAGGAACTGTTCGGCCTCGGTGACCAGTTCGCCGTAGTCCTCGAGGCTGATCAGGCCGGTGCAGGGGGCCGAGCAACGCTTGATCTGGTGCAGCATGCAGGGGCGGGTGCGGGTCTCATAGACGCTGTCGGAACAGGAGCGCAGCAGGAAGGCCTTCTGCAGGGTGTTCAGCGTGCGATTGACTGCCCAGGTCGAGGCGAAGGGACCGAAATAGTCGCCGGGCGTGGTGTGGGCCCCGCGATGCTTCCTGACTTGGGGCGCGCGGTGGTCGCGGCGGATCATCAGTTCGGCGAAGGACTTGTCGTCGCGCAGCACCACGTTGAAGCGGGGCTTCAGCTTCTTGATGAAGTTGGATTCCAGCAGCAGGGCTTCGGTCTCGGTGGCGGTGACCACCAACTCCATCGACCGGGTCTGCGACACCATCAGGCCGATGCGCTGGGTGTGAAAACGCCCCTGCGCATACTGGATGATGCGCTTCTTCAGCGACTTGGCCTTGCCGACATAGAGGCACGAGCCGTCCTCGCCGTACATGCGATAGACGCCCGGCTTGTCCGGCGCCCGGCGCGCCTCGTCGGCGATCAGGGCGGCGGCTTTCAGTTGGGAATCAGGCGTCTCCTCGGTCATCGCGCCCGATATAGGGTCAAGAGCGCCGGACCAGAAGGACGCCGGCCAGAACAAGCCCCACCCCGGCGATGCGGCCGATGTTCAGCGGCTGGCGCGGCACGCCCAGCGCTCCGAAATGATCCAGCGCCAGGCTGAGCAACAGCTGGCCGCCGACCATCAGGGTGATGGTCATGGCCACGCCCAGGCGCGGCACGCCCCAGGCGGCGGCGACCACGAAACAGGCGCCGTAGGCTCCGCCCAGCCAGGCGTACCACGGCAGGGCCCGCGTCGCGGCCATGTCCGGCCGGGTGTGCAGGATCGCCGCCACTATCCCCAGCACCGTGGTCCCGACCGCAAAGGAGATGAAGGCGGCGTTGACCGGCGAGGCCACGGCGGTCGCCAGCTTGGCGTTGGTCGGGGCTTGAAGCGCAGTGGCGCCGCCGGCCAGGATGACGACGAGGATGGCGAGCAGGGACGGGTTCATGGCCCTTGGCTAGCATGGCTTTCAGGACTTGCAGAGGGCGGCGTGCGGCGCTGGGTGCGGCGCAGGCGGCGGCGCTCGGCCCGATTGAGGGGTACGCCGGATCGGCCTAGGTCGTCCGAAGATAAAACAGGGTGCAATCGGTGCGCTTCGCCCGGTCCGGACCCGGCCTCGTCCATCGAGGGGCGAGGGGCGGGCGCGTCGGTCCCATCAGACGGTCGGGGCGAAAAATCAGGGTGCAATGTGTGCACATCGCCGGGCGCCGACGCCATCGACGACAGGGTCTCGAAGATCCTGAGCCAACGCTGGGCCTCGGTCGCCTCGCCGTCCAGCAGGGCCAGTTGCAGGCGACGGCGCGCCGTGTCGGCCATGCCGGAAAAGGCGATATCCTCGACCGCCTCCAGCTCGAGCGCGGGATCGTACAGGTCGGGATCGTCCTGGTCCCCGCGCCGCCACTTGCCTTTGCGCGCGCGGATGCGGAAGGCCGACAGGCCCAGGTCGTAGCGGCGGCAGACGATCCGCGCCGGCTCGCCCGCCAGATAGTCGTCGCGGGCCAGGTCCCAGATCTCCTGCGAGCGGACGCGATAGACGGGGGCGGCTTGGGTCATGGGCGGACGCTGCCACGCGCCTGCGTCAGATGCGGACGCACAAGGTCTCCTCCCTGCGGAGCGGGGAGGGGGACCGCGCGAAGCGTGGTGGAGGGGTTTTTGAAGTCCCACGGGCGGCTGTGGTTGCGGTGCAGAGCCCCTCCGTCACGGCGCAAGAGCGCCGCGCCACCTCCCCGCTGCGCAAGGAGGAGACTGCAGCGGGCCTCACCAGTCCGGATCGACCGGGGCGCCGTCGAAGATTTCGGCCAGACGCGCGCGGCAGCCCCGGTTCACGTCGTCCGGCAGGGCGGAGGGCGAGAGCCAGGCGATCTCGGCGATCTCGCCGTGGCTGGTGCGGTCGCCCACATCGAAGGCGTCGATGCGGAAGACGGCGACGTGATCGCCGGGAAAGAATCGCTCGTTGGAATGGATCGAGATCAGGCGCGGCGCCCCGCGCGCGACCAGACCGGCCTCTTCACGCAGTTCGCGCACCACGGCGGCGTGGGTGGTCTCGCCCCGGTCCACCCCGCCGCCCGGCAACCACCAGCCCTTGAGATAGGTGTGCCGCACCATCAGCACCCGCCCCTGCGCATCCACCGCCACCGCCCGCACGCCCAACGTCTTGCCCCGCGTCAGCCGCGACCAGGCGAAGAAGAGGGGACGGGTGAAAGGTTCGACGTGGATGCGCCAGTTGCTCATGGCCCCACCGTGCCAGAGTCAATGCTGGACCTAAACCTAAACCAAACATCCCGGCGAAGGATGTTATGCTGATCAAGAGCGGAGGGGATTGGATGCGTTTGTTGGCTGTGATCTTGTCGGTGCTGCTGTCTTTGTGGCCCCTCACCTCGGCGAGCGCTTAGGACGCAACAATGGATGCCGACCAGTCCCAGCGCGAAGAAAGCTTCAAGGCTGATCTGATCGCCCGCTTGACGGCGGCAGGCGTTCAGGAGAGCGACATCATGGTCGCCTATCGGGACGATTTGCAGGACTATGAAATCCTGATCGGAGGCGGGACGCTGACAGACGAGGGTATAGCGCACATAAGGACCGCGACGCGGATGGCCGGCATCGTCACCTTTGAAGACAGCGAAAACGCGGCGCGCCTGCACGCGCAGGAGGCGGTCGAAGGTCGAGCCTTGATGCGGAATATGGGCGCCGAATTGAGGGCGAGTACGCCAGGTCTGCCCGTGTACGATCCAGCCGCCATGTCGCTGGCGGATTTCGCGACGGCATTGGAAACATACGCCGGCTTCCAGCCCCGGCAGGTGCTTTCTTTGCGTGAGAATGAAACGCTCCGGATCGCGTGATAGGGCCGATAGATTCCGATCGATCGAGAAAACTCTTCAATGCGATTACGGCCACGCTATTTGATCATGAGGAAGTAAACGTCGTGCTGGTCGGTGAGGACGGAGCTTGAACCCGGCGCAGCGCCGCTCTAAGCCAAGACGGACAACAGGAGCATTCCATGCTGGCTCTCGGCATCATCTTCGGCTTCATCGCCGTTCTGGCGGCGTTCAACGTGTTCGAGTTCGGTCGGGTTGACTGAGGCGGCTGCTCGCTCTGAGCGGGGCGTCGCCCTGGTTACGGGCGGGGCGCGGCGGATCGGGCGGGCCATCTGTCTGAAGCTGGCCCAGGCCGGGTTCGACGTGGCGATCCATCATCATGCGTCGGGCGACGACGCCCGGACCCTGGCCGACGAGATCGCCGGCTTGGGTCGGCGCGCATGCCTGTTGCAGGCGGACCTGACGGACGAGGTCAAGGTGCGGGCGCTGATCCCTGCGGCGGTCGAGGCCCTGGGGCAGGTCAGCGTGCTGGTCAACAACGCCTCGGTGTTCGAGGACGACCGGATCGGCGAGCTGACGCGCGACAGCTGGGACCTGCATCTCGACACCAATCTGAGGGCGCCGATCGTTCTGGCCGAGGCGTTCGCGGCGCAAGCCGTCGAGGGCGCCATCGTCAACCTGCTGGACCAGAAGGTGCTGAAGCCGGATCCGCGCTTCTTTTCCTACAGCCTGTCGCGGAACGGCCTGTGGTGGGCGACGCAGACCCTGGCCCAGGCGCTGGCGCCGGGCATCCGGGTCAATGGGGTGGGGCCGGGGCCGACCCTGCCGTCCATCCACCAGACACCCGAAGAATTCGCCGCCGAGGCGCGCGCCACCCTGCTGGAAACGCCCGGCAGCCCCGAGGCGGTGGCCGAGGCGGTGCTGTGGCTGATTGACGCCCGGATGGTCACGGGCCAGATGATCGCCGTCGACGGGGGCCAGCACCTGGCCTGGCGCACCCCCGACATCCAGGAGTAGCGCGTGGTTTCCTCTCCTCTGGCGACGCCGGTTCCGGCGGACGATCCGCTGCGTTTCGAGCGGCTGAGCGTGTTCGTGCGCGGGCTGGAGGTCGAGGCCGGGATCGGGGTCTATGACCACGAGCAGGGGCGGCTGCAACGGCTGGTGATCGATGTGACGCTGGAGCTGGAGCCACGCCCCATCGAGCGTCTGGGCGACACCATCAACTATGAGACCGTGGCCGACGCCGCGCGCGCCATCGCCGCCGAGGGGCATGTGGGGCTGGTGGAGACCTTCGCCGAACGGCTGGCGCGGGCGTGCCTGGAGGACGGCCGGGTGCAGCGGGCCACGGTGCGTATCGAAAAGCCGGGCGCCCTGGCGGCGGTGGCGGCGCCGGGCTGCGAGATCGTGCTGGGGCGGTAAGGGCGGTTGCTTCGCGCCGCGCCGACCGCCATTGTCGTCGGCAGATTCCAGCCGGGCGTCCGGCGTGACAGAAGCGTTGTTCATGGCCGAACCCGGCGATCCGAAAGACCCAGCAGCGCCCCGCGATCACGACCACGATCATGACGCCGAGGTCGGCTTCGTCTCGCCCGCGTCGCTGGCGGGCCGTGCGCGTGAGCGCCAGCCGGAGCCGTTTCCCACAGACGAGCGCGAACCAGACCTGTTCGACCCGCCCGAGCCGGGGCCTTTCGACCGGTCGGGCCCGACGACCCGGCCGACGGCGCCGTTTCCGCCCCGGTCCGAGCCGACGCCCGCCGAGGCCGAGCCGGCGCCGGCCGTGCGCGCGGTGCGCCAGCGTCTGACGGCCGAGTCCGCGCCCAAACTTCAGGATTCAGGCCGCGAAGGACCGGTCGTGCCGATGCGGCTGTATGCGGTCTATGTGCTGATCCTGCTGGCGGTGCCGACGCTGGGCGTGTCGTGCCTGGTGGCGCTGCTGGCGGTGATGCGGCGCGACGGGGCGACAGATTTGCTGGAGCACAGCCATGCCGTCTATCAGCAGCGCACCATCGTGGGCGCGGTCGGGGCGGCGGTCGTCGGAGCCCTTCTGATCGTGGTCAACATCGGCGTGCTGGTGCTGTTCGCCCTGGCGATCTGGGTTCTGGCGCGCGGCGCGTTCGGGGTGCTGAAACTGAAGAGCGGACAGGCCGTTCCTCACCCCCGCAGCCTGTTGTTCTGAAGGACCGACGATGACGAACGAACCCAATTTCATCGCCGGGCAGCCGTCCGAGGGCAAGGTCGGGGCGCTGATCGCCTGGGCCCTGTTCATCCTGTCGATCCCCAGCGCCAATGTGCTGGTTCTGATCGGGCTGGTGGTGTCCTATGTCACGCGCGGGACGGCGACGGGCGTGGCGCGCCAGCATATCGAGGCGCAGATCCGGCTGTTCTGGTCGGTCTTCTGGTGGACCATCGCGGCCTGGGTCGGGATATTCGTCAGCGCCCTGGCGTCGGTCGTGCTGATCGGCATTCCGTTCTTGCTGCTGTTCCTGCTGGTCTGGTTCCTGCTGAGCGTCTGGTTCACGATCAAGAGCGTGATCGGCCTGCTGAACCTGCTGAACGACAAGCCTATCTAAGGGCCGATCTGAAGCTCGCGGAACGTCCCGGCGGCCCTGGTGGTTGATCCGTCAAAGGAGAATCCGATGGGACAGTTCAAGGACGTCGAAGGCGACAACCGGTTCAAACAGGCGTTCGACGACGACAAGGGCGCGGGTCTGGTCTGGGCCGACTATGCCGTCAAGGGCGATGCGCGGATCATCCTGCATGTCGAGGCCGAGCCGTCGCTGCGTGGATCAGGCGCGGCGGGGCGGTTCATGCAGTCGCTGGCCGACCATGCGCGCCAGACGGGACTGAAGCTGTTTCCGCGCTGCAGCTATGCCGTCGCTTGGCACAAGCGGCACCCAGATTACGACGACGTATTGGCCTAGGAAAATGCCGCCGCCCCGCGATCGCAGGGCGGCGGTTTCGGTTCAGCCGCCGGCGTAGCCGCCGATGATCGGCAGGATCTCGCCGGTGATGAAGCTAGACATCTGGGGCGAGGCCAAGAAGACGTAGGCGGGCGCGATCTCTTCGGGCTGGGCCGGGCGTTTCATCACCGTGTCAGCGCCGAACTTCGAGGTCGCTTCGGCGTCCTTGTCGGCGGGGTTCAGCGGGGTCCAGACCGGGCCGGGCGCGACGACGTTCACGCGAATGCCGGGCGGCGCCAGATGCGTGCCCAGCGAACGGGCAAAGGCGTGGATGCCGCCTTTGGTCAGCGAATAGTCGAGCAGATCCTTGTTGCCCATCAGACCGGTGACCGAGCCGGTCATGACGATGGCGCCGCCGGCCTTCATGTGCGGGACCGCCGCCTTGGTCATGTTGAAATAGCCGTAGAGATTGGTCTTCAGCGTGCGGTCGAAATGCTCGTAGGTCAGGTCCTCGAAGGCGGGGACGTGTTCCTGGAAGGCGGCGTTGGGGACGAGGACGTCCAGGCGGCCGAAGGCGTCCAGCGTCGCCTTGACCGCCATCTCGGCGAAGGCGGGATCGGAGACATCGCCCTTCAACACCACGGCGCGGCGACCCTCGGCCTCGACGGCGGCCTTGGTGGTTTCGGCGTCGGCGTCCTCGTCCAGATGGCAGATGACGACGTCGCAGCCCTCGCGCGCGAACAGGACGGCGACCGAACGGCCGATGCCGGAATCTGCGCCGGTGATCAGGGCGGCGAACCCGTCCAGCTTGCCCGACCCCTTCCAGAAGGGGGCGTCGTACATCGGCGCGGGATCGAGCGCGGCCTCGTCGCCGGGCTTGGTCTGATGTTGTTTGGGGAAGGGCGGTTCGGGGTAGGGGCGGGCGCCGGCCTGCATCGCGCCGGACGGTTTGTCATCGCCGGACGCCTTGTCCTTTGCGTCGATGTCGCGCTGGATGGCGCGTTCCTGATCGGCGATGTCTTCGGCGCGCGCGGGGGTCCGGTCGTCCATGGATGTCGTCTCCTGAAGATGGGGGTCGTCAGGAAAGCGGACGGGCGGGCGGGTCGTTCCGACGGCTCCGCTTCGGTTTTAGCCGACGCGGTGGACGATGGTCTTGATGGTCTCGGCCTTGGTCGGCAGATCGGCGGCGAGACGCGAGGCGATCTCGCGCGCGCCCACCGGATAGGCGTCGCCGCCGTCCGCGATGGCCTTGGCCTTGGCGGCGGCTTCCAGCAACAGCTTTTCCAGACCTTCGATCTCTTCCAGAGCCAGGGCGTGGGCTTCGAGCTGAAGGCGTTTGACGCGATCGGCGGTGGTTTCAGGCGCTTTCATCAGGTCGTAAATCTCGGCCTCGGCCGCGACGAGCCGCAGGTCAGGCTTGGCGTCGGAACCGGTGGATTTGGCCATGGAATCAGGTCTCCCCGCAAAGGTCAGGGGACAGAGTGCGGCCGATCGAGATTGACGTCGAGCGTTGCTGTAACGGTTGTGGCGACACTGTGGCCGCCACGCATCGGTCGATTACCGCTCGGGTGCCCGTGCCGGCACCATCGCAGGCGCAGCGACGGGGGCCAGGACGCCGCCGGCGACCGCACGCAGCGGCGAGCGCGGCGTGTGCAGGACGGCCGGCGAGACGCTGACGCCGTCCTGAACCGGGGTGACCAGATAGCCTTTGGCCGCCAGCTTGTCGCCCGAGCGGACACGCGAAGTCCAGACGGTGATCGGGGCGGCCAGAAGAAGCGGCAGGACGATCGGGGCGAACCAGGTGGCTAGGTCGGGACGGACCGCCAGCGGGATCAGGAAGCCGACGCCGGCGATCATCTGCCAGCGCATGGCGCGGAAAGCGTCCGACCAGGCCAGCCCGTCGGCCTCGCGCTGCTGGGTGGACCAGCCGGTGTCGTGGCCCGAGACGATCTGGATGAAGGCCTTGGTGTTGGCGACCATCAGGATGGGGGCCAGGATGGCGGAGAGGGCGATTTCGGCCGCCATGCCCTTGGCGATGGCGCGACGACCGCCGAAGGCGCGCAGCTCGGCCGGACGGCTGAGGACCAGGGCGGCGCCCATGAACTTGGGCCCGATCAGCAGCACGCCGGACAGGAAGGAGGCCAGCATGAAGGGCGTGAATTGGGGGTTCAGGATGTAGAAGAAGCTGGTCCAGTCGACCGGATAGAACATCTGGATGAACAGGCCGACCATCAGCGACGCCAGCCACAGGGGCGACGACAGATAGGCCATGCAGCCCATCAGCAGCTGAAGACGGCTCATCGGCGACAGGCCCTTGGCCGTGATCAGGCCCAGGTGCTGGAGGTTGCCCTGGAACCAGCGGTGGTCGCGGCGGATGAAGTCGGTGATCGACGGCGGGGTCTCTTCCCACGATCCATCCAGCGAGGCGGTGACGTGCACGGCCCAGCCGGCACGGCGCATCAGGGCGGCCTCGACGACGTCATGGCTCATGATATGTCCGCCGAAGGGCTTGCGGCCCTTCAGATGCGGCAGGCCGCAGCAGGCGGCGAAGGCGCGCGTGCGGATGATGGCGTTGTGGCCCCAGTAGCTGGATTCCGAACCGGTCCAGTAGGCCAGACCGGCAGCGGCGACGCGGCCGTACAGGCGCACCGAATACTGCGACACGCGCGCGAAGATGGTGCGGGCCTTGATGATGACCGGAGCGGTCTGGATCAGGCCGACGCCTGGATTGCGCTCCATGGCGTCGACCATGCGCAGCAGGGTCTCGCCGGCCATGGTGCTGTCGGCGTCCAGGACGATCATGTTCTCATAGGCGCCGCCGAAACGGCGGACCCATTCGGCCAGGTTGCCGGCCTTGCGCTCGGCGTTGTCGGTGCGGCGACGGTAGAAGGCCTTGGAGTTGGCGGCCATGCGGAACGATTGGAACACCGAACGCTCGGCGGCGGCGGCGTCTTCCTTGGTCGAATCGCTCAGCACGAAGATGTCGAAGGCCGACGAGGCGCCCAGACGCGCCAGGCAGGAATCGATCTGGGACAGGCGCGCGAAGGACGAACGGGCGTCCTCGTTGTACAGCGGCATCAGCAAGGCCGTGCGGGTGCGCGGCATCGGCGGATGCGGCGAGAAGGCGAGGTCCGCCTGATCCTTGCCGCGCAGCATGACGAACAGACCCATCAGGCCGCTGACGAACCAGCAGGAGATGGCGGTGATCAGGACCATGAACAGGCTGAAGGCCAGGATCTCGGTGCCGTCCCAACCCTTGCGGGCATAGAGGTAGAACGGCGTGATGGCCGACAGGCCGGTCAGGACGATTGTGCCGGCCAGCAGGGCCAGGCGTCGCGTCGCGACCGTGCGCGGCGAGGTCGCGGGCGTCACGTCGGCGACGGCGTCGGGCGCGGACAGGGACTGAACCGGCATGGCCAGCGGCGCCTCGTCGGGCAGCCACGACCAGCTAGGCGTTTGCGCGCCGTGGATAGTCGTCTCGATTTCAGCCTGTTCGACAGGCCGGATCGCCAGCTTGTTCATGCCGCTCTGGACGCCCCCGAGTGAACCGGATGTCGTCCCGAGGGCTGGGGACGACGCGGAGTGCTGCACTGCAACACGACCTGCATAATCGATCACATTCGCGCGATTTTCAATCACGCAATGTTGATGAAACCAAAAAATGTGGGGGTGAAGTCAGGCGGGAACGTCGAACGAGGCGGCAGCCGGGCGACCGTGCGGCGACTCCGTGGCGACCGACAGCAGTTTACGGTCCAGGACCAAGGCTGCAACCCCCACCCAGCAGACCAGGACGATGGCATACAGGCGCTCCCACCAGCCGACGTTGGCGTCATTGACCGTGCCGGGGAAGACGAGGTGCTTGGTCAGGACCGTCAGGATCGCCATCACGACGAAGGTGACGACGAGGAAGAGCTTCAGGCGCGGCAGGTCGCGGCGTTTGGCCAGGCCCCACAGCAGCAGCATCGGCGCCAACTGAATGCCCAAGGCCAGGTTGATGACCATGTGGCGCGGATCGGGCCAGGGCCACAGGGTCGAGGCCGACATGCCGCCGCCGGCCAGGATGAAGACGATGGCGATGACCCAGGCCGCGATCCGCGCGCCGGTCAGGGCGTAGATGGCCAGGCCGAAGCCGATCCCCGCCAGCCCGGCCATGACGCCGGCGACGAAGACCCCGCCGTTGAAGATGATCGGCGCCTTGGCCGTCGCCCCGCCCAGTTCGCTCAGATACTGGGTCGCATTGTTGAAGCCGGGGTAGGCCAGGATGGCCACGGCGACCACCGTCAGGGCCAGAAGCGGGGCCGCGACGCCAACGCCCAGCAGACGACGACGGCGATGATAGCGAAGCTGCGGCTTCAGCAGGGCCTGAAGGTCCAGCGGCCAGGGCCGGTCGTCCAAGGGCTTCAGCCCCCACAACGGGCGAATGGCCGGTATGCGACGCACGACCTCATAGATCGCCAGACTGCCGACGAAGGTGACGGCGATCAGGGACAGCAGTTCGACCGGCGCCGGCAGGTTGGCCGGGCGGATGATCCAGACGGCCGCGACCAGCACCGTCTGGTGCGCCAGATAGAGGGGGAAGGTGGCCTGGGTCAGATAGTTGAGCGCAGGGCCGCCCCGGTCGCGCAGATGGCGATAGCCGAAGCCCAGGATGGCGACGATCACCGCCCATTGGTCGATGCCGTACACGGCGGCCTTGGGCACGCCCCAGAAGGCCCGCGCGCCGGGATGCCAGACCTGGACCATCATGATCGGCAGGGCGACGGCCGCCAGGGCCAGAGCGATCCAGCGATACCGCTCCATCGTGCGCCAAAGGCTCTCGCGCCCCACGATGCTGAAGCCAAACAGGAAGGCGACCAGCGACAGGGCGTGGTTGTACCAGTCGTTGTGCAGGGTGTTGGTCAGGCCGAACCAGGGAAAGAGCAGCCACCGGATGGCGAACAGATAAAGGATCGGCAGGATCAGCAGACGCGGGCCGGTCAGCGCCTTTTCCAGCCCGTTCTCCAGCCGGTCGATCAGGCCGGGCTGGCGCCACAGAACCACGGCGACCAGGCTGTAGACGGCGATATAGACGATGAACCACAGATGGTTGACCGGCACGCCGTCGGCGAGACCGCTCCAGCCGAACTCATGACCCAGCCAGGCGACGAAGCCGACGACGCCGCCGGGCCAGCCGCCCTTGTCCATCGATTCGATCCAGGACTGGATCGGCACCAAAACCAGGGCGCCGAAGATCAGGGGCGGGACCAGCCGCTCGAACCGGGCGCGGGCGACCTCGCGCGGGGTGCGCCGGAAGGTCATGAACCGCAGGGCGGCGCCCGACACCAGAAACAGCAGGGTCAGCCGCCAGGGATTGGTGACCAGAATCGCCTCACGCATCCACTCGAAGGTGTGGGCGCTGTGGATGTGCCAGTCATAGACCCCGTAAACCAGGCCCACATGATACAGGATCAGCAGGCCGAAGGCGCCGACCCGGATCCAGTCGAGATCGTAACGGCGCTGGGTCGGGGAAGCGGACGGGTTCACGGCCGCGTCTATGATCCGCGTCTGCGCATCAGGCAAGACGCCGGATGGACGCGGGGCGCCGCCAGCCCCGCATCCGGTTGAACGGACTAGACCGTCTCCGCCAGGCCCAAGGCCTTCAGCGTCGCTGCGATCGAGGCGTCCTGTTCGGCGCGGTACAGGGCCATCTCGTCCTGGACCGGGCGGCCCAGCGCCTGTTCGAAATCGGCCTTTGCGGGATCGACGGCATAGGCGGTTTCGCGAGCCTCCGAGCCCAGGTTGGACTGGAAAATGCCGGCGGCGCTGACGGGCAGGAAGTCTTCATAGGTGATGGGTTCGGCGACGACGTGGCCCGAAGAGATCAGGGCGTCGAGGTCGGCGGTTTCGGCGCGGGCGGCCAGACCTTCGGGCGTCGCGCGATAGCGGAACCAGGCCAGGTCTGCGCGGCGCAGCGCGTCCCAGTCGTCGGGCAGGGCGGAGAAGTCCTTCGTCGCCAAGGCTTCGTCATACAGGGCGCGACCGGCCGGGGTCAGGGCGCAGCCGCGCTGTTCGATCTCGCCGAAGCGGGCGGTGTGGGCGCCCGCCGTGGGGCCGTCGGCGCCGGGGAAGGTGATCGCCTCCTGCAATGCCTTGAAGCTGGTCTGGCGCAGCAGGATCGGACAGGCGCGGGCGGGCGGACCCTCGATGGTTTCTTTGGGCGAAATACCGCGTGCGGGCATGGCGGCCTGGGCCGCATCGATATCCAGGGTGCGCGGCGTCAGGTGGTTGATGTGCGGCCCCTTGAAACTGACCACATCCGCGATCAGTCGGTGGGCGACGACCAGCCGTTCGTAAGTCTCGGCGCTGACGGTCGCCTGGGCGTGCCAGCGGAAGGTCTCCAGCAGCTCTGACACGAAACGATCGGCTTGGGCCTCGTCCAGCCCGCCGAAGGTCTCGGCGGTCTCGATCAGCTCGCGCGCGCCGGGGGTGAAGATGTCGCGGCGGGCCAGGGTCTTGGCCGCTTCCGCGCGCAAGGCTTCGTCCTCGATCAACTCCAGCCGCAGCAGCGAGGTGAAGACCCGGAACGGATTGCGCGCCAGGGCCGCCGGATCGACGGGGCGGAAGGCGGTCGAATGGACCGGCACTCCGGCGGGAGCGAGGTTGTAATAGCTGACCGGCTCCATCTCCATCACCGCAAAGGCGCGCGCAATCGTGGCCAGTTCATCGGCCGTGCCGACGCGGATGGCGCCGTGGCGCTCCTCGGACAGACGCGCCAGTTCGCCGGACGCCGCCAGCCTGTCTGCACCGCCGGCGTCGGCTTTCAACGTCTGCGCATTGATGTCCGCCACCAGCGTCAGCAGGTCGCCGTATTGCGGCACCTCGGCCCGGTACATGGCGGACAGGGCGGCCGAAAACCGGCTGCGGATCTCGTCAGGATGGACGAAGGCGGACATGAGCGCTCCCATTTTTCGCCGATCCATAGGCCGACTGGCCGCCGGTTGAAACCCGGCGGCCGTCGCAAGGATCAGGCGTCGACGCCGACCCCGATCGGGCAGACCACGCCGGTCCCGCCGATGCCGCAGTATCCGGCCGGGTTCTTGGCCAGATAGCCCTGGTGATAGCCCTCGGCGTAGAAATAGTCGCCCGCCGGTTCGATCTCGGTGGTGATCGTCCCGCGGCCCGACTTGGTCAGGGCGGTCTGATAGGCGTCGCGTGACGCATCGGCTTCGGCCTGCTGATCGGCGTTCAGCGTGTAGATGGCCGAGCGATAGGTGGTGCCGATGTCGTTGCCCTGGCGCATGCCCTGGGTCGGGTCGTGGTTCTCCCAGAAGGCCTTCAGCAGTTCGGCGTAGGTGATGACGCTCGGGTCGAACACGACCTTCACCACCTCGGTATGACCCGTCCGGCCGGTGCAGGTCTCCTCATAGGTCGGGTTGGGCGTGATTCCGCCGGAATAGCCGGCCGAGGTCACCCAGACGCCCGGCAACTGCCAGAAGATGCGCTCCACGCCCCAGAAACAGCCCATGCCGAAGATGGCGGTCTGGAAACCGTCGGGATAGGGCCCTTTCAGCGGGTTGCCGCTGACATAGTGGTTCACATCGGTGTCCAGCGGCTCGGAGCGGCCGGGCAGGGCGGTCTCGGGCGTGGGCATTTCGGCAGTCTTCTTGAACAGCATTTGGGGCTCCCTCATCGGAAAATGACGTTGAAGTCCATATGGGGATGCGAGAGGCGCTTGCCGAGGGGGCGAGGGTGTTCTATCAGGCCCGCCTCCCGCCGGATCGACCTCCGGCGGCGCGCAAGACGCAGCGTGAAACGGACAGGTGGCGGAGTGGTCGATCGCGCACGCTTGGAAAGCGTGTGTAGGTGAAAGCCTACCGAGGGTTCGAATCCCTCTCTGTCCGCCACCCTGCAAATTTTATCGTAGATTGTCGTAACGTTATTCTCGGGACTGTCTAACCGCAGGTGCGGGGTTTGATAGTCTTCTCGGTCGCGACAGGCGGTTTCGCTGTAGACGACGTAGCAATGTCAAGGCCATGTCCGTATCCCGCTGTCTCTGAACCACAAGGTCCGCACCTCGCCTTCATCGTCCATGAGGCGCCATAGGAACATGCGCTTCCCGCCAATCAAGCCAACGACTTCGTCGAGAGGCCAGCGTGGAGAATTAAAAGGGCGAAGTTTTTTCCAGTCCTCGTGCGCTCTGAGGCTTAAATTTGTCCAGCAGCGGATCGTCTCGTAGCTGACGTCAATCGCGGGCGGGCTATCAGCTCTTAAACGTCACGAAGGCTGAGGCTGAAGCGGAAGAAGAACCATACGGCTTGACGGATCACCGCCTTGGGAAAACGGTGGCGCTTGAACGATAGTGCTTTTACGAAATGCGATCTCCGATCAGACCTTTAGGTGGCCTAAAGTACAGAAGAGTTGGCGTCAGCCTGACAGCGCTAGGTGGAGACAGCGTAGCGTTAGAATGACGGCCAACAGCGACTCGCCCACGCTTACTCAAGCGATGGGCGAGTCGAACTCGGATAATGTTGATCCTCCTGTTTTCAGGCGGACGCTACACAACCGCTTTCTGATCTGCACCAAGTCGCCACGAAGGCTTGCGCCTGGCGGCCAACCTGTTCGGCTGACTGCCCTGGCTTGAATACGGCCGAGCCGATGCCAAAGCCGGAGGCGCCGGCGGAGCGCCAGCCGGACATGCTATCGGGATCGACGCCGCCGACGGGATAGATGCGGGTTTCGGCGGGCAGGACGGCGCGGACGGCTTTCAGACCCTTGGGACCGGCGATCTCGGCGGGAAACAGTTTCAAGGCGTCGGCCCCGGCGTCCAGGGCGGCGAAGGCTTCGGACGGCGTAAAGAAGCCGGGCAGGGACAGCAGGCCCAGGGTCTTGGTCTCGCGGATCACCTCGACATTCGTATTGGGCGAGATGATCAGCTGGCCGCCGGCGTCCGCGACCTCGTACGCCGCCGCGACGTTCAGCACCGTGCCGGCGCCGACCAAGGCGCGGCCGTGCAGGGCCTGGCGCAGGCGGCGGATGCTCTCCAGCGGCTCGGGCGAGTTCAGCGGCACTTCCAGACAGCGGAAACCGGCGGCGACGATGGCCTCGCCGACCTCGACCGCCTCGTCCGGTTTCAGACCACGCAGGATGGCGATCAGAGGGAGGGCGTCCAGGCTTTCGATGGAAACAGGAATCATCGCGATACAGCCTCGTGAATGCGCCACAGGCCCTTGGCCGTGGCGGCGGCGCCGTCCGCGATGCGAACGTCGTGGAAACCGCCCTGCGCCAAGGCGGCGGCATAGCGGCGGCTCAGGGCCTCGGCGCCGATCAGGATGACGGGGCGGTGGTTCGCCTCTGCTTGCGCCGCGACCTCGGCCCCGATCAGCAGGCCCGACAGATAGTCGGCCGAGGACGCGGGCGAAAGGCGTCCGGCCAGGCCCTCGACCCGCACCGAGAACAGGGCGGCGGTGACGGCGGGATCGCGCAGGGCCCGGTCCACGCCGGCCGCGAAGGCGTCGTCGTCCACGCCGGGATCGCCCATCTCGGCGCCCAGGATCGTGCCCTTGCGGATGGCGGCGAAAAGCTCGCCGGTCATGAAGGTCCGGAAATCCGTGACCCGGCCGCCAGCGGTGCGGATCCATTTGCTGTGGGTGCCGGGGCCGACGACCACCGCATCGTCGGGCGCATCCAGGCCGAAGACCTGGGTCTCCTCGCCGCGGATCACGTCCTGAAGTCGGCCGTCCTCGAACACGGCGACGCCGGGCACGAAGGAGACGTGGGGCGCGTCGTCAGGGCTGGCGACGGCGCTGGCCAGATCCGCGACGCCGGCCGGGCAGGGCAGATAGGCCATCTCGCGCCACCGACCCCGCGCCCCGGCCATGCCGCTGACCAGGACCGGCAGGCCGTCGTTCAGCCAGTCGCCGGCGACTTCGTCCAGCACGCCGCGAAACCGATCCGGCGCCAGACCGCCCGCGCCGCGCGGGTCGGAGCGGCTGTCGAGCACCGCGCCACCCTCGGCGATCCGTACGACGCGTAGATTGCTGGTGCCCCAGTCGACGCCGATCAGGCGGGCGGCTTCGCTCACCTCACCACCAGATCGTATAGACCAGGATCAGGAAGGCGATCACGCCGACCCCGGCCAGGTTGAAGCCCAGCGAGGTCTTGTAGCTGATCTTGTCCAGCTTGATCTTCATGGCGTCGGGCTTGGCCGGAACCAGCAGAGACACGATCACCGCCGCGATCAGCGAGACGACGAACACGACCGCGACCCGGTTCATGAACGGGAAGATGAACTGACCGGTCTCCTGCAGCCACCAGAAGACGGCCGACAGCAGGACCGAGCCGATGGCGGCAATCAGGGCGCCCGCTTCGGACGCGCGCTTCCAGAACAGGCCCAGCATGAAGATGACCACGATGCCGGGGGTGAAGAAGCCGGTGAACTCCTGGATGAACTGGAACGCCTGGTCGAAGCCGCCCAGCAGCGGGCGGGCGGTCAGGATGCCGATGATCACGGCGACGACGGCGGCGATGCGGCCGACCGTGACCAACTGATGTTCGGGCGTGTCCTTCTTGATCTTGGCGTAGAGATCAAGGGTGAAGATGGTCGAGATCGAGTTCACCTTGGACGCCAGCGAGGCGATGATGGCGGCGATCAGGGCGGCGAAGACCAGGCCCTTCAGACCGACTGGCAGCAGGTTCATCATCGTCGGATAGGCCTGGTCCGGCGCCGACAAAATGGGAGCCAGGATCAGCGCCGCCATGCCCGGCAGCACCACGATCACCGGCATCAGCAGCTTCAGATAGGCGGCGAAGGCGATGCCCTTCTGCGCTTCCGGCAGCGACTTGGCCGCCAAGGCGCGCTGAATGATGTACTGGTTGAAGCCCCAGTAGCTGATGTTCATGACCCACAGTCCGCCCAGCAGGACAGCGATGCCCGGTAGCTCCTGATAGTGCGGATTGTCCTTAGACAGGATCATGTCGAACTTGTCCGGGAACTCGGTCAGCAGGGTGTGGAAGCCGGCGATCGCGCCGCCCGCGCCGCCGATGGTCGACAGGGCGATGAAGCCGATGATCAGGCCGCCGCAGACCAGCAGGGCCACCTGCACGATGTCGGTCAGGGCCACGGCCTTCAACCCGCCCCACAGCTGATAGGCCAGGGCGAACACGCCGATGGCGACGATGGCGTAGTCCTGATTGAAGCCGGTCACGGTGTGGACGGCGATGGCGCCCAGCCACAGGATCGAGGTCACGTTCACGAAGACGTAGAGCAGCAGCCAGAAGACGGCCATTACATTGCGGATCGTCGGCCCGTACCGTTGCTGCAGGAACTGCGGCATGGTCACGATCTCGTTGCGCAGGAAGATCGGCAGGAAGAACTTGCCCACGATCAGCAGGGTCAGCGCCGCCATCCATTCATACGACGCGATGCCCAGGCCGATCACATAGCCCGAGCCGCTCATGCCGATGATCTGTTCGGCCGAGATGTTGGCCGCGATCAGCGAGGCGCCGATGGCCCACCACGGCAGGCTCTTCGAGGCCATGAAATAGTCGGTGGAGGTCTTCTGTTCGCCGGCCTTACTGCGTGAGACCCACTGGGCCAGGCCGAAGATGAAGATGGCGTAGATCGCCAGAATCGCCAGATCGATGCCTGCGAGCGACATGGTGCACTTCCCCCGATGCGCCCGTGTTCGGGCTTAGGTCGAAGCCTAGGTTAGCCCCCGGTCAGCCGCAATGGACTTTTTATATGCGCTTGTGTATTTTACCTGCGGTAATGTAGCTTTCGTGTTCCAAGCCTCGGCTCCCTCCGCGACGATGGCGAGGGCAACGTAGGGCCCACGCGACAGGAATCCCATGACCGATCAAGACGCCGCCGACGATCGCAAATATCGCGCGCCCGCCTTGGAGAAGGGCCTCGACGTTCTTGAACTGCTGTCGGCACAAGGCGAGCCGATGACGCCGTCGCAGATGTCCGTCACCTTGGGACGTTCCGTCAGCGAACTGTTCCGTATGATTCAGGTGCTGGAGTTCCGCGGCTATATCGAACAGTCTTCGGACGGCTATCGTCTGACCAACCGCCTGTTCACGCTGGGCATGACCCAGGCGCCGATCAAGTCGCTGGTCGATGTCGCCATGCCGGCCATGCGCGATCTGGCGTCGGCGACGATGCAGTCGTGCCACCTTGTTGTGCCGTCCGGCGATCAGATCGTCGTCATCGCGCGGATCGAGAGCCCCGGCGACCTCGGCTATTCGGTGCGGATCGGGTACCGGCGCAGCATCCTGCACGCCACCTCGGGCTTGATGTTCTATTCGCGGGCCAACGAACGGGCACGGGCGCATCTCAAGGAGACATTGGTCGGCCTGTTCGGAGCAAAAGCGGTGAACGAGTTCGCCGCCCGCTCGGAAGCGATGACCCAAGGCGCCTATGTGGAGCGGGCCAGCGACTTCGTGAAAGGCGTCACCGATCTGGTGGCGCCCATCATGGGGGCGGACGGCGTGATCGCCACCTTGATTACGCCTTTCATAGAACAGGCCCCGATGATCTGCACGAAGGATGAGGCAGCGGCGCTGCTGGTGCGGGCTGCGGAGGTGATTTCGGAGCAGATGGGCGCAGTTTCCCAGGCTTGACGCCGACGCCGACCATTTTTTGTTGACGGCAACAAGTTTCATTTGTGAAAAGGGCCTTGGGCCGCGCAGACGACCCTCCGGCCTGGGGAGGCCCGCATCCATGGCTGCCATCTATACCGACCTGAAAGGCAAGATCGTCGTCGTCACCGGCGGCGCCGGCGGTATAGGCGAGAGCATCGTGCGCGCCTTTCACGCCCAGGGCGCGCGGGTCGGCTTTCTGGACATCGACGCCGGCCGCGGGGCGAAGTTCCAGGCCGAATTGGGGGAAGGCGCGCTATTCGTCGCCTGCGATCTGACCGACATCCCGGCGCTGAAGGCCGCTATCGGCTCAGTGCGTGACGCCTTTGGTCCCATCGACGTCCTGGTCAACAACGCGGCCCACGACGAGCGTCACGCCACGCTGGACGTGACCGAGGATTATTGGGACGGCCGCATGGCCGTGAACCTGAAGCACCAGTTCTTCGCCGCACAGGCCGTGCTGCCGGACATGCAGGCGACGGGCAAGGGCGCCATCGTCAATCTGGGGTCGACCTCCTGGGTCATCGGCCAAGGCGGTATGGCCGCCTATACGGCGTGCAAGTCGGCGGTGATCGGCCTGACCCGTTCGCTGGCCCGCGACTTCGGCCAGTTCGGCGTTCGGGTGAACGCCGTGGCCCCCGGCTGGATCATGACCGAGCGCCAGCTCGAACTTTGGGTCACGCCGGAAACCGAAAAAGACATCTACGCCAACCAGTGCCTCAAGCGCCGGCTCGTCCCGGACGACATCGCCCGCGTGGTCGTCTTCATGTGTTCGGACGAGGCCGGGGCGATCACCAATCAACACTATGTCGTCGACGGCGGCTGGACCTGAAATGACCGACAATTCCAAGACCGCAAAGCCGCTCCGCAGCCGCGCCTGGTTCGACAATCCGGAAAACCCGGACATGACGGCGCTGTATCTCGAGCGCTATCTGAACTACGGCCTGACGCGCAAAGAGCTGCAGTCGAACAAGCCGATCATCGGCATCGCCCAGACCGGTTCGGACCTGTCGCCGTGCAACCGACACCATCTGGTTCTGGCCGCGCGCGTCCGCGAAGGCATCCGCGAAGCGGGCGGTATCGCTATGGAGTTCCCGGTCCATCCGATCCAGGAAACCGGCAAACGCCCCACCGCCGGTCTGGATCGCAACCTGGCCTATCTGGGTTTGGTCGAGAGCCTCTACGGCTATCCGCTGGATGGCGTCGTCCTGACCATCGGCTGCGACAAGACCACGCCCGCCTGCCTGATGGCCGCCGCCACCGTGGATATCCCCGCCATCGCCCTGTCGGTCGGCCCGATGCTGAACGGCTGGCACAAGGGCGAGCGCACCGGTTCCGGCACCATCATCTGGAAGGCGCGTCAGATGATGGCGGCCGGAGAAATCGACTATGACGGGTTCATCGAACTGGTGGCGTCGTCCGCCCCGTCGGTGGGCTATTGCAATACCATGGGCACGGCGACGACGATGAACTCGCTGGCCGAGGCGCTGGGGATGTCGCTGCCCGGCTCGGCCGCCATTCCGGCGCCGTACCGCGAGCGCGCCCAGGTCGCCTATGAGACCGGCCTGCGCATCGTGGAGATGGTGCGCGAAGATCTGAAGCCGTCGGACATCCTGACCAAGGAAGCCTTTCACAACGCCATCGTCGTTAACTCGGCCATCGGCGGCTCCACCAACGCCCCGATCCACCTGACCGCGCTGGCGCGCCACGCCCATGTCGATGTGCCGCTTCAAGACTGGCAGACCGAAGGCCTGCACGTGCCGCTGCTGGTCAATCTCCAGCCCGCCGGCGACTATCTGGGCGAGGACTATTTCCACGCCGGCGGCGTCCCCGCCGTCGTCTCCGAACTGATGAAAAAGGGGCTGATCAACGAAGACGCCCTGACCGTCACCGGCAAATCCATCGGCCAGAACTGCAAGAGCGCCGCGATCCAACTGCCCGATGTCATCAAGAGCTTCCACGCCCCGATGAAGACCGACGCCGGCTTCGTCGTCTTCAGCGGCAATCTGTTCAACTCGGCCATCATGAAGCTGAGCGTGATCTCGGACGAGTTCCGCCAGCGCTACCTCTCCAATCCCGACGATCTGAATGCCTTCGAGGGCCCGGCTGTCGTGTTCGACGGGCCCGAGGATTATCACCATCGCATCGACGACGAGAGCCTGGGCATCACCGAACAGACCCTGCTGTTCATGCGCGGCGCCGGCCCCATCGGCTATCCGGGCGCGGCCGAGGTCGTGAACATGCGCCCGCCGGCATACCTCATCAGGAAGGGCGTCAGCGCCCTGGCCTGCATCGGCGACGGGCGTCAGTCCGGTACCTCCGGCTCGCCCTCGATCCTGAACGCCTCGCCTGAGGCGGCGGCGGGTGGAAACATCGCCCTGCTGAAGACCGGCGACCGGGTCCGCATCGATCTGAACACCGGCCGCGCCGACATCCTTATCTCCGAGGAGGAACTGTCCGAGCGCCGCCAGGCGTTCGAGGCGGCAGGCGGCTACAAATACCCCGCCTCCCAGACCCCGTGGCAGGAAATGCAGCGCGACGTGGTCGGCCAGCTGGAAACCGGCGCCGTGCTGGAGCCCGCCGTCAAATACCACCGCATCGTCGACACCATCGGCCTGCCGCGCGACAACCACTGACGGCCCTAAAGCGTGATCGGTCGAGGAGGGATCGCTTCGCGATTCCGCTGACGCCGTGAATCAGGCTCCAGGATTTCGCTCTAGGCGTCGCCGCCTTGTTGCAGCGGCGGCGCCTTGCAGTTGGCGGCGATGAAGGCCTCGTGGGTCGGCATCCGCGCCACGCCCTGCTGGATCATCGCCTTCATTTTCTGCAACCATTGCTGGACACGGCCTTGATGTCGGCCTGGATGCCCGCGCCGCCGCCGCTGTCGGNCGGCGGCGCCTTGCAGTTGGCGGCGATGAAGGCCTCGTGGGTCGGCATCCGCGCCACGCCCTGCTGGATCATCGCCTTCATTTTCTGCAACCATTGCTGGACCTGCTCCAGAGGGATGGTCTCCGTGATCGGATCATGCCGCTCGGGAATGACGCCCTGGCCGAGCAGCACGGCGATCCAGCTTGTCTCCTGAAACAGCTCGTCCTCATATCGGAAGATGCGGCCCCGGCTGCGGAACTGGTCCATCTTCTGCTTCAGCGTCTCGGGAATCGGCATGGCCCGCACGYGGCGCCACAGAGGCGAGTCGTCGCGCGCCGTGGCGTGATAGTGCAAGATGATGAAGTCGCGGATGCGCTCGGTCTCCAGCCGCATCATGCGGTTGTAGTTGTCGATATCGGCCTRGGCGAAGCCGGTGTCGGGGAAGTGCAGCAGCAGTTTTGATATGCCCGACTGCACCAGATGGATGGAGGTCGATTCCAGCGGTTCCAGGAAGCCCGACGCCAGACCCAAAGCCAGACAGTTCTTGTTCCAGGTCCTCTTTCGGCGACCGGTGGTGAAGCGCAGGAAGTTCGGTTCGGCCATCGCCTCGCCGTCCAGGGAGGCGCGCAGCCTGGCCTGGGCCTCATCGTCCGAGATATAGGGGCTGCAATAGACATAGCCGTTGCCGGTGCGGTGCTGCAGCGGAATGCGCCAGCGCCATCCCGCCTCAAGGGCCGTCGATTGGGTATAGGGCGTCGGATCGCCGACCCGGGTGCAGGGCATGGCCACCGCACGGTCGGCCGGCAGCCAGTGGGTCCAGTCCTCGTAACCTGTCTTCAGCGC